>CAZYNP010000001.1:0-1653 GCA_964647995.1 uncultured Cytophagia bacterium
CCAACTGGCGGTTCTATGGGAGCAATTCTTTTTATTCAGAACCTTCGGAAGGGTAAGTGATCTTTTTTGGTCTCAGAAATGAAAGGTTTCGGAAATTAGAAGCTGAAAATCCATTTCGGTGGCATTCCATTCCGCCGAAGGGCGGACCGCCAACTGGCGGTTCTGTGGGAGAATTTGTTTTGTTCATTTATTTGATCGATTTCTCATGCCTGATAAAATCAAAATCGAAGTTATTCCAGCGCCTGAAATAGATCGTTCTTTTCAACACGGCAGCAACGGCTGGCTGGGCGGGGATTGCGCTTTCAGTCTGCCGCTGGCTCACGATCGAGTGCTGTGGCTGTTTGGGGATTCCTTCATTCAAGAAAAAAATCGCTGGTCTCGGGAAGGGGCTGGGCTCATCAACAATTCTATTGCCATTCAACAGGGGAAAACGATCAACACTGATTCCCTGCATTTCTATTGGAATCAGCACAATGGCCAGCATCGGGCATTTTTTGTGAATGAAAACGAGCCAGGCTTTCTCTGGCCACTGAGTGCGATTCGAGTAGCAGCCAAACTGTTTGTCTTTTGTGTCCGCATCCAGATCGTCGATCCAGCAAACGTATTTGGCTTTCGCCAGATCGGCAATGAGATTTTCTGCATCGAAAACCCCGATGATCCGCCTGATCATTGGAAAATGAATGTCCACAAGCTGCCGTTCCAGCGCTCGCTCGGCAGTTTCGGATCGAATTTCTTCGTCAGCAATGATTACGTCTATATTTACGGCTACCGAAATTTGAAAAGCGGCTGGGATGATGCCGATATCCATTTGATCATCGCCAGGGTAAAACCTGAACTGGCCAATGAAATTTATAACCAGGATCATTGGGAATATCTGGATGGCGGAACAGGCAACTGGCACAGGGACATCCATCAATTGAAGCCTGTGCTGGAGCATTTCACTACTGAATTTTCGGTGACTTTCGTTCCTGGTTTCGGCAAATATGTGCTGGTCGCCAATGCCTGGAAGCACCCCCATCCGATCACGGTTCGGTGGTCGGATTCGCCTTATGGGCCGTTTAGCGAGCCAAAAATTATTTATCACTGTCCCGAAATCGACTGGAGTCCTAACTATTTCTGCTACGCCGCCAAAGCCCATCCCGAATTGGCGGAGGCAGATAATGAGCTGGTAGTGAGTTACATGACCAATTCAAAGGCGATGTGGGAGGTTTTCGAGGATCTGAGGATTTATTTTCCGAGGTTCTTGAAAATTGTATTCGACATGAAATCGATCAAGAATTTTTTTGACCGCTAATTACGCCAATTATCCGAACTTCACAAATCACTCATGAGGCTAAGATACAAACCGATTAAAAAATTTTCTCCCACAGAAACGAAATCCCACAGAATTTTTTATGTATTTTTCTGTGGGATGACAATTCTGTGGGAGAGGATATTGAAAATTTCGCATCTAAAACTTTTAGATGTGTTATAGAAATGGCTGATCCAGTTAGCGGAATTATCGGTACCCCAGTTCTGTTAGAAAATTTCAATCAAAATTGTCTGTGACCGCTAATTGCGCCGATTAGCTGAGGTTCAAAAATCACTCATACGGCTATGATACAAACCGATTAAAAAATTTTCTCCCACAGAAACGAAATCCCACAGAATTTT
>CAZYNP010000001.1:1753-6856 GCA_964647995.1 uncultured Cytophagia bacterium
ATGTATTTTTCTGTGGGATGACAATTCTGTGGGAGAGGATATTGAAAATTTCGCACTTAAAACCTTTAAATGTGCTATTTAAATAATGAATTCAGTAAGCGAAATTGGCGATCGAAAATAAATAAACTATTGGAGATTCACAAATGACATCAAAAGAACGAGTACGAAAAGCATTGAACCACGAAGAAGCCGATCGCATCCCGAAATTCGAGCTATGTGTAAATTCGCCTGTGGGGAGCAAGGTACTGGGGCGAGACGGCTGGGTGGGCACGGGCGGCTACGTGATGGGCAAACTGCGGAACGACATGATCCTGGCTGGCAGGCGGAGTGAGTTCTATCGAAAATTTATCGAAGATACCATCGAGCTGTACGACCGATTGGGATACGACATTCTGGTAATCGATCCCCACGAGGGTGAGCACGACCTCAAGCCGCAGGCGCTGAGCGAGAACGAATGGAAATATCAAATCGGCGAGGGCTATTGGTCGATAATGCGCTATTTGCCCGAGGAAGATTTGTACTATGAAGTGGATTCCAGCCTGACGCACGAAGGCATGGACGGCTTCAAAAAAATGGTCAGGGAGATGGAAAAACGTGGCCCGCAGCCGATCCAGCCCTATGATTCCCAGTTCGAGGCGCTGGATTATGCCATTCATAATTCAAGGGGAATGTTTGTGCTGGGGCATTACGATATTTTTCTGCCGTCGTTTTCATCCTGGCTGCCGATCTTTTTGGAAGCCATGGTCACCGATCCCGAACTGGTGAAAACCTATCTCGATATCGTGCATGAAAATAATTTCCCGTTGCTCACCGCCCAATTGGAGCGTGGCGTGGATGGCATCGATGGTCGAATGGATTTCTGCGGCAAAAATGGGCCCATGTTTTCGCCCAAACATTTCGAACTGTTCGTCAAGCCCTATCTCCAGCAGATCACGGCTGAATGCCACAAGTACGGCAAGCCCTTTATCAAGCATCTGGATGGAAATTATAAGGTGATCGAGCGGCAGATTTTGTTGGAGTGCGGCATCGATGGGATTCATTCCATTGAACCCGTGGCGGGCATGGACATTGGGGAATTGAAGCGCCATTACGGCGACCGAGTGACGCTCTGTGGCAATGTGGATTGCGCCGAGCTGCTGTCCTATCGCAGTCCCGCCGAAGTGAAACAGGCCACCAAAGAAGTCATCCGAGTGGCTGCGCCTGGGGGCGGTTTCATTCTGGCGTCATCGAATTGCATTCACAGCCAGGTGCCCGTGGAAAATCTCTGGGCGATGCTGGAAGCAGCAGAGGAGTATGGGAGCTATCCGATAAAGCTTTAAAACGCCTTGCCGTGAACGACAAGGCTAAGAAATGAAAGGGCACAAAACGTGCCCTGAATTTGGCTCATTCAGAAGCCTTTGGGAAATGCCATTTAGCGGAGAGGTAATTTCTTGGGCGCTTCGAGATAGCTTCATCTCCGTTGAATTACAAGATTGCTTTCTCGCAGCGCTTCTCGCAATGACAAAGCTGTATCGCCTCCAACAATAAGTTGAAACAAACATTTTTTAGAAAATAAAATCATCCATAATTTTAATGGGAACAAATTTGGAAAAAGGAATCTTCGCCGTCATTTTAATATGCTTTTTCATATCGTTTTTTAACGATACAATAAAAGCTCAGCAACCTCCACCAGGCGACATTTTCTCCGACAATTTTGAAAACGCATCCGCCAACAAATGGCTGGACATGAAAGTCTGGGGCTTGGGCGTCTGGCAAATTCGGGACGGCGTTTTGGTGTCGCTCGATAGCAGCCATATCACCCAGCAGATGTACTCGGCCCTGCCCAAATTCGACCACGCCACTGTCAATCGGGATTATGCTGTCCTGTTCCGCTATCGGCCGATGGCGGGAGAAAGTTATGCTTTCACCATCGATGTCCGTCCCCAGGGCTGGAACAACTATAAATTCGAGATCTCGAAGGATGGCACGATTCGCATATTAAAAAATCTGGCGGGAAAACTGCCCAGGCCGCTGTTCACTTCGGTGCCAGGACAAATTCGCTTCAATGAATGGCAATGGGTCAGGTTGGAGGTCACAGGCGAACAGCCGCTTTGGTTGAAAATGAAAATCTGGCAAAATGAGCTCGCCGATGAACCTGATTCTTTCAATGCCATTGCCAGCGATGAGCAGCCGCTGGCGCCGCAAAACATGAATTTCGCCTTCACCTCGGTTCAGTCGGGTGGGGCCTATACGATGATCGATGATTTCAATATTTATGCTTATCGGATAAAAGCCGATTCAGCCGTCAGGTCGCTGGTTCGACCCAATAATGAAAAGATCATCGAGGCCATTTTTTCAGCAGCGGATAAAAATGAGCGGCAGAAATTTTGGCAGGACTTGGCTGCGCTCAAAGAAACCATGGAAGGGCTCAAGCGACAGCCGACCGCAACGTTTGAAATCAACGATCTCGCCAATCTGGAGGTGGAACTGCTATCTATCCAGAGAAGCTTGAGCGACTGTGAAACGCCCGATCATTTTCATTTTTATCGGGAGTCCATTCGAAAAAATCTGGCGCAGGCAAAATTGTATCTGATCCAGCTCAAAGAAAACCAACAGCCGTTTCATCACCAGCTCGGCACGTTTATGCGGGGCTATTACTCGGAAATCGACGGCAGCCTGCAGGGATACGCCCTGTTTGCGCCCGAAAATTACGATGAACAAAGGCCGTTTCCGCTGGTGATCAATTTGCATGGTTATGACCCGAGCTTTTCCAGTTGGCAGGAGAATCTGTTTCTGCCCGTGTTCATGCCTCATGCTACGGTCAGCGAGCGGTATATTCTCGCCAATCCCTTCGGGCGGGGCAACACCATGTACCAAAATATCGGCGAGCAGGATGTGCTGGCCGTTTTGAATGAAGTCAAACGACTTTATTCCATCGATGAAGATCGAATTTATTTGACAGGCGGTTCCATGGGCGGCGCTGGCACCTGGTGGCTCGGCTTGAGCTATCCCGATCGCTTTGCCGCTATTGCGCCAATTATGGGTCCCACCGAATTTGCGTTCTGGAATAAGCCAGCGCCAGCAGCGATGCCGCCATGGCGGAAATTCATTTATGAAAAGCAGAGCGCCCTGCCGCTGGCGGAAAACGCTCTGAACCTGCCTGTGTTCTGCCATCATGGCGTGCGGGACGATATTGTGCCCATCGAACAAAGCCGCCAGATGGCGAAACGGCTGACAGAACTGGGTTATGAAATCAACTTTGTGGAGCATCCCGAGGCCGCTCATGGCGGATTCCCACCAGCGATGGATTATGAAATTTATGATTGGTTCGAAAACAGGCAGCGAAATCCCAATCCCCAAAAAGTGATTTATAAATCCGCCAGTTTGAAACACGCCTCCGCCTATTGGGTGAGCATCCATCGCTTCATCGATCTGCTGAAATTTGCCACCATTGAAGCGGAAATCACTTCGCCCAATGTTGTTGAAGTGAAAACCGATAATGTGGCAGAATTTAGCTTGACTTTTTCGGCGGAATTATTTAATATTGCCGTTCCATTGGCGCTGAAAATAAATGGGCAACTGGCCTATCAAGGGCCCATTCCCGAGGCTCGAACGCTCACCCTGCGAGCGCAGCTTGCGCCATCACAAAAAATAGTTGCCTGGTCGCAGGCTGATTCCGCTTCGATGGGGCGATTGAAAAAGGATGCGACGCTGGCAGGACCGATGGTTGATGTCTATAATTCTGGCTTCATGCTGGTCTATGGCACGATCGGCAGCGAACTCGAATCCACCGTGAACCAGCGGGAGGCCCAGGCGTTTGTGGAGCAATGGCGATCGTGTCAGCATAGCTCCTGTCGGATCAAAAAGGACGTCGATCTAAGCGCTGAGGACATTGCGAATTTCAATTTGCTGCTTTTGGGCAATGCCCGCTCCAACGCCATCGTGAGAAAAGTGAACCAGTCGCTGCTCATTCGATTCGAGCGCAATTCCATCATTGTTGGGGACAAGCGGTTTTCGGGCCAGGATGTCGGATTGGCCATGATCTACCCCAATCCGCTGAATCAGAGTAAATATGTCATGGTCCTGGGAGGTATCCACCATCGCGGCTCTCAGCAGATCATCAAGCGCATCGGGACTGAATTCGATTACCTCATTTTCGATGATCGCACCATGGGGATCAACCTTCGGCAGGGAAATTTGACCATCGACGGGACGCCGCTGCTATGTGGATTTTTCGATCAGGATTGGCAGCTTGATGAAGCCTATCAGTGGGCGGGAGATCAGCGACTGAGAGAAAAAATCAAGCCTCGCCAATTAGCGCCACGGAGCCTGGCTGAAGCGAACGGGGCTTGGGTTTATTTGAGCGATTTCCACCCCGATTCGGTCAACCAATGGACGGGCGTTCCCGAGCTGGATCGAAATTTCTGGGGCCATCCGTTTCAGCTCAATGGAAAAAAATTCCCAAAAGGGATCGGCGTTTTTCCCAATTCAGAATTGCTCTATCACCTCGATGGCCAATGGCAGCATTTTTCGGCCATCGTCTCGGCAGATTTGAATCCATTTTCCAATTTAAAGAAAGAGCAGTATCAGGGCGCCAAAATCCAATTTGGCGTCTATGGCGATGGCGATGAGCTGTTCGTCAGTCGGGTCATGGATGTGAATTCTGAGCCACAGGAAATTAGCGTGTCCGTGGCTGGTATCAAGCGGCTGAAGTTGGTGGTTCGCACGCAGGATTGGCTGCCCTATTTTGCGCAGGGAGGGAATTGGATTGGAGCGAAGCTGGTTAGGTAATTAGGTAATTGGGTGATAGAAGAATTCAAATTTATGGTCTCAGAAATGAAAGGTCGCAGAATTAATTTTTTCTGAGTCCTTTCATTTCTGAGGCCAATAATTTTTTTTGATTACCAGGTCTCAGAATTGAAAGGTCTCAGAATTAATAATTTGATTTTTTTTCTGAGTCCTTTGGTTTCTGAGACCAATAAGCTTTTTTGATTAGCAGGTCACAGAATTGAAAGGCCACAGAATTTATTTTTTCTGAGTCCTTTTATTTCTGAGACCAATAAGTTCTTTTGATTACCAGGTCTCAGAATTGAAAGGTCTCAGAATTAATAATTTGATTTTTTT
>CAZYNP010000001.1:6956-33612 GCA_964647995.1 uncultured Cytophagia bacterium
TTTTGATTACCAGGTCTCAGAATTGAAAGGTCTCAGAATTAAAATTTCACAAATCAATTTCTGTGGCATTCCATTTCTGTGGGAGAATATTTTTTTTCTTCAAGGATGGCATGAATTCAAAAGAGCGAATTTTGCGGACGCTGGAATTGCAGCCCGTCGATCGAATTGGCTGGGTGCCCTGGGTTGGGGCCCATGCGGCGCAGCTATTGGGGGTGAATGCGAAGCGGCTTTTTACTGAGGCCGATACGCTGGTCGCTGGTGTTTTGAAGGGCTACGAGTTGTACCAGCCCGATGGTCTGCCCACGCTGTTCGATGTCCAATTGGAAGCCGAGGCCCTGGGCTGTGAGATCGCCTGGTCGGATGAAAATCCACCCGCTGTCGTCGGGCATGTGCTGGAAAAAATCGAGCTGAATCAGTTGAAAATCCCTAACCCCGATCAGGGACGATATCCCATGGCGCTGGCAGCGGCTCGAACCATCGTTCGGGAATTGGGCGATCGCATTGCCATCTTCGCATTGATCACTGGCCCATTCACGCTGATGCTCCATCTGGCGGGAGTGAAGATTTTTACCGACATGTACGACCATCCCGATGAGGTCAAAAAAATATTGGCCTTTGCCAGCCAGGTCTGCGAAGCCACGGCTCGCTATTATGCCGAGACAGGCGTGGATGTGATCACCGTGGTGGATTCGTTGACCTCTCAAATTTCAGCCGAGCATTTTAAAACATTTGTGACGCCATTTCATCAGCCCATTCTGGAGACCATTCATCGCCTGGGCAAGAAATCGGGCTTCTTTGCCTGCGGCGATGCCACTCGCAATGTGGAACAGATGGCCGCCATCGGGGCACATTATTTTGGCGTGGATGAAAATGTCGATTTGAACTATGCTCGTGAAATCGCTTTAAAAAATAAAGTGGGCTTTGCTGGAAATTTGCCCCTGGCCTCGGTGATGTTGTTTGGCACGCCCGAGGAAAATTATCAGGTTGCCAGGGATTGTCTCGATGCAGGTGGGAAAACAGGCTTCTTCCTCTGCCCAGGCTGCGACATTCCGTTTGCCACGCCGATTGAAAATGTGCAGGCGATTACGAGGGCGGTTCGTTCTTATCAGATTTGAGAAGGCAGGTTTGAAAAGTGAGCAGTGATCAGTCGACAGTTGGCAGTCTTCAGTCGGCAGTTGGCAGTCTTCAGTCGGCAGTTGGCAGTCGGCAGTTGACAATAATGCAAAGGAGTGAAAATTTTGCATGGAGTGGCGACTTTCATTCCAGCCTTCTCCCTGCTGCTGTTTGAAGTTTCTTTTTTCAATTACCAATCTGATTATGCTTTTTTGGGAAGAAGTTTTGGCCACTGAAATTTGGTAATTGAAATTTATTTGTAACTTGGCAAGTTGGAATTTGGAATTTGCAGCACGACTCACTATTCTATCTAAAATAAAAGCAAAAGTCATGTCGAAAAAAATTTTCATCGAAATCGTCACCTATGATTCTCAGGCGTGCTCGCCCTGTCAGTATATGGTCGAGATGGTGAAAAAGGTAGCGCCACTATTCCCTGGCCAGATTGAATGGCAGGAGAGCCTGATCAAAACCAGGGAGGGGATGCAGCGGATGAGGGAATTGGGGATCACCAAGTTGCCGACGATTTTGATCAATGATGTTCCTGAATTCATCAGCATCATTCCATCGGAGCACCAATTGATAGCAGCGATCGAAAAATATCTCTAACGCTGGAAAACTGGCTCAACCTCACGCCGCAAAGCCGTAGTCAAAATGGAACACGGGTGATACGGAAGAAGCGGATTCGAACTGATAAAATATTTGGTTCCAAATAATAGAGGATTTCAACTGCCAGTTGGCAGATCAGGACGCAAAGCAATTATACGCTCTAATTGTTAAGTCGTAAATCCGAAATTTCCAGCAATGCGCAACGAACTTTGAAGTTCAAACCTTTCAAAACGTTGCGGCTTTGCGACTGAGCGTGATGAATTGTTCTCGTTAATTTCGAAGGAGGTGATTGGAAAAAAATTGATAAAAGGCTGACGCCTTAATTCCTGATTGGCAAATTAATCATAGTTGGTCTCAAAGCAATCGTATAACCAAAACCGGGAGAAGAATCATGAAATTAAGCACCACAAAACTGCTGTTTGTCATTGCCGCTGCCATCATTCTGCCATTGCTGAGTGCCTGCTTCACCATTCTGGAAGTGGATCAACCGACCACAGCCAAGACTGGTGAGACGATTTCGGTCGCCTTGCAGGTTCGCACCGAAGATAAAGAAGCGAATCCGCACTATGGCATTATCGGAATGCTCATCCCGAATGATTGGACCGTCAAGTCGGTCAAATACTCTGGCGATATCGGTCCAGATGAATGCAGCTTTCTCCATCCCGATAGTGCTGATGGCGATCCAGGCGGTCAGGTAGATTACTGGACTAAGGAGCTCGAAGCCCGTTTATCCAGTGGCGCCGACATGCAATGGGTGGTCTATCAAGCCAATACGCCATACAACTACCAGGCAGCCGATACGGCTTATATCGACGTCCAAATCGAGTTGACTGTAGGTACCACGCTTGGCAAGTATGAAATTGGCTATTTCGTAACCAATGCAGCGCTCGATTTTACTGAGCCAGAATATTATTCATTCCGATTGGAAAATCCAATTACGGTAATCCAGGGAACCGGGGTGAGAAGTTCATCGGCCGACATGCCTGCCAATGACTACCAGCTTGCTCAAAATTATCCCAATCCATTCAATCCGGTAACGACCATTCAGTACGACCTGCCCAAAGCTGGAATGACAACTCTAAAATTGTACAATTTGCTTGGCGAAGAGGTTGCTGTGCTGCTGAATGAATACAAGGTAGCTGGATCTTATCAGCTCCAATTCGATGCATCCAAATTAGAATCGGGAGTTTACTACTACAAAATCAAATCGGGTGATTTTGAAGCGTCCAGGAAATTGGTTTTGGTGAAATAGTGGGGCTATATCAAAAAATTCGCTCATGTTCACCGGGGCCAATTTTTTAATGTACCAAATCGGGTTGCAGCGGATTGTTGAGCGTTAAGCAAGAGATACCGCACCGCGCTCGAAATGACCTCGTTTCCCTGATTTAAACGTTAATCAGGCCTCAGTCCCGCTGAGGGATTGAGGCTTTTTATTTTGTAATTCCTGCTGCCCGAAGGATTTGCTGCTCAATCGCTGGCAAGTGAACTATAATTATAACTATTAGAGCGCCAGAAATCCTATGGTAAGATGCATACATGCCGGGCTTTTGATTGCATTTCGAAGTCTGCCTAACCAACTATCAACTTTTTCGTCACCGACCGGGATATGATTCATTTCTCGCCAGCCAAAATTCACTTATCGGTGCGACGCCCTACAAAATTCAAAATCAGTTTGCAGGTAACCCGATCGCGCCGTCGTTGATCTTGACCTTGCTATTGGGGGAAAATTTTGTGGGGGAGATAGCTGATCAATTTCTGACAGGCAGATGAAACCATAGTTTCAGAATAAATGCGAACGACCATGTATACTGCTGGCAAATGGGGCATTGGCGCCCGCTACAAAAAAACACTTGACATTTAAAAAAAATGGTTTTATTATAGCTGCTATTAAATCAGCCAGTCATCTTTTTCCGTTTCATGCGGTTTATGCGGTTCTAATACCGTCATTAGCTTGCCAACTGACCGGCGGATTTGCTAATTTGAGTTTCAACCAAATCGATTCGTGAAATTAGCAGTCAAGGCCGTTTGGGAGCGGAGGCATTGATGATCTTTCGGGTTCCAGGAATTTCACCCTGATGTCATTTGGTTGCCGCCGGCAAAAGTTGAAATGAGTCCCTTTTCTTTTTTGAAACGGCAGTTAACGCGATCAGCCTCGATAACGTATGCTGCTAGCATCATTAATTCAGGAGAGCGCATGTTCAAGACAAAGTGTTGTACCGGGGTGCTTCTGATCTTGCTAATGTTATCTTACAGTTATTCTCAGGAAAAAAAAGATACCCAATTGATCACAAAAGCGGCCAAAATCCACGACCGCATTTTGACCGTGGATTCTCACTGCGACACGCCGCTTCGTTTTTTGCGGACGGAATATAACCTGAGCCAGCGTCACGATCCCCACCAGGATGGCAGCAAAGTCGATTTGCCACGAATGAAAGAGGGTGGCCTGGATGCGATATTTTTTGCCGCTTTTGTGGGCCAGGGGCCTCGAGATGCTGCGGGCAATGAAAAAGCCAAAGCGCTGGTGCTGCGCACGATCCACGTTATTCACGACAGTATCCGCCAGCATCCCGATCTGGCCAATCTGGCCGCTTCGCCAGAAGATGCCTATCGCCTGGCAAAGGCTGGCAAGCGCGCCATTTTTATAGGCATCGAAAATGGCTACGCCATCGGCAATGATCTCACCATGATCCAAAAATATTATGACCTGGGGGTTCGCTACATGACGCTTTGCCACACCAACAACAACGATATTTGCGATTCCTCCACCGACAGTCTGGAACATAATGGCTTGAGCGAATTTGGGAAAGAGGTAGTGGCAGAGATGAATCGAGTGGGCATGATGATCGACGTCTCGCATATCTCCGACCAGGCCTTCCGCGACGTGGTACAATTATCCTGCGCGCCGGTCATCGCATCCCACTCCTGCGCCAGAGCGATTTGCGATCATCCCCGTAACCTGAGCGACGAGCTACTGGTAAAATTGGCCCAAAATGGTGGGGTGATTCAAATGTGCATCATGAGCGCGTACGTCAAACCCGAAGCACCCAATCCGCAGCGAGACTCGGCTTTTGCCCAATTGAGAGAAAAATATCGATTCTGGGATCAGATGTCCGCCGCGGAGCAGCAGGAGCTACGCCAACAACGTCGGGCACTGGATAAGCAATTTCCGCAGCAATTGGCGACGGTGGCGGATGTGGTCGACCATATCGATCATATTGTTCGGGTTGCTGGTATCGACCATGTGGGCATCGGCACCGATTTTGATGGCGGTGGTGGTGTTACTGGCTGTTATGATGTGAGCGAGATGGGCAATATCACGCTGGAATTGGTACGCCGCGGTTATTCCGAAAAACAGATTCAGAAAATTTGGGGTGGCAATTTGATGCGGGTGATGCGGGAGGTGCGCAAACAAGCCGAACGGTTGGCCCGAGCGCGAGGCGAAAATTGATCGTTGCCAGGCCTAACCGTAAATATTGTGGGAATTCTGGATTCAAAATTCACTGAGGGAGCAATGGAGAATTTGAGCGAATTCTGTGCGCCGGGATGTTCCGCAACCGAAGCCATGATCCCGGTGGCTGAAAACGTTTCTCTGCGAGTAATCTCATTTAAACCGGCACAGGAAACCAGCAATCCAAAGGTGCTGTTTGTTGCTGGCTGGATCACACTTCTTTCGGCCTGGAAAAAAGTGCTGCAGGAAATGACCAGAGATTTCCAGGTCTACTACGTTGAAACCCGGGAGAAAATTTCCTCCCAGGTTACCGGTCCGGTCGGCTATGGCGTGGAAGACATCGGCCAGGACATTGTTGCCCTGGTGGAACACTTCCAATTTCAGGAACGGCAGTTCATCTTATTCGGCAGTTCCCTGGGCGCCTCGGCAATTCTCGATGGCTGTCGCTTTTTGAAAAAAGAGCCCCTCTGCCTGGTGCTGATCGGCCCCAATGCTGTTTTTCGTGTGCCTCGGTTTGGGAAGGTGATCATCTTTTTCTTTCCGCCGCCGCTGTATTTGTTGATCAAACCTCTGGTGAAATGGTATCTGAAAACCTTCCGTCTCGACATCAAAAGTGATTATGAACAATATCAAAAATACTGCGGGAATATCGATGCCGCCGATCCCTGGAAACTCAAAAAAGCCGTGATGAAATTGTGGCGTTGGGAAGCCTGGCCGCTGCTGCCGAACATCACCTATCGCACGTTGATTGTCGGCGCTTCCAAAGATTCTCTGCATGAACCGGAGAATCTGCACAAGATGGTCGGGCTGATGAACGGTGCCACCTACATTGATCTGGAGACCAATAAAGGCACTCACAGCGAAGCCATGGTGCACGAGATGCGAAAATATCTGAAGACTCTGCAGAGCGGAAACGCAGCGATGACCTTCGAACCAGGGCCATCGGATCGATAGGCGTTTTGCTGCTATGGCCTTCAGCGCACACCAAATCGGACCTGGTGGTTTCAAGGCCCCAGGCCGATCCGTTGCGATGCCTGGTGGGGCCCATTTTTTCCGGTCGCGAAGACGATCGAACCGGAATTGGTCGAGCAACATGGCATCACGGTGCCATTGGCGCTGAGTTGGCAATTTTATGAGGTGCTTGAATGAAGATTGTCATTCTCGAGCCCTATTGGAGCGGTTCTCATGCCGCCTGGGCCAGCGGGTATCAGCGACATAGCCGCCATCAAATACAAATATTCGCCATGAGCGGCCAATTCTGGAAATGGCGGATGCGCGGCGCCGCGATCACCCTGACCCGACAATTTCGGTCGCAATCAGACCAGGCAGATCTATTGCTGGCAACGGACATGCTGGATGCCGCGGCGTTTCTGGCACTCACACGACATCAAACCGCCCATCTGCCACTGGTTATGTATTGCCACGAGAATCAACTGAGCTATCCCTGGCAGGCTACGGACCGTGACGTCATTCACTGCCGAGAGTTGGATTACGGCTTTATCAACTATGTTTCCGCCTTGACTGCGGACCGGGTTTTTTTTAACTCGTACTATCATCGGCAATCATTCCTGGCCGAGTTGCCACGACTGCTGCGACAATTCCCCGATTATCAGGAAATGGAAACGGTGACCGAAATCGCCAATAAAAGTGAGGTATTACCCCTGGGTATCGATTTGCAGCGGCTCGATCACTGCCAGCCGAGGATTCCGAAAGACCAAAACCAGCCTGCCATGATTCTGTGGAACCATCGCTGGGAATACGACAAAAACCCGGGCGATTTTTTTCAGGCTCTGGACCTGGTGGCTGCCAACGGGATCGATTTCCAGTTGATTATTTTGGGACAAAATTTCCGCAACCGGCCAACCGAATTTGAAGCCGCGCGTGCAAAATGGAGCGATCGCATCTTGCACTATGGCTTTGCCTCGGATGAGGCAGAGTACGCCGCCTGGTTGCGAAGTGCCGATATCCTGCCGGTTACTTCGCACCACGATTTTGGCGGCATCAGCGTCATCGAGGCCATTTATGCTGGCTGTTATCCGTTGTTGCCGCGGCGATTGAGCTATCCGGAAATCGTGCCCATGGACAAATTTCCCGATAATTACTATGATGATGTAAACGATCTGGCCATCAAATTGGGGCAGGCCATTCAAAATATCCGGGCAATTCGGAAACAAAACTGGGCTTCCATTGTTGAACGATTCTCCTGGCACCAGATGGCACCGCATTACGATGATGTGTTCGAGCGAGTTCGCCAGGATCATTGGAAGCGAGTGCCTTGAAGCCGGGACTGTCTGAATTGTTCATAGCAAATAATTTCAAAATTCGACTTATGGCAACCAAATTTTTACCACTTTCACGCGAAGAAATGCCGCCCCACTGGCAGGGAGAAGTCGACATTGTGCTGGTCACTGGCGATGCTTATGTCGATCATCCATCGTTTGGTGTAGCCGTTGTAGGGCGGGTGCTGGAGCAGCAGGGCTATCGCGTGGGCATCATTGCTATGCCCGATTGGAAAAATCCAGCGGCGATAACGGTCTTCGGCAAGCCACGGCTCTTTTTCGGCGTCACGTCGGGCAATGTAGATTCGATGCTGTCGCGCTATACGGCATTCAAGCGCTATCGCAGCGATGATCCCTACGCCCCTGGGGGTGAAGCGGGGCACAAACCGGAGCGAGCCGTGATCGTCTACTGCAATCTGATCAAATCGGTCTACAAAGATGTGCCCCTCGTCATCGGTGGCATCGAAGCCTCCATGCGCCGCGTGGTGCATTATGATTTTTGGAGTGATAGCGTCCGTCGCTCCATTCTGGAGGATAGTCGCGCCGACATTCTCGTGTATGGCATGGGTGAACTGGCCATTGCCACCATTGCCGAACGATTGGCCGGAAAAGCAGCCCTGAGTGGCATTCCGGGCACGGCAATTATGTCCAGAGAGCTTCCGCCAGCCGCCGCGGTCATTCTGCCTCCGGAGGAAGAGGCCATGGCTTCGCCGGCCGCGCTGCTGGAGTTCTATCGACTATTTTATCAGCATCAGCATAAAATCTTAGCTCAGCCAGCGGGAAAACGCTATTTGGTTCATTATCCACCGGTCGAGATGAGTTCTCGCCGGCTGGATGAAATTTATGAACTGCCCTATGCGCGACAGCCGCATCCAGTTTATAAACAATCGATTCCAGCCTTTGAAATGATCCGCCATTCCATCACGGCTCATCGGGGCTGCGTATCCGGCTGCTCATTCTGCTCGCTGACACTGCACCAGGGGAAAAAAATTGTCAGCCGCACTCCGGCATCGGTCTTGCGCGAGGCCCAAAAATTAGCAGCCGACCCAAATTTCAAAGGACATATTACCGACATTGGAGGCCCTTCGGCCAACAATTATGCGTTCTCCTGTCGCCTCCAGTGGCGCTGCCCACGCGAGAGCTGTACCTTTCCGGCTCTATGTCCCAATCTCGAATTTGGTACGGCCGCCTGGATTGAATTGCTGGAGCAGGCCCGCCAGATTCCAGGGGTCAAAAAAGTGACCGTGGGCTCGGGGATTCGCTACGATCTGTTTATGCGGGACCCTGCTGCCAAAAAGTTATTAAAAAAATTGCTAGCCCATCATGTTAGCGGTCAATTGAAGATTGCGCCGGAGCATACCGACTCGACGACACTGCGGGCCATGCGCAAGTCGCCTTTGGTCTCCCTGGATGAATTCATCCGAACCTATCGGACAGGGAATGAATCTCTCGGCAAGCGACAGCATCTGCTGCCCTATCTGATGTCCTGCCATCCGGGCACCCGCCTGGAGGACATGAAAAAAATGGTGCGCGAAATATTGTCCCGCTTTGAATTTCTGCCCGAACAAGTGCAGGCATTTATTCCGCTGCCAATGACCCTGTCCTCGATCATCTTTTACACGGGCATCGATCCGCTGACCGGTGAAAAATTTCATGTCGCGCGCAGTGCCGCGGAGCGAAGGCAGCAGCATGACATCTTTTTTAAGCGCGTTGCTAAAAAAGTCTCATCTCGCACCAGAGCCAGACGACCGGCCGGACGAAAGCAATGATTTATTCGATGGAGCAATCATGCTTCGTCCACCGCTTATATCAATTGAAGCCAATGACGTCCCTTTGATTTCGGCGAGAAGGGGCGCCGCAGCAATCATTAGTTAATTTGACCAGGCCAGTTCTGATATTACAACCATCATGCTTCAAGTTCGAAACTTACATTATGCTATCGGTGCCCGCCAGTTGCTGGCTGGAGTTGATTGGGTCATCCATCCGAATAAACGGGCGGCACTGATCGGGCCGAACGGTGCCGGCAAGACCACGCTGTTTCGGATTATTAGCGGCGAAATTTCCGATTATCAAGGCACCATCATCAAGCCATCCAACTATCGCATCGGCTATCTTCCGCAGGAGGAGATCACCGTCGGCCGCGGAAGCGCGCTGGACATTGTCCTGGAGGGTCAGCGCCAGATCATTGATCTCGAACAACGAATCGCTAACATCCATGAAGCTTTAAAATCTACTGATAGCGATCACGAAACCCTGTTGCAACAACTGGGTAACTTAACCCATCATTACGAGGCTTTGCAGGGTTACCAGTTGGAGTCCACGGCCAGGAGCATTCTGTCAGGATTGGGATTTGCGGAGGCCGATTTCGCCCGGCCCCTATCAGTTTTCAGCGGCGGCTGGCGCATGCGCGCCTACCTGGCACGCCTGCTGATCCAGACCCCGGATCTGCTATTGCTGGACGAGCCCACCAATCATCTTGATCTGCCATCATTGGAGTGGCTGGAACAGTATCTGCTTACTTTCCCAGGCGCGATGGTGATTGTTTCCCATGATCGCTTTTTTATCGATCGCCTGGCGCAAGAAATTTATGAACTGGAACGTGGCCGCCTGGAGCATTATCCGGGCAATTACCATTTCTATGAACGAAAGAAAGAGGAAAAGGAACGGCAGCTTCAGAAGAAACAGGAGGAATTGCGCGCCGAACGGGAACGCCAGGAGCGATTTATCAATCGCTTTCGCTACAAAGCCACCAAAGCCGCGCAGGTGCAAAGTCGTATCAAAATGCTGGAAAAGCTCGAGCAGGTTGAGTTGCCACCACCCCCGCGGCGGTTGAATTTTAGCCTCACCGTGGCCGAGCCGAGCTATCAGGATGTGTTGATGATCCAGAATCTGTGGTTTCGCTATGGACTGGATTGGGTTCTGGAAAATATCGACCTCCAAATTTATCGGGGCGAAAAAATTGCGCTGGTCGGTGTAAATGGCGCCGGCAAAACAACATTGACCCGATTAATTGCCGGTCAACTTGCTCCGACCCAGGGCATGCTACGGCTCGGTCCCAAAACCAAAATTGGCTACTATGCCCAACACCAGGTTGATACGCTCAATCTGGCAGCCACGGCCTTTGATGAAGTAGCTGCCACCGTGGCCAGTGAGCACTTTTCCAGAATCCGCGACATTCTGGGAGTTTTTCAACTCACCGGTGATGACGTCTTCAAAAAAATCAACGTGCTCTCCGGCGGCGAAAAAGCTCGCGTGTCGCTGACCAAGATCTTGCTGTCGGCGGCGAACTTTTTGATCATGGATGAACCCACCAACCATCTGGACATGGCCTCCAAAGAGGCGCTGGAGCAGGCTCTGGCCAATTATCCCGGCACTTTGTTGGTCATCTCACATGATCGCTATTTTCTGGACAAGATTGTGCACCGTGTCGTGGAAATCCACAACCATCAGCTTCGCTCGTATGAGGGCAACTATTCCGATTATCTGGCTCGCCGTCAAGCTGAACCGGCAATAACTCTGGTGGCGCAGCAAGAGCAATCAGAATCCGGTGCCGGCAGTAAAAAAACCAAAGAGCAAAAACGGCTGGAAGCCGCGGCCCGCCAGGCGGTAAGTCAGGACCGCCGACGATTAACCAATGAAATTGCGAACCTGGAAACCACCATTGCTGAATTGGAACAAAAACAAGCCAGGATTGAAGACGAATTGGCCAAACCCGAGACCTATCACAACAGCGAACGGGCAAAAACCCTGCCCGTTGAATATCAGCGTACTCGAGAGCAATTGCAAGCCTGCTACAATCGCTGGGCCGAAGCACAGACCGAATTGGAAGCGCTGTTGAAACAAATCGCCGAGCAAAAGGAAAAAATGAGATAGCAGCACTCTTTTCCCAAACCGAATTTCTCATCGAGGATTTGAGACAGCAAAATACAATAAGAAGCGAATAAGGTTCAATCGTTAGCGGATTCGGTTGGTTACCAAGTACACCATTTCCTAATTTCTTGTAGAGTTATTAAAAGGTTTACAGCTTGCTGAAATATTCGAAGCGAGAATGAATTAAATTCGTTGGATACGATTTTATTTCAATTACCAAAGTTCGCTTTAATAGACCAAATCCATTAGACCTTATTAACTTTAGTAGCCTAAGATGATCATCCGATGCTAAACCTTATTCACTTAATTTTCTTTTAAGGAATATTCCCGATAAGATAATAAGTTTCGGGCGGTCCTGGGTCGACTTTATTACTAAGGTTAATCAGTTTTTTTTCATCCAGGGGAATGGATCAAATCTTGTGGACCCTGTTGAATCTGGTACATCATTTCATAATTTCATGCGGGAGCATTTTAGGGTTATCACGCTAACTCCATCCCAAGAAGCAGAAATAGTCAAAGCCAGCAGGAATTGATCCTGCTAAGCTGGATGTTATTTTTAATAGTCGGACGCTTTTAATTTAAACCCTAAACGGATTTTGGAAATCAAACACTGAGGCTAAGAATGCTTTCTGAATGGGTCTCGTATGTCCGGCTAATCAAAACCTTAGCAACATAACAAAATACTTGATAGCAGAAATCTTATTATCTTATTGAAGAACACTCTGGTCCCAAATATGATTTCTCTTTTACCATTTGGGACGGCAAAATATAATCCACCAACTGGCGGACCGATGGCAATAGGACCGCATCTTGACGAACGAATAAATTTGCTTTCAACGGTCTATTTTGCGAGGATCAATTTTACCAATTTTAGCGATTTTGGACAGCAGTGAAATAACCACAAAAAATATTCGACCAGACTAAGGAAACTGATCCATAAAAATTCATCAATTCTGGACACTTAACTATTTTTTCATCAACCATGGAGGAGGAAATGAAACGAGACAAAATGAGTCATTGGTTCGCATTGACCTGGTTAGCGCTGGTTCTATTAATTTGCTCTACACCAACAATGAGTCAGGTGACATCGGAACTGCCTACGCCGGAGCAGCATTTTGGTTTTAAGCCGGGGACGGACCGTATGCTGTTCAATTACGAGGAGCTGATTAGCTATCTCCAGAAGTTAGATGCCGCATCGCCACGGCTGAAACTGGTAGAGATCGGCAAGTCGCCGCTGGGACGCACCATGTACATTGCCTTCCTGTCGTCCGAAGAAAACATCAACCATCTGGATCGGCTGAAGGAAATCAATCGCCAGCTCGCGCTGAATTCCGACCTGCCGGAGACCGAACGTGCCCGGATGGTCGCCGAGGGCAAGGTTTTTCTGCTGGCCACGCTGTCCATGCACTCCGATGAAGTTGGCCCAACCCAGGCCGCGCCGCTCATTGCTCATCAATTGGCGACTACGACCGATCCCCGGATACTCACCTGGCTGCAGGACGTGGTTTACCTGATGGTACCCAATCACAATCCGGATGGGATGGATCTGGTGATTCAAAATTATCGCCAATACAAAGACACCAAGTACGAGGGCTGTTCTTTGCCCGGAGTGTACCACAAGTATGTGGGGCATGATAATAACCGGGACTTCGTTACATTGACCCAGGAAGATACCCGGGCTATCTCCCGCATTTACAGCCTGGAATGGTTCCCCCAGGTGATGGTCGAGAAGCACCAAATGGGTTCCACTGGCGTCCGCTATTTTGTGCCGCCGGCCCATGATCCGATCGCCGAAAACGTCGATGCTGGCATCTGGAATTGGACCAAAATTTTTGGCGCCAATATGATCACCGACATGACCGAGCAGGGATTGGCCGGCGTTACGCATAGCAATATTTTCGATGACTATTGGCCAGGTTCAACCACCACCGGTATCTGGAAAAATGTAATTGGCATGCTAACCGAAATGGCCAGCATCAAGGATGCCACGCCGATCTATGTCGAGCCCAACGAGCTGCGAGTTGGCGGCAAAGGATTATCAGAATATAAAAAGAGCATCAATATGCCATTGCCATGGCCCGGTGGCTGGTGGCGGCTGAGTGATATGGTGACGTATGAAATCGCTTCCACCATGTCGTTGCTCAAAACCGCCTCGTTGCACCGCAGTGAAATTCTCCGCTTCCGCAACGATCTTTGTCGCCAGGAAGTGCAGAAAGGCAAAACTATGGCGCCATACTATTATGTGCTGCCGGCAGCCCAGCATGATGTGAGCGAATGGGTGGAATTGGCCAACTTGCTGCAGGAGCATGGCGTCAACGTGTTTCGCCTGGCGGAAGATGTTGCGTTTGCCAACTACAGCTTTAAAAAAGGCGATCTGGTAGTGCCGCTGGCTCAGCCGTTTCGACCATTTATCAAAGAGGTCATGGAGAAACAAACCTATCCGGTGCGCCATTATACCCCCGGCGGCGAAATCATTAAACCGTATGATGTCACCAGTTGGTCGTTGCCATTACATCGCGGGCTGCAGGCAGTGGAGGTTAATAGTCGATCCGAACAATTCGAATCGCAGTTCCGTCCGCTCACCGGAGCCTTTGATTTGCAGCAGCCGTTACCGAGCACTTTGGCCGCCGCCATATTCAATTGCAATCACAATGAGAGCTTCAAAGCGGCCTTCACGGCGCTGAAACAGGGTCTGCGCACCGAAAGGCTTTCCAGCGCAGTGAAGATCGATGGTGTTGCTGCGCCCAAAGGCAGCTTCATCATTTACAATAGCCAGACCGGCGCGCTCAAGGAGCTGATTCAAAAGATGAAAGTGGCGCCACTGATGCTAAAAGAGACCATCACCATGGAAAGCAGCCCGATAGCTCTGCCTCGCATCGCACTGGTGGAGAGTTTTTTCCATGACATGGACGCGGGCTGGACGCGTTACCTATTCGACACCTATGGCATTCCCTTCACGGTTATCCATCCCCGAGATTTCGAAAAAGCCGATCTGGTGAAAAGTTATGATATCATGATTTTTCCAGACGAGGACAAGAACATCCTCATGGAAGGCAAATACAAAGCGCGGGAGGAATATTACGTGACCGATTATCCTCCGGAATTCACCAAAGGCATCGGCAAGAAAGGCATGGAAAATCTCATGACCTTCCTTGACCGGGGTGGGCTGATCATCTCCTGGGGCCGATCCACCACGCTCTTCACTGGCAATCTGGAAATTGTTCGCAGCAAAGACGAGAAAGAGGAGTTTCAACTTCCGATCCGCGACCTGACCGAACAGGTGCAAAAGGCCGGGCTATTTTGCCCCAATGCCCTGCTGAGAACTATGCTATTGGAAGACCATCCGCTGACCTGGGGTTTACCAAAAGAGATTGCAACTATGTTTGAAGGCCGCCCTGTCTTTTCGACTTCAATTCCCATTTTTGATATGGATCGCCGGGTCATCGGCAAATTTCCAGAAAAAGATATTCTATTGAGTGGCTATTGCGAAAAAGAAGAAGCCCTGGGAAACAAAACCAATCTGGTTTGGTTGAGAAAAGGCAAAGGACAATTGGTGCTCTTTGCTTTTGGCCCCCAATTCCGGGCATCGACTCAGGCCACCTATAAGCTGCTATTCAATGCGCTGCTATTGCCAAAGCCAAATTAGACGCATTGGCCGGAAGACATGGCACCCCCTCGGCACGATGGATGGGTAAGGATGACCGGCTCATGCAGCGATTCATCTCGTGCCAATTCAGTTCATCGTCTCACCTCCGCCCGTTGAATCAGCACGAGCGGCGGATTCCCAGATAGAAAAGCCTCTGGTAGATGATTGCTGCCAGAGGCTTTCGTACGCCCGGTGCGAATCGAACGCACAACCTACGGATTAGAAGTCCGTTGCTCTATCCTATTGAGCTACGGGCGCTCTCGATGTGAGCATAATATAGCGAAAATCGCTTTGAATGTCAAGCAAAAATTCGGACCTCCACTCGGCCCCAAATTGATTCTGCCGAAGAAAAATGCTACGCACTGACATAGCACTAAGATCGCCAGCCATCCAGCTTGCGTGACCTGGCCGACCGGCGGCTGGGCGCAGTTCATCGAAATCACGAAACTCGCGATCAAACCCCATGCGTTTGCTTCATTCTTTCTGCCAGCCCATCGTCCTGGGAGCATGCTCCACCGGGTTGACCGCCGGTCCTGGGAAATTTTATCAAATTCACAATCAAAATTCCTGTCAGTGCCTTGATCGCCCAGCCCATCTATTTCATTTTATAACTAAACTGATACTGTCCCGACCCCACGCTTATTTTCACCGATGTTTTTTCCTGCGAGTAACCTAAAATGGCTTGGGCCGCGTGGAGAGCCAGGCCACTCTCCGTCACGGTTTCCAGTTGCGCATTCGGCAAATAGATCGTCGCCGATGTATTTGGCGGAATTGTGGTCGACAGATGAAAACTATTCCCTTCGATTTTCCAGGACGACTCGATTTTGCCATACATGGAATAATGACTGGCACTGGCGGCAGTGATGCCACCACCGGGTTGGGGACGAATGAGGATATGTTGGTAACCCGGTTGCGCCGGATCGATTTCGATACCTGCAACCACGCGGTACAACCATTCGCCAATCGCTCCATACGCGTAATGGTTGAACGAGTTCATGCCCGGGTCTTGAAAAGAACCATCGGGCTTGATCCCATCCCAGCGCTCCCAGATGGTGGTTGCGCCTTTGGTGATCGGATAGAGCCACGACGGATAATCCTGGCGATTCAATAGCATATAGGCCAGATCCAGATAGCCATGGTCGGTCAGCACCTGATTGATCAGGTTGGCGCCAACAAAGCCGGTGGTGATGTGCTTGAAGCTTTTGACATCGGCAGCCAGTCGCTCGGCCGCCAGTTGTTTGACGCCATCCGGTAGCAGACCAAAAGCCAATGCCAGCGCATACGCCGTTTGAGTCCCGGAAACCATGCGGCCATTCGGCGTGACATATTCTCGCAGAAAGGCCTGTTTGATGTTGGCCAAGAGATCGGCATAGCTTTGGGCATCTTTCTCCTTGCCCAGAATAGCGGCCACTCGTTGCAAAATATCGGTCGAGTGAGCAAAATAAGCCGTGGCAATCAAATCCTTATCCGTAGTAGCGCCGGGATAATCCGAGCGATTGGTGGCAAATGCCAGCCAGTCACCAAAATGGCCGCCGGTTTGCCATAAATAGCTATCTCCTGCCTGCTGTTTCATGTAATCCACCCAGGCTTTCATGCTCTGATATTGCTGCTCTAAAATCCGCCGATCGCCAAAATAGAGATAAACCGTCCAGGGCACGACCACCGCGGCATCAGCCCAGGCCGCGGAGCCTCCCGCCTTCAATTCGGGCAAAGCCGGGCTATTGGATTTGGTATCCAGCACATCCTCCCAGGCGGCGGCCCCGCCCTGGCGAAGCACATCAGGAATCACATGTGGCACCACACCATCCCGAAACTGATCCGCAGCCAGATCTTTCAACCATTTGGTATAGAAACCGGCGACGTCCATATTGAAACAGGCCGTGGGCGAAAACACCTGCGCATCCCCGGTCCAGCCCATCCGCTCGTCACGCTGGGGACAATCGGTGGGTACGTCGAGAAAATTGCCCTTTTGCCCCCACTGGATATTATGTTGCAACTGATTGATCAGGGGATTGCTGCAGATGAAGCTACCCGTGGGCCTCATGTCCGAATGAATTACAATTCCCGTCAGGTTGTTGAGCTTGGGCTCCCCAGGGAAACCAGCAACGGCAACATAACGAAAGCCATGAAACGTGAAATGCGGCTCGAAGACTTCTTCCCCGCTGCCTTTCAGGATAAATTGATCCCGCTGTTGGGCACTGCGGAGATTTTCTGTGTACAAATTACCGTTTTTATCGAGCACTTCGGCATGTTTCAACGTCACCACCGTTCCCGCTGGTCCTTGCACTCGTAGCCGGCACCATCCGACCATATTTTGCCCCAGGTCGAAAATTGTCTCTCCTGCGGGAGATTTGAAAATGGCGATAGGCTTGATCTCCTGAATCTTGCGCACCGGCGGTCCAGATGCTGCCACCAACCGTCGTTTGCCCGGAGCAGTGATTTTCACCGGTTGCCAACTTTGATCATTAAAACCAACCTGGCTCCAACCATTCAATTCCAGTCGAGCATCATAAATTTCGCCGTTATAGATATCCGATTCGAGAATCGGCCCGGTGCTCGCTCGCCAGGTCGCATCCGTGCCAATGATCTCCGAGGTACCATCCTGATATTGAACCTGAATTTGGGCTAACAGGGCCAATTTTTGACCATAGTAATTGCGAACTGTATTCCAGCTCAAAAAGCCGCGAAACCAACCATCAGCGATAATCGCACCAACTGCATTGGCTCCTGATCTCAGCAGGTTCGTGACATCATAAACTTGGTATTGCACCCGACGGTAGTAACTGGTCCAGCCAGGCGTGAAAACTTGATCGCCAACTCGTTGACCATTCAAATAAAACTCGTACAACCCCAAACTGCTCACATACGCCCGAGCCGACCTAACCTGTTTGGTCAAAGCAAATTCCCGGCGTAGAAATGGACAGGGCTGAGATCTGGCAAGATCCTCCTCCAGAACCGGCTCGATCCAGGACGCCTGCCACTCCTCTGGTTTCAGCAACCCCATCTCCCATAAGGCAACTTCGCTCCAGTTACTGTCCCGCTCCTTTTCGTCCCAGACACGCACCTGCCAATAGATGCGCTGGCCCGAGTGCAATAGCGGACCCTGATATTCCACCTGGATGGATTGATTTGAAGCAACTTTTCCGCTATCCCACCACAGATTCTTGCCGGCAGCCAGATGAGCCGCATCAGCAGCCGCACGAATTTGGTAGGCAGTCTGACGAACGTTACGCTCACTGGAAGTGATCTCCCAGCTCAGGCGGGGGATTGGTACATCGATGCCAATGGGATTGATCTGATATTCGACCCGCAAATTGGTCAGACCAATTTTAGGCGGGTTATTAGCGGCTGCTTGAACCACGAGGCTCAAAAATAGAACTAAAAACAGTAACCCATTGAAAACAAGAATGCATTTAGGCAATGAAATCATTTTTGACTCCTTGGTTGTTTTTATTGAAGCAGTTCTGAGCAAATTGGTAGTGGCTTGAACCAGAATGCCCCTCACCGGTCTTGCTCCGATCCGGAAAGAACTTATTCTCGAGATCCAAAACCGTTGGCTCGCGCCATTTGCTTGGCGGTTGAATGTTGGTTTATTGGGCCGAACTAATAGCGGGTTCAGACATTCTGGCCAGCGCTAATTTGGTGGCATATTCCACGGCCATAATCAGACTATGCGCGCTGGCAATGCCCATGCCCGCAATCTCGAAGGCAGTGCCGTGATCCACCGACACCCGCACGATCGGAATCCCCAGCGTGATATTGATCCCCTTGACGCTCTCCATCCGACCCAGCTTGCGATTCCAGGTGAAGCCATCCAATTTGAACGGGATATGCCCCTGATCGTGATACATCGCCACGCAGCCATCGAACCCTCCGCCTTTTGCTTTGGGAAACAGAATATCTGGAGGCAATGGCCCCTCGACCTGGAGCCCCAGCTCCCTGGCAGCTTCAATGGCCGGAAGAATCTCGGTCTCCTCCTCATGGCCAAAGAGACCACCATCGCTCGCGTGAGGATTTAGTGCAGCTACGCCGATTCGGGGATGGGGAATGCCCAATTGCTGACAGGCACGATGCAACAATTGAATTACGGTGAGCACTCGCTTCTGCGTCACGAGATCAGCGGCCTGGCGTACCGGCACGTGAGTGGAAACATGAATAACCCGAAAATTATCGGATACCAGCAGCATGGCGAAGTCTTTGGTGTGCGTATAGTGGGCATAAATTTCGGTATGGCCGGCAAAATGATGGCCCGCCAGATTGAGCGCCTCTTTATGAATTGGTCCCGTCACGGTCGCCGCAATCTTGCCGTCCAGGGCCAGTTCGATCACCTTCTTCACGGCCTGAAATGCCGCCTCCCCGGCCGCAGCAGAGATAAGACCATGCTTCACCTGATCGAGGTTTGCACTGTGAAGGTCAAACACATCCATAGTGCCAGGTTCGAACTTCGCATCGGCAATTTCCGAAATGGGATGTATTGCCAATTTTACCCGAGCAATACCGCTGGCCTGCCGCATGATCCCGGCATCGCCAATGATCACCGGCCGACAGATGTCATAAATGGCTGTTCGGGAAAGAGCTCTGGCTGCGATCTCCGGGCCGATGCCGGCTGGGTCGCCCATGGTGATGCCAATAATCGGTCTTAAGTTATTCATCACTGATATTTTTTTCCCAAACCTCCAAAAGATTCATCACGCATTACGGCCTAAGGTCCATCCCACGGAACACCAAACCATTCACCCAAAACTACTTAGCAGCGGTCACCAATCTTTCTATTGAGCCGCGCGTTTGGACAGAGAAAGCCGATTTTGCTGAGTACGTCCTTCGAGACATTGGACTTCCGGTTAGCGATAAAGCCTCTCTGTGAGCTCGATGGAGATGATAGCACCAGGCTGGCCGAGGGAAGAATCATTGGCAATTCAAAAGACTGTCCTGAGAATGCCGACAGCCCATCGCCGAACTGACCACACCGATTTCATTTGAAGAAATAGTCCACCAGCTTTTTGATCCCTTTCTCCGATTTGATGCGACTATATTCCGCCGGGCTTTCCTTTTTGTCACGCAGCCGTTCCCGGATTTGAAGATAGGTGAGGCGGTTTTCGATAGCTACCGCAATCTGGTTAGCTAAAATCTCCAGCGTGCGGATCTCCTCTTTCGTGGGGATCAGGGCATCGCTTGGATCGTCCACCATGATGAAACCGATGATTTTGGCGTTCCGATCATAGATAGGCACCATCAATAGGGCCCACCATGGCCAGTAGCGATGTCCAGGCACGTCGATCTTGCGATCGTAATAGACATCTTTTAATTTTCGCAGCGCGGGCTCGGTTCGATTCACAAAATAAGATTTCCCCTGGCGATACTCTTTTTGCAGCAGCGATTGCAACGCACTGATGGGCAGGGAAATTTCTTTGAGCTGGATGGATTTGATCCGATCATCGCACGCCACCGCTTTGATCTCCAGATTCCGGCTCTGGCGACTGATAAGCCCCAGCAGCACTACGTTATATTCCATGGAAAACTTGATCGCCCATACAATCTCTTTCATCATCTCCGAGATACGAAGATGAATTTTAAACAGATCGCTGGTCACCAGCAACTGCTTCAACCGTCGATTGCTCTTCTCCAAACTGGCAAAACGATAATAATTTTCAATTGCCAGCGATGCCAGGTTGGTGAAGATTTCCATGTTGTAAAAAATCTCCCGCGATGGGACTACGGGATGAATCGGCTCGTCCAGCGAAATATAGCCAATCGTGCGATTGGAGCGATCCGTCAAATTGAAAATAACGATGTCCTGCGGATGCCAATGGTTATTTTCGGGGCGGAAGTGGCTGCGCTTTTCGCCGATCGCTGGACGATGGGAATGATTATCATCCAATTCCTGATTGTGATAAACCACTTTGACTTTATATTGATTGGAAAAAATCCGCTCGATCACATCCTGCGGCACTTCCAGAATCCGCCGCTCCTCATCCTTGCCATCAGTGAAGCCGATCATAATTTGCTTCACGAAACTCTTTCGCCGCCGATCCAGCAATGCCAGCGTCGCCCGTTTGAATTGAAACAATTGACAGACCGATTGGGAAATTCTTTCCAGGAGATAACTAAACGAATTGTCATGGCTACTTCCAATCAGCTCCACCAGATCATTGATCATCCGCATCTGATCGAAATAACCGTTGTTGGCACGCGGAACTTCATGGTGTGCGCCGTTGAATTTGATTTTGCCCTTGTAATTGATAATATCGCCGTGACGATTGCGCATCGGTGCTGCAAACACTTCTGCAAATTGCCGCACCCCATGTTTGCCGATCAGTTCGGTCCGGAACGGTGCTTGATCCGTTTCCAGATCGATGCTGGCCAGCCAGCGATAATAGGCGCTCTCCTGATCTGGTGGCATCAGATCGCCTAACGTCAGTTCCAGCAATTCATCTTCGGTGTAGTTCAGCCGCTCCTCCAGTTCTCGATTGGAAGAGATGAACCGTCCCTTGCGATCCAGAATATAGGTAGCTTCTTGCGCAGGGTGTTTCTCCTCTGGGGCTGCCATTTCCTCCGCCATTTCCAGGACCGGCTCGGACGCTGCTGCCACCGGTTCTTCTTCTGCCGGCACTTCCGGCACCTTGATCTTTCGCTTTTCGAGGACCTTGTGGACAGTGAACGGCAGGGCGGTCAAATAACCGCGTACTTTCATGATATAATCATAAGCCCCCAGGTCGATGGCCTTGAGCGCGATCTCCTTTCGTTGTTCATCGATCAGCATCACCACCGGCACTTCGGGATGAGCCTGCACCACCCGCGCCAGGATTTCCAGCCCCTTTTTGTCATCGATGTCGTAATCCAGCAATAGCAAATCGTATTGATGCCGGTCGAGTCGCTGTAGGCATTCTTCCCCCGAAGTCGCCACATCTACCTCATATCCCTCATTTTGAAATTGCAGCATCTTGCGCGCAATTTCGAGGTAAGAGAGATTTTTGTCGGCTAAAAGCAAACGAATGTGATTCATGATTCGGACCTATTTGGTTAAGCCCAACGCTCGCCTATAATTAAACAAAAACTTGGTACAAAGTCAAGAAAAATTTTCAGACCGGGTTGGGAATGTCGATAAAATGGCATTCCAGATGAAATTGGTCACTCAAATTTTCCCCCAGCGCCTGGACACCGAGCTTTTCGGTGTTATAGTGCCCCGCATTAATAAAATTCAACCCCACCTCCTCCAGTTCCCGCACCAGATGCTCCCTGATGTCGCCACCCACAAAGGTATCCGCACCGTTGTCGAGCGCCAGCCGGTAGTAAGGCGAACTACCGCCACTCAACACCAGCACGCGACGGACTTCGGCGGCTCCGAAAGGAAACACTTGCGAGGTCGTTTGCAATTGATCATCGATCGTGGCGACAAATTGCTGCCGCGGGACCGGCGCCGAGAATTGCCCCAGGAAGCCAATCTCCACCGGCTTCACCATTGCCAGCCCCAGTCGCTTCACCAGTTGCGCATTATTGCCCAATTCGGGATGCGCATCCAATGGCAGATGATAGGCAGCCAGATTGACATCATTTTTGATGAGCAAACTCATGCGTCGGCCATGCAGCCCCGTCAGCACGTATGGGGCTGGGACATTTTTCCAGAACGCACCATGATGCACAATGATCATGTCCGCTTGCTCTGCCAAAGCTGCTCGGAATAATCGCTCGCTTATGCTCACGCCAAGCACCACCCGCGCCACCTGCTCTTTGCCTGCTACTTGCAATCCGTTCATACTTAGGTCGTCGAATTCATTGATCTTCAACAGCTCGTTCAAGTACCGGATGATTTCGTCTCGCTGGACCATGCCCTACTCCCATTGATTCATGACGTAAACTTCTGCCAAAGGCTTCCGCCGCCGACTTTTGACAATGCCCTGCGTAATTTTTCCCACCCATCCTTCCTCCCGGGCCGGATATCCCAATGGGGTCAACGCCACTACACGATAACCCTCAGGTATGTTTAGCAGCGATTTGACCTTTTGTTCATCGAACGCGCCGATCCAGCAGGTGCCCAGCCCCAGCGCCGTGGCTGCCAAAACCAGATGCTCCAGGGCAATCGCCACATCCACCAGATAATAAGCCTGGTCATTTCGGAATCCGCTATGGGCGGGATCGCCACAGGCGACAACCAGCGCATACTCCTGCCCCAGCCAGGACTGGTTGAAAACGCTGGTGCAGCGGATCAACTCTTTTTTCTTCGCCGGATCGACGACTACCACAAATTTCCAGCATTGGCCATTCCGCCAGGATGGCGCCAGTCGAACCGCATCAAATATCTCGTCCAATAGCGCCGCCGGAATCGGTTCTGGGAGATATTTGCGAACGCTTTTGCGCAGCTTGATCACCTCAAAAAAATCCATCATCGCTTCCTGCTATAAAGCAATCAATTCATATTCCATGCTTCCCAGACCAATGGCTTGGCCGTGGCTGAGCTGCACCGTTGGATCCACCGTCGCATAAGCCTGCGACGCCAGACTCTTTCCCGAACATCGCTCAACCAGATCCAAACTGGCGGTATCAATTGCCACCGGATCTTTGCCCGCCAAGATCCCGATATCGCTGATGATCGGTTTCTGTACGCCTGGTATACAATCACAATCTTTGGTCACATTGAACAAAAAACTTAAATACGCTACCTTGCCCTGTTTCTGGATCACAGCTCCCAGCGCATGTTCGGCCATCTTTCGCTGCAGACTGTCGTTCGAGGTTTTCCAATTGTATCGAACCGCATCGAAATGACAGACCGTCAGGCATTCGCCACAGCCGATACAAATTTTCTCATTGATTACTGCTACGCTGCCATTCATGGCAATGGCGTTTTCCGGACACCAGATAAGGCACTGGCCACAGCCGGTACATCGGGCGATGTCGATGCGCGGTTTCATCGAAGAGTGCTGGCGCAGCTTGCCCTTGCGGCTGGCCAGCCCCATTCCCAGATTCTTGATCGCACCTCCCAAGCCCGATGCGATATGACCGGTCACGTGAGTAACCACCAGCATCGCATTGCAGGTCATGGCGTCAGCGGCAATGGCAACTTTATTGAATAGCTTGCCCGGAATTTTCACCTCGATTTCATTGCTGCCGCGCAAGCCATCGGCAATGATGACCGGAATCCCCGTCTCCCGCAAGCCATAGCCATTCTGTTCCGCCAGCAACAGATGATTCACAGCATCCGATCGCAGGCTTTTGTACAACACACAGGTATCCGTAAAAAATGGCCGGGCCTTTTTCTTCTTTAAATCATTGATAATTGGCTGCAAATAGCTGGCCGGAATATGATGCCGGTTCCCCTCCTCACCAAAATGAATCTTTATCCCGACCAGATCCGCCGGCTCGAAGCATTGACCCAACTGGGCTGCTTGATACAATGCTAACAATTTTTGGTGAATGCTCTCCAGATTCTCCTGTGACGATGCCGCCATAAAATACACTTCTGATCGCAAGCGTGTCTCCTTGAATTAACAATCCATGCCGTTGCCCAGCGCTTTTTGCAGTTTTGTGCAAGAATTCAGTCATCCCCAAATGCTATTTCATAACTCAGCGGGTGCAGTTTGACCGCGCTGGGAATCAATTATTTCTAATACCCGGATTCCAATGACAACTCCCAATGTGAACGAGATCGCACGTTCGATAACTTTTGAACCGCTAAATTCGCCAATGCACGCCCCTGGAATTCCTCGGCTCATCATCGACAGCTCAGCAGAGGCAACTTTTGGTCAGCCCGGTGAATTCAGCAGCCACCAATCAATCGACGACCGCGACCGTTTCGAGATTTCAATACTCTCCCACCTTCTTTTGACCGTACCGCCCTCTTTAAAAAGTATCCCGGTTGCTCCCAGGCCAGCGAACAGCGAAATTGGCGCGATTCAGAATCGCCTCGCTCCTACCATTACCAGTTTAGCCGATCAGGGATCGTATTCATTTCAGCCACCGCAATTCGACTTTTCCCGTTGGCATCGATCACCACAATGCGACTGCGCAAGTAGCGCTCCAGCCGATATTGCACCACTGCTGTCTGCCCGCCCGCCACATTTCGTTCCTCTGCCCGGAGGGAATTGAAATAATCGTACCAATCGGTCAGCGCATCGATCCAGAAACCGTACCCCCTTGATTGCAACTGACGGCCAACCTCCCGCGCCTCATCGCGCGATTTGAAGCCGGTGACTCGCACCCGATAGCCCTGCTGCGAAAGGTCTTTGACATACTTCATTCTCGCCGCATAGCCCTCCGCCTGCAGCTTTTGGATCAATTTTTCCGCCCGCAGTTTGTCCTTTTCAAACCCGACCTGGATTTCAAATTGCGGCAAGGTCAAATCTACCGAATGGCACCACTCAGGAATCGGCAGCACATCCAGCCTTCGATGAACTTTAGCATCAATGCTACGCCAGAAAAGACCCGAATCCGTCAGGCAGATGTATTGCCTTCCATCCAGCCAGGAAACCGAAAGGTAACGCATTTCCGCCAGCGGCACCAGCGTGGCGGCTCCCAGCAACATGCGATAGGTACGATGCTTTCCTCCCTCCAGTACCGAGATAATCACTTCGCTGCTGTCGGGATTGGCACTAATCAGTCGCGGCCGGCAGCCCTTGATGAGCACAGCCGATGAGGATGGCTGGGGCCACGATTGCCAGACGAATCGATAGGTACCGGGAGGGGTTTCGGCCTCGAATTTGAGAAGTTTATCTTTGATTCGCAAAGTGAAAACCTGGCTCAACTCATCCGAAGGAAGATCAAATCGCGCGGCAGACATCCGCTTGTTCAATTTTTTCATTTTAAGCCAGCGAATATTCGAGTTAATCGCGTCTGAGAGTTTCAAGCGGTGATTTTCCTCGATAACTCGGCCAGTTCGATCGCTGCGTTGAATATAGATCGTTTTCTTGTCGCGATAAAAGCCAAACTCCTGCCAGTACCAATCCGCGGTTGGCTCCCGAAAGAAAAGCAGTGCTGGCGCCGATTCTGTTTCCAATGAAAGCAAATACAAACCATACGCGCTGGAAAAGAGTAGATATTTTTTATCCTGGGAAATTTTGAATCGTTCGGGCAGCGGATTCAGGCACATCATCTGATCGGAGGGCAGATCTTTTAGTAGCAGATTTGCCATCACTGCTTCCGGGCGACCTTCATCGAGCAAGATACAGCGAAACGCCAATTGCCTGCCATCCGGCGACCATCGCACCTGGTCGTAATAGGTAAATTGCACGAATGTCTCCTGCGCGATCCCAGCGCCAGCGAATAGTAGCAAAATTTCCACCAGGAGACTCTGCTTGCTCCATTTCGATTTCATTCCGCCCTCAAGGCTGATAATTATGATAGGATTGACAGAGGTAATTATAATAAAATTGGATGGAAATGTCAACTGGTTTTTTCTGGTAGGGAACAGGAACGGTTGTACAGTCTTTAACTTCATCGTACCAAAACTGACCCGTTGCTGCCGGGCCACCGGTCAAACTTTATTCCGGGATCAAGCCTTTAATTCCTGCTCGATGGGATATTCCAAATCACCGCCTCTGGCAACCCCGTGACCCGCGCGATAAATTCGATGCTCAATCCCTCAGCCAGCAAGTTTTTGGCCGCTTCGATTTTTCCTTCGAGCTTCCCTTCAAGCTTCCCTTCGATCCTCCCTTCAAGCTTCCCTTCGAGCTTCCCCTTCTTAAAAATTTCTTTCTTTTCTCG
>CAZYNP010000001.1:33712-108630 GCA_964647995.1 uncultured Cytophagia bacterium
TCCCTTCAAGCTTCCCTTCGAGCTTCCCCTTCTTAAAAATTTCTTTCTTTTCTCGTTCTAAGGCTCTGATTAACATCGATTGCACCTTTTATCGGGATGGATTTCGAGCTTTGCCAGCCATAAAATAAAAATAGTACCCGCAGCGGATGAGCTATCAAATTGCCAATTCGGCTACAAATTCGATTGTATTTTTAAAATCTCTTCCTCCGGCAACCCCGTAACCCGTGCGATAAATTCGATGCTCAATCCCTCAGCCAGCAAGTTTTTGGCCGCTTCGATTTTTCCTTCGAGCTTCCCTTCAAGCTTCCCTTCGAGCTTCCCTTCGAGCTTCCCTTCAAGCTTCCCTTCGAGCTTCCCCTTCTTAAAAATTTCTTTCTTTTCTCGTTCTAAGGCTCTGATTAACATCGATTGCACCTCCTCTCTGGTGGTGTAAACTTTTTCTAATGTCTGATAATCTTCTTTTTCGATCCGTCCATGCTCGGACAATTGTTTGAACCAGTTCAAAAATAGCGAAACCGCCTCCCGATCCGGTTCGCGCTCAAATAAAGTGAGCAGCTCCTGTCCCAGTAGTTCGATATCATAATATGACTCGGCCAGAAATAATGTGGAAACGATATTTCGGATCCGCAGCAACTCATCTTTGCTATAGCTATTCTCCGCAATCTTAAAATACTCGAAATTCAAAGCAAATCGTCCCAGTCGATCGCCGCCCTCTATCAGCTCAGCCAGACTAATCGGCGCAGTCCACCGGGCTTCGCCATTGTACAGCAAGATCGGGAACACCGCTGGCAAACGCTGCACGCGTTTCTGCGAGCTGACATAATCCATATAAAAATTGGTAATGTAATTCAACATCCGCAGCGCCATGAACCGATCCACTGTCGACTGAAACTCGATCAAAATAAATATGTATAGCTCCTGATCCTTCAGTTTCAGCTTATAGATGATGTCGCTCTCTGTTTCCTTGTAGTGTTCCGAAATAAACGACTTGTCTACCGCCACACAACTGTCGAAATCCAGCTCAGCGACCCAATCTTCGGTCACGAACGTTTCGATCAGTTGCCGAAAAATCGCCTTGTTCGAGAATAGCTTCTTGTAACCGCAATCATGAATGGTCGGCATTGAGCGATCGCTTTTCCTCCATTTTTCTATTTGCCTATAATCTACATTTTTTTTGTCCCATTGTCAAGTATAATTCTTGATAGCAAATTTAGCAAACAATCAAGTGCCGTTCGCTACCGACGTTCGGCCAGTGAATTGCCTTAGTACACCATTTCATAATTTCTTGTAGAGTTATTAAAAGGTTTGCAGCTTAATCCCATTCTGCTGAAATATTCAAAGCGAGATGGAATTAAATTCTCCATTACAAAAGTTCGGTTTAATGGACAAAATCCATTAGACCTTATTAACCTTAGTAGCATCAAATGATCCACTGATGCTAAACCTCATTAGCTTATTTTCTTTTAAGGAATATTCCTGATAAGGTAATAAGGTTCGGGCGGTCCTGGGTCAACCTGGTTACTAAGGTTAATCATTTTTTTTCAGCCAGGGGAATGGATCAAATCTTATGGTCGCTGTTGAATTTGATACACTATTTCATAATTTCATGCAAGAGCATTTAAGGGTTACCACGCTAACTCCATCCTACTAAGTAAAAATAGTTAAAGCCAGCAGGAATTGATCCGGCTAAACGGAATGTTATTTTTAATAGCCGAATGTTTTCAAACTCTACACGCATTTTTGAAATCAAGCACTTAGTTAAAATCTATTTCCAATGCCACTCCTCGATCTTATCCTCGGCGATCTCCTCCCTATTTCCGTGCTCACTTCCGCTCACACCCTCGGTCGCTATTTCCAACATGCTATTTTTTTAATAATGCTTAGCATCATCGCTTACGTCCATGAAATCGTCCGCCATAATTTGCATATAAATTTAAAATGATATCGTTGCCGCCAACCTCCTTCCTGCTATCCAAAGCCAGGTTTTGGTCTCATAGCGAAAACGAGCAATTCAAATTGCCACTCCAATATTCCATGTTGAGCAACACCAGGTCCAGTTGCCAATAGCGTAGCCAGTGGAAACGGAAGCCGGTATTCATTTTCTGGCTATCGTATTCCAGCACATAGCTAAGGCGATTTTTCCAATTAATCTCCAGCCCGCCGAAGAGGCCGACAATGGTATGCCCCACCGGGAACTTCCGATCCTTCTTGGGAACGCCGAGGTGATGGTCAATAATGTCGGAACCATAGCCAACATGCAGACGCCAGTAGATGGTAGGTTTGGCCACGATAGATTTGCTGGCGACCAGGTAGGTAGTATTGAGCAAGATGAAGCTATAAATATCGCGTGCGCCCACGGCCAGCGCCGGCAGATATTTTCGTTCCTTCAATACCAAATATTGCAGACTGACCACTCCATCCTTGTAGGTGTTGGTGCCATCATAGCTTTTTGCGCCCGGCACAAAATTGACGCCGGCGCTGAATTCCAGTCGGGGCAGATAGCCAAGAACGATGTATACCGGGTAATTGTCGCAGCGCCCTCGCTCCAGATAAGCTGCCTGCCGATGAATATAACCTAAGCCAAAAGTTACCTGCTGGTCGCTGAGCACTTCCGCGGTCGGGATGTGGATCAAGCCGCTGGTGCCATCCAACGAGATCCCAGCTTCGCCGCTGCCCGAAAACGTGAAGATCAAAATGATGAGCCAGAAAAAAGCGCTGACCAGGCGCTCGGCATCGGCAACGTTCGACATCTGAAACACAGTGCCGCCCCATAAGCGGTTGGCCATTGCAACTTCGGAAGCTGTCCCAACGAGAATAGGTCGACAGCGGAATGTTTTTGAAAAACCAGCCTTCAAGCGCGGACTCCTCTCAGCCAACGCCATCACTTCCCTCGCTCAGCTAATAATTTTTGATTAGCATTATTCACATTCAAGCGCACATAACGCAACGCAGTCTGAAACTGCTGGGCATTGCTGCGGATAAAGCTGCGGGTGAATTGCCGGGCAACAGTTTCAAAATCCGCGCCCGTATCGAGGATCAAGCCATCGAAACACGGCAGGTAGCGATAGTTCCATGATAGCTGGTTGGGCGACCGCACGCGCAGGGCGCCCGGCCAGGGATGTCTGGTCACCGGAAATGGCAGACGCACCGTCATACCGGTCAAAAACTCCAGGGATTCGTTCCAAACGCCCATGAAGCCAAGTTCGACTTCATGAAACAGGCGCACAACATCAATGCGCCAACCCTGATCGCCCAGCAAATAGCGGCCCCAGGTGAGTTGCGTCAGGAAATGGATTGGCTCGAAGCGGTACTGCACCTGCAAGAGGTAGGACAGTCGATTGTGACTGGGTACCTCCAGCGGCAACAGCCGATTGAGCGAGTGGGTGGAAATATAATCGCTACGCGCCGACAGACTCAATCGCTCCTGCCAGAAAAATTTTTTCACCTGGGCCGACCACCCCTGGCAATCGTATTCGAATCGACCCGCACTCAGCGTCACAAACGTCCGGAAAGGCAAATGAAGCAACTGCTGCAAATAGAGGGCTCCGATGCGAGAATTGGTTTCGGGCCGTTGAAACTCGTTGTACAGTGGACCAATCCATTGGCCGTACAGTTGTAGCCCCGGGGCAATGGTGACGGATAGGTCGGCCAGGCAATTGAATTGCAATTGAGCGGGATCATCGGGGCGGGCAAATTGCGCCTTGACACCGGGACTGAGCAATAGGTCCACATGAAATAGTGAGGATTGCGCTACTACCGAGCGATAGCCAACCAGCGGTTTCTCCGGAGGCGGCTCATAGGAGATCTGCAGATGTTCTACCAATTCATCCGCCGATAGCTCCTGGCGCAGAAACTTTTGAAATACCTCCCGATCAACCTGAATATAGCGCAGCGGGATTTTCCGGTAATGCGGCACCACCACCAAATGTCGGGCAAACGGTAACCAGTGAGTGGCATAGGTGAGTACAATGCCCAGAGCCGTGACCTCATTGCGATAGCGCCGATTCTCGTAACTCAGCCAGATGGTCTGGTGTCGGGCAATCTGGAATTGAATGTTTTCCAATCCTGCCGCCAGCAGGTAATCACGGCAGGCATTCAGCGAACGATTGATCGGACTGGTTTCGGCTGGTTCCGCAAATCCCTGACTCCCGATCGAAAGAAAAAACAGCGCCCCCCACATGAACATCGACAATCTTCTCATCTTTCCTCTCCTCCAAAGCCGTCTGATGAAATTAAGCTGTCGAACCATCACATAGAAGCAAAAAAGCATAACTCCCGCTGGCTATGCTCCTTTTACTGACCCGAATAAAAATAGAACGCCACATCCAAAGCCAGATCCACTCAGTCCCTGCGGTGTTTTGTCATTCCTTGCAAAAGGCTATTCCTCAGGTCCAGTTGGACGAGATGGAATCCATGCGCGAGGATTCGAGCTAACCCACCCGAATCGAATCAACTAATTCGCGCTTGCATTCACCTCAGCCGGTACGGCCAAAAACAGTGCTGGCCACTGAGATGGCAAATGGAATTTGGATTCTCGCACAGTTGCCAGTTCACCTGCTGCTGGCAATTGTGGATTGGAAATTATGTTTCTGGAGATCCGAATAAACGGAAAAAGGCATGATAACATTTGACCCGACAGGCCAGCCAAATGCACGGATTCAGCCAGCCTACGAATTCAATATAATTTATTTTTTGGAAATGTCAAGGGGATTTTTTATAATTTTTAACTTCTGACCACCACAATTTCAATTTTGCAACAGCCAGATGCATTGGCTAACATACAAGCACCAAATACCGGTGAAAAATGAACACCCTTCTGCTATTAATGACGCCGGGACTGGAGTTGCCACAAATTCTAACCGCCGAATCGCCACTAACGTACGAAGCGATTGCGAGTGCAAAGCCAAAGCCATCACCACCGGAAAAATCAGCCACTGGGTTTCTCCGGGACAATCCATTCCAATCTTGGCCAGAGGACCCTGATGGTTCATGTTGGCCAGGTGAAAAAAAAAATTTAGTTCCAGATGCGAAGATCATTTCTAAAATTCAAAAATGATAGGATATGGATCGACTGCACTCGAAACAGACCTTGACCGCCAGCGCTCTCATCACGCCTGGCGCTCGGGCAAAGCCAAAATTTGCCGCAACTCCTCGCCATCGACGATTTCGACTTCGAGCAGGCGTTTGGCCAGGGTCTCCAATTTGTCCTGCTTCTCCGAGAGCAGGTTCCTGACCTGCTGATGCGCCTGTTCCACGATCTGCCGTACTTCGTTATCGATTTCCGCCGCTATCTGTTCGCTGTAAGGACGAGATTCCGGCAGTTGCTGGCCCAAAAACAGCGATCGTTGCCCGCTGCTGTACGACAAAGGCCCCAGCTTTTCGCTCATGCCATATTCCACCACCATGGAGCGAGCGATCTGGGTGGCCCGCTCGAGATCGTTCTGTGCGCCAGTGGAAACTTCACGAAATATAATTTCCTCAGCCACGCGGCCGCCCAGGAACACTTTCAACCGGCTTTCCAGCTCCGATTTGGTCATCAAATAGCGGTCTTCGGTCGGCAGTTGCAGCGTGTAGCCCAGTGCCGCCACTCCGCGCGGAATAATGGATACCCGATGCACCGGATCAGTATTCGGGAGGCTGGCGCCCACAATGGCATGGCCCGCCTCATGATAGGCCACAATCTCTTTCTCGTGCTTATTGAGCACCCGACTCTTTCGTTCCAACCCGGCCATGACCCGATCGATAGCCTCCTCCAGATCGGCCAATTCGACTTTATTTTTGCCGGCTCGAGCCGCCAGCAACGCAGCTTCGTTGATTACATTGGCCAGATCGGCACCCACAAATCCGGGCGTTCTCGCAGCGATGATGCGAAGGTCAGCATCTTGATCCAATTTTACATTGCGAGAATGGACCTTGAGAATGGCCTCCCGACCGTTGATATCGGGTCGGTCCACCACCACCTGCCGATCGAATCGACCCGGTCGCAGCAGGGCCAGGTCCAGAATTTCCGGCCGGTTTGTAGCCGCCATAATGATCACTCCGATATTGGGATCGAAACCATCCATCTCGGCCAGCAATTGGTTCAATGTCTGTTCCCGTTCGTCATGCCCACCGCTGATGGGACTGATGCTTCGGGCCTTGCCCAGGGCGTCCAGTTCATCAATGAAAATGATACAGGGCGAACGCTGCGCTGCCTGTTGGAACAGGTCGCGCACCCGGGCAGCGCCAACACCAACAAACATCTCCACAAAATCCGATCCGGACATGGAGAAAAAGGGCACACCAGCTTCTCCGGCCACGGCCCGAGCCAGGAGCGTTTTGCCGGTACCAGGAGGGCCGACCAACAACACGCCCTTGGGAATCCGGCCACCGAGAGTTTGAAATTTGGAGGGGTCTTTTAAAAATTCCACGATCTCACTTACTTCCTGCACCGCTTCATCCACGCCGGCAACGTCCTTGAAGGTGACACCAGTCTTGCCTTCGACATAGACTTTGGCTTTGCTTTTGCCAATGGACAGCATGCCGCCGCTGGGATTCATCCGCCGAAATACAAATCCCCAGATGGCAAACAGCACCACCAGCGGAAAAACCCAGGCAATCAAAAAATTGAGGAACCAGCCACGATCGGGTTGCCCCGAAAATTCGATGCCAATAGCTTCCAATTGCCCCACCAGTGAACTATCTTCCACCCGCGTGGTTTCGAAGTTGGTTACGGCCAATTTTTGCTGCAACATTTGCCTCTCACGAGTCGGCGCAGTACTGATCAGCGAATCAACCCAATTCCAGAATTGCTGGTATTCGTGAGGGGCGATAGCCGCGCTATCTGCGCGTAGCCCAAAAACCTGTCGCAGCGAATCCAGTCGATTCAGGTCGGAGAAGTACGTGCCGACAATTTTCCCCTCGCTGATCATACACTCTTTCACCTGCCCTCGATTCACCATCTCTTTGAATTGGCTATACGGTACTTTGACGATTTTCTCTTTCAGGAGAATGGTTTCCAGCAGGAACATGGTCAAAATGCCGAACAAAATGTACCATAGCGAAAAGTGCACTCGCCTTTCCAGCTTCTTGGGCTTCTTTATTGTTTTTTTGTTTTGTTCATTCATATCAGGAACCTTGAATTAAGTTTTTTTAGGCGAATTGGAACCGATCGCCACTGGCAGCCGACGTGGCGCGGCATTCACTGCCGCCGCTGGGATCTTCTGGCACGTGGCTTGGCATTCAATTCAAATAAGATGCTTTTCAGCGATCGCCGCTGATCGGGCCGCCAGCGAGTCTGCAGGACGTATTCTGCAAATTTTTTATCCAACTGGATCAACTCAACATTGAAGTCGTTCATGTCCAGAATTTCATTAGCCTGGAAGATATGGGTTTGCGGCAATTTGGTAAAATTCAGCCGGCAATAATCCACAAACGAGCGCGCCGCCTCCCGATACAGAATCGGCAACCCATGCGTCCGGCAAATGATCGGTCGTGCGGTATAGATCACACAGCGATCCCGCAAAAGCAACGGACAAACATCGTCATTTTTGTGGTGAAGCTTGCGCAGCCGTTTGATTCTTTCCGGGGATAGTGAGCGCAGTCGCTGCTCAACCACGTACGCTTCAATGGGCAACACCGTTCTTTCGACCTCGCAACATTGGCTGCAACCGGGCCGGCACACCAGATGTCGCTGATGCAATCGCTCCAGCTTCTGACAGAGAGAATCGACCTTGTAGACCAGATTCTGATATTCAAATAAAATTTCGTTAATCATCGCTTCCAATTTCAAACCAGGCCACACCGCAACAACATTAAAAAAATGTGAACTAATAGTAATAAAAATTTATTTAAAAGTCAAGTACGAATTCGCGAAAAGCTGATGCCAATTCCTCACCAACTATCAAACCAAACCGAAATGGCGGTTCACCTCCAGATGATTCCCTCAGCCGCAAAAAAATCCCGCCAATGCCTCCCCGGCAACATCAGCGGGATTGATCTATCAGCGGGAGTTTTCGAGTAACGCCGCACCAGCCGCTCTGCCCTGAAAACAAAAACTTTCGCGACGAATGCGATCAAGCGTCGACGCTATTGCTTGAGCCATTGATCCAACCAGCCGATCACTGTTTCATGCCAGAGGATCGAATTGTGTGGTTTCAAAACCCAATGATTCTCATCCGGAAAATACAGAAATTTGCTGGGGATGCCCTTGCGCTGCGCCGCCGTAAACGTCGAAATACCCTGCGTCTCTACCACCCGAAAATCCAAGGCGCCATGGATCACCAGGATCGGCGTCTTCCAATTCTGGACAAAATTGATGGGATTTTGCTTCTCATAGCCCTCGGGATTGGACCAGGGCGTGCCCTCATGATCCCATTCCGGGAACCAGAGCTCTTCAGTGTCGAAATAGGCCAGCCGCTCGTCCAGATTGCCATCGTGGCTGACCAGGCATTTGAACGCGTCGCTCCAGTTGCCGGCAATCCAGTTGATCATATAGCCGCCAAACGAAGCGCCCAGTGCGCCCACCCGATCGCCATCCATCCACGGGTAACGATCCAGCGCAGCCGCCAGCCCCTTCTGCAAATCCACCAGCGGCTTGCCGCCCCAATCCCCGCGAATAGCATCGGTAAAAGCCTGGCCATAGCCAGTGGAGCCATGAAAATCGACCATCACCGCAGCATAACCCGCGCCCGCATAAGCCTGCGGGTTCCAGCGATAATGAAAATGATTGCCGAACGAGCCCTGGGGACCACCATGAATCAGGAACGCCACCGGATACTTTTTACCGGGATCGAAATCCACTGGCTTTACCACATAGCAATAGACCCGCTCATCGTTCCAACCTTTGAAGGTGAATTGCTCATAATCGCCCAGCCGCGCTTTGGCTAACTTCTCGGCATTGATCCGGGTTATGGACTTCGCATCGCTGCCATCGGGGTTGATCGAATAGAGCTCCACCGGAGATTTCAAGTTGTCCAGAGCATAGACGATCCTTTTTCCAACCATAGCGGGCGAGCCCACCGTCCCATCTTTTATCACTGTCCTCACGGCGCCAGTTTTTACATCGATGGCGAACAGCGAGGTCTGCCCCAAATTATCGGCGGTGGCGAAAATGGTCTTGCCATCACTGGACCAACAGATGGAGCCTGGCGAGCGATCCCAATTTTCCGTCAGCACCCGCCTGGTACCATCAGCCCATTGGTACAGGACAATTCGAAACCGATCGGCTTCATAGCCAGAACGAGCCATGGATAGATAGGCCATGGTTTTGCCATCGGGCGAAAACACCGGCTGCGTGTCCCAGGCCGCATTGGATTGGGTGAGACATTGCGGAGGCTGAGAGCCGTCCAACGGGGCATAATACAGATCGAAATTGGTGGACCAGGCCTCCTGGCGACCAACATTTTTCGCAGTAAAAACGATCCCTGTTCCATCCGGCGTAAATGCCAGTTCCTCGATGCCGCCAAACGGTTTCGAGGGCGTATCTGCATCCAGATTGGCCATCACATCTACCGGCTCGCCACCACCGATGGGCATGACGAACAGATGCGAGCGCCGGCCATCTTTCCAGGTGTCCCAATGCCGAATGAACAGCCGATCGTAGATTTTGCCGCTGGCCTTGCGATTCTCGATCTCGGTCAATTGAGCTTTGGTCTGCGAAATAGATGCTCCCACAAACACATCCATAGTAAAGGCCAGATGCTTGCTAAATGGCGAAACCTTCAGATTGCTCACCTCCAGCGGCAGATCGGTGAATTGCCGCGCCTCTCCCCCATCGACGCTTATCCCCCAAACCTGGGATGAGCCAGAGCGAGTCGAGAGAAACCAGATATACTTGCCGCAGGAAGACCATTGCGGGTTGAAATCGCCAGCCGGATGCGACGTCAATTGCCGCAAATTTTTTCCGTCCACATCCACCAGCCATAAGTCGGTACGGCCCTTGTTGGCATCCAGATCGGTCTTGCGCAGGGTGAAAACGATCCATTTGCCATCCGGCGACACCTGCGGCTCGGAAATTCGATCCATCGCCAGCATATCGTGCACAGAAAACGGATGCGTTTCCGGCGAAAGCGCCATCGCTAAATTGTGCCATAGAAAATACCCAGCCAGCATGAAAATAATAATTCGACGCATGAATTCCTCCCATTGGTTATGTTTATCCATTTGATTTATTTATTTTTCCCAAACTGCAGCAATCGTGAAGCAACGCAGCGATGGGGCATTGCACTGATGAGCCCGGTCAAATCCAGTCGCCATTCCATTATTTCATCACTCCACCAAGCCATCATTGCCATCGGTATCTCACTCAATCGTTCCCCAATTCTATCGCCCCATCAACCTGACATCATTGCTCCATTACTCCAATACTCCGCAACTCTGCTACTCCACAACTCCACTACTTCTGCTCCGTCATCCCCATCTCTTGCAACAAGAAATCCGCTTCCCCAACCTTCTGGGTTACCCACAGCACATAGCGGATATCCGCCGCAATGGAGCGGCTATAATCCTCGCTCCAGGCATAATCGTTGATGGTGGCTTCGAACGCTCGATCGAAATTGAGTCCCACCAATTCCCCACGGGCATTCAGCACCGGACTGCCGGAGTTACCGCCGGTCGTATCCATATTGTACAGGATCGCCACTGGCACACTGTTCAATTTCGGGTGTTGGAATCGCCCAAATTCCCGGGCCGCGATCAAGTCGATCAATTTTTGCGGTGCATCGTACGGCTCCTCGCCGGTGGCCTTTTCCAGAATACCGGTTGCGGTGGTAATCGGCGCGGCATAGATGGCATCGCGCGGGGAATAGCCCCGAATGTAGCCGTAAGTCAGCCGCAGCGTACCATTGGCGTCCGGGATAAAATCCGTGGCCAGAAACTCCTTTTTCACATCGATCAATTGGGCATACAGCTTGTCGATGGCGCCCTGCCGCGCTTTGCTTTTTTGCTCTCGCTCTTTGTACGTGGGATACAGATCGATGGCCATTTTGATAAACGGATCGCCCGCTTTATTGAGCTGCTCTGGCGATAAGCCAAAGCAGTCGGCCAGCGCTTTTTCGTCCGCCATTCGGGTTCGGCCATAGGCTTTGTCTAAAAACCGATCGATGGCCTGTTCCGGGTTTTTGTTTTTGCCGACTATTTTTTGAAGTGCAGGGAGCTGCTGTTCGACAGGCAACCTGGCCGCCCGCAGCAGCATGGCTTTGAAAATGGCCCGATCGCTGGGTTGATAATATTCTTTCAGATTCAAAAATAGCCGCTCTCTGGTGCGCTCGAAGTTGCGATCCATATAGGCCGAAGACCGCTCGATATCTGGCTTCTGGCGCTCGATGGCGGCTTCGTAAATCGTATAGGCATTGCTGAGCAGTGTGGCACTGCGCAGCAGAAACGTCAGAACCAGCTCCCGGTCTGCCTCGCTTCGCATCTGCTGGTAAATTTCTTCGATGTCATGCAGCAGATGACCGTACCTGGCCTGTCGATCGGCATCCGCGGCGATGAACTGCTGCAACGCCTCTTCCTCCGCCCGCTTCTTCTCCACCAGCTTCATGCGCTTCATGCCGATCAATTTGCCCCGATAGTTCTTTTCGACATTGGCCAGCGATTTGATGCGGCCGTCGTGCTTCAGGGCGATGGCCCGATCCTCGCGACTGAACCGCTGCATGAGCTCAATTTGCCAATGATACCATTGCACCACATAGGGCATTCGGATCTCCTGCTCGTATGCCAGATAAAACGAGGTCTGATGCCGATAGGTTCGGCCCGGGTAGCCCAGGATGAACACAAAATCGCCCTCATCGACGCCCTCCGCCGCGATCTTCAAATAATTCTTCGGGCGATAGGGCACGTTATTCGGGGAATAATCCGCGGGCGAGCCATCCGGCGCCACGTAGGCCCGCAGGAACGAAAAATCGCCGGTGTGCCGCGGCCAGATCCAATTGTCCTCCTCGCCACCGAAATTGCCAATGCCGCGCGGGGGAGCATACACCAGTCGGATGTCTTTCAAATAGGTGTACAGAAACAGCACGTAACTTTTGCCAATGAACATCTCGGCCACCTCGGCCCGTTTGCCAGGATTAGCCCGTTCGGCCTCGGTAATGATCTCCTTGATCTTTTTTTCGATGGCCTTGCTGCGCTCAGCCAGATCCATCTGGTCCGTCACGGCGCGCAACACCTCGGCCGATACATCCCGATACGATTCCGTGATGCGCACGGTGAACCCTTTGGCTGGGTATTCATCAGCTCTGGTTTTGGCCAAAAAGCCTTGCTTCAGATAATCGTGCTCCGGGGTACTGGCCGCCTGCACCGCACCGAAGGCAATGTGGTGATTGGTCAGGATCAACCCTTCGGCGGAGACAAACGAGCCGGTGCCGCCGTCCACCTTGCAGATGGCATCCACCAAACTGACGCCGTCGGGATTGAAAATCTCCAGCGGCTCGAGCTGCAATCCTTTGGCTTTCAAATCCAATTTGTTAATTTCGCTGATGGGGTACATGCCTTCGTCGGCACCAACCGCAGTGACAAAAACAAGCAAAATGAAAAGAACGAATGGAAGTAACTTGTGCATCATCAACACCTCATGGTTTAGTTGTAAGGCTCACCCGAACGGAGTTAAGGCGTCAGCCTTTTATCTCTTTCCGGACCGCGAATTACGCTAATTTGGGAAATTACGCCAATTGGTTTCTGGCATTCAACCATATTGAAACTTCTAAATCTTCTGATCGCTTTTTGATGCCCAACGGATGTTTTTTTTGCTTTATCCGTTGGCTTCATCTATCCGTTGGGAATTTAGGGCAAGACACCCAAACGGAGTTAAGGCGTCAGCCTTTTATCTCTTTCCGGGCAAATTGCCAATTTCAAAAAAATTTTCGACTGGGGGCTTCGCCCCCAGACCCCCAAATTCCAAGCTAACAAAACCCAAGTTACCAAAATCCTAAGCCCCCAAAAGAGCGATAGACGACTAAAGGCTAACGAACTAAACGAAACCCGATACTGAGGTTCCTATTGTGCGGGTTGCTGTTGTCCCGGTACGAGCAGCGCAAGAAGTGCTCAATGAAGTTCCAGGAGCCGCCCCGCAAAACTCGAACACCTGTTTCTTGCCTATTAATCGGATCTTTCACTGGCTGGTTCGAGTTGCTGGTTTCGTTAAGGCATTGGTAATAAAATTTTCCACCATACCAGTCATAACACCATTCCCAGACATTGCCGGCCAGGTCGAACAACTCCGCCTGGTTCCCTTCCGCAGAAATCGCACCACTGGCTGCGGGATAGCTGCCCACCGCAGTTGTTTGTTTAAGTTTGCTTTTGTCTAAATTCAACAACTCAGGATTGGGTGGCTCATCGTCCCACGGGTATCTTCGATCAGTAAATCCTCGGGCAGCAAACTCCCTCTCGGCTTCCGTGGGCAATCGAAATTGCTTGCCCGGGTTCTGTTCGCTCAGCCACCGACAATAGGCCATGGCTTCGTACCAACTGATGCCGACCACTGGCGCTAAGGGACGGCTTCGGCCGAATCGCTCGTCCAGCCAATAACGGGGCAATTTTTCTTTCAATTCTTTTTTCAAAAAATCTCTCCCGTCAAATTTGAATTGGCTTTCATCATCGAACCAATACTTTTCTTTTTCATAGCCGCCCTGCTTGATGAATTCAGCAAACTCTTTATTGGTGACCGGGTACTTGCCGATCCAGTAGGGCGAGAGTTGTACCGGGTGGATTGGCTTTTCATCGTCATATTCTTCACTTCCCATGCTAAAGGGCTTATCTGGCTTCAAGAATACCATGGGCGGATCCAGCGGATCGATGGCCGGCTCGTTCATCAGTCCCAGCGCATCGCCGCAGGCGAGGAAGAGGGGGGGCTGGTTGTGAGATTGGTCTCTCAAATTTGCCAGCTTTGTTTTAATGCTGTCATGGAGCCGATAGCGGCGCTGGTACTCCTCGAAATCGCTGAGGCATTCCGCAGACAATTTGAGTAATGAAACATTTTTCCGCTCGACAGCCTGGTTTCCCAAATGCTCCACCAGATCTTCGCCGAACGTCGGATTGGATTTGCCGAGCCGATTGAAAAACAGGCGGATCACCTCGCGCCAATGCGGCGCATTTTTCAGCATGGCCTGCAATTGCTGCCCCTGCACTGCTTCTTTCTGGAGACTGAGCCAGTGGGCGGCCAGGTACTCCTGAAAGGTACGATGGATGAACACGTAATGTCCCCCGCGAAACGCCAGTAACCCGATCAGCCGATCGCACTCGTCGAGAAAATAGCGAGCCGCTTCCTCCAGCTCATTGGAAGATTTTTTCTCCGGCGGAATGAGATCGCTTTCTCTCAAACGTTGCAGCATCAGCTCCGGATTGAGAAACACCTCGTCTTCGGTTCGCTGGTGGGCATGAAACGCCAGATCGCGCAGCATGTCGATGATCTGGTTATGGTTCCAGTCGATAAGCGGCTTGCTGGCACCAGCCGGATATCGGAACGAAATTTTACCGGTCTCCAGCTTGCCTGGCGTGGCAGCCTTCTGCGCCATCAATTGCTCGATACATTTCTCGTACAATTCAGCCCGATACTGAGGCAGCTTGCCTTCTTTGTAGTGCAGCACAGCAATGACGGTCAACAACAGCGGATTGGTTGCCAATCGCCTTGCGGCTGGAACTTCTTCCAGGGCATCGATCAGCTCCTTTGCCTGCTGCTTCACCCGTTCTTCAGTTTCGTCCAGCAAGTTGGCAGCAAAATAGCGATAGGCAAAATGCTCGATCTGCTTCTGCTCCAGATTCAAAATGGTGAAATACGGGATGCTCAGCGTATTGAGCAATTCATCAGTGATGGCCGCCGGCCGACTGGTTAGCGTGATCTGCAATTGTGGAAATTGATCCGAGGCGACAATATCCCGCACCACAGCCGCCAATTTCATCCGATTGTCGGGATTAGAGATTTCATCCAGTCCATCAAGGAACAGCCAGACCGGCTGATGCTGCAGGGCATGGTACAATTGACCCGCAGTAAACAGTTGGGTTTTGTCGGCTCGCTGCCAGAATTTGGCGGCGCATTCAAACAGGCAGCAGGTCCCATCGGGATAATCGGCGATCAGCTTGCCAAAATCTTCCAGGCGCAAATAGATGGGCAGGGGCTTTTTGCCAGCGATGCCCAATTCCCGCTCCAGCGCTTTTGATTTTTCATTTTTCAAATCCTCAAAACATCTCAGCGCCAGGTAGCGGCAGGCCGTGGATTTTCCGCCGCCGGCATCGCCGATGAACAGATGAAACCGTTTTTTTGCCGGGATATTTTCCAGCGGCCGGGGAACGATTGCCCAACTGCTCAAGGTCCACAAAATCCGATAGACCTGGTCCCCTTGCATTCGCTGGCTGGACATGATTTCACGGATGATGACATCCGCCTGGCGCAGGTTCGGTGATTTGCATTCTTCGAGGATTTTTTGGGCAATGGCATGGGATGGCTTTTCATCGGTATCTTTTTCAAGAGCAACCATGCGCTGATCTTTCTCCTGCTTGAGATGCAGCAATTCATCGAATCGCTGAAACAACAGCGGCAGATTTTTCTGCTGCTGAAGCGTCAATTCTTTCACCCTTGCCGCCTGCATGATGCGATCGAACGATCGATCTTTCACATTCAAAGCAATATATACTTTTTGCAATTCAAGTTTGTGTTCCAGCCGATCCCGGGTGGTGCCGAGGTGCCCATAGTCTAATCGATCCAGGCGATAAACGTTGCAGAACATATCTTCAAGCTCCCGCCAGTCGATGGGAGTGGGATCGGGAGTGATCTGTCGGCTCAATATTTTTTCTTCCAATCCCATTTCCTTCTTTTTTAAAGCGACCAATTCTTTCAAGTCATTCCGAATTTCAGCGGTGTCGCTTATGATTCCAGTAAGAATAAGAAATTTCTCCCGCTCCACCAGAATGGCTTCCAGTTCCCGAACCTGACTCAATTGGTACCAGAGTTGATCGATAAATTCTTTGACAACTTCGATGGGTGTGGTTTTTCTTTTTTCAAACTCAATGCTGGAAATTAATTCGATATTGGGTTCTTGATGCAGGAATAGCAGCTTGGCAAATTCTTTTTCGGCAATCTCAAAATCGAAAAAGCGATTATTCTTTTCACCATATTTATTCTGATACTTTTTCTCGTACCAGGCGATGGTTCTCTGAAATGCCCCTTCATAAGCTTTCTGAAGCGCCTTCTTGTTGCCCCGGAAAAGCTTCAATAATTCTTTCAAAGCCCTCTCGCCAGCAACGGCAATCAGAATTCCAGCAATGTCGATCATGGTTTGGTTCCTTTGAATTAACGGCTGAACCCAGCTTGAATGAGCCACAACTATAACATTGGCGCCATTCGGTAAATTAGTAAAATTTGCGGTCTAAAAAATTCCGTGATCGTTTCATTTCCAAGCTTCGATTTATTGCTTTCAGAATCATTAGCTCTCAGAACCGCAGCACCGTTTTCTGAGTCCTGATATTTCTGAGACCAACTCTCAACAGCTTCAATTCTGTGGTCGTTCCTTTTCTGTGGTCTGATTTATTGCACTCAGCATCGAAAGCTCTCAGAACCGAATCGCCTGTTTCAGAGTCCTTTCATTTCTGAGACCAATTCTCAAAGTCTCTCATTTTGCGGTCGTCCCTTTTCGGCGGTCATTTCTTTCCAACCGCTAAGCTCTGTCGGCATGGTTGTAATGCCCAACTCCAGGATAGCAACGACCATCAGTCCATCTCCTCTGCCGGCAAGCGCCGATACCAGGTGAAATAGAGCACGGTAGCCAATATTGCCGTAATGGCAAACAATACACCCGCCTGAACCATCCGATGCAAAATCAGATAGATGGGAAAAGTGTACATCGCCAGCAGACAGGGCAAGCCAACGGCTACGTTTAATAAACTCCACGAAAAAGGTTGTCTTTTTCTGAAGGTCGGCTGAAGCGCCTGCACCTGTCGCGCCACATCACCCCAGGCACCGGCTGGCTGGACCGTCTGATAAAATTGCTGCAGCGTTCTGGCATCCGTCGCCGGAGTCAGCAGGGTCACTATTACCACGATCATCAGTACGGCGCCAGCAATGATGGGAAAAGTAACATACAGCGGCTGACGGGCAAACGCTGGGACCACGACCTGAATCAGCGACAATGCCATGCCCGACAGAACTCCTGCTGCGTACCCCCAGCCATTGAGCCGCCACCAGTACCAGCGCAACACATTGGGCAATAGCACACCGGCGCCCAGCGTCCCCATAATCCAGACGAACATTTGATTGATAGATTGCGCCTGAAAACCGATGAGAATTCCCAGCACAATCAGCAACGCCGATGAGGCATAGCTGGCCAGGATCAAGGTTCGCTGCGAGGCATGGGGGTTGATGTATTTGTGATAAATATCCTTCACCAGGTACGATGCGCCGCCGTTCACGGTGGAATTGAACGTTGCCAGAAAACCGGAGAGCAAGGCCGCAATAGCCAGCCCCCGCAGACCTATCGGCAGCATCTGATGGATCACCATGGGCAGCACTTTCTCCGGATCGGTCACACCGCCCAATCCGACAATCGCCAGCGCTGCAATGCCCATGGCCATGGGCCAGCGAATGGTATGAATGACGCCCCATAGCGCACCCAGCTTCGAGGCATCGCGGGGATTCTTTGCCGCCAGAAATCGCTGAAAGTCATAGAGCTGTTCTGGGCCGCTCAAGTCCAACAACAGCCCCTTGGTCACCCAGACCAACAGGAGCGCACCGAAAAAAAAGTAGTCCGTTTCGGAGAGGTAAGCGAACGTCCACTGCGGCATCATGCTTCCCCATTCCGATGGTACGCGGGCTGCGATGGCGCTCCACGAGGTATGTGCGAAACCCAGATAGGCAATGAGCAGGGCGCCGAGGCTCAGCACGACGGTCTGAAAAATTTCCACCATCACCACTCCCTGGAACCCGCCAACAATGACGTAGATGCCGGTAATGCCGATGATCAATGCGGCACAGGTATGCTCGTTCATATTGAGATAGACCGAGCCGAACTTGCCCATGCCTTCGGAACCATAGGCCAGGAATGCAGTAATGGTCAGCACCGCGTAGATGGTGTAGGCCAATCGAGCCAGCTCACCGGCCTTGCCATTGCCGAACCGCGTCTCCATCCATTCCGAGCCGGTCATCACGCCCGAGCGCCGGATCCAATCGCCCATATAGGCCATATAAAAGACCGTGATCGGAAAGCCCCAGATCCACTGCACCCACATCCCCTTGACGCCGATGACGAAGAACAGGCTGACAATCCACATGGTGCCCGTGATATCAAAATAGGAGGAGCTGCCGGACATGGCCAGGGCCCACCACGGCAAGCGACGTTCGCCGAGAAAGTAGGAGCCGATATTTTTCGAGGCCCGGCGCTTCATGATGACGCCAAGCACGACAACCACTGTTAGATAGAAAATGATAATGAGCTGATCCGCAATCGCCAGGCGCAATTGCATTGTGTGGGCTCCTTTATTGCTAAAATGCTACAACTAAAAATTGTTGCTGTTAAAAATATAAAATCGCCCCAGAGTTGGAACGCTCACGGAAAATAACTTTGATAAAGACAATTCCGTGGTTGTTGCTTTCTGCGGGAGAAAATAGGCTCAACCAATGTTCAAGTTATGCCCGTTTGAAGCATAAATATAGATCGACTCGTTCGGCCACGAATTGGGATATTCACGCCAAAATATTATTGATACCCCCGCGATTGTTAGTTATGGCAAGTTTAAATATAGAAAAAAATCAAACATTGTCAAGGGAAATTATCTGCCAGGCGAAAAACTATTTCCGCAAAAAACGCAAAATGAATTTAATATTTTATAACGAGCACGTTAAAAGATTACCAATATTAGGAATTGGGAGCGATTGGGAGCGCATAGTAACGATGTCAATCTGCGATAAATCCGGGCTGCAACTTTCAATCATTGTGCCCTTTTGCAATGAGGAGTCGTGCATTGATAAATTCTATGATCGGCTAATTGCCGTGCTGAAGCGAATCAATAGGTCTTATGAGATGATTTTTGTCGATGATGGTAGTCAAGACCGGACCTATGAAAAATTAAACATGCTCTTAACGCGTGAAAAGCATCTCAAGATCATAAAACTCCGAAAGAATTTTGGGCAGTCAGCGGCACTGGCTGCTGGTTTCGATCAAGCGGCTGGCGATATAATTATATCGCTGGATGGAGATTTGCAGCATTTTCCGGAAGATATTCCAAAATTCTTAGCCAAAATTGATGAAGGTTATGATATCGTCAGTGGCTGGCGACAGCATCGGGTCGATAATTATTTGCTGCGGCGAATACCTTCGAAGGTTGCCAACAAAATGATGGCGCTATTATCTAAAATAAACTTAAATGACTTTGGCACAACATTCAAAGCTTATCGGGCTGAGGTGATTAAGAATATCCATATCTATGATGGTCTCCATCGTTTTCTGCCAGCCCTGGCGTTACCCATCGGTGTCAAAATTGCCGAAATCCCCATTAACAATATCCAGCGAACGGAAGGCAAATCGAAATATAATCTCCGTCGAACCTTCCAAGTTTTATTTGATCTCATTACCGTAAAATTCATTATCAGCTACATGGCCAGGCCAATGCAGATTTTTGGTCGGATAGGATTTCTTTTCGGATTTCTCGGATTTTTGATTTGTCTGGTTATTTCTTATGAATGGTTTTTTCTCGAAAAAAGTATTCAGCATAATATTGGCTCATTGGTTTTAGGTGTCATGTTGATGATTATCAGTGTTCAATTTTTAGCGATTGGATTGATCTCTGAAATGAATAACCGCATCTACCATGAGGCGCTGAATCAGAAAATATATCACATTGCTGAAATCAAGACCAGTCAGGTTTGCCATGATTCAGCTAATCATTAATGCCGATGATTTTGGGCTTTCCCGATCAGTAAATCAGGGGATCATTCAAGCCCATTGTGAAGGTATTCTTACCAGCACCACGATAATGGCAAATATGCCCTATTTTGAGGAAGCTGCAAACTTAGCCCACCAACATACTGACCTTGGTGTAGGTGTTCATCTGAATATTATCCGGGGAACTCCGCTGTCCGATCCAATGAAAGTCCCATCATTAATCGATAACAGATGTTTTTTTTTCAATCATATTTCAAAATTTATGTTCAGGCTATTCTTGGGTCGATTAAATCCTGAGGAAATTCGCACCGAATATCGTGCCCAGATTGAGCGGGTAATAGAAAACGGTTTAAGACCTACTCATATTGATAGCGAAAAACATCATCATTTATTGCCGGGACTACTTCCAATTGTGGTTGAGTTGGCTAAATACTACCACATACAGAAAATTCGATTGATCGATGAACGACCATTCTTGTATTTTTCACCAGCCAATTTTATTAATGTCCAGTATCCTAAAGCCACTCTGCTTTCCCTGTTATCGCAACGATATCAACAGCAACTATTAAAAGAAGGCATAATAACGGTTGACAAATTCTATGGAATTAGTGTTAGCCGTCGGATGACATTGGATGGTGTTATCAATTTTCTGAAGCGACTTGATGGGGGCATTTTTGAGTTCATGTGTCATCCGGGGTTACCCGAGGCTACGTTACAAACTTCGGCTGACCAGGGTAAGTATTTTATCACTCGATCCCGTCCGCTCGAATTAAAAATATTACTCAATGAACAGCTCAAGGAAATCATTCGCCAGCGACAGATCAATTTGGTCCATTACGGTGAAATTTAATCAATTCCTGCTTGTAATTTTTCATTCTCCAAATTGATGAGTAAGTCCGAGGGAGTGCAGCCTTCCAATGAGCGGTTCGAAGCTGACCCTGGCAATATCTTCTCAGCGAAGCTGTCGATGATCGGAGAAAAAGCAGAAGGCATTAGAAATAGACGGTAGCCGTTTACTTTGGATCCTGCATGGTTTTATTCTTTATCCAGTGCAACCACCGCCAGCCAATCCCACTGCCCAGAAAATAATACAGAAAATCAGACCAGACGAACGACGTGCCCAGAACAGTGGCGCCCAGAAAATTGCTTCGCAAGAATTCTAAAAACGGCGGATGCCACCGTTGCAGGAACTCCAGCAGGCACGTGAAAATCAAAACGATCGTGGCAATTTTCCAGGGCGTGCTTTTGGGAAAAAATAGAAAAACGACCAGGCACCAGAAAATAACATAAAACATCCCACCCAGCGAGTCATTCACCCAGGCAGCGGCTGGTCCCCGGTAGAATTTGCTGGCAAAGCCAATGGGGGTGATGATCAGGATGGATAATATTGTTTGTGTGCGTTGATTCATGTTCATTAGTTGAGTAAGTTGTTAAGTGAGTGAAATGGGTGGGTGAGACACGGCACCGCGTTGCTGCCCAATTGCCAAATTACCTGATTACCTGATAACCAGACCACCATTTCAAAACCCGCAGCGCGCGCAGCGTATTCCAGCGGCTCGGTTCTCCCACTTGTTCCATTTCAAAAAAAGTACGGCCGGGGTGTCTGTTTTGCAGAAGCCATTTGCCTTCGTTGGTTTGTCGCTTGAGCACGATTTCAATGGCGTCGGACAGTCGATCATCCTTTTCAGCTCCGCATTCTCGAAAATAATCCAGCGCCCGAAGAATGTCATAATACCAGCGCGGTGGAAATGAAAAGCAGGTGAAATCCGATTTCACCACCTTTCCAGTCCGATGCGACTTGAATAGTCGATGAATCAGGAGGAACTCCCTTCCTCGCTGCTGGGCGTGCTGAATTTTGGGCTTATTTTGCGGCTGGAATTTTTCGTAGGCTCGCAGCCCTTCTAAAACAGAAATCGTGGTGTGAAACGAGCTGTGGGTTGCGCCGTTGTAAGACTGACAATTCCAGCCGCCATCGGGCATCTGTTGAGCCAAGAGCTGATCAGCCAGGGCGTGAATTCGGGCATCCTGAGATTGAAAATAGGCGAGGATCGAAAGCACCATGCCGGTGACGCAGGTTTCGCTGTGATTCAATGATCTGAAATAATTAATGCCGCCATCTCGATGAAAGCCGCGATCCAACAGCAATTGACAGGCTTGCTGAGCCTGACTATTGGTCGGTGGCAAACCGAAATCTCGGAGCAGCAGCATGGTGTAAGTGGTCGAGGTCCATTTGGGCGTATAAATGCCTCTATCCCAGGTGCCAGCCTGATCCTGGAGCGCCAATAGCCGGGCACCCCAGCCTTCAACCGGGATGCGTTCCCGTTCGCGCTGGATTTCTTGGGGAGGCGCCGACGTCACATCGCGTAGCGCCTGCCAGCGAAGAGCCGGATCACCATTCAGCAGCCAGGGAATCACGGAATCCTGCTGGTACATGACGTTAGAGATTCTTTCTGATTTCATCCAATCGATCTTTATTCGCTGGCACCATCTGAAAAAATTCCATCAATTGATTGCAGGCATAGTCATCACAATAGGCGCAATTGACAATCGATTTCCCCCTGGCGCAACTTCGAATCTTGCAGATCTGGCAATAGCCGAAAACTGGCTCAACTTCTGAAAGACAGCCGAGACAATTGATATCGTCGGGTTTGAATTCTTTATGAAATTCTTTGGTCCATTGCCTGGCAACTTCGGCTCTTTTTTGGTTATCATTAGCCAAGGTGGCGATATAGGCACCGCATTCATGGCAGAGCAAGCCACAGTAGGAGATCATTTCATTCATTTTGAATTTCTCCTTGGTTTTCACCATTGCGAGGGTTTAAAACCTTCGGAAGGGTGGATAGGTCCGCCTAATTTTTGATTAGACATTGACCGGTCGCTGCCAGCGACCGGTCAATATTGGGTCGCTCACATTTTTTTGAACAGGTTTCCCAGCACCAGGATCACAAAGCCAGCGGCCAGCACCCAGAAATCATAGGACTTCAATTGAACGAGTTTTACCACATCCACACGAAGAAGAATCGCCAGGACACCGATAGCCACAGCAATCAGCCAGGTTAAAACTTTGGGAGCGTTCATCCTCATTGCTTTGCCCTCCATTAAAAAATGTGATAGGTTAGTTTTGAAAACCGTTTAAAAATCAAACTCCAAAATTCCTTATTCCCTCATTCTTTTATTCCATTATTCCAGCCTTCCTTTCTTTCCTCATTCCCCATTCCAATTATCCATCACTCCAAAACTCCAATCAGTAGTATCGCCCGTACACTTCTGCCACCTCCATCATGGCGTTGATATTTTCGATGGGCGAGCCTGGCGGAATGTTATTGCCGTCCTGCACGATAAATCCCCGATACGGCGCCAGCTTTTCGATGACCCTTCGGGTCGCCTCCCGAACCTGCTCGGGCGTGCCCGAATGAATCAGCATGGGATTGACATTGCCGATCAACACCACTTTACCGCCCATAATCTGGCCAATCCGATCCAGATCGACTTCGTAGCCGAAGCCCTGGTACTCGTTGATCTTCAATTCATCTCGAAAAATCTCCAGCAGATGGTCGGTTCGGCCGCACATGTGGAGACTAAGATAGCCGTCGAAATGGAAGCGGAGCTTTTTCTCGAACGGCAGCACGATTTCGGAATAGGTTTCCGCCGATAGCCCAGCCGCCAGATCATCGGTCCAGGCGAAGTCTTTGGGAATCGGTAGCTTCTCCTCCTCCCAGCAAAAGTCGAGGTATTCGATCAGTTTGTCGGTCACGATGCTTAGCAATTCCCTGACAAAATCTGGCCGCTCATGGACAGCGGTGAACAGCTCGGTCTGTCCCATCAAATCGCCCGCCACGCCAAATGGCCCATCGGAGGTATGGGTGAGCGAGGGATTTTCGCCAGGATAGAAGGTCGGGCCGCCCTGGAAGCGGACGGGATATTTTTCCGCCACGGCCATCATGGCGCGGCGATATTCCAGTTGCCTGGCGTTCAATCCCGTATGCACGAAATCGATCTGCTCCAGCTTTTTTAAATCCGCTTCGGTTTTCACCCAGCCGTTGCCCACCCAGGGGATATCATCCTCGGGGAAGATCACCTCGCAGCCGAGACTGCCCGCCTCGAAGGTATTCTGAAAATCGGTCCAGGCGCCGACCCAGGCACCCGTGATGGAATAGGCATCGGTGCGGATATTTTCCATCAGCCATTTCTGCGCCAGAATCTGGGTGCGGAGCATGGTCTCGGGATCGCGGTAATAGTCTCGGAATTTCACCCCGACTTTGGGGATGAGAAAGCGATGGGCAATGGCAGGAATGACAGGCACCCGATCGGGCGTTTCAAAGCGTTTGGTTTGCTCCACCCGCTGCTTTCGGGCTGCGATTGTTTCGATAGGGATGGCGATTTCGATGACTGAGCTCACAAGTATCCTTTATCCTTTTCGAAGCCAGTTATATGGAGCATAATTCTAAGTTGACTTCTGGCAAGGTTTATTAAAAGCTATAAATTTAAAAAAAGTCGAATATGATCGCCTACTTCATTCATTGTTTCAGATTTTATCTCTCCAATTAATTTTATAAATCTTCCCTTATCAAAAGAGCTGATTTGGTGAATCTTTATAAGCGAATCGACCATTAAGCGATTTTGAGAATCGCAGGCTAAAAAGACATCAAGCTCTTTTTGTTTATCTATTTTGGAAGATATAGGAATCACAGTCAAAAGATTGCTACTTTCGATATATCGATCAGCCTGAACGATTAAAGCGGGTCTGACTTTTTATATTCGCTTCCAAAGCTCGGATCGAAATTCACCAACCAGATTTGACCATTGCCAAATTTTTTCATATTTCTTCCAGGTTCAAATAATAATTCAGTTCTTTCGGTGATAAAAAATCATCAGAGACGTCATGAACGCTTGACATTTCGATTTCATAATCAGATGCAGCGACGCCCTCTTTATCTTCGATGAGAACTACCACAAATCGAACATTTCGTTTGTTCCTGAATTCTTCGGGGCAGTATAGATGTCCATCTGGTAGTACCTGAGTTTCAAAACTTGCAATGTGCATATTGTTCGTCTTTGCTAATCAACTTCTTTTCACTATAGATCTGACAACAAAATAAAAAAAATTCAGGTAATTATCAAGCCAAAAATTAGATGACTCAATACCAGAAAAACCAGGTTTCTTCAAGACACATGATTTTTCTTTATCCACACGCATAACACTGTTAAACATTTTGCCCAACGGATTGATGAAGCCAACGGATAAATGATTTATTTCATCAAATCAAGACTTTCATTCATAAAATATCTAATGCAACACCACCCGCTTCTTCATTAGCGTACTCGAGACATGCTTTTATGTTTTCAACTGGAATTTTGAGGTATGCTTTTATAATATTATCTTGTTTTTCGTCTGTTGAAAGCAAACCCTAAATAATAAATACTGGGAGGCGGTTTCCTTGAATACAGGGTTTGCCACTGCAAATTTTAGGGTCAGAAGCAATACGTCTGGTTTTAAGTCGCATAATGAATTCTCCGATATCAAACATTTATATCAAGTATTTCAATTGCTTGTTTTACTGCTATCTCTATTCCATCAATAAAAGCTCCTAAAGAAAAATAAATAAATTTCTCTGAAAAAGCAAGCCATTTTTCTGTAGGGCAAATTGGCAATTTGCCCTACATTGACGTCCGATGAAATCACATTCATTTTTAATTCTGGAGCGATTGGTGAAAGCATTGGTGGGGATATGTGTCATATTGGAAGGCTCCTTTTTAGATAAATCAGTTTTTCTTAAAAGCTTGTTTGCTTCATTATAACTTTTTATTGAGGAAGACGTCTTCCGCTGGGCGCTCTGTTGCCAATCCTGCTTCCAACTCCTCATGACGGCGCAGGGCTTCCTCGGCCCATAGTCGTTCATTTTCCTCATCGGAAAGATCTTCGAGGCTGGATAAAAGCTTCATCGCCAGTTTCGCTCGCAAATTTGGATCGAGTTTCAAAGCTTCGATTTCAATTTGTTCTATGCTCATAGCTTTTGATCTCCTCGATGATTTATTCTAAAATTTTGCCGCAATCTCAATGAAAAATACATAAGTCTCTTTAGAAAGTCAAGCAATTTCTTTGCAAGGGCAAATTGCCAATATGCCCGACAGGCATTCTGAAATACCACTTGCTTCTCATCATATTTTTTATTATTTTCAGCTTGCATTTTTGCCAAATAATTTCTGCCAATCTTCGATAACGATGATCAATGAGTGTTCGAGATGGAAGGACAAAATGATCATTTTCGCCGGGGGGCGCTGGCGATAATCGCACTGACATTCTGGTGGGCTTTGGGCCATACCATTCCCGGCCTGGCACAATTCAAAGTCCCCAAGATTGAACCCGAAGAGACCGTGCTGGATTTCAAGGCCTGGGAAGTCTTGCATCAACCGGCGTTTGGCTATAATCGGGTGCAGGGCCTGGTCGCTGGCCTGGATGTGGCGGTTTATTGCCAGCGGCTCTGGCACATCAAGGTGCAGGGCAGCGTGAGCTATGGCTCCGAAGATCAGATGCGCTATCGGCTGGGCCTCCAGCGTTCGTTCATCAAAGCCAGTCCCCTCACCATTGGCGCCTATTATTATGACCAGGTGGCTAGCCTGGATGACTGGTATATCGGCAATTGGGAGAACAGCCTGGCCGCGCTCCTGTTCAAAGCAGATTTGAAGGATTTCTATGGCCAACAGGGATGGCAATTTTTTGTGGATCAGAAATTGTGGCAGCAGCATACCATCCGCATCGAAGTCAACCGACGCCACTATGAATCCCTGGCCCGGCATACCGATTGGTCGCTGTTCTACCGGGATCGGCAGTTTCGCGACAACCCGGCGGTGGTCGCCGAACGCACCACCATGGCGCGGCTGCTGTGGGCACTGGATTGGCTGGATACGGATGCCTACCCCAACTCTGGCTGGTATCTGGAAGGGATTGCCGAATACACGAAGGGCCAGCAGATGACCACGCAGGGGCTATTCGTGACACTGAAACGCTTCTTGCCGACCTTCGAGACGCAGCAGCTTCAGATGAAAGTCATGATCGGCGCGCGCAAGGGCAGCGATCCATGGGCGGAGCAGTACCTGATGGATCTGGGCGGGATCGGTGCGCTGGTGGCCTATCAGGATAAGGAGTTCAAAAACGGCAATCGCCTGCTGTATGGGACGGCCCACTATTTGTTCAATCAGCAGTTTATGGGACGACGGCCCATCCGCTATCTGCCGTTCTCCAATCAATTTGTGTTCGGCGTGTTCGTGGAGAGCGGCTGGCTCTGCTATGGTGGGAAAAATAGCCAGCCCAGCGACGATTTCGGTCGGCTCAAGATCAAGGACTTCAAGACCGATGTGGGGCTCAGCCTGCACCTGTCCGATGAGCTGGCGCGCATCGATGTAGCCAAACGGACCGATCGGGCGAAAGACGCCTGGCGAATTACCGTCCGCTTGATGCCCAGGTTTTAGTTCCATTATTCTGGGGTCCTAAGACCGCGAATTGCACCAATTATCCGAATTACGCGAATCGATGCTTTTACCGCTTCGCACAATTAGCTTCATTCGCGAACTTCGCGGTCGAAAAATTTACTATGGTGAACCAATTTTACTAATTGCGCGAATGGCAGGTATTGAGCTAAAAGGCTATTCATTTCTGAGACCTTTCGTTTCTGAGAGCAATTTATCTTTGCAGCACCCGGGAACGAATTGGGTGATTGCGACTGTCGCTAATTTTACTAATTACGCGAATTACGAGTATCGAAATAAATACATCTTTGCGTCTATCAGCTCTTTATCGTTTGGTCTTTTCGGGGCTGAACTGGTAAGAGGAATTACGGTAATTCATGGGAAGATCTTCGACGATGGGGAAACTGTGTTTTGTTATTTTATGGTTCATGTATTTTGTTACGACCGCCATGGGTCAAATTTATATTAATGCTGAGGAATTGGATGAGGCGCAATGCAGCGACACGATCCGGTATGCAATCGCCAAAATCGAAATTGTCGGCAATGAAAAGACCCGGCCCGAGGTAATACTTCGTGAGCTACATTTCGGCGAAAATCAAATCGCCTCGCTCGGCCAGATTCTGGCGGCGTTCAAGCGGGTGCAGAGCTTGATGCTGTTCAATCGGGTGAAATTTGACCTCATTGGTGATACCGAAAGCAGCACCTTGTTGATTACGGTCTATGAACGATGGTACATCTTTCCGATCCCGCTGCTCTATCGCAACGAGCGCACCTGGAAAAAAATCTCCTATGGTGGCAAGTTGCTGTACTACAATTTTCTGGGCCGCAACATGTTGCTGAACTTTTCCGCCGCCTTCGGCTATAATCCCCAACTCAAATTTTCTTTTGATAATCCCTGGTTTTTGGGCGAGGCCAAGCTGTTCACCAATCTCACCCTGTTTTATAGCCGCATTCGGAGTCTGAGCCTGGAGTTGAATAAATATGAAGACCGGCGGATAGGCATCGAGTGGACCCTTGGCAAGCGATTCGGCCACTTCCTGTATACTGGAATGACGCTGGGCTACATGAAACTCACTGCGCCGTCGGCCATTGGATTAACGCTATCGCCGAATGGCCGGGATTATCTGCCCTCAATCCTGGTGGGGATTCAATATGACAATCGCGACCTGAAGGAATATCCGCATCGTGGTTGGTGGGTGAGCTTTTTTGGCAAACATGTCGGCGCCAGTGAGATGATCAATTATTATCGTTATGGAACCGATCTGCGCTGCTATTTACCATTAACCCATCACCTGACGCTGGCGCTGCGTGGCAGCACTAACCTATCGCATGGCGCCATTCCCAGCTACGACCGTGCGTTTTTGGGTTATGAAAATCGCATCCGGGGGCGCTATTATGAGATTTTCGAGGGGGAAAATTTCGCCTTTGGCGGCGCGGAACTGCGCTTTCCTCTGTTGAAAATCCGCTATCTCGACGTGGAGCCGCTTATCGATGAGATGCGCCAATATTCCAGCAATTTGAAATTTGGCATCAATGCCGGCCTCTTTTTCGATAGCGGTGCCGTCTGGTATCAAAATCAGCCGCTATCGGTCCATCGGGTGAAATCGGGCTTTGGCGCGGGCCTCCATTTTCGTCTACCCTATGTGGAAGTGTTTCGGGTAGAATGCGGTTTCAATAAGCAATGGAAAGCTCAGGCCATTGCCGATATCGAAGTGGCGTTCTAATACTTGCCATCGACCGATCAATTTTCCCGGTACAGTCAAACCGCAACCGCGGGGTTAGGAAATAGTATTTTGGGATAATAGAATTCTTGCCCAAAACTGCAAGTAGCGCTGGGCCATAGCGTAAATTTAGCCGATTAATTTTGGGTTGAATGATATGAAACATCGGGAGATCTTTTATGCGCCGCCGGAGAACATCTCTCCAAGCCGCCTGCAGATTACTGGTGACGAGTTGGTGCATCTGGCACGCGTGGTGCGCAAGAAGGTTCGCGATGTGATCGAAGTGGTCGATGGCAAGGGGAATCTGTACACGGCGGTGCTCACGCAAATCACTGGTCATCTGGCGACGGCAGAAATTCAAAAACGCAGCCGCTTTGTCGGCGAACCGAGCTTTCAGCTCACTCTGGCCCAGGCGATCCCCAAAAGCAATCGCTTCGATTGGGTCATCGAAAAGGGCACCGAGATTGGCGTGGTCAACTTCATTCCGCTGCTCACCGAATTTTCCATTGCCGAAGCAACGGCCCATCGCCAGAGGCGATGGCAGAAAATTGCCATCGCCGCCATGAAGCAATCCGGCCGGTCGGTGCTTCCCGTGATATTTCCGGCCCAGTCGCTGCAGGAGGTTATTCAGAAGAGAGATATGCTAACCATCGGTCTGGTGGCTGAGAATCGTACCGGCGCCAGAAACCTCTCGGCATTGGCGTTGTCTTTAAAAAGCCAATTGACTCAGTGCAAATCGGCCATTATCATCATCGGTCCGGAGGGAGGCCTTTCATCAGAGGAACTGGAACTGACGCTGAACAATGGGTTTCATTGCTTCACATTGGGGCCACGGCGCTTGCGTTCGGAAACGGCCGGCATCGTTTCGGCGGCCATTTGGTTAGAATTGATAGGAGAAATGGGATAGCTGGGGAATGCAGTCGCAGGTGTCGGTCGGTTCCCAAAAGAGCTCTCCGTGCTCGCCTGTCCAGCGAAATCGCCTGAGGTGGCAACCCTGCTTGCAAAAACGGTGCCGCATAGCGCCAACCCAATCGCTTCCTTGACGACAGTGCCTCCGGAATGATGTTAACTTGACTGCGGCGGAGGCAGTGGCTGATTACCTATTAACAACAATGCATCCTACCAGAACTCAACCGGACGCTGACCAGATTTGCAAAATTTGGGGGACAATTTCCTGCCGGTAGCGATCCAGATTATCCAGGTCGCTGACATCGATCCAGGTAATTCGATGATCCTTCCGAAACCAGGTCATCTGCCGTTTGGCATAATTGCGGCTGTGCTGTTTGATCAAGGACACCATATCATCATAGCTGGCTTTCTGTTCCAGATAATCGAATACCTCCCGATAACCCACCGTTTGCAAGCTATTCAACTGGCTACTATAGCCTCGCTGGAGGAGATGACGGACTTCGTCCACCAATCCCTGGGCAAGCATCCGGTCGACCCGGGCTTCTATGATTCGATAGAGCCTGGCTCGATCCATGGAGAGTCCCACCATCACTGGCTCGAAATCGGCGGCATGGCGCTCCTGTTCCTGAAACAGGGAAAATGGTTCGCCAGTCAATTCATACACCTCCAGAGCCCTGACGATGCGGTGGCCGTCGTTGGGATGAATTTTCTGGGCGTAGTTTGGATCCACCTGCAGCAGTTTATTATATAAAACCGAAAGGCCATACTGTTCGATATCGGCTTTCAACCGCGCTTTGACCTGGGGATCGAAAATCTCTTTCTCGAAAAAACCGTCGACCAGGGCTTGAATATACAGTCCAGAGCCGCCAACCACCAGGGGTTGCCTATCCTTAGCAAGCAATTCGGCAATTTTGAGCCGGGCATCGCGACCAAATTGACCGGCGCTGTAATATTCGTCCGGATATTTAATATCAATGAAGTGGTGCGGCACAATCGCCAGTTCCTCACGACTGGGTTTGGCCGTACCAATGTCCATCAGCTTGTAAATCTGGCGTGAATCGGCGGAAACGATTTCCACGACGCTCAATTTTTGAGCCACTTCCAATGACAGGGCAGTCTTGCCGACACCAGTCGGACCGACCAGAATCAGTACACGAGGTTTCATAACAAATTTCGATCTCAACTCGGTTCACAGCCACCATTTAGCGGCAACGGATCACATACGCTCCAGCCACGCCTATTTCCACATTAAGCCGGCATAGCTAACCGCAATGCGCCGGAATAGTAAATCGCCACCAGATCGGGCTGAAATTGTGCTTATTGTACTCCTGGCCAGGATGACAGTTCCGGCGCCTTGAATTGTGTGTATTATTTACACAGCGGATGCCATCGTCATCGTGTCAATTTACCACGGCGGCAGGCGCGAAGCTCAATCCGGCCAGGCTATAATTCATAGAAATCCAATTGGTTGTCAGCTCGCAAAAAAGTCGCCGAAAAGTGGTATGGAACTTGCCTGTAATTGGAATAGCTGCTTCGGCTACCACTGGAGGTAGGTTGCGGTTACCGGAATGGTGCAGCTCAGTGCCAGCCGGTCTGATAAAATTCGATACATGATAGGAGAAAAAATGCAATCAATTCAGGTCAAACAAATTCTATTTCTCATTCTGATTCTGTTCATTTTTCTGCTGCTATTTGGCTTTCTGATTTACAGCAGTTCTGCCAGTGCCAGTGTCACGGAGGAACTGGTGTCCGGCAAACGGAAACTCATTCAATACCGTGGGGAAAATATTACTATCGACACTGATGAGGTCATTACTGGCGACATCGTGATTGAAAACGGCCAGCTTACCATTGCGGGCAAATTGCACGGCAATGTCCTGGCATTTGACAGCGAGGTCTTTTTGGATTCTTCGGCGGCCATTTTTGGTCATGTGGTTTCTTATCGCAAAGAAATCATTCGGGCTGAGAAGGCTCTGGTTGCCGGGAAATTGGTACAGTGGGCGGGGGCTGAAGTTCAAATTCAAGCCGGTTCGCAACTGGAAGGTTACAATTTTCCATTGACTCTCTGTCAGGCGCCCACTCAAATCGCCAAGGAGCAGACCGTCTATGGCGACCTTTTGCTCTACAACAGCGAAATCACCGTCCACGGCAAAGTGGATGGCAGCATCATCAATATTCTGGGCGAAGCCAGGCTCAGCAAAACCGCGGCGGTGGATGGCAATATCATTTCCTACCGGGGCCGCTTGATCCGAGAACCGGAATCATTGGTAACGGGTCGGATGCTAACGCTGAGCGAACAGCCGGAAGAATTGCCCGGGGAGAATAAAGATGACCAACAGATACGTGCCCATGTGGAGAAAAAATATTTGAAGCGTCAACAGCCCCAGAATAGCGATGTCTTTCGTTTCTGGGGCGATATTACCATCGAACCGGATGAATTGATTCGGGGCGACGTAGTAACCTTGCGCGGCACGATCAAAGTGCAGGGAGAGGTCGATGGTGATGTGGTGGCCGTTTTCGGCGGGGTGGAGTTGGATAGTCTGGCCAGGGTCAATGGTGATGTCGTTGCCGTGGGCGGCAAAATTTATCGCTCTCCGGCGGCTCGAGTAACCGGCGATCTGGTGCAAACGACCATCACCGGCGTCAAGGTCGATGATGGCGACCAGCATGTTTCCGTGGGCTGGCATGGTGTTTCGGTGAAGCCCAAGAAGGGAGATGAATGGGAACGAAAGCGCCGTCCCCATCAAAATCAGTGGAGCCCATCCATCGACGATGAGCCGTTTATGTTTCGCTATAATCGAGTTGAAGGTCTCTTTTTGGGATTAAAACTGGAGAAAGATGATTGGCGTGGGCGCGGCCAGTCCTGGTTTGATCTGTATGGCCATGCCGGCTATGGCTTCGCGCGCAAGCGCGCTTGCTACCAAATCGGACTGGAACGCAACTTCTTTGGCAAATATGGTCCAATCATTGGAGCGGAAGCGCACGATGTGGTTCATTCCGAAGATGAATGGATCATTCCTACTTTTGAAAATTCGCTGGCCGCCCTGTTTTTGCGAGAGGATTTTCAAGATTATTTTCGGCGCGCAGGCTATTCGGCCTACATTTCGCACGACCTATCCGAGTATCTGACGCTGACCGCCGAGTATCGCCAGGATCATCACTACGATTTGAAGCGAAAGACGCAGTGGTCGATCTTTGGTGGCGATAAAAAGTTTCGCGAAAATCCATTGATCGATGAGATCGAGTTCAGGAGCGTGGCTGCCTCAGCGATTCTGGATACCCGAAACGATTATAAATATCCGAATCAAGGTTGGTTGATCAATATCACCGGCGAATTTGCGGGCAAGGATTTTAAAAATCCCACAGTCGATTTCAATCGATACATTGTCGACATTCGACGATATCAGCCCATCACTGCCGGAGAGAATCTCGATTTCCGGGTGCGGGCAGGTTCCTCGTTCGGTCATTTGCCCAGGCAGTTGCAGTTTGATATCGGCGGTTTATCGACCATTCGCGGCTATAACTACAAGGAATTTGCCAATGATAGTTCCAATCAGACCAATCGCCTGCTCCTGGGAAATATCGAATATCGGATTTTTGGCCGCCGTAGTCCGTTCAATCGGGTGCTGGGCGGAAGCGATTTTAGCCTGATTCTGTTTGCGGACGCCGGCATGGTGTGGTCGGTGGCGGATACGGTCAAAGCTCAGCAGGGCTTTGATCATCTCGACTGGGACGACCTCTACACGGCAGTTGGCTTTGGCATTGGCAATCGGGAAGGCAATGTTCGACTGGACTTTGCGAAGCGAATGGATCGCAAGGGAGAGCCATTGGTAGTTACCTTTCGCATCAATCGGCCATTTTAGCGTTCAACCTTCAAAACCAATTCCAGCAGGGCCGTCCCGCGGCGCTTTTCAAGGGTCAATTGCTTGCGGGATGGCCCGCACTGGCTAAGGCACATCTCGAAATGCTTCATTCCTCGGCCACGACCTCCGGCCAGCCCGGGTCGGATCTGGCCTTTCAGTTCGAGGATAGTTTTGCCAAGGTAAAATCGTGGTGCACTTTCGCCAAAAGAAGGGTACTGACTTCGAGGTTCGATATTCATCGGCCCTACTTCGACAGTGATCCATCAAAGATCGATCGGCATTGGCGCACTTTCCATTTCAGCACGGCTGGATTGGCTACAAAAATTATTGGTTTCGATGAGGATTTGCAAAAAAAATCTTGACATCCATCAAAAATTTTGTTTAATTATCCTACCCATAATTGCGATCGTATCAAATTGGTGCTAACCTGGCAAGGAATGAGTCGATGGATGTTCTGATTATTGGCGGCACCCGATTTCTGGGTTTACATTTAACGCAAGCGTTGCTGCGAAGCAATCAAAACGTCACCTTATTTAACCGTGGGACGCAACGCAATCAGGTACCTTTCTATGAGGATGTGGAGTGGTTGATCGGCGATCGCCGGGATGAGGAGCGATTTCGGTCGCTCTTTGCCAATCGCCAATTTGATGTGGTAATTGACACGTGTGCCTTCTATCCCGAAGAAGTGCAACTGGTGGTGGAGGTTTTTCAGGGGCAGATCGGTCGGTACATTTTTACCAGCAGCATGGCCGTGGCGCTTACCAAAGAAATTGATGAGCGATTGGTTCTGCCGATTCCCAATCGTCGGCTATTCGACACCGCTGCCCACAATTCGTATGCCTACAATAAATCGATGATCGAAGAGTATCTGGTGGAGCAGTTTGACAAAACTGGCTTTCCCTTCGTCAGCTTGCGTCCGACCGAAATCAACGGGCCCGGGGAGATTCGGGAATGGTATTACATCGATCGCATTCGGAATGGTCGCCAGAAGATCCTGATACCGGGCGCCGGCGAAAATCTATTCCAACCAGCTTATATAGATGATGTGGTCCAGGCCTATTTATTGGCAATTGTCAAAGAAAATGCGGTTGGCGAATGTTATAACCTGGCCGGCGACGAGATCATCAGCCTGAACGACTTTGTCAAGTTAGTCGCGGAGGTCTTAGGCGAGCGAGTGAAAACGGTAAACATACCCTATCACCTGTTTCGGCAGTTGGTCCCTACCAGGTATTTTTTCCCGTTCAACAACAAGCATTCGTTTATTATCGATCTAACCAAAATCAAATCAGAGCTGGGCTATCAACCAGAAATTAGCATCAAAGATGGCATCCGCAAGAGTTACGAAAATTGGCCGGAGACCTACAGTCGAAAATTCTCGCCGTTCAATCCTTCCGGCGAATTCGAATTCATCAGTTTTGACCTGGAAGACGCGCTCATTTCGGCCTGGGAAAAGGAAATTCAGGTTACCTACGAGCGGGTCCACCATGAATTATTAAAAAAGGGCATGCTGATTTGATTTTGCCAATTGCCGATGGCTATTGTTTTCTGGCAATGGTCACGTTTTAAAATAAGTTGTAACATTCACCTACCCCCTACCGTAGTAGTAGCGCAACATCGTTAGTACAACAACATACGACGCACCAGAGCGCTACTAAAACAGCCAATCATACCAACTGGAGGGGTGATCAACGCTATGAAACCATTTTCGTTATTCGTATCCATTTTGATCTACCTGCTGTGTTCGCCACTCAATCACGCCCTGTCTGCTAATCGTTCGGCCGAGCAAATTGACGAAAATTACCAGATCCAATTAGACAGGCCGTTTTTGGTGGAAATCAAAATGGACGCCGGCTGGCTCACCGTGCAAAAAAATCAGGCAATAGATCAGGCCACCATTTCCCTGCGCTATGACGATCGCTTGGACGAAATCGATGTGGAATACAATGAACGGCGCAATGAATTGTCGCTGATCATCGACCGCAGGAAATGGCTTCATTCGCACGAGGATGATGATGGTCCACGGCTGAAATTATTGCTACCCACCGCCGCAGTCATCAAGTTAGACGCCAGCGTCAAGGCAGGAGAAGTCGAATTTATTTTGGATTCGCTGAAAATTGGTGACTTTGAACTGCAAAGCCTGGCCGGCAAGGTCGAAGTGGATTTTTCATCTCCCAATCGCACGGAAATGCAACTGCTGGATATTGATCTGAAAATCGGTCAAGCTCGACTGCGGCATCTGGGCAATGCGCGTTTTCGGGAGGCACGCATCAACGGCGGCATCGGCGAGCTGGAGATAGACTTTTACGGGAGTGGCCTTGCTTCCGCCAGTGCTGATATCGATCTGGATATTGGGGAAACGCAGATCTATCTGCCGAAGGATTTGGGCGTTCGTCTCGATAGCTCGACGTTTGGGTTTCTCAGCCACTCGCGGCTGGATTTTAAATTCGATAAAAAGGGCCGCTTTTACTTGAGCGAAAACTATCAGAACTCCCGTTACAAGCTGGATCTGTCGATCCGCGCCGGTATCGGCGAATTGTCGGTGATGTATCGGTAATATTTCGGTGACGAGGCACCATCCACTGGCGTTCAGAATCAAATGCTTGGTGTCGCCATCAACGCATCAACGAATCACAAAAATTTTCCCATGCGCCATCAGGCAGAGCTGCGATGGCTTCACAGCGGCAGGAGGGGCAGCAGGATAACTGCATTTGCCAGGGCACCCGTCATTCAGCGACAGGAGTGACAATGGCATTGGATCGCTGAAAAAGTCTCGCTCTTTTTCTTTTGAATTTACCTGATAGTTAACTTACTCCTGTCCAAAATGGGATTTCTCGTTTAGCATTTTCGTTAGCAATCGACAACGCAGTCAGGTGCAAGCACAACATCATTTTGAGAAACAAATGAATTTGCTGTTAACGGTCTATTTTGCCAGGGACAAATTTGCCAATTGAAGTTATTGGGGACAGCCGTTTCATTAAATGAATATCAATGAGCGCCCCCTAAACATGAGAACAGGCTGGTGCGGGTGAATTGGCTGGCCCGCCAACCCAGTGGACACAAACCCAAGTCAGAGAGGACGCCCATTATGTTAATCAAATTTACTCACCGAACGCGTGAGAGGAGGAGAAGGATGACTCGACTTTGGCTATGGTGTGTCTGGTACCTGGTGGGGGGAATGGTGTTCGTGGTTCGGGGAGATGGCGCTGGCTATTGGCAACAGGAAGTGCACTACCAGATCGCCGTGCAATTAGACACCAAAAATCATCGGCTACTGGGTACCGAAACCCTCAGGTATAAAAACAATTCGCCCGACACTCTCGCCGAAGTGTGGTTTCATTTATATCCCAATGCTTACAAAGACGATCATAGTATTTTCGCACAGGAGCTCAGACAAAGCGGCTCAGCTCGTTTTGCGCTGGCACCATCGGAAGAACGTGGGTTTATTCAAATCGACTCCCTTTTTGCCCGGGACAAAATCCTCACCTGGCGCTACAAAGCTGGCGATGATTCCGAAATGCTGGTGCCGCTGCCGGCGCCGTTAAAACCTGGCGAGAAGATCACCTTTCGGATCAAATTCCAGGTGAAAATCCCGGCAATTTTCTCCCGATTCGGGCACATCGGCCAACATTATGAATGTACGCAATGGTATCCCAAAATTGTGGTTTACGACCGCCGGGGCTGGCATCCCGATGGCTATCATGTGATCGGCGAATTCTATGGCGATTTCGGCACCTTCGATGTCGAGATCACCGTACCCCAAAATATGACCGTTGCTGCGACCGGCGATCTGGTGGGCCCAAAATCAGAGCTGAATCGATTGGATTCCCTGGCGCGTTGGGGGAGCAGATTGGACAGCCTCCGGGAGGCAAAAAACCTCAAGGCAATTAAAAAATTTTACAAACAGTTGCAGCAATCGCAGCTGTCTGGCGATACTAAAACCCTGACGTTTCATGCCGAAAGAGTGCACGATTTCGCCTGGGTGGCCGATCGCAACTTTATCCTCAAGCGGGGCCAGCACCAAAATACCACGATCAACGTCTATGTGTTGCCAGCGCATGAAGCAAAAGGCAAGGACGCCGTCAAATATGCCTATGATACGCTGGAGCATTATGGTCGGTGTTATTTGCCGTATCCTTACAACCAGGTTTCGGTGGTCGATGGCGATATTTCGGCGGGCGCGGGCATGGAATATCCCAATCTCACCATTGTTCAGTTCAACGGGCCGGATTGGCTGCGCCAGTTGGAAATGGTCATCATGCATGAGATCGGACACAATTGGTTCTATGGCATTTTGGGTAACAATGAAATGGCCGAGGCCTGGCTGGATGAGGGGATGAATTCTTTCGCCGAGGTTCGCTACCTGGAAGAGAAATACGGTCGTGATGGCAACATGACCAATTGGCCGGAAATGCTCAGCTTTCTGCCCCGCGGCGATGATCGTTATATCCATTCGGCCATGTATTATTTGTTTGCGGCGAACCAGGCAGAACAAAAGCTGTTGACGCCTGCCTATCAGTTCAAAGAAAACTATGTACTGGTTTACGGCAAGGGCGCCTGGATCATGGATATGTTGCGCGATCTGGTGGGCAAAGAGCAGTTCGATGACATCATGCAGGCTTATTTTGCCAGATATCAATTCAAACATCCCTCCACCGAAGACTTCATTGCGGTTTGCGAGGAAGTCAGCGGCCGAACGCTCAAGCCCTTCTTCGATCTCTGGCTACAATCGACCCAGCAATGCGACCTGACCATCAAAAAAATTCAAAAACACCAACTACCCACCGGCCAGAAAGAGCTGTCGATAACGGTAGCCCAAACGAAGGCTATCGCGATGCCGGCCACCCTGCTGATTGAAAACAAAGATGGTTCAAAAATCTACCGCCGGTGGCAGGCAACCAGTCGCGATACCACCTTTCGCCTGACGGTGAGAGACTGGCCCAGGGTGGTATGGATCGACCCCTACGATAACATCCTCGAGGTCGATAATTGGAACAACCGGGTGCCCCGCCGCATTGGCTTCCGCCCGATTGTCGACATTCCGTCTCTGGACAGCTACCATATCTATTATGGGCCAACGGCCTGGTATGACGATGATGTCGATGGCCCGCGCGTGGGCGTTTACGTCAATGGCGGCCAATTTCGAGATGGCAATGGCTTCAAGGGGCGCTATCAATGGTCACTCAAAAGTTCCTATGGCTTTCGCAGCGAAAAGCTCAACTATGCGATTGGCTTCAAACATCCCCTGGAGTGGTTGGGCAATTCGGCCCGGCTAGAATTGAAGGCACGGGATTATGAAGGCGAAAAATACGGTTCCTTGGGCTTGAAATGGCGCTGGAGCCGTTATGTCACCCGAAAACCGGAATGGCATTTCCAGCTTCGCTACTTCTATCAGCGGGTGTATAATCTCGACTATGTGAACGCCAGGGATTGGACGAGCGGAGTCACCTCCGGGGCGGCAACGAGCCTGAGCCTGGCCACGGGCCACTATCGTTTTCCGCTGTCCGTTGCGCTCAATGCTGAGGTCGGGATGCCACAACTGAACAGCGATTTTGATTTTCAAAAAATTTCCGTAGAGATCAGGCAGCAGCAAAAGTGGACAAGACGATGGGTTTCGCAAGTTCGTGTTTTCGGCGGGTATGTTCTCGGGAGGGGCAATCCTGGCCAGCACCATTTGTTTTACCTGGCCGGGGGTTTGGTGCCTGCCGGACCGCTGGCATTTATGGTCGATGGTCGCGGTCGCTATTCGCCACAGAATTTTTATTTTAACGAGGGCGATGGAAACATGCGCGGGTATTACCGCCAACATCTTTCGGGCCGCGCGATTGGTGCGATCAATTTCAGCCTGAAATTGCCCTACCTGCCGCTAACTTTGTTCTATGATTTGGGCAATGTGTGGCCGGATTGGGATCGAGTCTCCAGTGCCGATCTGAAGCTGGATGCTGGCCTGGAACTGGATTTGAGTTTGCTGAAATTCCACTTTCCGCTCTGGCTGAGTCATCCGCCGGTTGGCGAAAAACAATTCCAGTATCGCTGGCTGGTGAGTTTGAGCACGGCGCTGAATTTCAGCCTGGGATTCTGAACGGGACCATTGCTGCATCGAATGCGGTCGCTTTGGGAGCGGCAGCCGGTTCGCCGATCGGAACAACAACCGGCCGATGAATCTCGGTCCCCAATTTGGTGGCATCAGATGATACCAGGTTTGATATTAGGACAAAATCGGTTGCCACTATTCTGAACCTATTTGGAGGAAATAACATGGACGATCAGGTCATCTCATCAACGGTGGGTGGTAGCGGTTCTCAATCGCCTGCGGCCGGGCAGATCAATATCAGCCGCTGGATCATGGAGGCCTGGAATCTGATTATCTCGGATTTTGCCAATTTTATCTTGCTGAGCGTTATTTACATGGCGCTCATGGCGGTCGCCTCCTGGACCTTACTTGGCGGTTTGATCTTTGGCGGCCCGTTGACGGTGGGTTTTTTCTATATTATCTTTCAGAAAATTCGCGGCAATCCCTTAAACATCGGTGACATTGCCAAAGGATTTAATTTTTTCGTGGCTGCCGTACTGGCTGATATTTTGATCACGATCTTTGTGGCCATCGGCTTTTTCTTTCTCATCATCCCGGGTATTGTCATATCGGCCCTGTATATGTTTACTTTTCCCCTGATTATTGAGAAGAAAATGGATTTCTGGCAGGCCATGGAAACCAGTCGCAAGATCATCCAGAAAAATATCTTTGAATTCAGTGCGTTTATGCTGCTGTTGTACCTGCTACTATTGCTGGGGCTTATGATGCTGCTGGTGGGTTTTGTGATCGCCCTTCCGTTGACTTTCGTAGCCATTGCATTGGCCTATCGGGATATAGTGGGTCTGGAGGGAGCGTCGGTCTAACAGCATCGGGTGCTAAACTGCGGCCGATGTTACTGGCGCCGTAGCGAAGATAGCCAGATGCGATGACCTCAAATGGTCGCGCCACATTTTAGTTGTCGACTGTCGAAGTTCTCCGGTTGCGCCAGGGCATTGATAATGCAATTGCGGCCAATCTCCATGCCAGCAGGCAGATGTGAATTTTTGCCAATGACCGTGAGACCCGATGACAGGTGAGTGGGAAATTTCTGATTGGCACAGGTGTTCGCACCCACGCCAATCTGACACTCCGGCTCGATAACCACTTCTTTATCAACGATGACGTGATCGAGCAGGCAATTTTCGCCAACGATCGAATCGTGCATGATCACCGAGTCCCGCACGATCGCTCCTTTGCGAACAACCACGCCCGGTGATAGAATGGAGTGCGAGACTTCGCCCTCGAGTCGACAACTGGGAGAGATGATGGAATTGGTGATGTTTGCGCTGGCCGCAATGTAACTGGGCGGACGGTCACCCAATAGCCCTTCTTCTTCCAGATTGGTGCGGCACTTCCATTCTCGCAGTTTGAGATCGGACTGTGGGGACAGGATATCCATATTTGCTTCCCAATAGGACTGGATGGTGCCCACATCCTGCCAATAACCTTGAAAGCGAAACGCCATCACTTTGTGGGAACTGATATTATCCGGGATCACGTTTTTGCCGAAGTCATGGCCGCTGCGATTTTCCAGGGCGTGAATCAAAAAATCGGTTTTAAAAACATAAATCCCCATCGATGCCAGATTGCTTTTCGGCCGTTGCGGTTTTTCTTCCCAATCGATAATCTGATTTTGAGCATCGGTAATGGCAATCCCAAATTGATGGGCGTTTTCCAACGGCACTTCGCGCACGGCGACGGTGATATCCGCTGCTGTCCCATCATGAAAAGCAATTATGGTTCGATAATCCATGTAATAGATATGATCGCCAGAAAGCACCAGCACCAAATCGGGGGCGTGACGATAGATATAATCCAGACTCTGGGCAATGGCATCCGCCGTGCCACGGTACCAATCCGAATCTTTTTCTCCGGTCTTGGGTGGCAGGATCTTCGCACCGCGCTTGCGTCCGACAAAATCCCACGGTGCGCCCGTGCCGATATGCTTCATCAACGAATACGGTTTATACTGCGTTAGAATCCCGACATGGTTCAAACCGGAATTCATTACGTTGCTCAGCGCAAAATCGATGATGCGATAGATGCCGCCAAACGGTACGGCTGGCTTGGCGCGCAATCGGGCCAACACATTCAAGCGACTGCCCACGCCGCCCGCCAATAACATTGCCAGAGTATTTTTCATCACACGACACTTCCTGCTGGGATGATTTTCGATGGAAATTGATTCGGCTGTTGATAGGAATTTATCACACATTGGCTGCCGATGACCATATCTGGCGGCAGCGTCGTGGCCTGACCAATGACCGTAACACCATCCATATCCGACAGCTTAGCATCAGCCTGAGCGGGCGCACCGATGTGGCAATTCTCACCCACCACAACATCGGTATCCAGGATGCTTTTATAGATCACACAATTGCGCTTGATTGTGGTATCGAACATGACGATGGACTGCGACACGCTCGCCCCGGATTCAATGGTCACGCCGGGGAAAATTATGCTATCGCTAACCCGGCCGGCAATATAACAGCCATTGTAAATCAAACTGTTGTGCACATCGGCGGTCTCGGCAATGATGGTCGGCGTCCGATCGCGCAAATTGCGATGATCCAGATTGGTACGTACCTGCCAACTGCGGAGATCAATGGGCGGTTGGTCGCACAACAAATCCATATTGGCTTGCCAGAATTCGCCAATCGTTCGGGAATAGGCCCAGTAACCATCGAATTTGAAACCATAGACATTGTGGGAATGAACCATTGCTGGCAGAATATCGTGACCAAATTCGTAGGAGTTGGTCGGCGTGGCCATCAAGCGGGCAAGCGCTTGTTTTAGAACGTTGACGTTGAACAGGTAAATCGTCAACGAAGCCCAGGCTGCCGGCGGCTGCTGCGGCTTTTCATGATACGCCATCAGACGACCGCCCTCGTGGCCATCCTCATTGTTGATGGTAGCGATGCCAAACCGATGCGCGGCAGCTATTGGCACCTCTTTGAATACCGCGGTCAGGTCGGCTCCCTTTTTCACGTGATAGTCCACCAAATGCCGATAATCCATGTGATACACGTGATCACCGGATAGAATCAGAACGAGATCGGGAGCGAACTGGTCGATGAAATCCAGATTCTGGTAGACGGCATCTGCGGTGCCCTGGTACCAATTGGAGCTGACCGCGGACTTGAATGGCGGTAAAACCATGGTGCCACGATCGCGGCCGATCATATCCCACGAGCTGCCGATACCAATGTGCCGGACCAGGGAAGCCGAGTGGTACTGGGAGAGGACGCCGACTTTTTCGATGCCGGCGTGCATAAGATTGCTGAGCGGGAAATCGATGATGCGATACATCCCACCGAACGGAACCGTGGACTTGGGGCGACTCAGGGTGAGCACTTTCAATTCATCGACCCGTCCCCCAGCCAGGATCATTGCCATGATTCGTTTCATCAAATATGCCGAAGGTTCGTGCCGGTTGAGTGGATGTGATTTGGTGTTGCTCGATTTGTTAATAAAATATCAAAAAATTCAGCCGAATGCAAGCGAAATTTTATGGCACTTGCAAATCAATCTAATGTTGTCCCAGCCCAGGTGATCCTTGAATCAGGTCAAGATCCCAACAAGATTGTTAATAAATCTCCATCCAGAGGTCGAACGGCGCCACCGGAAGATTGGGGTCGCTCGCTATGATATCTTTTAAAAAATCAGTTTGCGAAATAGATAGAAATTTATTATCTTAGGACGTGGCTATTTCGGGGGTCACCAGAATAGTGTTAAACGGCGGTTCGATTTCAGCCGTCAATACAACAGAAAACGATATGGAAGATCCAGACCGAAAACTCGTCGCCCAGGCCAAGCAGGGCGATCGGCAGGCATTTGAGAAACTGGTTAAGCGATATCAGAACAAGGTGCTATATTTGGCCTTCGATTTGATCGGCAATTATACGGATGCCCAGGATGTGGCGCAAAATGTCTTTTTGCAGGCGTTCCGGAATATCGCTTACTTTCGAGCCGAAGCCACCTTTTCCACCTGGATCTATAAAATTACTACCAATGCTGCCATCGATTTTCAGCGCAGCCAGAAACGGCGACGGGCCATTTTTATGGATCAGACCGCACGCGACAACGAGGAGAACTCCATCTGGGAGCAGGTGGCCGATCCGGAAGCAACAATTGTCCAAAAAGTAGAGCAAGCCGACCTCAAAGAGTTGATTGAGCAGACCGTCGGCCAGCTATCACCGCAGCAGCGTGCGGCGTTCGTGTTGAAATATTTTCATGACCAGAGCACCGATGCGATCGCCAAAATTCTTGGCTGCGACCCCGTGACGGTGCGGGGTCATCTGATGCGGGCAACCTTGAAATTGAGAAAGAAATTAAAGGATGAACGATGAGACAATGTGATCAACAACTGGCCGTGGTCGACTATTTTTTTAACGAACTACCGACCGCGCAGAGAGCCATTTTTGAAGATCATCTGACCCATTGTGCGTTATGCCAGCAACACCTGCAGGATTTAAAAGTTGCGGGTCAGGCCATCAAGAACTATCGCCGACCCGCGCCTGACGCAACGCTACTGGACAACTACCATCGCCAATTGCAGCAGACATTTGGATCGCCGGCGAGGGATCGCCATTGGTCGTGGAATGACTTCATCGAACGAGTGCTGCGGCGACCATCACTGGCGTGGCGGCTGGCTGAAGCCACCATCATCCTGGCGGTGGGCATCGTTCTCGGCCGCATCTTTTTTGGTCAATCGGTGATCACCACCACCCCTGAGGTGGCGGAGAACGTCAGCACATCAGTGTTCGTTGCACCGTCATTGCTGCAGAATTATCTTCAGGAAACGGAGATGGTGCTGCTGGATGTGGACAATCTCGATCCTATCGCGGATCAAATGGTAATCGTCAATCTAATCCAATCGGCAAAATACAAGTATTTGGTTCAGAAGACGCTTTTATTGAAAGAGCTGGCGCAAAAATCGGACGATCAACAGATGATCGATTTGCTGAACCAGGTGGAACTGATTCTTCTGGAGCTATGCAACCTTGAACCGTCGGCGGGCAGCGAAACATTTCTGCAGCTTCAACAGCAGTTGAAACAAAAGCGTCTTTTGATGCAAATAAAATCACTTAAACAGCAAGCAATATAACGTGAATAGAAAAGGAGTGCGATAAAAATGAAATGGTCTGTTTACATCGCCATTCTGTGCATCGGCGGAGGTTTTATTTTTGGTGTCCCGGCCTCGGCTCAGCACGATTCCACGCTGTTTCGGGAAGCCAAGTCGTTGATGTTTCAGCGGAAATATGACGATGCAATGAGTCGCTATGAATTGTTGAAGCTCAAATATCCCAACAGCCAATACTGCGATGATAGCGAGTTCTGGTCGGCCTATATTTTAGAGCAGCAGGGCCAACATGTCATGGCCTTTACTGCCTTTCAGAATCTGATTCAAAAATATCCCGGCAGCCCCTGGGCGGACGATGCAATGATTCATCAGATCGATCTGGCCGAAAAATTTGTCCGGGAAGGGCAGGATAGCTATCGGTCATTTTTGGCAACCCATCTGCAATCAGAATACACCAATGTGCGGTACCAGGCCGCACTTAGTCTGGGCAAATTGGGGGATGATCGCGCCCAGCCGATTCTGAATGAAATGGCCAAGAATGGTGATCGTGATATGAGCGTGGTGGCAAAATCATTATTGCAAGGTTTCCAGCCGAACGCTCCAGGCGTTGCCCCCGAATCAATCACATTGCCGGAAAAGGGACATACCCCGGATGCGCAACGGGGTGCTGCCAGCGATAAATTCCGAAAGCTACCCGAGAGTTCGACCAGGCCAACTTCGCCCCCGTCGCGGAAACCGCAAATGGAAACGCACAGTAAACCGCCAGCATCCCATCAAGCGCGGCCGACCCCACCGCCCAAGCAAAAAAACAAAAATTAGTTTTTACCTATCTGGCAGCGTTACGAACCTACGATGGGCAGCGCCTGAGGTGGAAAATCGGTGCTGAACAAATTCAGCACGCGGTCGTTAAATAAAGCACCATGAATCTGGGAGGAGACAGCGTGTTTTGCCGACGCTTGAAGTGTCAACCAGTAATTGCTCCGCCCGGATGTTCAATCATCCGATCGACGATCTTTTGGATGGCAGCGATTGGATTTTTTTCAGGAGACTGGTATGAGAAAATGGATTGTGTTCTCAATTGCACTCATTTTATTTTCGCCACTGGTATTGCGCGGTCAGTACTTTGGCAAAAATAAAGTGCAATATGGTACTTTTAATTGGCAATATATCCAATCCGAGCACTTCGATATATATTTCACCAACGGTGGAGAAAGGATCGCTGAGTTTGCTGCGGAGGTGGCCGAGGCCAGTTATCAACAATTGAAAACCAACTTGCGCTACGATCTGGTCGATCGCATTATGATTATCACCCACAATAGCCACAACGATTTTCAGCAAACCAATATCGACCTAAATCCCCCCGAAGAATCGGTCGGCGGTTTTACTGAATTTTTCAAAAATCGGGTGGTTGTTCCCTATGAGGGCGAATGGGAGAAATTCCGGCACGTAATCCATCACGAGCTCACCCACGCCGTGATGCTGCAGATGGTCTATGGCGCTGGCGTCCAATCGATCATCACCGGCATGGCCCGATTGCAGCTACCGCTCTGGCTGATCGAAGGATTGGCCGAATATGAAAGCCGCGGCTGGGATACCGAGAGTGACATGTTCATGCGAGATGCCACGCTCAACGGCTATGTGCCGCCAATCGATTATCTCTACGGCTTTATGGCCTACAAAGGCGGCCAGTCGGTGCTGTATTATCTGGATCAAAAATATGGCGGAGAAAAGATCGGCGAACTGTTAGGCAAGATCAAAATCAATAAAAGCGTCGAACGAGGGCTCAAACAAGCCATCGGCATCGATGAAAAAGAGCTGACCAAAAAGTGGCAGATGCATTTGAAGCGGGAATATTGGCCCGACATCGCCGATCGCAAAGAACCGGAGGAAATAGCCAGACGGCTGACCGATCATACCAAATGGCATAATTTTGTCAACAGTGGTCCGGCTCTGTCGCCCAAGGGTGACAAGCTTGCCTTCCTGTCCGATCGTTCGGGCTATTTCGATATTTACCTGATGAGCGCCATTGACGGCCGGATCCTATCGAAACTGGTTAGCGGCCAGCAATCGGGCGATCTGGAAGAGTTGCACTGGCTGCGCGCCGGAATCAGTTGGTCTCCGGATGGCAAATTTATCGTCTTTGCGGCGAAATCCATGGGCGATGATGTCTTGCACATTGTCGACGTGAAAAAACGAAAAATCATCAATATCATCCAGTTGGACCTGGATGGAATTTTCACGCCCAGTTGGTCGCCCAATGGGGATGAAATCGCATTCATGGGCATCAAACATGGCCAGGGCGATATCTATTCCTATCAGTTGAAAACCAAACAACTGGTCAAGCTCACCGATGACGTTGCCAGCGATCTGCAGCCGCAGTGGTCCCCCGACGGGAAAATGCTTGCTTTTGTTAGCGATCGGGGCGATTTTTTCGGTGACTCGACGGCGACCATGGAGGATCTTTTCGAGCGCGGCTTTCGCAATCTGGATATCTATCTGCTCGATCTGACGAACCGGCAGGTGCAACGAATTACCAACACACCCAATCTGGAGGCATCACCGGTGTTTTCGCCGAAAGGCGACCGACTGGCCTATATCAGCGATGAGAATGGCATTTTCAACATCTTCATACATGACCTGAACTCCGGCATGCATTATCCGATAACCAATGTCATCTCCGGCATTTTTAACCTCTCGTGGCAGGGCGATGAAAAGAAACTGGCTTTTGCTTCTTTTTATAATGCCGGCTATGACATTTATCTACTCCGAAATCCCTTGGACAATGCTCCCGGAACGATCAAATTGAAAGAGACCAATTTCGTTGCCAAATTTGGCCATGATGCATTCAAGGAACGTTATCACCTGGCGAAGCGAACGCCGGCAAATCTCCTGGTTGACGACGCAGAGAACGAGTACCGTCATTTTGTGTTCGATAAGAATTTCGAGCAGGGCAAAATCGAATCCGAAGTGCCCAAAAAATCGGTGTTCCTGGACTCCAGCGAATACAAATCCACCACCGGTGAATATAAAATTAGCCAATATAAAATTAAATTTTCGCCGGACATCATCTCTGGCGCGGCCAGCTATAGCCAATTTTTTGGGGTCCAGGGCATGACGCAGATTGCACTGTCCGATGTGCTGGGCAATCATCGCATCAATATCTACACCAATCTCTTTTATGACCTGCGCAATTCAAATTTCGAACTGGCTTATTTCTATTTGCCGCGACAGACCGATATTGGCATCGGCGCTTTTCATTATGCCTACTATTTTCTGATCTATGACTACGATATCGGCTGGGTACGAGATCGGAATTACGGTGCCAATCTATTTGTCTCCCATCCGTTTTCAAAATTCCGGCGCGTCGATGCTGCACTGAGCTATCTGGCCGTTGATCGCGATTATATCGAATGGCGCGGAATTCCCACCGATAAACGGCGATTGTTGCTGGCCAATTTAGCCCTGGTCAATGACACGGTGCTTTGGGGCTATACCGGCCCTATCAATGGCAATCGGTACCAGCTTGGTTTGACCTATAGCCCTGGTTTTGGCGACAATGGCGTTAACTTTCTCACTCTCCGGCTGGACTATCGCAAATATTTTAAAGTCGGCCGGGAAAACAATCTGGTCTATCGTCTCTCTGGTGGCGTGAGCGAAGGCCGGCAAGCGCAAAATTTCTTCCTGGGTGGCAATTCGGGCTGGCTGAATTACAAAACCCGAAACGGCCTGCGGGTCCGCAATATGGACGACATCTATTTCAGCACGTTCGAACTTCCCATGCGCGGCGGCTACTACTATGAACGTGTCGGCGATCGTTTTGTGCTCAACAATCTGGAGTTTCGTTTTCCCCTGATTCGATATTTTATGATGGGCTGGCCGCTACCCATCGGCTTTCAGAATATCGGGGGTGCACTTTTTGCCGATATCGGATCTGCCTGGTACGGCAATGATTTTCGTGGGGCTCGGGTGGCCGATGATGGATGGCCAGCGCTGCAGGACATCTTTCTGGGTTATGGCATTGGCGCTCGCTTGAACCTGGGCTTCTTTGTGTTGCGGTTCGATGTCGCCTGGACTTCCGATATTGCCAACTATACCCGAGGCCCATATTACTATTTCTCGCTGGGACCGGAATTCTAAATTTTAATCGCTTGCGATCTTCGTATGCCGATGGCTGTTCTGCTAATGACGCCGGTGCGACTCGCAATTGAATATTCGTTGAGCAGCCACAGGAAAGGTGGAAAGGAATCATGTTGTCGAAACTCATCCAAAAATTGCTATGGGTAACAGTTGTCAGCGTCATATTGGTAAGCTCAGCCCTGGCTCAAAGAACTCCGCTGCGCTCGCCTAAGGCGGCGGATATTTTCAGCAGCCCATTATTTTTATATGAAGCCTTTGTCTTTATGTCGCCAGACGATAGTACCCTGGCCCGGTTAACCGTGTATGTTGCTTTTGCCAATGATATTCTGCAGTTTATAAAAGGGCGACAGGGAAGTTTTACCGCCAACTACGATCTACTGTTTCGAGTACTGGATAAGAAGGGGAACGTCATTGCCGAAAAATCCACCGGCAGTCGCAAAATCTCCGTCGCTAACTTCGAGGCCACCAACGATCAGGAATTGAGCAACCGATCGCAGGTTAATTTTGACGTCATTCCAGGTGAATACAAGCTAACCATTGACCTGACCGATTATGATACCCAGAAAAATTTGCATCGCGAAAAAATAATCCAGGTCAAGACATTGGGCATCACCCGCCTCTCCCTCAGCGAAATTCTGTTCGCTCAGCGTGTGATCAAAGATTCGCTCGACCGAATCATCGAACTGATCCCCAATCTGGAGCATCATGATGAGCATGCGGACTCGGCTTTCTGGGCCTATTGGGAGATCTATCCGATCATGGCCGCCGATTCGGTGCAGTTGTTTTTCACCATTTTCGATGGGATGGAACGGGTGGTGGCACGTGGCAGCGAGATGCTATTTCCTTACCGGCGAATTATCCCATATCAATTGGAATTAAAAAAAATGATCACTCAGCCGGGGCGCTATGTCGTTTTGGTTCAGGTGACACAGCGGGACAAAGAAGTTAGCGTTCGTGGACGATTCTCTGCCAATTGGAATCAGTACAATTTGGTCAATTCGAATATTCGCCTGGCCATCGAAGCGCTGAAGGAGTTTATTCCGAGCAATGAATTTCAATCCCTGGAAAAGTTACCAGAACCTGAACGGCAGACCTGGCTCAATCAATTCTGGAAACAGCGCGATCCCACGCCGGGTACTGATCGGAACGAATTGCAGGAGGAATTTTATCGCCGGGTCGATTTTGTCAATCAGCATTTCACGGTCAATTCCATCGATAAAGAGGGCTGGAAAACTGATCGTGGCGGCATTTACATTAAATATGGCCCGCCCACCGATGTCGAGCGCCATAACGAACAGCTAAATTTGCCGCCTTTTGAGATCTGGTACTATGCCCATTTGCAGCGTCGCTTCATCTTCGAGGACAAATCGGGCGTGGGTGATTTCCAACTGGCACGCATCGAATAGCCCTGAGCCCTCGGCCCCGGAAACCGTCCTCGGGTGTTAGCAAGCGGCATCAATTCGAAGCTTTCCAGGCTGGCGGCCCTGGCGGCGGGCGATCGGATGATGCGACGCCAGCAACTATTTCTCAAACAGCAATGAAATAATCGTTAGCGGATTTGGGCCGCGGTTGCCTGCGATGAATCACATACTGCATCAGCTTCTTTCTGTTATCAGCCCCTGGCTTTTGGTGCTGTCCGCATTTTTATTTTTGATAGGTGTCGCCCTTGCTCCGATGGCAGTGGAGCGGCAAATCAGGATGTTGCTCTGGTATCCGAACTGGATCTGGAGTAAGCTGCAACAATTTATGGCCAGGAAACCCAGTTTCTGGCAGTTATGGCTGGTTATTTTTCTGCTCAATTCCACCTCGCTGCTGTTCAATCTCTGCTGCGGCTTTGGTGTGCTATTGCCGTTCGTTATTGCGGTCGTTCTGGGATTGAACGTGGGGATTATCGGCTATCAGGAAGGGGGATGGAAAACGATGTGGGCGATGCTGGTAGCGCCCCATGCACTGCTTGAATTGCCGGCCGCATGGCTCAGCTTAGCGCTCGGCATGAACATCGGCCTGACGATCATGGAGCACCCCATTGCGCTCGGTGCTGTGGCCAAAGCCAGCCTGGCAATTTACCTGAAACTCATTCTGGCATTGCTGGTGCTGGCCGCGGTCATCGAAGCGGGCTTGATCGCCCTGCTTACTGGCCGATCACAGCATACCGTTTCGTTTGCGAACCAACCATTCGCCGCTCAGCAAGAGGATGACCAGGACCAATAACAGCAGTTTATTCCAGAGGGGAATTTCTTTGACCTCCGAGGTAATGCGGTCGGGAAATTTGAGCTGGGCGGCTAACGAGTCGTAATTGGCGTCAGAAAAATATAATCCACCGGTTTTGGCCGCCAATTGTCGCAGCAAGGGCTCGTTCAGCCTGGTTTGCAAAAACTCCAGATTGAAATCTTCCACTGAAAATTGCCCGCGATCGGTGCCGATCAAACGATTGTTAACCGTGGCACTGCCAGCGTAGGAGTAGTCACCGCCTGCCAGGGCTTGTACAATGCCTTCATATTTCCCCGAGCCGATGCTATTCAGCAGAATATCATAGCGTTGCTTTTCGCCCGTGATCTGCACATTGACCTCGGCCCCATCCAATGGGCGATAATCTTCATAGTATACTTCCGCGGTGAAGGTGATGGCCTGACCGTTGCGATAAATTTCCTGATCGGGATAGATTCGCACCAACCGGCTCTCTTCTTTGGTAACCAGCCAGCGGATGCTATTGCTCAAAAGCTGATGGAATAATTCGTTGCTTTTGCCGATGCCCCAAAGCAGCAAATCCCAGCGCCAGATGCCATAGCCCAGAATGGCCATCGTTTTTTGAGGGCCCAATTTCCGAACCACCACCAGCGCCGAAGATGTTCCTTTGCCATCGGGTGCGGCCAGATTCTGGGGTGCGATTTCGACCAGAATTTCACTGCCCGGTGCCGGCGTCGCCTTTTGCAGCGAGTGATAAATAGGCGGCAACTCGGTCCATTGCCGCTGGTTTTCGAGCGGGTCCTCAACGATACGAGTTACCGGATGTGTTAGGCCCGGAGGAGTCAATTGTGCCTGCACCATGATTTCGCTTCCGTCATAAAACGGTGGGGTTAGAGGCAAAACATTACCCAGCGATTGTAGAGCCGAGTAATCGACACCGTTGCCGGCGATGAACAGCAATGGAATGGGTTTCGTTTGCAATGCGTTCTTCAACACTGTCATAACGCCCGCTGGTGCATTTTTGCCGGGAAAATTTTGGAGCACAATGCAATCGTACGCCAGAAGTTGTCGCGGGTCGTTCGGAAATTGGCCCTGGTAAAATTCGCCTTTTCGCTTGACGATCCAGGGGTGCAATTCGATATTTGGATCTACCGCCAGGTTCTTGCGGATGAATTTAAAATCGGGATCAGGGCTGCCAGCCAGGAGCAGGATTTTCATCTTGCTTTCCAAAACTCGGGTATAAAAAGCTTTTTGATTGTTGCGGTCGGTTAATTCATTTTCCAGAGCGGGAATTTCCACCTGATACTTTTGAAACCCAGCCGTCGGCGGCACAAAGGACAATTGCACTTTCGTTTCAACCAGCTCGGATCCTATTTCCATTGTTTTGGAATCGATCAGTGCGTCTCCCTGCCGCAGATTCACCTGAATCGCCTGGCCGGCACAGCCATTGGCAAGAACCGTAACTTCGACTGGCACCCGATTGTTCACATAAGTGATCTGGTTGGTGGCAATTTTAGAGACGATAATATCCTTCTGGTCAATGGTACTGCCAATGCCCACCGGAAAAATGGGCACATCAAAATCATCGGCGTAACGTGCCGGATTATCACCCAGATTGTAGACCCCATCGGTGAGCAGCACTACTGCAGTTAGATAGCGGCCGACATTTTTTTCTTTGACCTGATTCAAGGCGCTGGTGAGATCGGTACCATCGTTATTGAACCGCAGCGAGTCGATGCGATCCAATGGTAGTGGCAGGAGCGTATGTGAAAACTGGTAAAAATCAAATTGGATGTCTTCGGCTGAATTTTGAAATAATGGTGCGTGCAATATCGCTTTGATTTTTTCGGATCGCATCTGATTGGCATCGCTCAGCGACATGCTGGCAGAGTTATCTACCAAAACGGCCACAACCGGTTGCTCGATGCGACGCCAGGTCAAACGCACCAACGGCTCGAATAACATCGCCAGCAACGTAACGAGTGCAGCAGCTCGAAGAACAATCAGACCTCGGCGCAGCCATCGGGGGACAGGCGGCATGGTATAGCGATAAGCATAGCTACTCACAACCATGAGCATAATTAGGGCCGCCAGGAATAACCATAGCGACCCCTCGATTGCAATGTGGAAATCTTGCATAACGACTTTCGGTTGATAAATTGTGAAACTAATTGCGCAGGCACCATGAGATGGCATCCCTGGCCCGCGGCCACCAACTCTAATGGACGAATTCGACAGGAAGCGAAAACCGCTACTGTCTTACCTATCTGCTCCGCTTGAGGCCCGGAACCGGACGTGCGAATCAGGCAACCGCGCTCCAGGCGAACACCGTGTGGCCGGAGTTTCCCATACGCTCAGCGTCAGGGAATAGAACTGCGGCGAAGGGAAAGAAGTTTCAAGAGGGCTGTCGGCGCATCACGGGCAATAATTCTCTGCACCACTTTTTGATCCGCCGGCGTTAGCGGATAGCGATCCAGGTCGGCGACAGATACCCACTGCCAATCTTGCACCTCCCGGCGCTCTGGTGCACCGAGCCATTGTGCGCATAGGAACACGTGCAGCGTAATTCGCAAATGCTCATAGCAGTGGTCCACCCTGAAAAGTTCTGGTCCCACTTCCGCGGTTATATTCAATTCTTCTGCCAGTTCGCGGCGCAGACATTCTGGCAGCGATTCGCCAGGTTGCTGTTTGCCACCAGGGAATTCCCAATAGCCGCCAAAAATTTTCTGCGCGGGCCGCTGCGCAATTAGAATTTGGCCGTCACGGATAATAAGCGCGGCGGCAACCTCCGCGTGCGATGGTGCGATGTTTATTGTCTGGTTCATGGGCATGGGCGCACCGATTAACTGCTTTTTGCCGAATGGGTTAAGTTCCTACGGGGCGGAAAATCGATCCGGGCGGCGATAACAACACCGATGATTTCATTAGCTACCCATGACATCACCTGTCGCATAACTCGATCGCCGGAAGAAATTCAATTGGCCCTAACCGCCATCCACCCGTCACTTGACGAACCGGCGTCTGAAAATGCCTTCGAGTAGCTGCGATTGATAAATACCTTTGAAACCTGTTTTCTAAAATCCGATGCACTTTCCTGATGACTTCGAGCCCTGGTGGCAGCAAAATCGTGAGTCGATGCCAAAAGCCCACTAACCCTGGGCATCACCCCAGATCATATTGGCCACTAAGGCACAAAGACACCAAGCTTCTGGTTTTCATTATGCGCTGATAAAGAATTTGATAAAAAATGAATGCCCTTTGAAACCTGTTTTCCAAAATCCGATCCACTTTCCTGGTGACTTCGAGCCTTTGTGGCAGCAAAATCGTGTGTTGACGCCCAAAGGGCTATGAGCCGACGCCAATGATTCCTGAACTTTCCGAAGTGGACTCATGAATAGCTTTTCTTTAATGGCTTTCGATTGGGCAAGGTCTTTCGGGTAATTGTCAATACGACGACAATCACCACCGCATAAACCAATACGATTACCCCCCAGATGGGGATGCGCGTGTTGTAGGGCGAACGAATTTTGGGATGACCAATCAGCAAATAAGGCGCCCAGAAATAGGGTTGAGCCCGAGAAATTTTGGTCCCATAGAAGACAAAATCATCCTTCATCGAGGCAACCTTGGCTGCCTGGAGTGCCTGGGCATTGGTCTGGCGCTTGTACTTGAGTTCCCAATAAAACTTGGCCATGAATTCACTGGTCGATATGCTATTGATACGCCATAGGCTGAACAACACCGATTTCACGCCACCATACAAAAATGATTGCGGCAGCACGACGGCCCCGGGACTGCCGGATCGGCCCAGTGACATCAATTGGGTGCCGCTCAATGTCAGCAGATCCGCCGAGAAACGGGCTTTCATCACTTCGCTGGGAGTTAACCAGCAGGAAGGGACCATGGAATCAGGGTACTCTTGCGTGAACAGCAGCGCCGAATTGATCGGCGTTCCGTTGTTTAGAATGCCGGGCACGGCCAGATAGAGATAGCGGAATGCACCGCCCTGTTGCATCAAATTGGTCTTCGTGGCGCGCTCTCGTTTGAGGATCGTATGGCGCCACAGTAAGCGAGCAACCCGTTTCACTTCGTCGCTGACATAGTCGGAAATGTACAATTGGAAATAGAGTTCATCCACTTCATTCGAGGAATAGTTGGAACTGGAAGTAACGATCGGCTCGCTCAACGTCAGCAGTCGATGACCTACTTTTCGGTCAAAGCGAAATTCCTCGAATTCCGGGGACAGCGCAGCGGTGGAATAGTTGTAGCAAAACGCATATTTATGAACCAAAAATTGCTGCTGCTGAAAGTGCTGGTAAAGGTGATTGCCATTTGGCGGGTTATGGTGACTCGTATCGGCCACCAGTAATTCGAACGGGAAGCCGCAGAGAAAATCATCGGGCATGATGAGAATGATTTGGTGGTGGTGCGTTATGCTTTCCAGCGGCAGGAATAATTGACGATACAAATCATGCGCCAGATGATCATCAAATTCCAGGTCCAATAAATTGGGCTTGTCGTAAAAAACCGCCAGCAAGGCCATCATCTGATTTTTCAACACGCTGGACGAGCACGGCCATTGCACCACTCGAAAAGAATCCCGCGACACGCAGAAGACCGTTAACCGATCTTCCTGGACATAAAAATCCAGCATGATCTCTTTCTCATCCAGGCAGTCTTCCTGCAACACAGATAATTCCAGCGGCGACTGCAGCAAAAAGAAATTATAGAAGTCGGGATCGAATTTACGAACCGAGTCCTTTAGCGCAGCCAGGCTGCGGCGAAGTTCATGCAACCGGGACCTAACCGTATCGCTGCCGCCATGGTTGGCCAGCTTCAATTCCAGGTCCAGATTGATGACTGAGTGCACCAACTGCTGTTGTCGCACCAGCACCTGATTTCGCCGGCCTCGGAGGCTGTCGGCATACAGGATGGGTCGGAACATCTGGAAGAGCTGCCAGCCCTTCATTTTTTCAAGGCCATAAAATGCCTTTTGCGCATAACCCTGCTCAGGAAATTGCCGCTCGAGCACGAGATAACGGTCGATGAGAGCTTTCTGCGCCGCCAGGCCTTGCTGGAAAGCAGCAGCCTCCAGGGCAAGAGAACGATAGAAGAGCATGTCAAATGCCTGGACTTGCTGTTCCTGCCGGGCCAGATCAATCAGAGGATTTTTTTCATCGTTGGCGAATTCCTGGCCGTCCGCAAGGCCACAGAGAAACATACTAAGAAAGAGAATGATCTCACAGAGCAATCGTTGTTTTGACATACGTTTGGAATTTCAATCTTGCTACGGAAGAGATGCCCCAACAGCAAAAAAGCAAATCGAAGTCGTTCGACCACCGGTTTGTCGCTGATAAATTTAGTCAGGCGCAATGACAAAACCGGGCTGGGCACGAGTTCTCCGTAACCGCCATAATTGTCAGCTCAAATCGAAAGCTGGCTGATGATTTGTTGCTCAAACAGTTGATAATAGTATTTCAAATAGTCGATCAACGCAAATTTGGATTGATAGTAATACAGGATGCCGCCGCCGATTGCTACCAGTGTCACAATGAGCACCAGGAACGCATGTCGGAACGGCCATTTGAACATGACGCGCATCCCCTTGATCATCCGGAAGAAAAACCAAAGGTCCATGAGCAGAATGAACGCCAAAGACCAACCCAGCGTATTCTCTTGCTGCAAGACGCGGTTCAATACCAAACCAACCGGGACAAAAAGAATATAGCTCCCGCCGAGCCAAAACGCAATGGTCAATGCTTGCGCCATCGACGTTCGATTCCTGGTAACCAGCGCAATGAATTTAAAATATAAAGCAATTAGCAAAAACAGAACCAGGCCCGCAAGCGAGAAGAACAGAATCCCCTGCTTCGGCAGCCAGGCCAATTGACAAATGTATAATTTCCAGTTTTCCCGGGGCAAAACCAACGTCAGCAAATGGTCAATCGGCAGGAGATCCTTCAAATAATTCAATAATGCCGCGGTAACCAATCCCAAACCGACGGCAATGAATAGCGCCATGAAGATGGTGTGCGATGGTGGAACCTTCCGACCATCCCGAATATCCACATAAAATCCATGGGGGTGAATAAAGATCCGCTTGAAATTATCACGAAAATAGCGCCGGCTGTTCACCAAAATCAAAAATACCAGAATCGTGGCCAAGCCGACGAACAAGAATTCATTGGAGGGAACCTCTGGCAATCTGGCTGCGGCATTGAAGCGACATTTGCCTTCGAGATAAAGCGACTGAACGGCTTCAAAACCAAGCCGTTTGCGGCCGTCATCCGCAAGAAGGCCGATGGGTCGAAGCTGGGCCCCGGTACCGGGAGCTATCAGGCACGAGGGATAATTCCCCTGATAATCCGATAATCCAGTGACAAAGTAGCCATCAATTGCTGGAAAGCTCTGGATGATGGACCAGGCATTGGCCAATTGCAGGACCTGATATTCCTCTTTGGCAATCAGATTCGTCTCGGTACCGGCCGTTCCTAATCGAGGCGCACCGAAGGATAGCACTAACTGGATTTGATTGGGATCCTGCTTTAGCCATTGGGCTAACGTCTGCTGTAGCTGATTTTTTTCCAGATCGACAACCGAAATGCCACGGATGAGCCGGTCGGACAATGGCTTGGTCGACGCAGTCAGCGACGACCCTTGCCAGACGTAAAATCGCTGACTGGTCGTGATGTTGGTGCTGTTGATGATTTTGTTTATCAAATTCTGTGTAGCGACATCGGACAGCAGCAGTTGTCCGCCCAGTCCCCAGGCAAATACCGACACATGCGACCGATCCCGATGAACGACCTCCTGAAGATAATCCACTGTCTGCTGGGCATAAATTTCGGCCTTCATAAACGTCGGCGGCACCCAATTCAGCGGAATTTCCTGCAACAAGAATAATCCCAGACTGTCACATAGGGCGGCAAGCATGGGATGGGCGGGATGGAATAGCACCCGTACCGCATTGGCATTAAGCTGCTTGATCAATCCCATCTGGTGTAGCAATTGTTGCGTAGCCAGCAGCGCGCCCGACTGGCCATAATCCTCACACCAATTGATACCTTTCAACACATACGGCTGACCATTCAGAAAGATGGTGCCGTTCCGGAAATCGAGTTGCTTGATGCCGATGGTTTGTTCCAGTTGATCCACCACCAGGCCGGCTTGTAGCAATTGGACTTTGAGGTGATATAAAGTGGGCTGCTCCGGACTCCAGAGCTTTGGCCGGTTCAGCGCAAAGCTGGCGGTGAGGCTTCGAGTCGGCAAATCAGCCTCCCCCAACAGCAGGCTAGTCTGTTGAATAATTGGGTGGGTTGGGTCATCCAGGCTCAACTCCAGGCGATAGGACCAGGCCCCTTGCAGGGTTGCGGTGGCTTCGGCACGAGCCGTTTGTCCCGGCCGCGATTTTAAATTGAATTGAATATGCACATCGCAGACGGAAAAATCCTGGCTCAATTGATAATTGGACGCAAGGTCGTCCAGTGACACCTCAGGAATGGCCAGCAAATACAGCGAGCGATAGATGCCTCGGGTAGGTTTGATACCATCCGGTTGAAAATTTTGCGGCAGGGTGCGTTTGGCATCCAGCCGAGTATCGACCTGAATTTCGATGGTATTGCTTTGATCCCAGAAGATGCAGTCATCCGGTAGATCGATTGCGAAAGAGGTGTAGCCACCCACATGGGTGCCAATAAATTTGGTGTTCACAAAAATCTGGGCACGATAATCAATACCATAACACACCAGCCGAAAGAAATGGCCGGCCATGGTGGAATCGATCACGAACGACTTGCGAAAGGAAATTTCACCTTCGTAATCGCACGCAGCCGGCAGATTCACTTTCTTCCAACGATCTTTTGGCGACAGTCGATATTCCCATTCGCCGTCCAGCAGTATCATCGGGCGATAGGAGTTGGGAGTTTGCCAGCTCAATGTCTTCGCCAGCAGAGAATCAGTGGTCTGCGAGACAAAGGTGATCTCTTTCGTCGCCATCGCACGGGTGATGGCCATCAGGCTTACCAGAATAATTAGCGCTGCTTTCTTCATGTTGTCGAAACCCTTATTGAGTTATCTTGAAATGCGTACCATCGACATCGTTTCTGAGGCTATCGGGCTCGTCCCTGAATCTTTCTTAATGTAACAAACTTTTAGTTAAAATTCAATAATTATGTTGCGTCTTGATTTGAAGAAATATTAAAATTTTTCCTTTACTTTTTCTCAAATTATTGGTATACTTTAGGCCAAAAAATCAGCGCCAACTGTTGACACTACTTTTCGAGGATGAAGCTCATGTCAAAAACCGATACGATGAAAGTCCGTCAACCGAATCTGCTTGAATCGCTCATTCCAGTGGTAATGCTGATGTTTTTTTTGGGCGTTTCGATTCTGAAATTCAAGACCAGTTCCCATATCGCCTTGATCGGTGGCACCACCGTGGCATCATTGATGGCGGTGCGACTGGGATATCGTTGGAAAGAGATCGAAGCCGGACTGGTTCAGGGCATCGTTCTAGCGTTGCAGGCCTGCCTGATTCTGCTGATTATTGGCACATTAATTGGTACATGGTTGCTTAGTGGCATTGTGCCCACCATGATCTATTGGGGGTTGAAAGTTCTGTCACCAGCCATTTTTCTGGTAGCAACCTGTTTCATCTGTTCTCTGGTGTCGTTGGCCACGGGAAGCTCGTGGTCTACCGCGGGCACAGTGGGCATTGCGCTCATTGGAGTGGGCCAGGGATTGGGCGTGCCGCTGCCCATGGTAGCTGGTGCCATCGTTTCGGGTGCCTATTTTGGTGATAAAATGTCCCCGCTATCTGATACCACCAATCTGGCTCCAGCTATGGCGGGCGCCGATCTTTTTTCGCATGTCCGCCACATGGTCTATACCACCGGACCGAGCTGGACCCTGGCGTTGATTATCTATGCGATCTTAGGACTAAAATACAGCGGAGCGGAAATGCATGCTGACAATGTGGATACCATTCTCAGGACGCTGCAGACCAATTTCACGCTCCATCCGCTCTTGCTAATTCCCCCCGGCCTGGTCATCGTGATGGTCGTAACCAGAATGCCCGCGCTGCCAGCCTTGTTAGCAGGCTCCATGATTGGGGGGATTTGCGCCCTGATATTTCAGGGCAGCGATCTGGCCACGGTGGTCTCGGTCGCTTACAATGGCTTTGTCTCGCAAACCGGTCTGCCGCTGGTAGACGATCTCCTTACGCGTGGCGGGATGCAAAGCATGCTCTCCACAGTGGCGCTGATTATGTGTGCGCTGTCGTTCGGGGGGGTGATGGAAAAAAGTCGCATGCTGGAAACCATTGCCAGCGCCATTCTCAAACTGGCCAAAAGCACGGGTTCGCTGGTAGTCGCCACTATTACTACCTGTATCAGCATGAATATCATTGCCCCGGACCAGTACCTCTCGATTGTCATTCCGGGCCGGATGTATAAAAATGCTTTCGATAAGCGCGGCCTGCATCCCAAAAACCTCTCGCGCTGCCTGGAGGATGCCGGAACGCTGAGTTCGCCGTTAGTCCCCTGGAACACCTGTGGGGCATTTATGTTTGCAACGCTGGGGGTATGGCCGCTGGCCTATCTCCCGTTTGCATTCTTGAATCTGATCAATCCCTTTGTATCCATTTTTTATGGCTATACCGGCATTACGATGCACAAAGTCGAAACCGCATCGACATCGACTGCGGCCTAAATTTTGGTCAGATTCTTCGCTAAGCATTCATGAGCCTGCTTTAACAAGCCGCGGACCAACTGTCCAGCGGATAGCAGAATTGGTGCCTTTTAAGCCGCACTCATCGTTCCAATCGCTGCTGTGACGGCTTCATCCAGGCATTGGCAGGTCGCACGTCCGTCGCATTCTGGCCAGTAGAAGCGAGCGGGACCATTTTGAAACTTCCATACTACTCAAAAGTTAAATGGAAGTGTTTAAATGACAAGAAAAGTTGAGGAAAGATGTGCTATACTCAGATGGAGTTATCATGAGACAGAAACATGTGCTGATCATTTTGTTGGTTGTTGGAATTTCGCTGGCTTATTGTAGCAGCCGTAGCCTGCTATTTAACAAAAGCCAGACTGACCGACGTTTGAAGAGCTCTATTTATGAGCCCAAAGCGCTGGAGCATTTCATCTGCGGTTGCACCTACGAGTTGACCGAAGACTACACCAACGCGCTGCTGGAATTTTCTGAGGCGCTACTGTTCGATTCGTCCTCGGCAACCATTTATAATAAAATTGCCGAGAACTACATCCGTTTCAAAAAATTGGAAAGCGCTCAACAAATTCTCCAATCGGCCATCCGGCGATTTCCTCAAAATATCGAATCGCATGAATTGCTGGCCGCAATCTATTATTCCCAGCGCGATTTTAAGCAAGCCGAACAGCTCTATCGCAGAATTGTAGCCATCGATCCCGACAACATCGAGTCTCGTTTTACTTTGATCACCTTGTTCATGGCGCAAGGGAAGGAGCTGGAAGCGGCCAGGGAATACGAAAATATCATCGATTTGGGCTATGGCACACCTGAAATTCGGATCAAGGCCGGCGATATCTACCTCCAGAATAAACAACTGAAAAAAGCGCAGAAGATCTTTACCTCGCTGTATAACGACTTTCCGGATGACGAACGATCCTACCTCGCTATGGCCAAACTGTCATTGGCTAACCAGGATACCCTCTCCGCCATCGCCTGGTATAAAAAAGGCATTGCCAAAAACAGCACCTTTGAAAATTGCCAGGAAGAGCTGCTTGACCTCTATCGGAGTCAACAGCAATGGGAGTCAGCCATTGAGTTGCTTGAGGGGGCGATTGCCAGCGACAGCACAACCGTTGATAATTATTTGCGGCTGGGGGAACTCTATTTTCAACGCGGGGATACCACGGCTGCCATCAACCAATTCGAGCAGACTATCGGGCGTTTTCCCCAGGATTTTCGGCCCTATTTCAGCCTGGGCTATCTTCATTATCAGCGACGGAACTGGGAGCCGGCTGAACACTATTTTCAAAAAGCCATCGAACTGAACCAGGAATTTTCCCGCTCCTGGATCACTTTGGGATTTATTTACTTGCGCAATCAAAAATTGGAAACGGCGGAAAATCATTTCCAAAAAGCCGTCGCCGCCCTTCCCGACGATCCCCATATCAATTTTCTCCTGGGATCGGTCCTCAATCAGCGTCACAAATCCGATGAGGCCGTTATCTATCTGCAAAAATGTTTGGAACTGGATCCCAATTACGTCGACGCGCTGGGAACGCTGGCCATGATTTACGACGAAAAGAAAGTCTACACCAAATCTGATAGCCTTTACCAGGCCGCGCTCGCCACTCGACCGAATGATCCACTGTTGATGAACAATTACAGTTATAGTCTGTCGGTACGGGGACTGAACCTGGAACTGGCCCTGGAAATGGCGCAGAAGGCGGTTGCTGCCGATTCTACCAATGGTGCTTACCTGGATACCCTGGGCTGGATTTATTTCAAAATGGGTAACTACCCGAACGCCTTAATGTACATTCAAAAAGCGGTCCAATATCGTGACAAATCCGCTGAAGTAATGGAACACCTGGGGGATGTCTATGAGAAAATGAATGACCTGGAAAATGCTCGATTGTATTGGCAAAAATCCCTTGAGCTCGACAGCACTCGCAGCGATGTGCGACAAAAATTAGAACCAAAGTAAATCCCCTTCGAGGTCGATCTTGAAACGAATTGTTCTCTTGTTGACGTTCACCGTTTTGATTAGCGGAAGTTGTGCCCGGATTTTTCATAAGCGGTCGGCGGAGGTTACGCCAATTTCCATCAACGAAATCCGCTATCGATTGGCACGCGCCGATTTGAAATTGCATACGGTCAAAGGGATTGCTCAAATCAGCGTGGAATCTCCCAAAATGAATTTTTCGGCCATCGCCAGCATTGCGATCAAAAAACCGGACTCTCTGCTGATCAAAATCAAGGGGCCGTTTAATTTGGGGACGGCCGCCCTGTTTGTGGATCAACGCCAATTTTTGATTTATAATTCATTCGAAAACAGCGTCTATACCGGATCACCGGAGAATCTTCCCTGGGGCCGAATGCTGCCGATCGAACTTACAACGGACAAGCTCCTCCAGGCATTTTCGGGCATGCCCACCCTGGACTACTACGAACGTGATTCAGTCGGTTTCGATCATGGCCAATACACGGTTCTGGGATTCCATAAAAATCAGCGCATCAAATACTGGATCGATGCCAGGAAATTCGTGGTCACCGCCGTGCACGTCCTGGACCGGCAAAATCAGCCGCTGGTGATGATCTCCTACAAGCAGTTTGAAACCCGAGATGAGGTCACGTTGCCAAAGCTGATTCAACTGGTTCATCCGCAACGCAAAACACGCATTACCATTCTTTATGAAAATCGAAAATCCAATATTCATTTGAGTGCCGATGACTTTGTGATCCGCATCCCTGATCAGGCAGAGTGGATAAAGCTTTGAGCTGAAAAGAATTTTTGCCGTTAGCGAGAGTGGCCAAACTGCTACTATCGCAACCATGCGATTTCTCAGCACGGGCAATCACGTCGCCAATCAAATCGTTGGCGCTGAAACGATCAACTGAATTTTTAGACCCAATACGCCAGAATGCAATCGCTCGAATTCATTGGCGCAGACTCGGATCATGACCTTGCTGGATCAGGACTCGGGTCGGCCAGCAATGTTTATTAATCCGAATTCATCAGTCAATCAAATCAGATTGAAATCGGGAGGTAGGCCTTGCCACAGACCAAACCCAAAACTACCATGGCCAAAACAAATCCGCAACTTTCGATCGTGATCCCATTGTTCAATGAAGCCGATTCGCTGATAGAACTGCACTCGAAAATTAATCAGGTGCTATCTGAAAAAGAAAATTTTGAGATCATTTTCATCGATGATGGTTCTTTTGACGGCTCGGACCGGGTATTGCAGCAATTGCACGAAACCGATCCGCGCGTTCGTGTCTACCAGTTCCGCAAGAACTATGGCAAATCCGCCGGGCTGGCCTGCGGCTTCGAGGCGGCGCGTGGCGAGTATGTCATTACCATGGACGCTGATCTCCAGGATGATCCCGAAGAAATCCCACGCCTGATCGAAAAATTGAACGAGGGCTACGATCTGGTTTCGGGCTGGAAGAAAAAAAGATACGATCCGTTCATCAAGCGCAACACCTCGAAGATCTTTAATCGAGTGACTGGCTGGGTATCGGGATTGAAGATCCACGATTTCAATTGCGGCCTCAAAGCTTATCGGGCTGAGGTGGTCAAGGATATCCAGGTCTATGGCCAATTGCATCGGTTTATTCCCGTTCTGGCGCACTGGCAGGGCTATCGGGTGGGCGAACTGGTGGTGCAGCACCATCCCCGCAAATATGGCAAGACCAAATTTGGCATGTTTCGCTTCATTGCGGGTCTGCTGGATCTATTCACTGTGGTCTTTTTGAATAAATTCCGAAAACGGCCGCTGCATCTGTTCGGCAGTATCGGTTTGATCACATTCCTCATCGGCATGATCATCAACCTCTATCTGGCCATCGATAAGATCATCGCCAAAGGCATTTTGAGCAATCGGCCGTTGCTGTTTCTGGGCATCCTGTTGGTGATCGTGGGCATTCAATTCGTCTCCATCGGCCTGCTGGGAGAGATGATCACCGAGACGCAGAAAAAGAAAGCGGACTATTCGATTAAAAAAATCTTATCGTGATGGATATGAAAATAAATCCAGACTGCCGCCATTTCAAAGGTGATATCCCCTGCGTTCCGCACAAGCGAGAACAGGTCATCTGCGACACTTGTCCCCACTACGATCCGATTCAGCAGCGAATTTTGATCATCAAGCTCGGTGCGGCTGGCGATGTCATACGCACCACCCCGCTGTTGCGCAAGTTGAAACAGGTCTATCCCGCTGGCCATATCACCTGGCTCACCCAATCGCCAGAGCTGGTGCCAGCCGATTGGGTGGATGAAATTTTGAATTTCGAGTTGAAAAACATCCTGGCGCTCCAGGCCTCCCAATTCGACCTGCTGATCAATCTCGACAAAGATCGGGAAGCCTGCGCCCTGGCCAATCAGATTTCCGCTCGCCAGAAGCAGGGCTTTGGATTCAGTCCATTCAATCGCTGCTATCCGTTGGATCAGAACAGCGAAGCCAAATTTCTCACGGGCGTTTTCGATTCGGTCAACCAGGCCAATACCCGCAGCTACCCCCAGGAGGTGTTCGATATCTGCGGCTTTGAATTCCAGGGCGAGAGATATATTCTGAGCAATTTTGCCGATCGAAATTATCATTGGGAAATCCCCGAGCCGAAGCCCATCGTCGGCCTGAACACGGGCTGCGGCGGTCGCTGGAGTTCCCGATTGTGGCCCGAACAGAATTGGATCGAGCTGGCACGGCAGTTGAAAGGCCACGGCCGAGGGGTGCTCATTCTGGGCGGCCCCGACGAGCATGACAAAAATCGCCGCATCGCCGAGCAGAGCGGCGCCACCTATCTGGGACATTTTCCGCTGCCGCAATTCATCAACCTGGTGGATCAATGCGATCTGGTGGTGACAGCGGTTACCATGGCCACCCACATCGCCATTGGATTGGGCAAGAAGATCGTGCTGTTCAACAATATTTTTAATCGTCACGAGTTCGAGCTGTATGGCCTGGGCGAAATTCTGGAGCCTGCCATCAAATGCGATTGCTTCTTTGCCAGAGAATGCCCGCATCACAGCATGGAACATATCTATGTGCCAACGGTTTTTGCTACCTGTGAGAGATTATTGAATCAATGAAAATCATCATTCTGGGAACATCGTATCCGATGCGGGGCGGCATTGCCCATTACGTCGCCCTGCTCTACAAAGCGCTGCTGCAGCGAGGCCATGACGTGCAGATCATCTCGTTTAAACGTCAGTACCCCAGTATTTTTTTCCCTGGCAAAACCCAGCAGGACTCCAGCAAGGAGATCGAGCCGATCCCCAGCCAGCCGCTGCTGGATTCCATCGGCCCGCTGAGCTGGATCAAAACCTTTCTGGCGATCTATCGTCAGCGGCCCGATCTGATCATCTTTAAATATTGGCTGCCGTTCTTTGCACCCGCCTACGCCAGCATCGCTTTTCTCACCCGACTGTTTACTCGAACCCGAGTGCTCTATGTTTGCGATAATATTGTGCCTCATGAAAAAAAGTTGGGCGATCGGCTGCTGACACGGCTGGGGCTGGCCTTTGTGGATTATTTCATCGTCCAATCGGGCATCGTGCGGCAGGATCTATTGCATTTTCGGCCCCGCGCCCATTTCAAAGAAGTGCCGCATCCCGTTTATGAAATATTCCGCCAGAATTATACTTCAGCCGCCGCCCGAACCAGGCTCGGCCTTGGCGCTGCTGAAAAAGTGTTATTGTTCTTCGGCTATGTTCGTGCCTATAAGGGACTGAGCTGCCTGCTCGAGGCGCTGCCGCTGGTTCAAAAACGCTGGCCTGTCAAATTGCTGGTGGCGGGCGAATTCTATGATGACAAAGAAAAATATGTGCGTCAGATCGACCAATTGGGACTGCGAGACGCCGTGGCCATTTTCGACGATTACATTCCCAATGAAGAGGTGGGGCTATATTTCGCCGCTGCCAATGTGGTGGTGCTGCCGTACATTTCCGCCACGCAGAGCGGCATCGTGCAGATCGCCTATAATTACAATAAGCCCGTGATCACCACCGATGTGGGGGGCTTGCCCGAGGCCGTGGCCCAGGAGGTCACAGGCCTGGTGGTTCCCGCCCAGGATGCTGCGGCGCTGGCTCAGGCCATCATTCGCTATTTCGAGGAAAATAAGGAGCCGAAATTTTCCGAAAACATTCAGCACCAAAAGAAGCAGTACTCCTGGGAGCGGCTGGCACGGGCAATCGAGGAGTTTATGGAAGCAAATGAGGGTTAACCATATCTGAAAAATTATATACCAAAGAATCAACTTAACGCAACGATAGGAAGTCTAATCCAGCACTTCTTATTGAAAACACGAAAACCTAAGTCAACTTTCAACATAACAAGCACTATGAACCTTATCGGCTTGTGATATGAAAATTGAATATCATAACCTATACACCCATTTTGTGTTTATTACATTAGGTCGGGAACCTTTAATTCCAGAGAAAAATCGTGATCGCATCGAGAAATATATCACTGGAATTGTCAATAATAATTCATCTAAATTATATGCTATATACGCCAATCCTGAACATTTGCATTTTATGGTCTCTCGGTCGCCATCAATCTCAGAAGAAAAGTTAGCAAATGTTGTCGCTAATAGCTCGGAGCGATTTATCAATGAAAATAATCTGGCAAATGGTCATTTTGCTTGGCAACAATCAGCATCTGCTTTTTCTGTATCCAAGGCAGATGTAGATAAGGTGTGCAAGTATATCCTTAACCAGACTCAACATCATAAAAAAATGACTTTTGCTGAGGAGTATGAGCATTTTATTAAATTTTATCAGCAGACATTGAAAAAGGGATAAAAGAGCAGCGTCAATTTGCTTACAAAAATTACTAACGCTTATGCAACGTATTCTATTAAGCGGGTAAAGAAAAATCTTATAAATGGTCCAGACAAGCGTGAGATGAACCTTATAATCGTTTCTATTGCCCCAGAATAAGCTAATAAGGTTAAAGAATCTGAAGCTTCGAGCGGTTACTAAGGTTAATAAGGTTTATCGGTTTGCTCCATTGGACTGACTGAGGAATAACTTTAATATCTTATTCATTGACGCAAAATAAGCGAATAAGATTAAATAATTGGAATCCTCGATCGATTATTAAGGTTAATAAGGTTTCTCGGTTTGCTGCATTGGACTGATTGAGGAACAACCTTATTAACCTTAATAACTTTGAGATCGTTACAAATAGAATAACCTTATTAGCTTATTATTTGTAAGGAGTAGCATACCAAGATTAGGGTAATAAGCTTGGGGGATTCGATCGGCTACTAAGTTCAATAGGGTTTATCGGGTTTGCTCCATCAGACGTGCTGCGGAATAACCTTATCAACGTTAGTAGCCAGAACAACCAACGACAACATGATATTATTACCCTATTGATTGACCCAGGGGCGACAAATTTTATGACTCCCAGAAAAAATAAAAAACTCCTGCTGATCGCCTATTACTTTCCACCCAGCGGTGGCGCTGGCGTTCAGCGGACCTTGAAATTCATCAAGTACCTGCCCACCACGGGCTGGCAGCCTGTGGTATTGACGGCCCGTGATGCCGACTACCCCGCCTACGACCCATCGCTGGTGGCCGAGCTGCCACCGCAACTGGCGGTCTATCGCAGCTACATTCCCGAGCCGTACCAGCTCTATCGCAAGCTCACGGGCCGCCAGATGAGCGAGGCCGTGGATATTGCCACGCTATCCCGAGATGCCGAGCAGAAGAAGAAGCTCAGCGAGCGGCTGGCCGAATGGATTCGGGGCAGCTTTTTTATCCCCGATGCCCGAGTGGGCTGGCTGCCGTTTGCCGTGGCCCTGGGATTGAAGGCCATCAGGCAGGAACGGATCGATGTCATTTATTCCTCAGCCCCACCATACACCTGCCACCTCATCGGCTATTGGCTGAAGAAGCTCACGGGACGACCCTGGGTGGCCGATTTTCGGGATTCCTGGGTCGGCTGGCTCTCCTCGGCCAAACGGCCAAAGTGGCCCGACCAATTCGACCGCTATCTGGAGCATTCCGTGCTGAAGTCGGCCGATCGCATCCTCACGGTCTCGAACGGCATTGCCCAGGACCTGGGAGGGCGCCATCCTGAACTGGTGGATGATCGCTGGCTGTTGCTCCCCAATGGCTATGATGGCGCCGATTTCGAGGGCGTGACCGCCGATCCGCCCAGCGACAAAATGGTGATCACCTATACGGGTTCGCTCTACGGCCATCGCAATCCCGAGGCCTTGCTGCAAGCCGTGGCCGAGTTATTGACCGAGCTGCCCGAATTGAAACAGAACCTGCAACTCACCTTTGTCGGCCGCATCGGTGGCTTCATCGAAGAGATGCTGCGCCAGCCAACCTTTGAGGGCATGGTGCAAATTGTGCCGTATGTGCCGCACCAGCAGAGCATCCAGTACCTGCTGGCGTCCCACGTGTTGCTCTTGATCATCGATGACGCTCCAGCCAACAAAGGCATTTTGACGGGAAAATTATTCGAATATCTGGGTGCCCGCAAGCCCATTCTGGCGTTGGCGCCCGAAGGCGACGCCGCCGAGCTGATCCGTGAGCTTAAGGCGGGCACAGTGGTGCATCCCTCAAATGTCCCGCAGATCAAAGCGGCGCTGTTGGATCTTTATCGGCGCTGGCAACGGAAGGCGCTGACCAACGACCATCTGGACGAGGCAAAGGTTCAAGCATTCGATCGACGGGAACTGACGAGGAGACTGGGGGAGGTGCTGGAGGAGATTAAGCGCTAATCAGTTGGTGATTTTGAAATAAAAAGTCAGCTTTCTCGTCCAAAATAGGAATTTTGATTTAGCACTTTGGACAGTAAAATGGAACGCTGAGCTAATAAGATTTAATCGTTAGGGGATTCGATTTGTTACTAAGTACGCCATTTCATAATTCCTTGTAGAGTTTCTAAAAGGCTCACGCCTTAATTCCCGTCCGACAAGACATGCAAAAATACAGGGGACTTAATCCGTAAGGATTTTATTTTTGAGAATAGCCATGACTAAAACCCTACAAGAATTTTTGAAATGAAGCACTAAGGTCAATAATGTTTTCTATATTGGTCTTGTTCGGCAATCTGATAAAAACCCTAGTCACATATACTAATCGTTGATAGCGGAAACCTTAATACCTTATTCAAGAACATTCTTGTCCAAATCAGGATTTCTCATTGAGCATTTTGAACAGCAAAATATAATCCGCTAATTGGCGGATAGCTGGAAATAGCACCTCATTCTGAAAAACAAATAAATTTGTAATCAACGTTCTAATTTGCAAGGAGCAACTTGTCCAATTTAATTTTTTTTGCATCACAGGGAAAAGTCACAATTAATTTATTAGCCCTTTTAACCTTTAATAATCCTTGAAACCATGAATAATAATAAAAATGACATCTGGCTGGAATATAATGTGGCTGATTCGCTCCAGCCGAACAAAGAAGCATCAACGATTGAATTGTACACAGAAGCAGCCTATACTCAAAAAGTGATGGAGTTGCTTGATAAGCACCTAAAAAAAGGGTATCGAGTTCTGGATATCGGCTGTGGTATTGGAAAATGGGTGCTGTATTTGTTGAAAAAGGGAATCGATTGCATAGGTATTGATACCTCCGAAGCTGCTGTCGAAAAAGCGCAGCAGATTTTACTTAAAAATGGCTACGATCATGTAATTTTCAAGCACTCGGCCACCGAATTGCCATTTGATCGAGGGCAATTTGATGCGATTATTTCATTTGGGCTGTTGGAACATTTTCCAAATCATGAAGAGGTATTGAAATATTGGACAGCGTTCCTAAAACCAGGCGGCAAGATAATTATATCTGTTCCGAATGGGTTACGCTGGGATTGGATGTTTTCCGATACGCTGTTTAAATGGTACAAACAAAAATCCCGATTGAAACCACGGTTTACCAATCGAGGCTTTGTTTCCAACAATTATGGTTACGAAGAGCGCTGGCGCCCAGACTATCTGGCTCGGCTCTTCTCTTGGGCAGAATTATCGAAAATTGAGATTACTACTTTTTTTACTCTATCGCCGTTCATATTCTATTCGCTGGGAAAAGCCAGGGTGCCCTCATTCATTTTTCGGCTGATATCTTCAACAAGAGCCTCGAAGCGATGGGGACTCTATCTATTTGGTGTCGCCCGAAAGCAGCCAGGCGAATGAATTGCAATATTTCAATTGCTATCGATCGAAGCAAAAAGGTGGATTAAAATTTTTTTGAAAAATTATGGGAGGTTTGAATGATGAAAATAAAGAAAAACTTAATCCAGGGGGTGCTGGCCACCATTGTTTTTTGGGCTCAATTGAATATGTCAGTGGCACAAACAGAAAGATTTTTATCCGTCAGTTTTACTGAAGTCACTGAGCTGGCAAAGGTAAACGGTCACTGGGACAGTGGGACGGCCTTCGGCGATTTTAATAACGATGGCTTTTTAGATTTTTATGTTGGCAATCGATTTGGCGCCAATGCCTTGTTCTTGAATAATCAAAACGGCACATTCTCAAATGTCGCCCAGAATGCTGGAGTTGAATTTAAAGGATGGACCACAGGTGTTACCTGGGCTGATTTGAATAATGATGATCTTCTTGACCTTTACGTTTGCAATCGAGATATTCCTAATATCCTCTATTTGAATCTTGGCAATGGCACATTCGAAGATATAACGGTTCAGGCCAGAGTGGGCTGTGACCTGAATAGCTATTTTTGCGCCTGGGGCGACTACGATAATGATGGTTTCGTAGATATTTATGTGGTGAATTTTGAGATCGGTCAAAGCAATATCCTTTATCGTAATAATGGCGATGGAACCTTTACTGACGTCACTTACCTGGCTTCGGTTGACGGCCATCCCTATGCCAAAAGTCGTGGCGCTGCCTGGGGCGATTTCAATAACGATGGCTTCCTCGATCTGTTCGTAAACAATCAAGCGGAAGATGTGCTTTATAAAAATAACCAGGATGGCACTTTCACTGAAATTACCAATGAAGCAGGAATTTTCGATTCTGGGAACGGGTATGGTTGCGCTTGGGGTGACTACAATAATGATGGCTTTCTTGATCTTTTTGTAGCTAATAGCGATTTTAGAGGCGTCCTTTTCCAAAATCAACAAGGTTTATATTTTAGCGATGTCACGAGCAGCTCTGGTCTCGACCTTGCCAATGGAATAGTGGGCTGCGCCTGGGGCGATTTGAATAATGATGGCTACCTGGATCTCTATCTTTATAATGCCTGGGGCGGCAGAGAATATTTATTTATGAATAGCGGCAATGAAAAATTCATCGAATCAATCGTAACATCTGGGATAGGCAATTATACATCTGGCAATACAGCCAGCTTCGGTGATTATGACAATGATGGCGACCTGGACCTGCTCGCAACAACCTATGCCGCCACAGGAACGCACCTCTATCAAAACAATGGCAGCGGTAATAAATGGCTTATCGTCAAATTGGTCGGGACAGTGAGCAATCGATCTGCTATTGGCGCTAAGGTCCGAATCATAGCCAATCAGCAATTACAGATTCGAGAGGTTAGTGGCGGTGCGGGTTATTATTCTCAGGAAAGCTTACCGCTGGAATTTGGGCTGGGCCAGTCTCAAACAGTTGACAGCCTGACAATTTTCTGGCCATCTGGAATCATCTGGGATACCACAGGTATTTCGGTAAATCAAATTCTAACCATTTATGAGCAAAGATTATCCCATGATATCATGGCCATGGAAATATTGAATCCATCCTCCAGGGTAATTGGAGATGTGGTCATCCCAGAAGTTGTAATAAAAAACAATGGAAAAAATGATGAAGCCAACTTCACTGTGAAATGCATAGTTGATTCATCTGGCGTGATCGTTTACACGGCAACTCGAGAGATCGATTTTATCCGCAGCCTTGATAAAAAGACCGTTACCTTTGATCCGTGGGTTCCAGTGGGAGGGGGAGAATATGAAATTCAATTCATTACTTATTTGCCAAATGATTTGAATACCAGTAATAATAAAATCTCGAAAAAAATCATTGCTCTGCTTGACCACGATATTAGAATGATTCGCATCATCTCGCCCTTAAGCTCATTTTGGGAAAGAACCATTACTCCAATTGCCAGCATTGAAAATTTCGGCGCTTTTGCGGAATCGCTATTTGATGTAACTTGTGAAATTTACGATTCGCAGTCTCTGGTTTATCGAGGAACTCAGACTGTAATTAGCCTGGCCCCTCTGGATACATTGAAAATTTATTTTGGTCTATGGGAAGTTTCTGGAGAAGGCCCTTTCTTTTTCAAGTTTTTCTCTTGCTTAAACGAAGACGAAAATCGAACCAATGATACTTTAACGATGCAAATTGGTTATACAAATATTTATGGCGAGGATAAATCGCTTTTACCAGAGTCGTTTTCGATATCAAATATCTTTCCTAATCCCTTTAATGGGATCACCAGGATTGAATATCAGATGCCATACTCCTCAGAAGTGAACATAACCGTTTATGATCTAATGGGCCGATTGGTCCGAAATATAGTGAATGATCAAAAACATGCTGGTTTTGAAATCGCAACCTGGGATGCTCGTGACGAACAGGGGCAATCGGTCGTGTCAGGAGTTTATCTGATCCGAATGAGAACGAAAAATTTTGAACAGGTAAGAAAAGTCCTCTATCTCAAATGAAATTGTTAAAATTGCTTTTCCTCGGCGACCCCGCTGCCATCCATGTCCAGCGCTGGCTGCGATATTTTGTACAGGCGGGGCATGAGGTCCATCTCGTGCCCTATCCCGATGCCTTCGCAGCGGTTCCCAGCGGGGCACTGGCGGGCGTTCGGATTCATGGCGGCGATGGCTCGGCGCTGCGCAGACGCCTCCGCTCCTATCGGGGATTCTATGCCAAATCCCTGATCGCCGAAAATGTGATTCGCACCCGCCATCTGCTGCGGCACGATACATTCGATCTGCTGCACGCCCATTATATCTCCGCCTGCGGCTGGATCGGCGCCATGACAGGTTTCCAACCCCTGGTGCTGACGGCCTGGGGATCGGATATCAATGTTGACCCAGGCCGATCGCCATTCTATCGCTTTTTCACCCGCCAGGCGCTGCGTCAGGCCGATCTGATTACGGCCAATTCCAATGATCTGAAAAAAAAGATCACCGAATTCGGAATCGATGCGGCGAAGATTCACGTCATCCAGGGCGGATTGGAGCTGGAAAAATTCCCCTTCCAGCGGGGCAATGAGGCGCTGCGCCGCCAATTGGGATTGCAAGATGAAAAAGTGGTGCTCAGCACCCGCATGCTGGGCAAGGTTTATAATCTGGACATCATCGTGCGAGCCATTCCGCTGGTCAAAAAAACGGTGCCCCAGGTGAAATTTGTTTTTCTGTATCGGGGCACGGCCGCTCAGGAACAGGAACTGAAACGACTGATCCAGGAGTTGGGCGTGGCCGATAGCGTGCTGCTCCTGGGTGCGGTCGAAAATCATCGCATTGCCGAATACTACCACCTCGCCGATATTTTCGTATCGGTCACCTCCTCGGAGGGGATGCCAGGCTCGCTCACCGAGGCCATGGCCTGCGGCGCCGTGCCCGTGGTCAGCGATCTGCCCGTATTTCGGGATTGGATAACACCAGAACAAAACGGCATGATCGTCCCCGTGCGAGACGAAATTGCCACAGCCCAGGCCATCATCCATCTGCTCAACAATCCTGCTCTCTGCCAGGAAATCGCCCAGCGAAATCGACAGGTCGTCTCCGAGCGAGCCGATCATCGCATCTGGATGAAGCAGGTGGAAAATATGTATTTCGACCTCATTCGAGCTAAACGAAAATAGCAGCCTCTCACAATTGCCTCAATGCCCTCCCTCCCGTTGCTGCGGTCGGGATATTTTCTCAATCTCCCAGAGTTTATATTGCAAAAGAACCAATTTTTTATTATATTGCACTCGC
>CAZYNP010000001.1:108730-265666 GCA_964647995.1 uncultured Cytophagia bacterium
AATCTCCCAGAGTTTATATTGCAAAAGAACCAATTTTTTATTATATTGCACTCGCCTATTATTCCCCCCTTTGAAGGCGGGCCAGGGGGGATGTAGGAGCTTTTGCTGATTATTTAGCGCTATTGCGGTTCCCCCATTGGCATACGGATCGCAATGACAACCAATTTGAATGATGGAAACCCTTGCGAAGGCTAACAACCTTCGCAAGAGTTAATCAAAAAAATTTTCATGATCGAATATTTCAAACGCCTATCCAGCCAAACGCTGATCTATGGCCTGGGCGATGCCATTATCAAAGCCATCGCTATTCTCCTGATCCCGCTCTATACCAAAGTGCTCACCACGGATCAGGTCGGCGATATTGCGCTGCTCAACTATACGGAGATGACTTTGCTTCTGGTGCTGACGCTGGGACTGGCGTCGGCCGTGTTCAAATTTTATCATGAAGGCACCACCGAATCGGAACGGCGACGGGTATTTTCAACCGCCACTATTTTTTCGGGAGCGGTGTCCGCCATCCTATTGGCCATTTTGTTCGGCCAGGCCGAGTTCATTTCCCAGCTCATCTTCAAATCAGCCCAGCAGGCGATCTATTTGAAATTCATTTTCGGCTCGGTGTTGTTCAATCTCTTTCGACAGTTCGCCCTGGCCTATGCCCGTGCCATCGAAAGGCCGATTTTCTATTCGTTCCTCAATATCGTGCATTTCCTTTTGCTGGTCGGCTTGAATCTCTATTACATTCTGGTGCTGCACCAGGGCGTGTTGGGCGTGGTGAAAAGCAGCCTCTATTCGGCCATCGGCGTGTTCATGATTGCGGCGATCACAGTTTTCAAACCCATCGGCCTGGCTTTTTCCAGACCGCTGCTCGGCAAATTGCTGCATTTCGGTCTGCCCATGGTCCCAGGCGCCGTGGCCAGCTTCGCCCTGACCATTGCCGATCGCTATTTGCTAAATTGGTACGGCTCCGCCGATGCCGTGGGGCGATACGACATCGTCTACAAATTCGGCATGATCATCAATATGCTGCTGGTAACGCCGTTTCGCACCGCCTGGCTGCCATTCATCTTCTCGGTCCAGAACAAGCCCGAGGCCAATAAAATTTACGCTGGAGCCTTGACCTATTTTTTGCTGTTGGGAACGCTGCTGTTTTTGATCGTGTCGCTCTTCGCCAGGGAGATCATCCTGCTGTTCAGCACCCGTGCCTATCTGGTCGGCCTGCCAGCCGTGCCGCTGGTGGCGCTGGCGTACATTTTCTATGGGCTGTTTTTGGTAGTGGATATCGGCGTGCTGCTGAAAGTGAAAACCTTCTATTACACGGTGATCTATGGCCTGGGGGCGCTCATCAACATCGGATTGAACATCATCTTCATTCCCCGTTATGGGATGATGGCAGCAGCGGTGAACACCACCATCGCCTATTTCATTACGCTTCTCAGCATGTGTTTCGTCTCCCAGCGGCTGCATTTTGTCCCCTACGAATGGCAGCGAATTTTGAAAATCGTTGCCATCGGTTCCCTGCTGTATGTGCTGGGAAGCTGGATTTCGTTTGAATCGACCCTGGTTGCATTGATCGTGAAATTCATGCTGATCTTGTGCTATCCTGTGCTCCTGTACTGGTTCAAATTCTTTCGGGCAACCGAAATTGCAGGCTATAAAAAAATTATATTGGAGACCATCAATCGAGGAAGGAGATAATTTCATGGCCAAGAAGAAATCCAAAAAATTCGCTGCGGCAAAAACGGCGACCCAAAAGCCCCAGGAGAGCTTCTTCGCCCGCCATCCGAATTGGGCCACGGCGATCATTCTGTTCATTTTGTTGCTCATATTCTACTATCAGGTGGTGTTCGAAAATAAAACCCTATTAGCGCCCGACGCCTTGAATTCCCGCAGCTTCAAGCCGTTCATCACCGATGCGCTCAATCGAGGCATCTATCCGCTGTGGAATCCCTACATCTTTTCGGGGATGCCATCGCTGGGCAGCCTCACGGCACCGCTCATCAACATCGTGGACACGATCGTCAATTACACCATCACAGGCATCGGCCAGATCCTGCCGCTCACGCCCTTTATGGTGATTATATTGAATTACGTTTTGCTGGGATTGCTGACCTATTTCCTGCTGCGCTCGTTGAAGCTCCATCGCTATGCCTGTTTATTTTCGGCCATTGCCATCACGTTTCTGCCCCAGTTCATTGCCTTCACCGCCTTCGGCCATAATACCAAATTCTATTCCCTGGTCTTGATCCCGCTCATCCTCTGGTCGGTCCAGCAGCTACTGGAAAAGCGGAATCTGCTCTATTTTTCGATTACCGCTTTGGCCATCGGCTTCCAGTTGCTGCGGGCCCATGTCCAGGTTTGTTATTACACCTATTTGCTGATCGGACTGTATTTCATTTTCCAGGCGATCGTGGCCTATCGGGATACCAAAAAGCCGCTGCTCATTGTGAAATCGGGAGCCATTCTGGCGGCTGCCGTGCTGGCAGGGCTGATGTTGTCCTCGGTGCTCTACTTTTCGGTCTACGAATATTCCCACTACTCCATCCGTGGCGGCGGCATGACCGAGGGATTGGATTACCAATATGCTTCCAACTGGTCTTTCTCCCCCGCCGAGATGATCACCTTCATCGTTCCATCGTTCTTCGGCTTCGGCGGCGAGACCTATTGGGGCAAAATGCCCTTCACCGATTATCCGCTTTATATGGGCATCGTGGTGCTATTTCTGGCGGGATTGGCGCTGGTGATCCGTCGGGATCGCTATGTGATCTTTTTCGCCATCGTGGCGTTGCTGTCGTTGATCGTCTCCTTTGGCAGCCATCTCCCGATTCTCTATGGGCCAATGTTCAAATTTCTCCCATTCTTCAATAAATTTCGGGTGCCCAGCATGATCCATATCATACTGGATATTGCCGTGGTGCTCATGGCGGGATTCGGCCTGCATTTTCTCATTCAATTAAAAGAGTCCACTGATCCGAAATTGATCCAGCAGAAAATCCGACCGATTCAGCGCTATTTTTATGTATTTGGGGGGCTGGCGATTTTGATCATGCTGTTTGTGATTTTAGCCAAAGGCACTATTTTGAACTGGATTGCGGGTTCTGGCAAAGTGCCCAACCCTTCCGATCAGCAATTGGCCTATCAAATGGGCGTGCGGGATGCCGTGATCATGGTCATCCTATTGGGAGCAACTGGCTTTCTGGCGCTCTATTATTTGAATCGGAAACTCCATCCCTCCTTGCTGACGACAGGATTGGCGTTTCTGGTAATTATTGATCTGTGGCTGGTCGATTTCAAGATCATCAAGCCCCAGCCAGCAGTAACGGAGCAGGATTATTTTCAGAAAGATGATGTGGTGAGGTTTTTGGAGAATCAACCGCAGCCATTTCGGATGGTGCCAATCAATTTGGGACAGCCAGGTGAGAAACCCGACAATTGGTACATGTATTTTAAGATCCAAAATATTTCTGGCTATCATGCCGCCAAGCTGAAAATATACCAGGAAGCCCTGGAGCAGTTGCAATGGCAACGGGTGCCCTTTCCTGCTTCCTTCTTCTTCAATTTCTATCAGCAAGGGATGAATGAGAAAGGTCAAAGCGTCATTCAGCAGCGATCTGCTGCCGAGGTCCCCCAGGAACTGTACCATCGGCATCAAGCGTTCTTGAACATGCTGAATGTAAAATATGTGATCACCATGTTCCCCATTCCCGATTCGACCTATCAACTGGTTCGACAGTCCAATGCGTTGATCTATGAAAATAAGAATGCGCTGCCACGGGCCTATTTTGTGGATGAAATTGTGACTTTATCGAACAAAGATGAAATTTTCAATTTCATGGGGTCAGGTCGATTTGATCCCGCTCGCACCGCCATCCTGGAAGAGCGGCCCGAATTTGAAATTGCCCCCAATCGGGGGAACCAGGTTGAAATCACTCATTATGATATTCATGACATAAAAATGAAGGCGTCTGTGAAATCGCCAACGCTATTGGTGCTATCGGAAGTGTATTACCCGGCGGGCTGGAAGGCGTTGGTGGATGGCAAAGAGACCAAAATCTACAAAACCAATTATATCTTGCGGTCCATTTCGCTCCAGCCAGGGGAGCATCGGATTGAGTTTGTTTTTAAACCGGCATCGTTTAAATTAGGCCTTTGGATCAGCATCGTCGTGTTTATTTTCCTGGTGGCTGCGCTGGTTTACACCTGGCGCAAGCAGAAAACAGGCATCACTATCTAGGTTTGAAACATGAAAAACATCTTGTATCGCTTCTCTGATCGATTGAACCTTTTTTTATTTGTCATGGCCATTGGACTGATTCTGGCGCTGCTTTATTATTCGCAAGCCATCGTCAACGATCTGAGAGAGGAGTCACGCAATATTTTGGAGTTCTATGCCCGGCTGCACTCTCATGCTGCGGCTGAGGGAGACGTCAAAAATCTCAATTTTCTGTTTGAACAGATTGTTCAGCGCTCTAATTTTCCGATCATCAACACCGATAAGGATCACAATCCGATATACTGGATCAACATCTCAGTAGCTCCCGATGATCGGTCGCCGGCTGCAGTGGAAAAAGTCAAAAAAATGGTAACCAACATGGCCAAGGAGATCGAACCGGTAAAGATCGCCTATTGGGATAGCACCACTGGAACGCCGCTGCTGGAACAGTATCTATTCTATGGAGACTCCAATTTGATCACCCGATTGATCTGGCAGCCGTATGTGGAAATCGGCATTATCGGTATCTTCATTGCGGTGGCCTTTCTCGTCTTTCAGAGCATTAAAAAAAGCGAGGCGCAATCGATCTGGGTGGGACTTGCCAAGGAAACGGCTCACCAGTTGGGGACGCCGCTGTCATCGCTAATGGGTTGGCTGGAATTGTTAAAGAGCCAACCGAGTGCTGAACAGCAGGAGAAAATTTTACAGGATATAGCCACCGATCTCAGCCGTCTCAACAAAGTTGCGGCCCGATTTTCTCAGATTGGCTCCAAGCCTGACCTGAAGAAATATTCCATCCGACCGATCATCAGTAATACCATTCGCTATTTTCAACGCCGCCTGCCCCACATGCAAAAGAAAATTACCATTACTGAAAAATCAGAAAAGCTGCCGCCAGTTTATCTCAATGCCGACCTGTTCGAGTGGGTACTGGAAAATCTGATCAAGAACTCGCTGGATGCGATTGAAAAAGAGAAAGGAACAATCGAGATCACTTCGGGTATCCTGGATGAGAAGGCGCGGACGATCTATATCGATGTAAAAGATAACGGCAAGGGCATTAGTATGCAACATCGTCGTCTCATTTTTCGGCCGGGTTTTAGCACCAAAAAACGTGGCTGGGGACTGGGACTCAATCTGGCCAAGCGCATCATCGAGGATTATCATCGAGGCAAATTGATCATTAAAGAGACCCGAGTTGGCGAAGGCACTACCATGCGAATCATTTTGAACGCATGAATTAGCCACCAGCTCAGGGCGAAATCTTGCTCCATTGAATCCGCCTTATCGGGTATTTGAAATCGACCCTTGGGGAGATCAGGAGTCTCCACGAGGGTCGAGCCAGACGAATGCGTCCTCATCGCGCTTGCTTGCCACTGACCAAAATGGGAAATGAGCAGTGAAGCGCAGCGGACGTAATCATGAAACGTAGCGCTCGCCTCCTCCAATTTCTATCCCCTTTATTTAATTTTTGACACAATTGTGATCACAGTCATATCCATTGGGGCTAAAAATTGTTATCTTTTTTCAGTGACAAGAGAAAATTTGTTAGCCAGAATAAATCCCCTTGGTAGCGCTTGCTTTATTTTCGACATCCTGATGCTGGCTCATCATCCACTGCTGGACAATTTTTTGTCACTTCATTCAAGCTGGATATTTTTCAGCAGAAGATAGTGGCATGATGGCATTGCCGATGTTTCAATGTAAGACATAACAGTTTGTTTGATACAATAGTTAATCAATTTTATCCATATTTACTATTAGTAATTTATACTGATTGGATATAAAATTCATCATTCGTTAGGCGCGATGCCTCTGGTATGAGTTAAAAGTTGCGTTTTACTCGATTGATGGGCCAGTGGTCAGTAAACCGAATGAATGTGTGTACGAATTCATAATTGAGCGATTTCCGATCAATGTTGATGTCAACTGGCTTATTATTGATTACAATCTGCGCAACTCATTGTTCATTCACAGCCACCTCGATGCGGTGATATGCCATTTGGTCCATTCATATATACGAGTTAGCGCTGGTTAGCGCCTTAGACCGTAAAAAAGATGTCAGATTAATAAATTGGCATAATGTTTGCTAAAAATATAGATGTCGTTAAATAACTGAGGTGGGAATGATTCAAAGTTCTTTTTGAGGACCGAACCTCGCATCGAGATTGGGTTACACAGCTCTAATCCAGGACGTTGATGGTTGGGGTGAAGGGTTTTGGGAAAAAGGCACTGCATCATGTCTCGATGCGAGGTCGTAATTAAAGAGCAACAGCGATCAAATTGTAATCGGCTTTTTAATTCATTGAACCATTAAAGCTTAAAGAGGAAAGCAGCATGGATAAGGGAAAAGTCTTGGTTGTGGACGCAATGAGCAGCAACCCCGATTCCATCGTGAAAGTCATTGAGGATGAGGGCTTCGTAGCAGTACGGGTGAGTGATCCAGAACGAGTTCATGAGTTGACACTATCAGAAAAACCGAAGGCGATCGTTGTCGATCACGATGACTTCGATAATAAAATTTGGGATGTTTATAAGAATCTCAAGGACGATTTTGATACCAGAAAATCCGCCTTGATTATCTTATCAAAGAACAATGAAGAAAATGAAGTGGTCAAGGCTTATCAAATTGGAATCGACGACTATATTATAAAGCCATTCAGCAACAAGGCTATCGTGGCGCGGGTGAAAGCCATTATCGAACGGGTCGAACGCAGCGAAAGTAAAAAAATCAAAGTGAAAGACATCGAAATTGACCTGGATGAGCACAAGGTAAAAAAATCCGGCAAGCCAATCGATCTAACTTATATTCAATTCAAGCTGCTGTACTTGTTAGCCTCCCGCCGGGAGAATGTGTTTTCACGCAAGGAAATCCTGGAAAAAGTGTGGGGTCGAAAAGTATATGTCACCAATCGCACCGTGGATGTACACATCAAGCGGCTGCGAGAAAAACTGGGAGAGTACAAATACCCCTCCCAATACATCGAGACAATTCACGGAACAGGCTATAGATTTCTGTAACATCTCATTTTTTCCTCCCTCCGAAGCCCCTGGTGAAAGCTGGGGGCTTTTTTATTTTGTGGGGACAAGTTCGAGCTGGCTTAATTCTGGACCTTGATAACTGCAGGCCGCTCATCTTGCCAATTTGTCGGCAGACCGGGCAATGAATGAACCCTGCCAATAGCTAACAGAGCCACCCAAGCCTTTAATTGCCACGGCCAATATCGTCCAGGCTATCACCAAAATTACCTTCCACGGTTGTCCCAGATGCGGTGCGGCCACCTCAAAAAACAATCACCGATCGGAGCGGAGCCGAGACATCATTGGGAAGGATAGGCCAGGAGTAAAAATTGATGGAACAGCATTGGCGGAGCGAGGTTTATAAAGCCGATTCGTAGCGTTCCTTGAATTTCTTGATGCTCTGAAAAATCGCCATGGCCTGTTGCTGCTGAAAGGATTTGGTGCGGAGAAGGCGTTCTTCGTCGGGATTGGAGATAAAGGCCGTTTCGATGAGAATATTGGGCATTGAGGCACCCCATAAGACATAAAATCCGGCCTGACGAACCCCCAAATTGTGCAAGTTACAGCTTCTGGCCACTTCCTGCTGCACCATATCCGCCAGGTCCTGGCTTTCCGCCTGGTAACTATTTTGCGCCATGGCCGATAGGATAAAATTTTCCTGAATCAAATCAGCGTATTTGCTCTCATTTTCCAGCTTGATCACCGAGTTTTCAAGGTTGGCGACTTCACGGGCTTCATCCGTATTGCCGGGGCCGAGAAAATAGGTACTCACCCCACGAATTTTTCGGTTGAGGTTGGAATTGGCGTGAATACTGATAAACAATTTTGCCTGATTGCGGTTGGCGAATTCGGTGCGCTGCCGCAGCGCCATAAACCGATCGTCTTCACGGGTCATCAATACGTCGATATTTAATTCACGCTCCAGCAGATCTTTCAAATAATGGGCGATTGACAACACCACGTCTTTTTCTTTGGTGCCATATTTTCCAATGGCCCCGGGATCTTCACCACCATGGCCAGGATCGATCACAATTTTATTGATCAACCATTTTTTTTTCTCGCGCTCCAAATTGGGAGCATTCTCCGGAGTCAGGTCTTTTTGGGTTTTAATCGTAACTAAAATTAAATTGGGATTCTGAATGAAGAGCTGTTTCTCCCCAATAGCCTCCCGAAGTTGAATGGCCACATGCGCTAAATTCTCGGAAATCTGACTGGAAATAATCTTGACAATGACTCCCTTTTTGAACTCCCGGTGCACCTGGCTGGAGTCCACCTTCCCCCCATAGATATCAACATATAACCAGCCCTGGGCATACCGCAAACTCAGGTCGGATTCCGAGAAGTTTTTTGTGGTATGAATCTTCACCAGTGTGCCGTTTGCTTTTTCTTCGACCTCGATCCGTTCGATATTTGTCTGCGGCTCCGTTTTGATGAGCAATTGATCATTGCGCTTGTTAAAATCAATGCGACCGGGAAATGCGGACTTCAATATTTCCACAAAATAGACCAGCGGCACGTAGATTTGGTCATTGTAAAAAATGGTCTGTATCGGCAATTGATAGACTTTTTGATCGATTATGACATAAGGATTGAAAGCGGTAATTTTAATGACCCTGTCGTCGAGGTACACCACTGCCTTTTTATTTTGAGCGATATAATGATTGCGGGCGTTCAAGGGTTGGCAGAGATCAGCGATTGCAATATAGCGAATATTTTGATAGGTAATGGTGGGGGCCCAGGCTGGACTCCCGGGCGCATTCGAGAAGACCACAGCCACATCCTGTGCCCTCGCACCGTGGGATAGCAAGAGACCAGTTAGGCCCAGTATCCAGATTATATGACGGCAAATACCTATCATGGTCGGATTAGCATCATTCGCATTACAATTTTTCATTTTGTCGGGCCAGGGAGGTGCTGGCTGCTTTCAAGATTCGCTTTTCTTTTTCGGTTAAATTTTGATAGCCAATTTCGTTGATTCGGTCGAGGATGGCATCAATGGTCTGTCGTAATTGCAACACCTGCGCCTCCTTTTTGAGCTGCCGCTGCAATTCCCACTGTTGTTTTTTCGCTCTGAAAAAACCCTTGCCCAATAGGCTCACCTTGCCTTCGATTTTGAGATAAATAAATCCCATGATCATGCCACCGAGGTGGGCAAAATGCGCCACTCCATTTTGTCCTCCAAATAGACCAAACAGCAGCGCGATGCCCCCAAAGATCACGGCCAGATATTTTGCTTTGATTGGGATAAACAGGGGAAATAAAATGACCAATCGTTCCGGGAAAAGCATGGCAAAAGCTAACAGAGTACCATAGATGGCGCCAGAAGCACCAACCACCGGTACCCGTGATGACAAATTTAATAGCAGGTGGAATATAGCAGCGCCAATGCCGCAGAAGATATAATACCGTAAAAAAGCTTTTCCTCCCCAATAACGCTCGACCTCACAACCGATCATCCACAGAATGAACATGTTCAGCAATATATGAAAAAAACCGCCATGCAAAAACATGTAGGTGACGCACTGCCACCAGTAAAAATTATGATACACATCAAACGGGTGCAATCCAAACCAATTCACCAGGCGGGGAGTAAGTAATTCCTGCAATAAAAACACCATGCCATTGGCAATGATGAGATATTGCACCATCGGCGTGATAACGCTTCGGCCAAAATGACCTGGAAATTGTTGTTGTCGATAATAAGCCATTTTTAGCAATATCAATTTTTAATTTGAAGCAATCCGCGAACCCCTGTGCGGAACGAAAAAGGCTGTTAACGTGATCATCGATTGGCTGTTCGACCGCACCCGTTTGAGCGATCTATCGAATAATTAATGGGGGAAATCCATCCGAATGCCCACGCGCGCACCAAGACCGGATAGATCCACCTGATATCGCACCGGTGCTCCAAGCTCACCCTTTTTGTCGCGGCTGACCTTGGTGCCATCATAAAATAGCTCCGCGATAAAGGACGAGCGCATGCCAACACGATAGCGTATCCCACCCGAGAGCATCCATTTGAATCCACTGTAATAGCGGGTTTTTTTGAACGCGTTCTCGCCATACGTTTGTTCGTTATTGAATAACATTTCATAGCCCAGCGCGCCACTCAGAAAGTAGCCCAGGTTATAGTTCACCGGGAAAAACTTGACATTGATGACACCATAGATCGGCAGAATGTTCGTGGTAAAATCAGCCTCTTTCTGGATTTCCTCTTCTACCACACCATCGGCGGAAACGGATTTGGCAACCTTGGTCTCGGCGGTATAATTTCGCCGAAAATAGTCTACCGCGATCCCAATATCCACGGCTTCATCAACGACCCAGCCATAGCCGAGACCAAAAATAAAGCCAGCTTTGCTGCCCTTGGGATCGAAATAGCCCGCTTTGAAAGTGGTGGTGGATAGCGAGGGCTGGGACTGAGCCGCAGTAATCAACATCAGTAGGCCAATGACACTGGCAAGCGCGAGCACAACAATGATTTTTTTCATACGATTGTCCTCCAGTAAATGAGTAGTACCTGGTCAGATCAACGAAACAGCGAATTCGATTGCCATCAACTTCCCACCTGACTTCCGCCAATCAGCAGCGAGAATCAGAGCAACTCCTCTTTTAAGGACCTGGCGGGGAACGCTACATCCAATCTGACTAAGTGGTATGCATTTATTGTCGAGTTAAATTATTAAATATTGACCTAAAAGTCAAGAAAAAAAAATCGACAACTAATAAAAAAAATATAATTTTAATTTATTGTTTGAAACACACCGTTTTGATAATAAATATTGTTAGCATTGCGCAACCAGTTTGAAGCAAGTGGTTGTTGATCAGTCTGATTTGCGTAACAATTCAAAATCCAAATGAAGCGCTATTGACAAATCCATCAATCAAAATTAGCCATAGCCGGGCTTCGTTTGATTATATCGTGACCGGGCACAGCAAAATTATTTGGACAGCCTCACGACTTCTGTCGACTCGCTTCGTTCCATTGAACTGTGCAATCGTGAGGTTGGTTCTGGATTTTTATTTCAACCTGCTACGACCGGCAACTGGCTCACCGCGGATGGATACTACGCTGACTATTGCAAAACCAAACGGACCGGGTTGGAAGCAGTCACATTTTGGTAACTGCCAGGGGGCGAGAAATAAATTCGGGATCAGCTTTAGTCAGCAACCAGCCTTGCCCGCGAGGTCCCCAAATGATGGTATCGAGTTGGGAAATAAAAAAAGCCTCCGCGTCATTTTATCAGAGGCTTTTGGTGCCGCCCCCCAGAATCGAACTGGGCACACACGGATTTTCAGTCCGTTGCTCTACCGACTGAGCTAGAGCGGCAGGTAACGAGTTTCATTTTGTGGGGTACAAGATAACACATTTTCTCCAAAAAGTCAATATTTTTTTTGTGCACGCAAGCAAAAGCACCAATTTCCTTCCTACCGGTTTTAGCCGATAGGCTTGCGGTTCGTAAGCATCGAATGGGTCATTGCTCGGCGTTACAATTCCCGTGCTCCCCCGCGGCCGATTTGAGCTGCCAACCGGGTGGGTCATGAAGCGATGGCTGCCGTGGCTATTTGGGGGAATCAATCATCGCGATGACATCGAGGGCTTTGGCAGTTGGTACATCGCGGCCCTCGATGTGGATATTTCTTTCATGTAATTCTCGAAAGCAGGAAATATCCTCATCATCAACGAAAATAAATGGCGCTAACCGCCTTTTGCCGGCTTTGAAATGCATACCGCCAACGTTGATTTGTTGTATTTGCAGCCCCCGGCGGATCAATTGGAGAATTTCCTGCGGCGTTTCGATCAATAAGATGATCTTTTCTTTTGCCGCGGCCGGGTCAGTTAAAAACGCTAACGTTTCATCCTGAGTCATTACGGAAATGACCACAGGATAGGGTGCGGTAGCCTCAGCGGCCATGTACATTTCCTTTTCCCATGGCGAGTTGGCAATGGTATCGCTGCTCAGCAGAATCCGATCAGGATTTAAGTGCATACCCCAGCCTGCGACCACCTGACCATGAATCAGTCGATCGTCTATGCGCACCAAAACTAACGACATCCAACCTTTACCCGACTAAACATTGATTGATGAAAATTGATCGATTGCCTTAACGGTATCTTCTTTCACCGTTTTGGCTAATTCCTGCAGGGGCAATCGATTTCGTTTAGAAAGAAACGAGATCAGCATCGTGAGATTGACCCCGGAAACCACTTCAATTTGTGGCAATTTCCTTGCCAGATGGATGGCAGAGTTCCAGCAACTACCCCCTCGAAGGCTGACCATGATCACGACGCCGTCCGTCCATTTTTCGCTGACAATGATCGCCTCCAGACTACTGATAATCGCCTCCAGCGAGAGATTCCCCACGGAAAAATCGTAGAGATTATCCACTTCGCCCAGGATGCGCCTGGCAGCGTCCACCAGGCTGGCTGCGATTTGACCATGCGTTAGTACAATACCGCCAATCATGCGCGTTTGCCAAAGTTTGCAGGTTCTATTCCAAATCAAAAAACAGGTGCTCTTTTAGCGCCGGGGTCGCCGTCGTTTTTTGGAGCAGTCGTTCATTAAACTCCCTGGCGGTGAAATGTCCATAGATCTTCAGCCATTGATTCAAGGCAATGACTTCAGCTAATACCGTAATATTTTTGCCCGGGAAAATTGGTAGACTAACGATGGGTATAGGAACCCCCAGGTATTCCACCTGTTTCTCCTCCAGCCCCGTGCGATCATAGTCCTTTCCGGCCTCCCAATCTTCCAGGTGCAGTTCCACCTGGACCCGTTTTTGAAAGCGAATCGCCCGAATGCCGAAAATGCGCTGCACGTCGATGATGCCAATGCCGCGAATTTCCAGATGATGCATCAAGGTTTCGCTGCACGATCCGATCAGAATGCCTACGGTACGCCGCGAGAGATTAACCACGTCGTCGGCTACCAGCCGATGCCCCCGTTCGACCAAATCCAGCGCCACTTCACTTTTGCCGATGCCGCTTCGGCCGGTAATCAGCATGCCAATGCCATAAACATCGACCAGAGATCCGTGGACACTGGTGAACGGGGCAAATTTCTCTTCTAAATAACTGCTCAGAATCTGAATCACATGGGTCGTCGAAAAGACGCTGCGCAAGATAGAAATTTTTTTCTCATTGGCAATTGAAATAAAGTCATCATCGGGACAGTTGTTATCGGTGATGATGATGCAGGGGATATCAAATTCAAATACCTTGCGCAAGCTGGCCTCGCGTTTGGTTGCCGAAAGGGTCTCTAAATAAGCCAGTTCGGTATTGCCAATGATCTGAACCCGATTGTAGGTAAAGACATCGACAAATCCACTCAATGCGAGGCCCGGCCGATGGATTTCCCGCTCTTTGATTTTCTTATGGAAGCTGGCTTTGTTGTTTAAAATCTCGAGATTGAGCCGCTTCTGATTATCTTCATAAAGATTTTTTACGCTCAGCTCATTCATAAACGGTAACTATTTATCGAAAAGCATCATCCCGCTGCCCCAAGGGCAGCGGGCTAAGCTGCTCTCTATTTTGCCGGCACTTTATTTTCCGGGTGCGGTGAAAATTTCTTCTCTTTATACCGCTTTAATTGACGCTCCATTTTTTCTACTGCCTTATCAATCGACTTATAAATATCTTCGCTCTTCTCTACCACCGTAAGTTGTTGTCCATATACCGTCAGGACAAGTTCCGCAATCTGGATTTCCTTCTGATAATCGAGTACGATATCACAACTGATAATGCCATCATAAAATTTCTCCAAACGCAGCACTTCGTTTTGGGCATACTCTTTAAGCCTATCGGAAGGCTTATAATGACGGGCTGTGAAACTGATTCTCATCGGAATCCTCCTATTGGATTAAACTTAGGGTTATAGGTTGATTAAAGGCAGTGTTCACTCCTTCTCTGCCCGCGGATGCGCCTGTTTGTAAATTGCCTTCAGGCGTTCCGTGGAAACATGCGTGTAAATTTGAGTCGTCGTCAAATTCGAGTGCCCCAGCAATTCTTTCACTGCTGCCAGATCGGCGCCTGCATCCAACAAGTGGGTGGCAAATGAATGACGAAATAGATGCGGATTGGTTCCGCTGCTGGAAACCTGGGCCAGATATTTCGCCACCCGGCGCTGAATACCACGATTGGAAAGCGGTCGACCGAGGCGATTGAGAAAAACCACCATCGTCCGCCGTTGAAGACTTTTCTGAAGCAACAGCGGCCGCATGTCCAAATATCTTCTTAGCGAACGCAACGCCAATTCGCCAACCGGAACCAGGCGTTCTTTATTGCCTTTGCCCATCACTTTCAATTGCCGATTCACCCAATCCACATCGGATAATTGCAAATGGGATAGTTCGCTGAGCCGAATGCCGGTGCTGTAGAATAGCTCCATCATTGCCTGGTCTCGCAAACCAATAGCCGAATCCAGGTCGGGCAACGCCAGTGCCGCCTTTACCGTGGGATAATTCATGGTCTGGGGGATTTTTTTCTCGGTCTTCAGCGAAAAGAGACTATTGGCAGGATTGGCAGCGATGAATCGCTGCCGATAAAGATATTTGAAAAACGATTTTAGACAGGCAATTTTGCGATTAATGCTGGTGGTACGATAATTTTCTTTTCTTAACTGGCCTAAATAAGCGCGCAGATGATGCCGAGTGACCTGGCCCAATTCCAACCGTTGCAGGTCATAATTTTGGGCCAGGAAGTCATAGAAATGCTCTAGATCGTGGCCGTAGGCTTCCAGCGTATGGGGAGAATAGGCTCGTTCCGATTTTAAAAAATGGAGAAATGCATCGAGCCAATAATCCCAGTTTCCAGATTGATCATGATTGTTCTGACTCGTCATGCTCATGGGTGTAGGTTTTCTTACAAGCTGGGCAATAAAGATAATCCCCTAAGCTCTGATTATTGCGTTGCTCCAGATACGGAGAACCACAGTTTTCACAGGGTGTGGCCACGGGCAAATGCCAGGACGCAAAATCGCAGTCGGGATAGCGATTGCAGCCATAAAAGACACGGCCACGTTTTGAACGTCGTTCGACAATCTCGCCGGTACAATTTTCTCGAGGGCAGGAGATGCCCAGCGAAAACGGTTTGTTGTTTTTGCACGCCGGGTAACCGGAACAGGCCAGAAAGCGGCCAAAGCGTCCCTGCTTTACGATCATCGGTTTGCCGCATTTTTCGCATACCTCGGTGGTCGGAGCGGTCTCGGCTTCGGTTTGCTCCAGCGGTCGAGTGTATCGACAATCGGGATAACCAGTGCAGCCGATAAATTTACCATTACGACCCCAGCGGATGATCAGCGGCTTGCCACATTCGGGGCAGGTCTCGGTGGTGTCCTGCCGCAACGATTCCCGAATAGCCTCTTTTTTATGAGCTACAAGTTCCAGCGCCTGACTGAAGGGCTTATAAAAATCGTTCATCACGGCTAAAAAATCTTTGCCGTTGGTTTCGATTTTATCAAGCTCCTCTTCCATTCTTGCGGTAAATTTCACATTGAAAATAGTCGGGAAATGCTGAATCAAGATATCGTTCACCGTAAAACCCAGTTCGGTCGGCACCAGTTGACGGTTATTTTTTTCAACGTATTTTCGCGCCAACAGTGTGCTGATGATCAAAGCATAAGTGCTGGGTCGCCCGATATCCAATTGATCCAATTCCTTCACCAGACTGCTTTCTGAATAGCGTGGCGGCGGTTTGGTGAAGTGCTGCTTGGGGATCAAATCCAGCAATGTCAGCTTCTCCCCTATCCGCAGTTCTTTCGGCAATTGTTGCTGCTCCTGGTCAGCACCATTGTCCCCTTCTTTGTCCGTATCCTGATAATCTTCCAGCGCCTGCAAAAAGCCCCGAAATTTGATCACCGAGCCGGTGGAGCGAAACAGATAATCCTCTACCAATTCGTTTTCGGCTGAACGATGACCAGCGACGATATCGATGGTCGTTTGATCCAACCGGGCATCAGTCATTTGAGAGGCCACAAAACGATTCCAGATCAAATCATAGATTTTCAATTGATCGGCGGTTAAATATTTTTTGATCTTTTTGGGCTCGCGAGACATGGCGGTAGGTCGAATCGCCTCGTGGGCATCCTGGGCACTTTGTTTATTTTTATAGACGCGAGCCTGAGGGGGCAGGTATTCTACGCCGAAGGTATTGGCGATATATTCTCGCACGGCCAATAGCGCTTCATCAGCAATGCGAGTAGAATCGGTTCGCATGTAGGTAATCAAGCCAATGCTGCCCTCTTCGCCCAACTCAATGCCCTCATAAAGCTGCTGCGCAATGGCCATGATGCGCTTGGTGGTGAACCCCAGACGCCGCGAGGCCTCCTGCTGAAAGGTGCTGGTGGTAAACGGCGGGGCCGGTTTACGGGCAATCTCCTTTTTGTTGATCGTCTTGATTACAAATTCTTTGGTCTTCAGGTCATCGACGATCTCGGTCGCAGTCTGCTCGTTGTCGATCTCGGCTTTCTTATTTTGGATCTTGATCAAATTGGAAAAGAATGGGGCCGATTTTTCGCCCTGCACCTGGGCCGTAATCGACCAATATTCCTGCGGCACAAACGCCTGGATCTCCCGTTCGCGCTCCACAATCAGCCGCAAAGCGACCGACTGCACTCGTCCCGCACTCAAACCGCGGTAAATGGTCTGCCAAAGAATCGGGCTGACCTGATAACCTACCAAGCGATCCAGCACGCGGCGGGCTTTTTGGGCTTCTACCTTATTCTGATCGATAGCCTGGGAGTTTTGGATCGCGGCTTTGACCGCCTTCTCGGTGATCTCGTTGAACAAAATCCGCTTGATGTGATCGTTGCTGGATTTCAAAACTTCATAAATGTGCCAGGCAATAGCTTCGCCCTCGCGATCCGGATCAGTGGCAATATACACTTGCTTGGCTGTTTTCGCCGCTTTTTTGAGCTGATTGATCACGTTGCCCTTGCCACGAATGGTAATATACTCCGGCTGAAAACCCGCGTCAATGGCAACGCCCAATTTTCCTTTGGGGAGATCTTTGATATGACCAACGGACGGCAATACTTCGTAATCCCGTCCCAAAAATTTTTTGATCGTCTTGGTTTTGGCAACAGACTCAACAATGACAACTGATTGGGCCATAATGATATGTATTAAAATTAATGTGTGTGATGGGTGTCCTGAATGATGAAAAATGAACCCCTGGCGACATCATCCTGGCTAAAAATCAAATTATCTACTACCGCTTTGATTTCTGGTATCGAGACACCTCTTTTGCCCTGAGTAAAGGCATGAGAAAGGATTTGCTCGATCTCGGTGTCCCCAACCAGATCCAGTTCCTTTAGCGGTAGCAGAAAATCGTAAGCGGCAGGCGCTAAATTTTGTTTCTCGAAATTAAACCAGGGGCGATCAGACTGCGGAGGCGGTGGCGGTTCGATGTGGCCTTCACTTTCCGGAATTTTTTCGGTCAACCATGAAATGGCACGGTCGATCTCATTTTCGGTGTAACCCTGCTCGATTAATTTTTCGGACAACTTTTCAAAGCGTCCCAAAACGGTTTCGTTCACATTGGATTGCATGGCATCGACAATGTAAAACACGATTTCCATAACTCGCTCATTCATTCCCTCGCTCCTTCTCCTCATGTACCTGTGCTCCTTCCCATCCTATCTATCCCCGGTTAAATATAACATAATTTCGCGAAAATGCAAGCGTTATTACAAACATTTAACCGGGCTGGAATCGATTTATCGGCTGCCATGCCTCTTCCGCCATCGCCTATGACTATTTCAATATAACCAACAAAACGTTTTGATGCAAGCCATTTTTCAAAATCAACGATAATTTATTGACCGTGACATTTTTTATACTTTTTGCCGCTACCACAGGGACAGGGATCGTTGCGGCCAATTTTTTGCCCAACCACCACCGGTATCTTTTTGCCGGCAGGAGCTGGAGCACCAGGCGGCGTCCCTGGCGCTGGCGCTGCTGCCGGCACCGATCGATACCCCAGGCCATCGGCGGTATCATGAACCGCCCGCATCGGCACTGCGCGGCGTCGCGGGGCAAAAGGTACCTCTTCCCGAATCTGCGCTTTGAAGATCAGCTCAAGGACACCTTCATTGATCCGCGCCAACATGTCCGTGAACGCGCGGAAGCCCTCGGTTTTATACTCAATCAACGGATCCTTCTGCCCGTAGGCCCGCAGCCCTATGCCCTCCTTCAACTGATCCATTTCATATAAATGTTCCCGCCAGCAGGTATCGATCACTTGCAACAATGCCAGCCGCTCCAGTTGCCGCATCTTTTTCTCACCAATCACCTGCGTCCGACGTTTATAATGATCGATAGCCTTTTCGCGAATGGCGCTGATCAGCATCTCTTTGGTTAAACTGGTGGCGACATCCTCCACCCCGCGATAGGGTGAGGTCATAAGCATAATTCGCTGCAAATCATTGTTCAGGCCCACCCAATCCCAATCTTCCAGATACTTTGCGTCACCGATATGGGCTTCCACCCGATCCTCAATGATTTGCTCCATCATATCAAGGATCTGATCGCGCAAATTTCGGCCCTGCAGCGCCTCAGCTCGCATCCGATAGATCACTTCGCGCTGCTGATTCATGACGTCATCAAATTCTAAAAGATGCTTGCGAATTTCGAAATTGTGCATCTCCACTCGTTTCTGAGCGCGTTCGATGGAGCGGGTGATCATCGGATGTTGAATCACCTCTCCTTCCTCGATGCCCAGCCGATCCATGACGCCGGCGATCCGCTCCGAGCCGAACAGCCGCATCAGGTCATCTTCCAGCGATAGATAGAAGCGCGAGGAGCCGGGATCACCCTGTCGACCACTACGTCCACGAAGCTGGCGATCAATGCGTCGGGATTCATGGCGCTCGGTTCCAATGATGTGCAAGCCGCACGGCACATCGGCCTCACATTCGTCGACGTTAATGCCGTCAGGGATCGGCCGCCCATTCGTCTCTACCAAATAGCAGCCGCCATCGCACATAACCACTCCCCGGCCCAGTTTGATATCGGTCCCTCGACCCGCCATATTGGTGGCAATGGTAACCGTGCCCGGTTGCCCGGCTCGGGAAACAATCTGCGCCTCTTCTTTGTGATATTTGGCATTGAGCACCGAATGCTTGATGCCTGCCCGTTTGAGCATTCGACTGAGGGTTTCGGAAACTTCCACAGAAATGGTACCTACCAGCACCGGCCGATTCTTTTTGTGCATCTCGATAATTTCATTGATGACCGCATTGTATTTCTCACGCTTGGTGCGATAAATCTGGTCGTTGTAGTCCATGCGGCGAATCGGCTCATTGGTGGGGATAACCACCACATCGAGCTTGTAAATCTGCCAGAGCTCATGAGCTTCGGTCTCAGCGGTACCGGTCATGCCGGCAAGTTTGGTGTACAGGCGAAAGAAATTCTGCAGGGTGATGGTTGCCAGGGTTTGGGATTCCTGTTCGATTTTAACCCCTTCCTTGGCTTCGATCGCCTGGTGCAAACCATCGCTATAGCGCCGACCCGGCATCAACCGGCCGGTAAATTCATCAACGATCATGACTTTGCCATCATCGGTAACGACATATTCCACATCTCGTTCGAATAGCGAATAGGCCCGCAGCAGTTGGCTGATGTTGTGGACGCGTTCGCTCTTTTCGGCGTGCTCACGTTCCAGCCGATCCTTCGCCTCCAGCCGCGCTTTTTCATCATTGGCAAGCTCTCGATCGATACGTTCAAATTCCACCGCCAGATCCGGCAACACAAACATCTCGGGATCATTGGGTGAGAGCGCTTCCCGTCCCTTTTCGGTCAGGTCGATGATATTTGTTTTTTCGTCAATCGAATAATAGAGTTCTTCATCCAACTCATGCAGCCGTTTATCACGGAGATAGTCCATCTCCACCTGATGAATCAATTTCTTGGTGCCCGGTTCATGCAGGATTTTGGCCAATTTCTTATTTTTCGGGGCACCGCGGGAGGCTTGCAAGAGTTTAATGCCAGCTTCATATTCATTGCCTTCATTCAAGAGTTTTTCAGCTTCGGCAATCATGGAGTTGACCAGATTGGTTTGGCTGCGGACCAATTGAGCCACGCGCGGTTTGACCTCGTCGAACTTCTGAGTCGATTGTTCCACCGGGCCAGAAATAATCAACGGCGTCCGGGCTTCATCAATCAACACCGAATCCACTTCATCGATGATCGCGTAGTGATGCTTGCGCTGCACCAGATCTTCCACCCGAATCGACATATTGTCGCGCAAGTAGTCGAATCCAAATTCGTTATTGGTACCATAGGTGATATCGGCGTTGTAGGCACGCTGCCGCTCGGGCGGATTCATGTCATTGACGATGTATGCCGAGGTCAATCCCAGCGTCTCATAGATCTTGCCCATCCATTCGCAGTCCCGTCGGGCCAGATAGTCATTGACCGTCACCAGATGCGCGCCTTTGCCACTAAGGGCATTGAGATATAGCGGCATGGTCGCCACCAGCGTTTTGCCTTCGCCGGTAGCCATTTCGGCAATCTTTCCTTCATGCAGCACCACCCCGCCGATAAGTTGCACATCGAACGGAATCATGTCCCAGGTAATTTCGATATCGGTTACTGACCACGATTTGCCCACCAGTCGACGGCAGGCTTCTTTAGCGACGGCATAAGCCTGGGGCAGAATTTCCAGCAACACCTCTTCATTGGCCGCTTTCTCTTCTTTCTTCAATTGCTGAATCGCGGCACGAATGGCATCGGCATTGATGGTTTCATCCTCGCCGACATCCCGGCGCAATTGTTCTTCCAGATCCAACAGGCGGGATTGAATTTCACCCACTCGCTGCTGAATCAGGTTTTTGAATTCGATGGTCTGGAAACGTAGTTCATCATCCGACAGTTCATGATACTGCTGATAGTATTCATTGATTTCACGAACCAGTGGCGTAATTCGTTTGACATCTCGCTCGTGTTTGCTACCAAATATTTTGGTTAAAAAATTGCCCGCCATGCCTACTCCTCAGGGAAATCGAAACGCTCGCGTGCCAACGACGCATTAGGTTTTCATTTCGAACCCAATACGACAAATCGCATCTGTAAATTTTTAACGTTATACTCAAGTGGTTATCATAAAGTTCGTTTTAGCCTACGACCCATTCAACAACCCGCGGCCACTTTTGTGGATGCGATTTTCCTGTCGCAGATCGCTTAGAATTGCATCCAGGATGCCATTGATGAATTTGCCGCTCTTTTCGGTGCTATATTTCTTGGCAATTTCAATCGCTTCGTCAATGGAGACCTTGGGTGGTATATCCTCAAAGTGAAGGAACTCAGAGATCGCTATGCGCAAAATCAGCTTATCGATAATAGCAATCCGATCAAATTCCCAATTGTGCGACCACCGTTTGATGAGCATGTCCAGTTCGTCAGCATGACCAATGGCCTGCTCTACCAGTTGTTCAGCAAACAGCTTGATAAAATCGCTATCCGCTTCGGTTTGAATGATGTCGGCGATCACCTGTTCCATTGGATTTTGAGAGAGTTCATAAGCATAGAGTGCGTGCAGCGCTAACTCACGCCCTCGTCGTCGCGATTTTTTCATAGGGCCACTTATGATTTGATGGTAGGTTTAATCGATAAACGTCAGCCAGCCATAATTTCCGTCATCGCCGGTTTCAATGATATTAAAAAATCGTCGCTGGATTTTTTCGGTTACCGGCCCGCGGCGTCCGGATCCGATGACCACTTTGTCGACCGATCGAATGGGCGAAACCTCGGCCGCAGTGCCGGTAAAAAACAGTTCATCGGCAATATAGAGCATCTCCCGCGGGATGATGGTTTGAATCACCTCATAGCCAAATTCGCGAGCTATTTTGATCACCGAATCCCTCGTGATCCCGGGCAAAATCGACGAGCCCATGGTCGGCGTAAATATTTCGTTATTCCGCACCAAAAAGATATTCTCGCCGCTCCCTTCGCTGATGTAACCCGAACTGGATAGCGCAATGCCCTCGGCATAGTTGTCCATTTTCGCTTCCAATTTGATGAGCTGAGAATTCATGTAATTGGCGCCCGTTTTGGCCAGAGCCGGATGCGTATTGGGATGCATCCGCTGCCAGGACGAGACGCGAACGTCAACCCCTTTCGAAATTGCATCCTCGCCCAGGTACGCGCCCCAATTCAGTACGGCGATAGCGACCTCCACCGGACAGGCAGTGGGGTCAACTCCCAGAGTATTATAACCCCGAAAGACCAGAGGCCGAATGTATGCCGAGCGCAACTTATTGACCTTCACCACTTCGATGCAGGCCTGCTCGATCTCTTGCTGACTAAAAGGGATCGGCATGCGATAGATTTTGGTCGAATCGAAAAATCGCTTGATGTGATCCGACAGCCGAAAAATGGCCGAACCCCGTTTCGTGGCATAACAACGCATTCCTTCAAAAATTGAAGTCCCATAATGAACCACATGTGACATAACATGGATCTTCGCATCCCACCAATCAATAAACTTGCCATTGAACCATATCTTCCCTTGTTCATCTTCAGGCTTCATAACGGCTCCTTCTATTTGTGATCATACTATGGTTTGAGAAATGAAATTGGTTGCGCGGTAACGGTGTAATTTTTTGTAGCAAACAAGCGATGAGCTTTGTAAGAGATGTTCTAACGACAGATGAAAACTCACAGGAAGCGGTCGCCGGGCCGCTGGCTCCGTGGTGGCAGCCAAGATAAGAGCCAGCCGGCGCAACATCAGCAAAATTAGAGGGAACGATCTTTCAAAATAACGGAATCGAAGCATACCATTAGCATTAAAGTTCATTAATTATTAGCATACTTCATTGTCACTCCCCGTTGCTCAATCCCACCTTTTTGGTCACGATTAATATTCGCCATCCGGGTTTCTTTCCGGAAGCCAAAATAGCACGGACTGGCGAAAGGTCGTTTTTCTACCAATTCCGGCTTAAAAACCCGGTCACCGCCGAATGGCCAACGCAATCTGATGAGCGCCAGCGGCTGGCCATCTTTCTTCCAGCAGAATCGAGCCAGGCGTGCTAAACACCGCCGATGAAATTGCATCGGACAAAAACAAACGCGCCGTCTCCGTTGCGCGGTTTCTGTTGCAGTGACAAGCCCACCTGCTTTTATTGGCAATCCATCCAGCGCACAATGGGCCTACTTCATGCGGTAACCCTGTCGAAACTCAGGCCATCTTTTTGATGCGAATCTTGGCTTTGGCCTTCAGCGTGCTCACGTAGTTTTCAAATAAACGATTGGAGCGCTCCTGTTTCAACTGATTTCGTATTTCCAGGCGCACCTCATTGAACGGCACCTTATCGCTGGCCTGGCGCTCGTCCAGTCGGATAATGTGAAAACCCAGGGGCGTCCGCACCAGATTGCTCACTTCGCCGACTTTCAAATTAAATGCAGCATCCTCGAACTCTTTGATCATGTCGCCTCTGGCAAAAAATCCCAGATCACCACCCTTGAATGCCGAGGGATCTTCAGAATTCTGGCGAGCCAAAGTTTCGAAGTTGCCCCCCTTTTTGATTTTTTCCAGGATTCGTTGCGCCTTATTCTGCGCAATTTGCACTTGCTTATCATCTTTGGGATCGGTTACTTTCAGCAGAATGTGATGGACGCGAATGCGTTCGGGCTGCAAAAACTTTTCGCCATGATCATTGTAATATTGCAAGGCCTCATCATCGGAGATGTCACCAACTTGCGAAGTAACCTTTTGATCCAGCAGTTTCTGTACTTTCAGCTCATCGGCCAGATTTGCAGCAAAAGTTTCCGGCGTCAGATGATTTTGCACCAGGAAGTCCTGAAATTTTTGTTCCGACGCAAAGGTTCTTTTGAAGCGATTCACAGCGGCATCGATCTCGGCGGCTTCGACTTTTATATTACTTCGGTCGGCCTCCTGCGCCAGCAGCCGAATTGAGATCAACCAATCCACCGCCTGGTTATAGACCGCGGTATCTTTGACCTGCGTAAAAAAATAATCGGGATCTTTTCCAACCTTTTGCAGAAATTGTCTGACCGCCACTACCACCTCATGCTTAAAGATGGCCTGGCCGTTGACGGTTGCTGTGACCGTGGAATCCGAAAAGGACACCTTGCGAAATTTTGAACCACTATTTTCATGCTTCGAGCAGTTGACAGCTAATAGGATCATCAACATCAAGCTCATCCAGCCAACTATGTTTCTAATCTTCATACCAGTCCTCTTCCTCATAATACCAAGTCTGAATATTTGCGCGGGCAGGCCGCGACCACCCGCAAGGCGATAAAATTCGACGAACACGCATCGGCAGAACTGGCGCCGCCACTTGATTATCAGCCTGCCATTGCCGGCGAAACGCAACGATCACCTGGCTGCATCAGCGCCTCGCCGGTGAGGCGAAATTATCGTAAATCCTTTACTCGCAACTGCAATGTCGAGCGTCCACTGTAGGTGTTTTCCTCAATCACATAAGTCATGTCCAGATTACTCACCCCGGGATCAATGCGATACAGGAGGTCTCCCAAATTGAAGCCAATCGCGTCCAAAACGATGCCGTTTTGTCTTACTTTGAACTTAAGATGATTGTTCCCAACCACCGCGGGCGTGCCGACCACCTGCAGTTTTTGCGAGAGAAAGACCGGCCGCATGTTATGCGGACCAAATGGCGCCATCAATTTTAGGATCTGCAGCAAGCGCGGGCTGATCTCATTAAATTTGAGTTCCCCCTCGATGCGCAATTTGGGTGTGAGCAAATCTTCGTTCAATTGCTCGATCGCAATTTCGTTGAACCGACGCCGAAAACGGTCGATATTCGCCCGATCGATGGTCAGACCGGCAGCGTATTTATGGCCCCCAAATCCGATCAGCAGATCTTCACATTTTTTTAATGCCTGGTAGATGTCAAACCCCGTAATGCTGCGGGCTGAACCCTTGCCGATGTTTTCATCGGTGGAAATCATGATCGTTGGCCGATAATATTTTTCTACCACCCGAGAGGCCACAATACCGATGACGCCGGGATGCCAGCCGTCCTGGTCCAGCACCAATCCGTAATAATCGGATAGATTGAATTTTTCATCCACCATCTGCTGGGCCATTTTGAAGGTTTCTTCGTCAATATTTTTGCGGAGACGATTTTCGGCTTCGAGCACATTGGCGATCTCCAGCGCTCGAGCCGCATTATCGGTCGTCAATAGTTCCACGGCGCAGGTGGCATTGCCTAACCGCCCCACCGCATTGATGCGAGGTGCCAGAATAAATACCACCTGACCGGTGCTCAAGGGCTTATTCAGCATGCCGGTGACTTGCAACAAAGCCTTTAAACCCGGCCGATCGGTCTTGTTGAGTTGTTGCAACCCCGCTCTGACCAAAATGCGATTTTCATCCACCAGAGGAACGATATCCGCTGCGCTGCCAATAGCCACCAGATCCACATATTCCTGGATCAAGCTATCGTCCAGCTTTAGGGTTCGAATTAACGCCTGACCTAATTTATAGGCCACACCAACCCCGGCCAGTTCGTGAAACGGATAACTGCTATGGTGACATTTGGGATTGAGCACTGCGCAGGCGGATGGCAGTTCAGCTCCAGGCTCATGATGATCCGAAATAATCACATCCATTCCAGCTTGACGGGCAAATTCCACCTCCTGAATCGCAGTGATGCCGCAATCTACCGAAACAATCAAATTGACCTGTTGCTGCAACGCCTCCTTGATGCCCGCAATAGTAATGCCATACCCATCTTTGATGCGATTGGGAATATAATAAATAACGTCGGCGCCCAATTTTCGCAACAGCAGGTACAATAACGAAACGGCCGTGATCCCATCGACATCATAATCCCCATAGATTAGAATTTTCTCCTGCTGCCGAATGGCGCGAATGATGCGAGCAACGGCTTGATCCATATCGGGGAGCAGAAATGGGTCATGCAGATGTTCCAGCTTGCCGCGGAAAAATAGTTTGGCTTTGTCAAAAGTATCAATACCGCGATTGAGCAGAATCTGAGAAATTATTTTTGGTACATTCAATAATTTTGCAAAATTCTCTACCGTCTCATAATCAATATCATTCTGGACGATCCATTTCAGATTCATCAATAACCTCTTTAGGAATAGAAAAAAAACAGCACTTCACCAAACAGAAGCAAGTCATAAGCCGAATTCTGTCGAGGACGATCATTTATCTGGGATCCGCCTCACGACGGACCTCAAGCGACCTACCCGAGAGTCAAACGAAGCGAGCCACTTCTCCTCTCCTATTTGGTCTTGCTCCGGACGGGGTTTACCATGCCTCTCCCATTGCTGCGAGAGCGGTGGGCTCTTACCCCACCTTTTCACCCTTGTCCATCCGCCAGTCCGCGGACAGACGGTATATTTTCTGTGGCACTTTCCGTAGGATCACTCCTCCCTCATGTTATGAGGCGTCCTGCTCTGCGGAGTTCGGACTTTCCTCATCCGTCCGCCGGCTGGCGAACGGACGCGATCGTCTGCCCTACTTCTGATTGATGAAGCGATATTGCGATTACCAGACTTTGCTAATTTGGATGCGCCGGGATTTTGGCCTGGCCATCGAACATAAGCCAACTATTTCTCATTTTAAAATTATCATTAAGTAAAGTTGCCGGATTTTGACCAATCCGCCCAATAACCCAACCAATAGAGCATTTCCCTCCAGGACGGCCCGCAGCCTCCAGCCGTTCTGAGTCCATTTTCGCCCACAGGTTCCGCTCGATATGGAGCACGGAGTCTGACCTGATTGGAACAAATCGGCTTGCCTGACCGGACCGTGAGCGCCGCAAATAATAATCACTGCCCCTCCGACCTATCAAACGGATCGCGAGACCCAGGATTAGGGGCACAGCGAGATGAACGTCTGAATTCGATAGGCCTTGCCGAGGCACACCTGGACTAAACTGCTGCCGAAATCGTTGTCGCGTCAGCGACGGGTTTGTTTTGCTCATTACCATTGAGCAATATCAAAATCCGCCCACAGGTTTCACAAGTAATCAACCGCTCCATCTGCCGCACTTCTACCACGGTTTGAGCCGGAATCGTAGCGAAGCAGCCGCTGCAGGTATAGTTTTCAATAAAGGCCAGCGCCATCCCATGGCGACCCTTGCGAATCCGTTCATAGTTAGCCAGAAACCGCCGGTCGATGTCTTGCACCACTACCTCCCGTTGCCCCTGGAGCTGCTGTTGCTCGGCCGCGGTACTCTGTAGCTTCTGAGCCAATTCTGCTTCTCGTTCCAATAGTTGTCGCTCCACTTCCGAATACTGCTGTTGTTGCTGGGTGACATCCGCGGCGAGCTTTTCTTCTTGTTCTAATGTTTCCACCCCTTTTTGGGTCATTTCGGTTAACTTATTCTCGAGATTTTCGATTTCCACCGTGATGGCGTCATATTCCTTATTGGTTTTAACCGAGAACAGTTGCTCCTTGTACTTGTTCAGCTTGTCCGACAAAATCTGAATGTCGGTGTCGATGGTGCGATTCAATTTTTGAGTTGCACTCAGTTCATCCTGACAGCGAGCCAGATTATCTCGCAACTCGGCCAGACGACTGCGTAGTTTTTCTACCTGGACGGGAATATCACCAGTGACAGCATCCAATTCCATTAACCGCTGGTCGATTTCTTGCAGACGAACCAGCTTGAGCAATTCCGATTTATTCTTGTTATCCATATCCTTATCTTTCAGCAAAAATTTTCAGCCACGGCATGACAAAAAAAAAGTGCACCGCAGTAACTCTGGCACACTCTTCATCCTGGCGACATTCTGTTGCGCAAATTTGTTTCGCCCAGAACTCGGAATTTGACTATCGCCATACATCATTGTAGCCTACCTCACTCTATTGAAGTGTGAACCTTTTGGCTGGTGCTTAGCTGATTGTTGGTCTGAAAAAACCCCGGCACCGGTTTTCTTTATTTCGCTCTAAATACTTTTTGATCGCCAGATGTTTTCAGACTGGAACTTATTGGCTATATTTTTTTGTTAAATATACGAAATTGAGGATTCAGATGCAAGCTAAAATTTGGGCAAAAATCAGGTATTACCACCGCAAAATCGGCTGCCAGTGAAAATAGCACTTGACATCATGACAAAAATTTTTTATCTTAAGTCAAGAGAACATTGAAGAAATAAACGAGCGCGGTCTGAAAGTCAAATTTGAACAACAGGCAATCAAAATTGCAGCATCACCAGGGCATGAGCTTGCTTGCAGCTACTGGAGGATTGCTAATGCGCTCAATAGTTTGGATGGAGCAGTTGGAATCGATTTTCATTTTTACGGGGAGGTGAGAAGATGAACCGATGGATTTATTGTTGCGCACTGGCCCTGGCGCTGCTGTTCGCCCTTGGCTGCGGGCCAGAGTTTATCGATCAAAACTATCGCCTCAAGATCACCAGCGATACCAATGTTCGCTCCGGTCCCGGCCCCGAATATCCGGTCATTGCTACGGCTAAAGCTGGTTCTGAGGTCTTTTTGCTGGAATCGGAAAATGATTGGCATCGCATCAAAATGCTGAGTGGCCAAAAGGGTTGGATTTTCCGGGGCATTGCCAAAACTATCGGGCCGGAGAAAGTGGTCGTCATCAACGATGCGCGGGTGCGTCGCGGGCCTGGCGAAGGATTCTCGGCCTTTGCCATCGTGAAAAAAGGTAAAACTCTGGATAGCCGCGGGAGTCAGGGGAACTGGTTTTTGGTTGACCTAACCGATGGCAAAAGTGGCTGGATTTCCCAGAAGGATGTTGAAAAAGTGTCCTACGTCAACCTCGCCGCCACCAAAGATACCAGGATTTATGAGTTGCCCAATCCCAACTCCGCCATGCTGCTCAACGTGAAAGCAGGCACCGAGCTGATCCAATTGGGCCGCGAGGGCGATTATTACATGGTGCGGCTGCCCGGCGGCAGCACCGGCTGGATTCATAAGGAATATGTCAATGCCGTGCGCGAACAAACCCTGACTGTGAAAGCGCGAGCCTACGTTCGCTATGGACCGTCGGTGGAATATGAGGTGATGGAAACCGTGGAGAAGGGTACCCGCCTCACTCAATTGAGTCGCCGCGAGGGCTGGTTCGAGGTGCGAACCCCCCAGGGCAATCGCGGATGGATTTATCAGGATTTTGTCACTTCCACCGGTGGTGTCCTCAGTGGCCCCACCAGCATTGAAACCACCACTCCCTACACCTCGACTCCAACACCAGAGTATCTGGTGACCAACCAGGAGTGTAATATTCGCCAGGGATATGGTACCAATTGGGAAATTATTGCCCGGGTGAAACAGGGTACCTTGCTCATTAAATTGGGCGAGCGAGACGATTGGCTGCGTGTGCGCATGCCCGATCAACGAATCGGCTGGATTCGCCAGGATCTGGTGGTCGCAAATCCGGTGGTTCTGGTCACTCTGGAACAATGCAATATTCGAAAAGGACCAGGTACCGAATATCTCATTGTGGCACGGGTAGAAAAAGGCACGCCATTGGTGAAAAAATCCGAAAGCAATGGCTGGTCCGAGGTGTATTTGCCTACCGGCGACACCGGCTGGATTCGCAACGACCTTCAGGCTGACACCGAAACCACGTTGTTCAACAACCAGGAATGTAACGTTCGAGATGGTCCAGGGACTAACTATCGAGTGATCGAGCGTATTCCCGTAAACACGCCGATGATTCAAATGGGCCAACAGGGTAATTGGTATCAAGTGAAATTGCCCTCGAACCGGGTCGGCTGGATTCGGGAGGACCTACTACGGAACAATCCCAGCCAGATGATTGCCAACGAGCGCGCCAATATCCGCATGGGGCCGGGAACCGAATTCCAGATCATGGAGGAAGTCGAAAAGAATACGCCGCTGGAAAAATTGGAAGAACAGGGGGATTGGTACAAAGTAAAATTGCCCAACGGCAGAATCGGCTGGATTCGCCGCGATCTTGTCTCCTTTTCGTTTTATCCATCGACCTCGCAGGTCCTGCCTGGCTCCAATATCTTGCGGGTTCAGAGTGCAGTGAATCAAGCGCCGGTGCAGCGGCTGCGATCGCAATCGCTGGATGTCGTCATGATCACCAGTTCGGGGATCAACCTGCGGATGCGGCCCGATACCAGCGCCGAAGTCATTACCACCCTCAAACCTGGCACCAGGTTGACGCGGATCAATCAGCAGGGCGAATGGTTCGAGGTGCAAACATCCGATGGCGTGTTGGGTTTTGTGCATCAGTCCGGCTTCGGTGCGACATCGAAAAAGCTGTATACCAATGCCAAGACCAATCTGCGCTTTGGCCCGAGCACCGATTATAAAATTCTGGCGGCTTTGCCGGAAAAAACCGAAGTTACCCGGCTGGATGAGCGCGATAATTGGGTCTATGTTCAAACCCCTTCCAATCAAAAAGGTTGGATTCGCAAAGACATGCTGGATCAAAAGGGTGCGCCGCTACCAGGATTGCCGCCCGTGAGCGAACCAGCCTTTGGCACCTTAATTACCACCTCCACCTGCAAGGTGCTCAAAGAACCAATGGAAAACGCGCCCACGGTAAAAACCGTGAGCTTGAACACCGAATTGACCAAACTGGGCAAATACAAAAATTATTTCCAGGTTGAACTGGTCTCGGGCGAACGCGGCTGGGTCTCCAACGAATTCGTTCGGGAAAAAATTAATAAGAAAATAATTGCCATTCGTAAGGCTGAAGTTTATCAGCAGGCCAATTCCCAATCGGGCCTCCTGGGCACCATCAATGTGGGCGATCGCTATCAACCACTCTCGGCTGAAAACGGTTACTATCGCATTCAGTATAGCCCCGGTACCACCGGTTGGGTGGCCGAGAAAGACGTGCTGGACTTGAAACATCCCCCCATTTTCGTCAAGAATCCCACGGTCGACCTGATGCGCTTTCCGGATAGCAAAAGCAATCGCGTGGCGATTATCAAGGAAGGGGTGGAATTGACGCCGCTGGATGAAACGGACGACTGGCTATTTGTCGAACTACCCCGCGGGGACAAGGGCTGGATTCAAAAAAGACAGGTCGATCGCCAAAAATTCCCCCGAATCACCGTGATCAAAGCGACCAATGCCTACGCCCAGGCCTCCGCGGCCAGTGCCGTGAAAGCGAGCTTAGCCCAGGGTGATCAGTTTTTGGCGTTAGATAAAAAGGATTATTGGTATAAAATTCTATTGCGCGATTCCCAGATCGGTTGGGTCTACGCCGGCTATGTTCAGGAAATAACCCGGGGAACGCTGCTGATACGTAATGATAGCGATCTGCGAATGGGGCCGGGGTTGGACTATCGCATAATACTGACCGTGCCCAGGGGCGAGCAGGTGAAATGGCTGGATGAAAAGAACGGCTGGAGTCAAATCCAGTACAAAAACGAGGTGGGTTGGGTAAAATTGGAAGCGGCTAAAGATATTACCATGCCGGAAATGACCGCCGGACGCGATGCCAAGGTCTATGCCGGCCCGGGTAACACCTATGCCCAGGTTGGCGAAATTAAAAAAGATCGTCGCTATGCTCCGCTCAAAAAAGAGAATGGGTGGTATCAGTTACGATTGCCCAGCGGCACCGAGGGGTGGGTGCCCATGGATGTATTTTCGCCCAAGAAAACTCGTCTGGTTTTCACGCTGGACAAAGCCAATATCCGCAGTGGCCCGGGCCTGCATTATTCCATTATCGCTCAAATCGAACCAGCAGTGGATGTGACAATTATTGGCGGAGAAGGTGACTGGTACTACGTTCAGCTTCAAGATGGCAAGACCCGCGGCTACATCCAGAAAGGATTGGTATTTGAGGAGTGATCGAAACGAACTACCGACCTGCTGCTAAATCCATGGTAACCATCCACCACAACTCCTGCGCGTTGCTCATTATCGATATGCAAGAATATTTTCGAGCCGTCGCTACGCCCATTCTGCCAGCTTTGAAATCGGTCATCCAGTGCTGGCGTCAAGCGAGGCTACCGACCATTTTTACGCGGCATGCGCATCGAGATCCAGCGACCGATGGGGGTATGCTGGCCAGATGGTGGGACGAACTGATTATCGACGGGACTACAGCCGCTGAAATTCTGCCAGAAGTAGCTCCGCGCAACGATGAAAAAATAATCTCCAAGCGCCGCTACAGTGCTTTTTTCCAGACCGATCTCCAGGCGACACTGCAGCAGCAACAGATCCAGCAAATCATCATCGGCGGGGTCATGACCAATCTCTGCTGCGAGACCACCGCGCGCGATGCGTTCGTTCGCGACTACGAAGTCATTTTCCTGAGCGATGGCACGGCCACCAGCCATCCCGACTTTCAACAGGCGACGCTATTGAATCTGGCGTATGGCTTTGCGCATATCATTAGCTGCCAGGAACTATGTCAGTTGATCGCCGGAGCCGGATCCGCTCGCACAGCAAACGCTTTTAGCAGAGGGAGCAAATGAATCCAAACCAACGCCAAATAGCAACGATATCTTTCGTGCTGGTGCTACTGCTGTTCCCGCTCCATCTCGCGGCTACCAATTTCCCGGGCAATTCATCGGACACGGCTGCAATTCAGCAGCACCCCGGCAAGGACGCCAATTCAAACGTCAGCGAGGATTCGCTGATGCAGTTGCTCCGTGAGAAAAAAGAGCAACTCCAGGCAATGGAAAACGAGCTAAAAATTAAGGCAGAAGAATTGCGGGCCAAAGAGCAACAACTGCAGAGCGTTACTGCCAAATTAGGCGGGTTACAACAATGGGTCGGCGCTCTGGCAGCAATCCTCCTGCTGCTTTTGGCAGCTCTGATCATCTTGCTCATGAACCGAAACAAGAAGGTCCCGGCCAACAAGAATTGACCGACCGGCGCTATCGATAGACTGCTCAAGTCCAACTGACGCCAGGCCCCGGAATCGAGTCAACTCAATGTCACACGCGACATTATTATTTAGCCACAGCCAGCACCTTTATTTCCACCCGTCGATTTTGATACCGATCTTCTGCGGTGTAATCTGGCACCAACATGCGGGATTCGCCGTACCCGCGCACGGTGATGTTGCTCTCAGGCACGCCCAGGCTGATAAAAAAATCGGCCACCGATTCGGCCCGCTTTTCGGATAGCCACAGATTATAATCGGCATTGCCATAGCTATCCGTATGACCGCTAACCTCAAATTTCAACTCTCGATGCTTGACAAAATATTCTCCCATCACCATGAGATCCGACAGCGAAACCGGTTCAAACAAAAATTCATTGGTCTCAAAATGGATCGTGCGCATGGCCACGGTGGACCCTATTTTCACTTTTTCCAGTTGAAAATCCTTTTGGACGTAATATTTATCACGGGGACAAAGGAACGTATCCATGACGGCAATGAAATGTTCTGGCCCTTCCACAAATACTGAGAATTTGTCTGCGGTCCGTTTGGCCAACATTTCATAATGACCATCCACATCAGCGAGGGCACTGAATGCGCTATCAGAGTCCTGAGGACGAATGGTGATTTTGGCTGCCGGCACATTTTCGTGAGTCTCCCGATCCCAAATCCTGCCAGACAGGTGGAAGCGAGTTTGGGATAGCGGGGCAGCATAGTTCCCTTTCAATGTACTATCCGCAAGGTGAAAGCTGAAGGTGCGATTGCTGCCATCTTCGATCCCAAATGGGGTTCGGTACGAAATGAGGTAATAGAATTTGGCCAGCATCTCCTCCGATAACCGGCTGAACAGATCGGGCAACTCCTCTGGTTTCGCCACATACCAATACTGGCCGCCGGTTTGCTCTGCCAGATTTCTCAGATTGCTTCCCTCATAACCCAGGCCGACCGTAAAAATCTTGCTGCCAGTTCCGGTCTCGGCTGAAATATTTACATCGCCACTATTAGCCAGATTGATGATCTCCTCCAACGAATAGCGATCACCGCCGGTGGCGCCATCGGTGAGGGCAATAATATGGCGATCGCCACTTTTCCCCTTGAGCAACTGGATGGCGTCGAACAGCGCATTGTACAAATGAGTACCGCCGCCACTTTGGAGAGTAATGATCGAATTTTTCAAGGACGTTCGGTCAAAAGTAAAATCATTTTTGAAATAAACCTGATCATCGAAGGCGATCAGCGCGATTTCCATATCGGCATTGTCCACAAACGTCAGTGCGGCTTCTTTCGCTTGAGCCAATGGCTCTCCGGCCATGGAGCCGCTGACGTCTATCACCAACACCACATAAGCGGGCGCCACGGCCTTTGTTTTCCCGGGCGTGGTGGCCATCAATTTCACTTCTGGCTGCACTTCGATGACATTGAAATCGCTTAGCGGACCGGTCTGTAATTGCGGATGTTGCTCGACCAAAGGACGCCAGAGCCGCTGCCAATCGTTCAAATGGCCAAATGGTGGCGCCAGATTGATCACCGGCTGGTTCTGGGCATCTTTCACGATCACTTTCGCTGAGATCCGGGGGAATTGAGTGGTCTTGATATTGATCACTTTCATTTTCCAGCCGGCAGCCAGCTTCAGCGGCGGCTTTTCCAGCGCTCGATGGCCAGCGCAGCCCAAGCACAAAATTGCCAGTCCAATTAAAATGTACTTTCTCATCAGTGCTCCCCTTTTAATAATATTACCTTGACCGCTAACTTTGCAAAGATCAGCTAATTGCTTTTTTCCGCCAGCCGAATGGAGAGGAGGTAGTTAAATTCGCCCTTAAGAAAATTCTGAAAGATTATCCATTGGCGATCTCGGCGGTTACTTTGCGTCATTTGCGGTCTAAAATGAGTCCTTGGGCAAACGCGAATCGGTCGCCGGTCAATGGGTGGCATTCAGATGGCGCTGCGAGTGATCATTGCAAAAATTTTCGCAGGCAGCATTGCCACTCAAAAAATATGACCACCCTATGGCGCCGGACTAACGCACCGAAATCCGAGATATTTGGCCCGAAGGTATGGTCCAACAGCATGGATGTAACCGGTTTTTAGATGCTCCAGAGTGCTGCGGTACCAGCCACCCCCGCGAATGATCATCAAACTATTCCCAAATTGCGGGTGCGGCGTGGCCGTCCACTCCCAGACGTTGCCGGCCAGATCAGCCACGCCGTAGGGGCTATCGCCTTGAGGACTGTAGCTCCCCACTGGAGCGGCTGATTCACGGAAGCCGTCGTTCTGCCAGACTTTGAGCGGATAGCCCACCTCGTCGGCCCGGCCATCTGTATCCGGATAGCGATAAGCCCAATACCGCAGTCGCCAGTTGCAAAGCTTATAATCGGGCGGCGTCTGACCTTCAAAAAATTTGTTCCCCCAGGGATACCTGACACCAACACCAACCCCCTGCCATTGGCCATGCTGATCGCTGACGCCGCGGGCGGCCTTTTCCCATTCCGCCGAGCTGGGCAAACGTTTCCCGGCCCATCGGGCGTAGGCGCAGGCTTCAAACCAACTGACACCGACCACCGGCGTATTCGGAGCGCTGGAATACGGGTCTTTCTTCCAGTACGGATCGCTGGCGAGATCCCAGAATTTGGGGCATCCAATCTGGTTCTCCTGGCGCCAACGCCATCCCGCCAGCGAATCATCGCTTCCGGAAAAGATCCAGTAGTCCGGTCGGTAATAGCCGCTATCGGCCACAAATTGGGCAAATTCCTGATTGGTCACCTCATATCGGTCGATATTGAACGCAGGCAGGGTGGCAATTTGTGGCGCATAGTTGCCATACCCCTCGGGCTGGTTACCCAACACCACCGGCCCAGCCGGGATGAGCACCGAGGACTGGGCGAAAGTCGCCCGATCAACCGATGGCAAAAATTGAAAACAGACAATGATGGTAAGAATGATCGTTAATCGCGGTCGCATCTTTTTCCAACTCCTGATCAATCTGTTTGGCACATTTCAATCAATTATAATAAACTGGCTGCGACCGGGTGCTCCAATCATTTGGTTCCGGAGCATCCAGTCGCAGGAAATTTTAGGAGGCGAGGGCCAAAATTCTATCCTCCAGCCGTTGCCCACACCAGTTCTGATCGACGCAGAGCTACGTAGCTCCCGCTCCGTCTCACGGGCGACGGGCGGCTTCGCACCGAACGGGCCAATAGTGAAATCTGCGCTCATGGTGCTTTTGCGCAACAGGTCGCCAGCCAATCTGGCGCATCCGACTGGCTATTTGCTCGCCATCTTTCCAAAAACCACTTCTACCCGGCGGTTTTGCTGGCGTCCCGCTTCAGTATCATTGGACTCGATGGGCCGGGTTCGGCCAAAGCCCTTGATGGTAATCCGGTTTCCCGCAATGCCCTTGCCCACTAAATATTGCTGCACGGCTCTTGCGCGCTTCTCAGACAGCACCAGATTGTGGGCATCGGTGCCAGTGTTGTCGGTATGCCCATGAATTTCAAATGGAATATCCGGATTAGCGGCCAAAAAGTCAACCCAGCGATCCAGTTCCCGAAAGGATTCGGTTTTTAACTCCCACCGGTCGATGTCAAAGAAAATGTTATTCACTTGAATCGAGATACCGCCCTCATGGGTAATCACTTCTTTGATTTTTTGGGCGGGATAGAGCACAATATCCAGATGGAATTCGGCAAATTCTTTTTTGTCCGTCAGGTCCAGGTGTTCCGATTTGCCGATGTAGCCCTCCAGTGCCGCGTGGTACCCATATTTGTGGCCAGCAGGGAGCACGATGAAATACCGGCCATTTTGCGGATCGCTTTTGGCTTCCCCGGCCGGCTTGTCGATGGTCTGATCATCCCATTTGATCTTCGCTTCCAGGGGATGGCCATCGGGATCGGTGATCTTACCCGAAATCGTGGTGACTGCCAATGGCTTGGCGGTTTCCTTAAGCTTGACTGAATAGATATCGAAGCTGCCATGAGTATCATTACGATTTCTAACGGACAAGTAGGCCAGATCACCGGCAGTGGAGATTTTGTACCCCCAATCATCGTCACTGCTATTGTACTCTTTGCCCAGGTTCTCCGGAATGGACCACTGGGTCCATGAGGTATCGCTCAGTCGGGTGGCTTTGAACACGTCCAGCCCGCCAAGACCAATATGTCCGGTAGAACTAAAATATAACGTCTTTCCATCCGGATGCAAAAAGGGCGTGCGCTCGCAATAGGGAGTATTAATGATCGAGCCCAAATTGATCGGCTCTGACCAGGTCGTATCGGACTGCTTGAGGCAAACATAAATATCGGTATTGCCCCAATGATCTCCATGAAAGAATTCATTTTTCTGCTGAAAAGTCCCAATGCCACCCGGCCGATCCGAAACGAACAGAATCGCCTTGCCATCGGCCGTGAAGGTAGCGTCGGCATCAAACCGCTCGCTATTGATCGGTGCCGGCAATGGTTTGACCTCCGACCAGCCGTAAACCTTTTTTTGAGTAAAAAAGATGTCCCCGCGACCAAGAGAGCCTTCATAATTACCGAACACCAGCAAAATATTGCCATCGGTTGATATGCCCAGGGGACCCTCCGGATCATCGGTGCAAATCGAGACCATTTTAAAGCCACGACTCCATTGGTACGGCACGGTCAACGAGTCCAATTTTGAATAATATACGTCCTCATCTTCGGTGCGGAATTTCAAGTTGCCAATGGTGTAAATTTTATCGCTTGTCCTAATAAAATAGAGCCGTTTATTATCTGCGGATATGACCGGACAATATTCTCCCGCTTCGGTGTTTACACCGCTACCGAGATTCTTGATTTCGACATTTTCCGTCGGCGCACTCAGCAAGGCGATGATGGTATCAAATCGTTGTTCCATGGCGGGGAATTGAGGTTTGTACTTTTGATACACGGAAACCGCGCCCAACCAATCCGCGCGTTTTAGATAGGCACTGGTTAATTTCTGAACTGCTAAAAATGCCAGTTCATCAGGATGGTAGGTTTTGATGAATTGCACATAATCGGCTTCCGTCTCCATTTCTTTGAATGCTTTGACCATGGGGCTCTCGGATTCGGACGTTTGGGATAAACCCAAATCTGGTTGAAGAAAAGTAACGAGGACAATCACCAGGCAAATAACCCGGCCACACGCGAATAATTTTGGGTGTTTCATAAGAAACCTCCTGTTTTAAAATGATTGCTTTTCCCCCATCTGTTCACTTTGAGTTGACCTAACAACATCCGTCTGCTACGTTTCGCGAGCCGGGAGAACCTTACAGAGGAAATTTTGCTGCGGTGGCTACGGTGTGGGTTGTCATCCCTTGCCAACAATTGACCCCATTACACCAGCGATGCTCTACGACCACATTATTTCCAATCACCAAACAGCACAAATGGCGCCCAGGCCAGAGGATGTCGATACTGTGGATGATGCAGCAGTTGCAGTTGGGCCTGGCGTAACGCTTCTGCTTTCGACAATCCCTGTTTGAAATACCCACGATAAAAATGCAGCATTAATTCCTTGGTCGACACATCGCTCACCGGCCATAGCGTGGCAATAATCGATGACGCACCCGCCGTGGCAAACGATTCGGTGAAGTTGCAGACCTCCACGCCAGGATTCTCGCCGCCGATGGAGGTGGCACAGCTCGACAGAATGACGAGATCGAGATTGGGACAGGAAATTTCCTTCACTTCGCCCACCCGCCATTTGCCATCATAGCTTCTCGAGGGCATCAATTCCACAAATGTCTGGTACGGATTGTCATTGTTTAAAAAGCAATGCGTCGCCAATATCAGGATGGAGCAAGAACGGGCCTTCTGAACCGCAATCTCCTCCGTGGCCTCATTGCCGCAATATAGTTCAGCGCCAGGGACGAATTCCTTTATAATAGCCACCTCCTCTCTGGCAAACTGAAGTTTGTTTTCAGCAATCGCCAGTGCCACCACCTGCGGCGCACCTCGGCGTTGACGCACGCGAGATCTGGCCTCGATCAAATTCAAAAAACTGATGGAAGAAAAATAATTCACCTGCCAGCGTTCGATCAGAAATTCCATCTGGCCAGCGCTGTTTTTAGTGGCCAGCGCATGAATGGGCAGATAATACAGCAATTCGGAGGGGACAAAGGTTAGCAATTGTTTATTAGCCAGGGCCGATTCGATCGGTTTGATGAGATAGCCATACAATTCCTGCATCACATCGCACAATGACTGCATGGATCGATCCTGCCAGGAATCCACGGTAGGCAACTGCCCGCGCTGTCTCGAATTCTCGACTTCCCGATGGATCAGATTCCGATAGTGCCGAATCCGGGCATAGAGTGTATCTTTTGGCACAGCAACCTGGACTACCTGAAAATTAGTCGAGGAGACCAGAAAGGTGAACAAACCATTTTCTGAGGGATGGTACAGGATGAAAACGGCGTTGGCAGGAATCCTGGGTTGCAAACCTTCCAATAGCTTCAATCGAATTTGGACCCCCTCGCCCAACAATTGTGCTAGCGAATCGGCGGCACGCTCCGACTCAATCAGCGATTGCTGAATTAGTGTCTGCCGCGGCTCGGCCTCTTTGCCCTGCAACCGCTCCAGAGCCAGTTTGTCCTGGCTTGCTTTTTGTTGCCATTGCTGATATTGATTCCACAAATCCACTAACCGTGGATCACCTGAAGCCAACGCCAGTTGGTGGTAGGTTTCCTGCAAATCTGGATGTTTCGATTTTTCGAGATAATACGCCGCTTTCTGGATATTATCGAAGCGATTGATCAACAACAAAATGATTCGATCATACAGGTCGGCTTTGCTCTCGATGAAACTCCGTACCAGCCGCTCGCGCTTGATACCTTCCCGAATACCTTCGATAATCTGAATCGCGGCTTCGTACGCGACCAGAGCGCTATCGAACTGCCCAAATTTTTCGTAAATCACGCCCTTATTGGCATACACCGTGGCCAACACTTTTCGGATTTGATTTTCAGCCAGAATGCGCTCCGCCTGGCGAAAACGACGTAGTGCTTCATCATAACGACCCTGGTCGACATCCACGCTCGCCAGATTATTCAGCGCCAGTCCCAGGCCTTTGGGGAATCGCAGCCGTTCCGAAATTCCATAGGCATCCTCGTAATTTTTAATCGCCTGTTCCACCAGCGCCCGGCCACTAAGAATATTCCCTAAATTGATCAGACAGATCACCAGCGATGTGGATTCCCCCTGTCCCCGGGCAATGCAGAGTGCCCGCTCACAATACTCCTGAGCTTGCTGATAGTTCTGGCGATGGTAATAGATGCTCGCCAGATTCCCATAGCAGGTGCCTTCATTGGTGGAATCATGCAACGCCATTGCTAACGTTAAACCCTGCTGATAGGCGACTTCGGCGCTATCAAAACGCTCCACTTCGCTGTAGATGTTGCCAATGTCGATATAACAGCTCAATTGAAAGGGTTTGTTATCGTTGGCCCGGGCCAGGCGCAGCGTTCGTTCAAAAGTGCTTAGCGCTTTTTCATATTGCAGTTGATGATAAAAAAGCTTTCCTATCTGAATCTGGGTGTACATGATTCCCACGGCATCTTTCTTTTCCTCGAAAATGTGCAGCGCGTCCTCGTAGCAACCCAGTGCCTCCGGAAAATTCACCAACAGCAATTCAGCATCCCCCAGTTCGGTCTTGCAATAGGCCTTACCAATCGGATCAACGACTTTGCCATAGACCTCCAGTGCTTTTTGATACTGAATTTTCGCTTCGGCCGACTGCCCTTGTCGCAAATAAATATCGCCCAGGCCGCGGTAACATTGGGCCACTGCGCTCAGTTCCGCCTCGGGCTGCTTTTTAAACAATTCCAGCGCTTCCTGAAAACATCTGCTGCTCTGATCCAATCCCGGCGGTTTTAGTTGCAGATAGACGTGCCCCAATTTCGTCAACGAAGTAGCGACATTTAGCGGCAGATTCAACTGCCGATAGATGGCGACCCCAGCTAAATAGTGCTGCTGGGCCTCCTGAAACTTCTTGAGGTTAAAATAAGCGCTGCCCGAATTGATCCAACAACTGGCCACGTCTTCTTGTGAATCGACACCGGCGTAAAGCGCACGCGCCTTATCGTAAGATTGAATTGCAAATTCAAATCGCTGTTCATCGAAATAAATTCCACCCTGTGTTTGATACGCCTCAGCCAGTCCCTCGCTATCCTGACTGGCTTCATAAATCCGAATCGCCTGGTTAGCATACTTCTCGGCTTCATGAAAACGGGCTGCCGCATGGGGATCAGGCTGATTTTTAGCCCGAGTGTTTTGCAATGCGGCCATTTTCAGATAGATTTCGGCCAGAACGGTTCGATCGTCCAGCTTCTCCCCCAGACGGAGGGCGTGGTCGAATTGTTCCTGGGCTTCCGGAAGCGCGTTGATTTTCTGAAAAATTTTGCCCCGATTCAGCAAGCACTTGACCATCATGGTTGGGGATGGTATTTTTGAATAGCCCTCATGAGCATACTGGTAGACCTGCAAGGCCTCGGTGTAGCGCTGCAAATTTTCCAGACACCTGGCCCTTCTAAAATAGCATTTGGCCTCGCTCTCCCAGTCGCCCGTTTTGTGATACAGTTCAGCCGCCGATCCATAATTTGCTTCAGCCTCGCTATAGCGGGCTCGGTTCAGGTGACAGTCCCCCTGCTGCTGAAAACAATACGCTTCTTCGGTTGTATCGGCTAAATTATGAAAGGTCAGTCTGAGCTGATTATAAACGCTTAGCGCAGTCTCGTACTCCTCCAATTTGAAGTAGCAATCCGCGGTATGCCGCCGACATTGGGCGACTTCTATTGGCTCTTTCGTTTGCTCAAATAGTCTGATCGCAGTGGCGTAACTATCAATCGCTTCCCGGTATTGGGATAGCACCCGCTGGGCATCGGCCAGGCCTTGCCAGCACTCAGCTTCGTTGGCGGTTCGGTCGGGAATGGCATGATAAAGCGTGGCCGCGGCCTGATAGAGGGACAGGCAGGCATCATATTTTGCCTGATTGAACTGCGAGTGGGCTTGCATCAGCAGGCAGTAGGCATGCTGCACGTAATTTTCTAATTGCTCATAGAGCTTTGCCGCCTTGTCGAACAACCCTGCCGCCGCTTCATAATTCTTTAACCCAAAGTGACATTTGGCCAGCCCGGATTGACAATCCGCCATGTTACTGGTATCGCCAACAGCTTGTGATAGCTCCAGAGCCTGACGATATTGCTCAAGCGCTGCGTTGTAGCTCTGCAGGCCATACAATGAATGCGCCCAAAAAAGATAACAATCGGCCAGGCCTGACCGATCTTCCAGGTTTTTCGATAGACCATCGGCTCTTCTAAAATATTCGATGGCCTCTTTATATTTCGTCGCATAATAAAGAGCATACCCGGTGTAGTATACGGCTCGGAATCGCTTTGCTCGCAAATCGGCTTGTTCGAATAAGCCACTGGCTGCTTCAAAATTTTTTGCTGCCTCCAGATACTGTTCCGAACCCAGCAACGCGAATGCTTTCCCCCATAAGCAGTCTGCTTCCAACCGTGGGTTCTGCAACGATTGATACAATTGGCGGGCTTGATCAAAAGACCAGATAGCTTCCCGATAGTCCTCGAGCCGATACCTGGCCCAGGCAATCTGGCGGAGGGCTTCTGCCCGAAGCGGCGGGTCATCCACGCGCTGGATATTGACCAACGCCTCCTGGTAATTGGTCAGCGCCTGACGATAGTCGGATAGCGCATAATGCACTTCACCGATAGCCAGGAGACATCGGGCAATTTTTCGAGGATTTGGATGCTGTCGATAAAATCCGAGGGCTGCGGAAAAATCATGCAGCGCCGCCGAGAACCGGTCCTCGGCATAAGCGGCCTGTCCCGACTCCATCAGCGAGTCGGCTTTGCGCTCGGCAGCGAGTTCCTGCCAATTTTGTGGCGACGGCCATTGGAAGGTTGCCATTCGGTTCGCCGCCGGAGATTCGGCCGAGGCCCCGGCATGGATTGCTAACAAGAGCAGAGAAATAAAAGCAGCGATAACGATCCAATTGCAAAAAATAACGCGCATTTGTTTCACATCCATAGCTTACTCCTGCTTTTTGACCAGCAGCAATCTCCATTGTAGGCGTCATTGTCTGCGAGAATTGTAACCGGAAATGAAACAGCCAATTTTGCAGTTTAAAAGAACAGCTCTCTTTCGGTGATGCGACTCAATTTACATTTTTCTTCGATAGCCGCGTCTGGATTTTTACGATTTGGGCTTCGGCTGCAGCAGCCAGCTTGCCCTTTGAAGCTATGATCTGCTGGAAGGTAATCAAAGCAGCCTCCTTTTGATCGAGCTTCAAGTAAGCGTTTGCCAGATACCACAGGCATTGCTCATGCAGCGATCGCTCCCCCTGCTGCTGAGCAATAGTGGTGGCCATGACAAGATACGATACAGCTTGCGAGGCAGAGCCGGTGAGCAGCACGGAAATTCCCAGATAATAAAAGCCCCAGGGGTCGTCGGGCGCTTGAATAGTATATGCGCTCAGCTTCTCAATAGCGGCGGCATAATTATCCGCCTGATAGAATGCCATCCCCTCATCAAAAAGCTGCCGACGTTTGACATCTTGCCCCAAGCCGCGCAATTGCAATGGTCGATACGGCGCTTTCTCGATGATGGCAAGGTCGACAACACTCCTTTCTGGGAGCAGCCAGATCAGGGTGATGATCAATACTGCCGCCATGACCGGCACCAGGAGGCGGAAGGGGATCCGCTCCCAGATCGTCTTTGGCGCGGCAGTCGGGGTCGCCAACCAGCAGCGTTTGATCGTTGCCAATACCTTCGCACCAGCGTGCCGCAGCCGTTCGATCGCTGAGGGTCGTGGCTGCAATGCCGGCAGAAACTGGTCCGGCATGGCTTCCAGTAAGTTTATGATAGGAGTAAATTGATAGAGATCTTCCAGACAATCGGGACAATCGAACAGATGGGCCTCGAGGCGGACTTTTTCATCATTGCTGAGCAGCCCGAATTGATAGCAAGCCAATTGCTTTTTTAGCTCCGGATTAGTGCATTTCATTCTTAGCCACTCCTCAGACGACTGCGGTTGCGAACCATTGCTGCCTGGTCACGATCGTCCCGTCTTTTATTGACGTGTTCCATTAATTTCGGCCTCAACATACGAAAGAGCAATTCCTCCGCAGCCGGATTGCCCTGTTGGGCCAGCGAGGTGAGTGTGTTTAGAACGAAATCATCAATGTGGTTGTGGAGAATACTCATCACCCGCTGCAATGACCAATAGGAGCCATTCAGCGGACAAATTTCTTGTACCTTCTGAATGGCCTGCCGACAAATAGCTGCAGTGGCCTCCTCCAGGTTGATGGCATTTTTGATGATCACGTATCGCTGCAATTCTTTTGCTATCAAAGCGGTAAATCTTACAGCCAATTTCTCATAAAGCTTCTTTGCTGCCTGTTGGTCACCAAGCTTTGCCCGACGCAGCAGATTCTCTAAATCGTTCAGGTCATCCATAGCGATTCGCATAGAGCGCAAGTTAGGTTAACGAGCCTTCGAGGAATTAAGTCCCTGGTAACGTAGCGGTGCAAATGAACATTGCAACCAATGGACACCGTGATCGCGCAGGGGTCAGTAGCGCCACTGCGGCATTTTGATCAGTTCAGATTGGTCTGTTTTTTTTTACGAGAGCGAACCCGAGTTGAAGTGCTGGAAGGCAGTTGAGAATCGTGATGAATAGCTTAAATGCAGGCCTAATTTTATAAAATATTCTGTAAAAGTCAAGCAAAATATTTTATATTTTTGCACAGATTCATCCTGTGCCGATTCGATCGCAAATTGGTCGATCGAACATATTATTCTTTGCACTATAGTATTCGCAAGCAGCAACGCGAATGCCTGCCAAAGAGCTTTGAGTTGATTCCGGGTGCCAGTTCTATGCTGTAGATTCCTGAAGTCCCATTGCTCTGGCCGCTTTCATTCAAAAAAATAGCGGCCAGGCCATCAATTTCCGGGCAAACTTGTGCCCCTGATCGAGACCTCCGAATTAAAGTTGGAGGATTCAAAAAAAAATTTATTGTAAGATATTGGGAGCAGGAGTCATGTTAAGGGCGGCTGAGGTTCGAGATCGGATCTATGAAAATGGCTGATCATTGCGGCCGGTTTCGATTACCCGGGGGTGAGCTGACTGGCGTCAATAATTCACTATCATACTTATAACCGAATATGGGAGGGAACTCCAATGACTACCAATAATCGAAAGCTGATCGCTCTGATCCTGGGGCTACTGATTCTTCTTGGCGGAGCGTCAACCGTGCTGTCGCAAACCAATGAGTACATTTCTGCGGATAATGACCCCGATCTTTTTGCGCAACGCGTTGAGAAGAAACTGAGCAATATCAAAGCGGTCGTCAATCTGTATCCCGTTGGCGATGAGAGCTATGATGTCCTGGTGAGCTGGCATGTAAGCCCCATGGTCATCCGCGAATTACTGAATGGCGACGAAAAGACCAAAAATGAGGCTCTGGGAATAATCGTGGGGATGATGATGTATTCTGCTGCGGTCGTCGGCGAAGAGGCGCCTACCACCTCCTTTCGATCGCGACACATCGTCTTCAAATTCAACAGCGAAAAGGTGGCCTACATCCCGGTGGCAAAGTGCCACCGTCTGATGAAACAAATCAAGCATGACCTCACCGTGGAAGCGCTGGAAGAATTCATAAGAAACCTGGTGATGTACAACTAACGGCTGCTGTTCATCCTTCCCTCCATCACTGCTCCGACTGCGAAAAACGGTTGGGGCAGTGCGTTTTTAATTGCAACAGCTTCATTGGCATCTGCCCCCAAATTCATAACCTCAAATTTGAATTTATGCTCTGTTCTGGTACAGCCACAGCACAATTTTCTGGCCCAGGAAATTTCCCCTTGCTATGTTCCCAAATTTTTGCTAAAATAAAGCGGAGCGGAATCCTGGCCATGCTTGCATCGCCATTATTTCGGCTTGCTGCCTCCATCCTGAGGTCGGCGATACATTCTCTAACTGCGGCAGCTATCGCCAGGATCGCATGAAAGGCGTGGGACTGATCTTTGGAACTGTAACTCAACCAAATTTCAAAACACAACCTGAAGCGCGGAGGATTGGAATATGAAAAACTTGATCGTCGAAGTCGCTGAAATTAAAGAGCGCTGTGGCGCAAATCTGAAAGTGGGGGATCGCTTCGAAGTGGTGGGACAGGGAAAAATCGTCATTCCCTCGGCCAAAGGAACATGCATGTTTGCGCTGCAAAGCCTGATCCCCTTTCTGATCAGCAAACAGCATGAAGACGATCTGCCCACGGATGACTGGATTCGTGAGACCGACCAATTGTGTTGCCCGGATCCCAAAGGGGTCATTTTTAAAATCCAACCGAAGGCTTGATTGGCGGCAATCGACCAGGTAGTAGAATTCACAGCCACCGGACAAAATTTCAGCCTGTCCCCGGCAACCAGGCACATGGTTCTTCGTGAAGCAGAATTCAGGATGAGCCAGGGATAGGACCATCCTGAGCTGCGCTTGGGAAATGGCATCGGGCAAGGCAGTGCCACTTTGATAAACTTCAAAAATCTCTGGCTTCACGATAAATGGTTCAGTTGAATGGTCATTTTCTTACGGGTAGACCATCGGGCGAATGATTCGGGAATCCATTGTTGCCCGGGAAAGCGATGCGCTGGGGTGGAAAATGCCGTCAATCGGTCGCGAGCCCGAGGTTGAACTGGAAGCTGTTGAACCATGAATTCTGCCGCGCCACCGCTTGCCTGAGGCAGAGCCGTTCCGGCGGATGGCTGGAACTTTCATCGCCAGGAAAATTTTACACTCGAAACCGTTCCTACCTCGCCACCAAAATAAAGTGGAGTATTGAGATGCATAAGCCCAATAACTTATTGACGATCCTTTTGGTGCTGTTGCTCTGCGGAGGTTCATTCTCCGCCGACCACGAAATCGGCCCCTATCTGCAAAATCCCCAACCCGATGGCATCACCATTGTATGGGAAACCGGCAGCGCCGCGGTGGGCAGTGTGGTTTACGGCCTAACTGCAGATAGCCTCAACTTCACTGCAGTCGAGCAAACGCCCACCCAGCTCCATCAGATTCAAATTACGGGCTTGCGCTCGGGTCAGACCTATTTCTATCAATGCCGCTGGAATCAAAGCCGCAGTGCCATTTATCATTTCAAAACTGCACCGGCCGACCCGCGCGTCCCAATTCGCGTGGCGGTTATTGGTGATTCTCGCGGCAATCCATCCCTGTTGTCGCAATTGGTACAGCAGATCCTGCCACATCAGCCCGATATCCTGGTGCATACCGGCGATTTTGTCGTGGATGGCAGAATCGTCGCCCAATGGAAGCCCCAATTTTTCGAGCCAATGCAGCCGTTGCTGGCCACCACGCCGGTGTACGTCGTCCCCGGAAACCATGAAAATGAGGCTGCATTTTACTACGACCATTTTTCACTGCATCGCCAGAAGCCGTTCTGGTCAGCCATTTATGGGTCCATTTTCTTTGTTGGCTTGAACACCAATGTGGATGGGAGTCCCTCATCCGAACAATATCTCTGGCTGCGAGATGAGCTGGCCAGCGCTCGCAACCACGCCTGGCGGATTGCCCTTCTGCATCACCCATTGTTTCATGTCCATCCCACGCGTGATGTCTACGATATCCGCTATTACTGGCAACCGCTGTTCATCGAACATGGAGTACATTTTGCATTTTCGGGCCATGATCACTACTACCTGCGCAATTTTCCCATCGGAAACATGAGCGACAACCAGCAAGGAGTGATTCATATCACCAGTGCTGGAGGCGGCGCACCGCTTTATTCGATGATTCCCAAACCCTACGCGGCTTATTATCGCAGTATCTACCATTTTCTCATTCTCGACATCGACCCCGATCAAATCGTCGGCTACGCCATCAACGAGAAAGGCATCTGCTTTGACTCATTTATTTTTCATCGTCAGCAGTCCATCAGCCCGCCTAATTTTGTGGAATATGAGCAATTCGAATTGGAACAGCGCATCCAGTCGGCGATGGGAAATATTACACCAACTCAAAACCGGAATGGGCAACTGACTTTTGACACCAATGTGGTATTGAAGACCAATTTCAACCACCCTGTCACCGGCTATTATCAATGGGATGCACCAGCCAATTGGTCTTTTCGAGCACCCCAAAAAACCGCCCTTACCGTCAATGTCGGTGAGGCCATTGTCGTGGCCGTTCAGGCCGCAGTTCCGGCCGCGCAGATGTATCCCGCCCCCACCCTCCAATTGCATCTCGAGGCCAAAGTCAACGAACCGCATATTGGCTTCCGCAATCAAGACCTCCAGGTCAATTTGGAGCAGGCATGGCGCAGCCGAGCCTTGCGATCTACGGTGGATGATCTTGCCCCTGCCTTCGCCTATCTGAACTATTTCTCAGCAGCCAAAACTGCCATGCAAGTGCAACAACAGTTGGCCCAACTGGCAATGACCGAATCAGGTCATGCCGTGGTGCACCAGGTGCAGCAGTTTCTGGCCGAGCACCCATCGCCTGAAAATAGGTATCGATTCTATCCCTTTGAATTTCTGAGAGGTGATTTTTCCCATTGGGATAGCTGGCTTGCCGCCAGGCGCGAATTGAAAGATCACGATGTTGAGATTCCGAACCGCCTCCTGGAAAAAATCGCCACCCACGCCGCCTTGAAAACCAAAATAGTGCAAAACTGGTGGCTTATGGGTCCCTTCGACAACCGGGATAACCGGGGGCTGGCAACCGTATTTCCGCCGGAAAAGAAAATTGATCTATCTCAAAGCCTCATGACGGGCAACAACCAGCCAACCAGATGGAAACGAGGCACGACCGATGAACGTGGTTATCTGGATTTGCTGTTGCAATTAGCCGCCGGCGAGCAGGTCGTGGCTTATGCCTATACCACTGTGACGGCCAGCCGGAATGGTTCTGCCGTGTTGCTATTAGGAAGCGATGATGGGGCTGCCGTGTGGGTAAATAGAACAGAAGTTTTTCGGAAAGAAATCGCCCGCACCGCGCGCCCCGCTCAAGAGGTTATCATTGTTGAGTTCAAAAAAGGGGCCAATGAACTATTGGTCAAAGTATCCCAGGGATCAGGAGATTGGGGGCTGTATTTGCAAGTGATCGACAAAGAAGGAATTATCACTGCAACCAATTAGCCGCTTGTTCCTGACGACAGGGCTACCTGGGAAGAGAAAATTGGGTATTTTCAACGTCCGCTAATCTAATTTTGAGTTTAGTCGATCGTTCAGCATCTTCCCATTAGCCCTGTCGCGCTACCTGGCCGCTCAGGGCAATTGGGCCAGGCCATATCGTTTTGCGTCATGGAGCATGAGCTCGCTCAGTTCCGCGACGACCTTTGGATCCAATGGTGGGACTTCTTTCTTCAACAGTTCCTGCACCTGCTGATGAGCCCTGTCGCCAGCCGGTTTGCCATCGGTCGCCAGCCAGCTCTGGTAATTGGCACGATCAATGACCACGGAAGGAAAATAGAATTCATGGCGCAGCCACTGGAGGGTGTGTTGAGAGGTCAAAAAATGCTCGCCATCATAAATATCGCCATACAGGTCAGCACTGAAATTCTCTCGCAGTTCAATACCTTGCACCAGCCGCAGCGCCATACCACAAATTTCATTATCGATCACCAATTTTTCCAATGATTGGCAGCTTTCGAAATCCAACATTCCCGGGCCAGAGATCACGTTGATCCCGCTCAGCGCCGCGATCACGGCGCCTATGCCGGTCTCCAATCCCGCCTGGGCATCCAGCAATTTCGCATCGCTCAACGCCATGTAGGCATGAGTGGGCAAGCCCAAATATTTTCCAATATTGGCGTAAGCCGCATCGATCATCATGGTTTCGATAGCACCCATCGGTGTTGTGCCATGGCGCATATCAAATGCCGCCGGCGAGCCGCCCCAAATAATCGGCGATCCAGCCCGGGCTAATTGATGAATCACCACGCCGCTGAGACTTTCCGCCGCATGTTGCACCAGCGCGCCAGCCAACGTTCCCGGCGAGGTCGCGCCAGTTAACGGCATCGACACCAGTTCGGCTGGAATGCCAGCTTTGGCGCAGTCGATCAGATTTTGACAGGTCAAATTGCTCCATTTCAACGGTGGCGAGGGGCAACAGTCAAAAATCGCCAGCGGCCGCTGACGTAAATTTTCAGCGCTACCACGAACGGCAATCAACATGGCTTTCATCGAATCAAAGGCATCCAGCGCAAAGGTGCCGGTGACAATGGGCTTGCTACTGTGTTGCAGCGCAATAAACAAGCGATAGCGGTCGGCGATCTCTTGCGGCACATCGGAAGAAATCAGTCCCGTGGACTGCGCGGCCAGATTTTCGAGCTGATGAGTCAGTCGACTGAGATGCACCAAATCCTGGGTTACTGCTTTTCGTTGCCGTTGCGTTTTCCAATCCAGAATGGTGAGTGCGGCGGAACCTGGATCAAAATGGATGTGATTGCCAGCCAATTGCATGGCAGGCGTCTCATTTCGATCAAAAATAGTGACCGAATTCGGCGCGGATTTGACGCACCGTTCAATCAGGGACAGGGGGAAATATGCCTTTCGTTTTTTTCGATCCACTCTGGCATCAGCCGCTTCCAATAACTTTATCGCTTCCTCATTTTCGATTAGCACGCCGACTTTTTCAAGTACGGAGTAGGCTTCAGCCAAAATTCGTTTGACTTTTTGGTCATCGATAAGCTCCAGCAGCGGACGATTCATTTTTTATTCTCCCTTCCATAACATTCAAATGAGTAGCCGTTTATTTTGATTGAGCTGGAATTTGCAATTTTATAGGTTACTTTTTATTGGCTCAGGCAACAAAGCGATTAAATGTGGATAACGCTCAGTGAGTCGCAATATATCTGCCAGGTCTTTTTGTCTTTTGCTTTGCCTGCACTCAGAATCTGAATATGCCCAAATTTTCCCCGGAAGAACATCCTCCAGCGCAGCGGTTCGCAGTTCATATCCAAGAATTATTTTTTTGGTGGCTCTATCAAAAAATTCCTGGTACCGCCAATCGGTCTGTATCTGAATTCTCAATTTTGATGCGGAGCTTGACAAATTCAAACGATGGGAAAACTCCTTAATAACAAACGTCGCTGCCGCTGCCTTTTTCAATTTTTCAATGGAATCAGTCGCAATCACCAGATCGAGATCCAGGCTGACGACTGGCTATGCATACGCAGTGACTGCCAAGCCACCGATGACACAATAGCCGATTTGCAATTGCTCCAATAAATCTAAAAATTGCTGGATGACATCGCTTTTGGCACCGGCCAGATTATTTAAAAATTGGCTTTCAGTCATAGGATCAATTTAAATTTCGATGAGAAGCATCCAAAACAGTTATCCCAACAAGCTGTTTCTTCCTATACTTTAGCAGAATTCCGTTATCCAACATTTCGCCCTCAGTTGCCTGCTGTGGGCGTTGAAAGCTGATATAACGGACATCAGCCTCTTCATCGTAATCGAGCCATAATTTTTTGGTATTCAGCAAATTGAATATTCTAACTCATTCATTAAAGGAGATTAATTTATACTCATTTTGGGTTAAAATGTAACATGTTCTTACTGATTCCATCGCTCGCAGCGATGTAATCAGTTCTTATCGGGTTACAAATTAAACCTTAACAATTATAACTTGAACTAATATAGCTAATCTTTCCTACTTTGTCAAGCACAAAAATGGGCAATAGGAATACCTCACCTAAACCTTTGAGGTTTTAATGAAAAAACTCATTGACAAATAAATATATTTTGTTATATTAGCTGACAAAGAACCAATGAGATTCTCCGATTGAGAAACAATAATTTTCCAATGAAGAACCTGGCTACCACAACGAGACACACAACACGCAAATTTAATCTTCGTGATGAGGCATTGCTCATGTTAGATAAACGAGGAGCACTGCTGGATCTCGCTCGCGAAATCTCCGACCTCATGCGATCGGCGAATATTCCTGGCGTCGTAGTGGGAGGCGTCGCAGTGGTGCTGCACGGCTATATGCGAACGACGAACGATATCAATATTTTTCTGCACCCTCCTATGGAAAATCTGGCAGAGCTGTTGACCGCCAATGGTTTTATTTTCAACTCGGAACGAAAAGAATTTGTCAAGCACGGCGTACCCATTCACTTGGTGCTGCCCGAGCAGATCGGGACACTGTTGAACGCGGCAGTGGAAATCGAGGGCATCACGACCGTGACGCTGGTCGATTTGATCAATATGAAATTGCGCAGCGGGAGCCAGAACCTGTTGCGTGCTCAGGATCTGGCCGACGTGATCGGATTGATTCGACATCACCAATTGACCAGTGGCTTTGCCCGACATCAGGATAAGGCGCTGCGTCCCGCGTTTCGCAAGCTGGTCCGGATGATCGAGCGGGAGAATAGACCTGCGGTAGGTTCTTAACCTTCCGCAGGTTTTAAAAAATGCTATCTCAAAACCAAAACCTTTCGGCTTTCAAAATATTGCCCGGCTTGAAAGACGCACAAATACACACCGGTTCCGGCTTCAGTGCCCTGGTTATCTTTCCCATCCCATGAAATTTGATGGTTGCCTGCTGCCCGATGTTCATTCACTAACGCTCGAACTTCCCGCCCCATCAGGTTCAAAATCTTCAAGCTCACTTTCTCAGCATAAGGCAGTTGAAATCGGATCTGCGTGGCGGAATTAAAGGGATTGGGATAGTTTTGAAATAGACAAAAATCTTTTGGCAAGCGAGATTGAATTTCAGCCACCTGGCGCTCGACAAACTCTCTGCTGCCGACCAATATCTGAAATGGTGAATTGATTTCTTGATTTAATCTTGAGAAGCGATATTCCCTCGCTTTCTCCATATCGACTGTGACGTTCCGAATGCAATCATATAATTGGAATTGCAAATTTTCTTCCGCTATGATCAATTGATTCCAGGATAAATTGACCTCAGATGATTTCTGATTGGTCGTGATCATCAAATTCCAGATCTGCCCTTCGCCCACGCTATTTCTAAAATCGGAAGTGAAATTTTTGCAGGACCCCTGCCAATCTTCGTGCGGGAAAAAAAGCGAGATAAAATCCCCGATGGCTGGCGGCTCTGGATAATCGTTGCTATCCCATTCATCAGTGCTGGTTTCGCTGATGCCCAGAAAATTGATTTCATCTTTGCTCTCTCCGCAACTGGCATTGATCTGGAACATCCATTCTGCCTCATCAGCGATGGTTTTATTTAAAGGATTGCCTGGTAGCGGAGCCAGTTTCAAATCAACCACACGATTGCCATTCACAAACACGAAATAGCCAGCCCAGGGCTGCAGGGTCGTGGTGAGCTGATAGCCGCCGCTGCCATCGGGCAGGTATAATTTATTGACGATGCGCTGATCGTTCGGTGAAAAGGAAATTGGAAAAGCAAACGGATCCCCGATCTGGTTCCAGCCTGGTTTCAGTTCAATGGTTTGCGGCGCCAGCGGCAAAATATGTCCTGCTCCCACATCGATTTCAATTTTAGCCCCATCGGGATTCGCTTTGAGCCAAAAGGCTTTGCCGCTATCGAATCGAAAGACCGATGACTCCAAATCCGAGCGGAATTCCACATAGCCATCGGTGATGTGGTCGCCATCGGTATCCTGGTAGGAAAACAGCCGCCAATTGGGCTCGCCATAATCCCCCAATTCGATTTCATCATTCAAAACCGCAGACGCGCCTGATTGATCCAGCAGCGCTGGTACGGAAATTTGATGCCACTCGCCCCGTGGATAGCCTGCCTGATAGGGGCATGTAATGCGACTGGTGCTGAGCACGCCATCCTGAAAATAGATAGCTTGCGAAACGGTATCGCTGAAAGTCGTGTTGCCAGCGCTATCCTCGGCTCTTATGAAATAAGCGATGCCAGCAAACGTTACCTCCGAGCCAGGAATGGCGCCGAGATAATTTCCGCCTTGCCACTGGCTCATGCCAAGGCTTTGAAAATTTCGCTGGGGGCCATTGCGATAGAACAGCGATGCCGACCTGATCGCCCAATTATCTTTGATTTGAGCCGACAGCAAATAATCCGCACTGACCCACATTTTGGATGTCGGTGTCGGCAGGATGATCTCTGGCGCCTGGTTATCGATCCCCTTGCCCGATAATGCCATTTTTAACTCAGGCTGATCGGGATCGTTGCTCAAAATCGTGACCGTGCCACGCTCGGCTTGCAGGCTATCGGGCGTGAACTGAATGTAAACCGAATGCCCGCTGCCTGGCTCGATGATAAATTGCCTGGTATTCGCCGAAAAAACAGAATTGTCGCTCACGATATCCTTCACCTCTAAATTGGCGGTGCCCTGGTTTTCAATGATCACCTGCCACGAGGCAGTCGAAAATAGTGGGACGACTCCAAAACCATGTTCCAGCGCACTGACCACGATATTCGGGATCGTAATGCCTGCCTGTGGCGTGGCGCTCGCTTCCGCACTGTAATCGCTTTCATTGCCCGCCACATTGACCGCCGAAATCCGATAGTAATAGGTCAGTCCGTTGAAGACCTCGGTATCGATATAGCTGTTATCAGGATACAGCACCATCGCCAGCGTATCGGTAATAGCAGGGACAAAGCCCTGCAATCGGCTGCGGTAGATTTGATAGTGTGATAAATCGGTTTCGGGATTTTGAGACCAGGAGAGGGTGACTTTTTGATCGCCAGGAGTGGCTTGAAAGTTTTTGGGACTGGAAGGAATAACTGTGTCTATCAGTACGGATGAGCCGAATGTAGCAGTGTCCTCAAAACTATCTGTAATAAAGGCGTTCCCAAAGTCATCGATAGTAATCACGCTTCCAATATCTCCACCAGATCTGCCTGCCTGTTTTGCCCATTTTAATTCAGGAGGCTGTGCATTAATCGAAGATGTGCATTTGAAAAGGCTATATAAAATTAGAAAGGAATATACAAATTTTCTCAGCATTGTTATACCTACATAAAAATTGATTAGCGGGTTCAATCAGTTTCTACGGAATAGTGAGCGAGGAAAGAATTTGATCGAAAATAGGATGTTCAAACTAATTCCTTTATCTGCTCATTTATTTTTTCGATTAATTGTTCGATCAAATTTAATTGATTCTCATAATGCAATGCTGGCGGATTAATTTTATATGGCACTTATTATAATTTAATATGAACTGGATGTGCATAAAGTTTGCCATCTTTCCATAATTTTGTGGGATTCTTTATTATGGTGATTTTAGCGTTTTCAGTTCCAGCATTACTCACCACAAATATTTTGTATTTATCACCTTCGTTTTCATTATACAATTTTCTGGCAAATTCCCATTGTGGCCCTGTTATTTTAAATAGTTGCGGATCAATATTAGTTTTGGATTTTACTTCTATGTATTCAATTTCCATTCCATCCGATACAATCGAAAAGTCATAACCTTTACCAGCGTCACCATTTTTATTTAGCCAGTTTATTTCAATATTGTCTTGATCAATAAATTGTTTTTGCAAATGAGTGTAAACAAATCGCTCGCCCCAATTTCCAATATCCTTTAATTGTTTTCTTGATATTTCTTTTGCAGCTTTATCTTGCCCAGCCGTTTCGGACTCGTCATCATTAATTCCAGTATTTCTCTCGGATGGACGTTGACCACGAAGGTCAGGAGTGTTTATTATTTCAAGTTCTATTTCTTCGATGGTTGCTTCAACGCTTTCGGGGTCCACTTTTGAATTCCAAGAATCTTCTTCAATTTCTTTTTTCGATTCCTTTTCAAATTGTTCTTTTTTCCATTTCAAATATTCCTCATACTCATCTTTTGGAATGAACTTTCCGCCAGTTTTTTGTTCTATTTGCTTTATCTCATCAATTTGAAAATTGAGAGCGTTTATCAATACTTCCACGTTTTCGTCAGCTTTAAAATAAGAATCAGGAAGTTCCGAAATACTAATTTGGCTTGGTAAAACAAAATTATCATTTCCATCCACAAGCCAGGCTGTGGATTTCAAGGTCTTCAGAAATTTTGATTGAAATTTTTTGTAACGTTGAGAATGATAAAACCAACTATATTCACCGTTAAAAAAGTCATATTTTCCCCATCTATCACAGGATTCTAAACTCTTTAGTAAAAAATGCCACAAGAGATATGATCTTTCTTTGCTTAGTTCTAAAAGAAAATTATCCAGTCCTTCGTAGTCATAATCATAAGTATATAATTCAGGCAAATACCATGATGGTCTTCCACTTAATTCAGATTTCTCATCATTCGATAAATTTGATTTGATGCTTATTCTTCTCGGTTTATTTTCACAACCTATGGTTAAAAATAGATTAGTTAACCCAATTTCATCATTTGCAAATCTCTGGTTCAATTCATCAGAAACAAAAAAGATATGATCAAAGCCTTTAAAGTATTCTATCAAATCTTCAGTCTTAAGATATGTTTCACTTGGCTTGCAAAAATGATTCTTCCCAGAATTGGAACTAGCCGACAAAATGATATATAAACCTTTTAGTTCATTGATCATTTCATTCTTTTTTTCTGAATCTTCCTTTTCAAAGGCGATCAACAGTTTTTCAAAATCTTCAAAATATTCTTCAAGGTTTATATCTGGATCAGGCTCACTATATTTGGAGATGACAAATTCTTTTATTTCAGCGAATATATCTGGCTTTGACAAGCCAAGTTCTGTCAAAAACTTTAGCGACTTTTCGCTTTTCGTCAATGCTTCCTTGACAACTTTATATTTCGATTTAGTCTCTGCTGGAAGATAGACTTGAATTTTATTGTTTTTGTCACAAGGGGAAATATGAGTGTTATCAAAAAGTCGAATAATTGGTTTCTCTCTTAAAACACCTGCGTTTGGCCTATAATATCCCCCCTTTGCCCACAAGGAACGTTGATCTAATAACCGACTATAAAAATCGATGAGCCATTCATCCGATTTTAGTGTGATAAATTGATTTGTAATGCTAACAGAAAAATCTTCGAAATCAACTTCCTGAATATCCAATTCATTGATAAGATAATCACGAATTTGTCTGGTGCGGTCATAAGTAATATTTGTATCCAACCAATACTTCTTTTCGAATAAAACATTTATGTCACTCTCATCGAGCAATTCTGTAAGTTCTTTTCCACGTGCCAATAATGCATCTTGCGCAGTAGTGAATTTTTCTTTGGATGTAGGAAGCAAAGCTTCTTCTGATAATAACTTTTCCCTCACCTTTTCGAATATTGATGAGTAAATGATTTCATCAGAATGATTTTTATCGATTGGTAGCACTTCCAAAAAAGAAATGCTCAAAAAACCTAATTTCTTGATAATCGGAATACTATCGGCCACTAGATTTGCTGTTTCTTCTATTAGATACTGGTTTTGCTCATCATCTAATGGAATGTTCTCTCGATTTGGTGTCGTTTTATAGGGAGCATGAATCAAGAAATTTAAATAGGTTACTTTTTCGGTTGGGAAAAAGACAATGAGTTTAGAATCCTTTTCCTTTATAATTATTTCTTTCCCTGCTTCATCAGCTCCGATTTTATAAGCAATCTCAACATTTAATTGGTGAGTTTCGATTGTTATTGGTTTTTTAATTACAAGAAATTGTTCAAAATTTTCTTCTTGTTCGACCTTCGATATTATTAAGACTTTAGAAACGTTCTCTAAATTTTGAAAGTCATTTGACTCTTTATAATAATGCCCGTTTTTATTTGGTGTTTGCCATTTAATTTCTTTTACGTTTTTTAAAAAAAGTAACGTCTTTAATCCAATACTTTCAAGTTTTTTGCTTACAATTTCAAATACTTCGTCTTTGGTTCGTGATGGATGGTTAAATGGAAAAACAAATAAGGTGTCTTTGATTCCATTTTGGTTTATTAAGGAAGGGACTACGAAATCTTCAATTCTAAAATGAAATAAACCAGAATGGATGATAGGAGTTTTTGTGATTGCAAATACTGATTTAAAACCTACGCCAAATTTACCAATTGAATTTATATCATCTTTTTTCGTAGATTTGCCGATGCCTGTTATTCCTTCTACATCATCAAAATCGAAATCTTTACCATTGTGTTTAATTTCTAGACGATCACTAAAGAGATAAAAGGAAATATCTGTTGCATTCGCATCTTCTGCATTTTGTAATATTTCATAGATGAAATGAGATGGGTCATTATAAATTCCTGCAAGAATGAAGTCAATTTCAAAGTCGTTTTCTTTATTAATTTGAATCCATTGTTGCCTTATTGATATTAGCTGATCAAAACTTTTTGATTCCATATTTTATATATCTCGATTAATTTTAGAATTATTATTTAGCCTTATAGGCATTACTTCGGCGGCTCAGGCGGCATCCCAATCACCTCCGAAGCTCCGCCATGATCATTGCCTTTCAGCAACATCAACGCCGTTATCCCGCCTCCGACCAAAGCCGTGCCGCCCACGATCCACAGCCAGTTTTTGCCGCCTTTAGTTTCAGTCACCTGCTGCTGTTTGGATTTGGGATAGGCCAGCTCCCAGGCAATCTCATTCATCAACTGCAACAGCGCATCAATTTTACCCGTGGAGTTACTCGTTTTGGCAAATATCACCCGCCGATTGCGGACATTGATAATGCGGACGTCGACCGTGTAAGTGTTGCCCACTTTTCCCACCGAGCCAGTCACCATCATCTGGGCGCCCAGCATTTTTCCCACCTGAGCCACATATTCCTCCCTGAAAATTCCCGACTGGTGAAAGGCAATCTCCTGCAGCAGGGCTTCCACCTTTTCGATCTCCACCACCTGAAATCGCTTCGTCTTCACCAGCTCGGAATGCAGCCGATTGGACAGACTGATCGCTTCGTAATCCTTCACCCCAGCCGAAGAAAACGGCAATACCGCTAACGTGGGCTTGACTGGCTTTTTCTCTTGAGCCAGCAAATTTGGGCGGTATGCAGAGGCAGAAAAAGTGGTGATTGCCAAGATAAAAATGATAAAGTTGATTTTCATTATTTAATTTCTCCTGACCGCTAATTACACTAATTAAACGAATTACTCTAATGAATAATCAGCGGATTTGGGATTAATTTGCGCAAATTAGCGGTCATATCTTTTAGTTCTTTGTGGGTAAAAATAAAAAAGCAGTGGAAAATATGATTCTCCCTGCCTTGATGAAAATAAAAGTATCCCATTTCTTTGTTCTCTGCAGTTCGTGATGCGCTAATGAGACTTAAACTATAATAAGAATTTATATGAACAATGTCAAGAGATTACACACACCACGGCGTTTAAATTATTTTAATATTTGTTTAGCGATCAGCAGTTCATAATTTTTAAAAATTTCTCTTGACTCATTCATAATAAAATATTATCTCCATTTCAGAAATTCTGAAATTCAGAAAGGATGATACAATGACCAAAATAGTCCCGATGCGGCAGCGAGGCTCAATAACCATTCCCACAGAAATCCGCAACCGCTATCAGCTTGATGATGGCGATCCCCTGACCATCGTTGAACTGGGAGAGGGTTTTTTCATCAGCCCGAAACGATCGGTGCTGCCCAAATTAGTCGCCGAATTAGAGCAACTCAGGGAGAAATACAATGTGACATTGGAAGAGTTAATTACAGGAGTAATTGAAAAAAGAAAAGCAGAACAATATTCAATGGTGGCCGATCGATGAAGGCACCGTTGCTCACGATCTTTTTTGATGCCAATGTCCTGATTGCAGGTTCGTTCTCGCAATCCGGGGCGTCATTTCTATTGCTCCAGTTGTGCGGGTTGGGCTTATTGAAAGGCTTCACCTGCAAGCAGGCAATCGATGAGTGCCGGGAAGCCATTCGAGAGAAATTGTCTGAAGCTGAACCCATCTTTGAAAAAATTATTGCCAATTCAGTCGAGGTGCTATCAAATTCGACCTGGTCAGAGATCAATGAATTGAAAGATATGGCGCATCGAAAAGATTTGCAGATTTTGCCTGTCGCTTTAACAGCAGGGGCGAATTATTTGGTAACCTTCGATACTGAAGATTTTCATCCCGATCCAAAATTGGGATTAATTGTATGCAAGCCTGGGGAGCTACTAAGACAGATTCAAAGCAAATTAACCGAGTTAGCGGAGCAATAATTGGTGCTGTTTTTTGAACACGGATGACGCGGATTAAATGGATTTTCACGGATCTTTTTTTATCAATCCACGCTCATCCGCGTCATCAACGTTATTAGCGTTCTATTTATCAGGCGAGGTTTGATTACTCATGCCATAACACGAATCGATTCTATTTTAACTTTTATCCGGAAACAACTCCTTAATCTCCTCTGCCTTTGGCGGTTTGGTCAGATAGCTTCCAATGATCAGCGCAGCCAGGGATACAATAAATGCAGGGTAAATCAACGGGATGCCAAACGGATCGCCATTGGGATCGCCATAAGGAATCATGATCGAGGGCCAGATGAAGCCCGCAATGTACAATCCCAGTGCCACCAGCGTACCACCAATGATGGATGCTACGCCGCCGGTCCTGGTCGCCCGCTTCCAGGCCAGAGCGGCAATCAAAGCTGGCGTAATGGCGACGCCGTAGATGGTGTACGCAAAATAGCTCATTTCCAGCACCGATTTCAATTTGGTGCACAGCAGAAACGCCACAAGACCAATGACCACGATGAATATCTTCTGCAACACCACCATGGTCTTCTGGTCGGCCTGGCGGTTGATAAACTGCTGATAGATATCCCGCATGATATTGGTTGTCGGTGATAGCAGATAATTCATGCCCGTGGAAATAACCACCGCGCACGCCGCAGCAATCAGCAAGATGCCGACATAAGGCGGCATCAAACCACGCGCTGCCTGGATGACGATGGAGGCCGGGTCGATGCCAGTGCTGCGGTCGCCATTGAGAAACGCCTGAATTTGCGGCCAATATTTGCTCGCCGCAAATACCGCAATCACCACCACCACTGTCTCGACAAAAATAGTACCCACCACCCAGAGGGCGACCGCGCTGCGGGCATCCTTCGGCGTTTTGGCACTATAAAATTTTTGATACATGCTCTGCACCCCCATCAACAGCAACAGGGTCGCCAGAAAATAGCTGATGGCCTTCAGCACCGGAAATTCGCCAAATTGCTGATTAATGACCTTGAGATGATCCGGCGGGAGTTGTTGCATGGCCGCAGCACCCCCTGCGTTGTAAACCACAATCGGGGTGGCAATCAGGCAGGCCAGCAGAATGATGATCCCATTCGGCAGATCCGTATAGGCCACAGCCACCATGCCCGCGGTTGCGGTGAAAATGATCACAAACAAAGCGGCCCAAAATTGCCCGATCTCAACCGAAATGGCGTGATCCGAAACGACATTCAGGATATAGCCGCCAGCCTTGAATTGATAGCTGACGATCGCAGTAAAGCTGATGATGAGCGCAATGGCGCCAAATAGGCGAGCGAACTTACCATAGCGCACCTCGAGAATATCGCCAATAGTATATTTGCCAAAGGTGCGGATTTTGGCTGCGAGAAAATAGATAATGATGATACCGAACCAGGCACCAGCCGGCAACCACAGCGCGCTCCAACCAGCTTTGGCCGCGAATTCGGCGCCGGCGATAAACGTCCCCGAACCGATCCAGGTACAGATCAAGGTAAATACCATGATCTTCACACTCAACGAGCGCCCCGCCACCATCATGTCATCTTGCGTTTTGACCTTTTTCGACCGATAAAAATTGAAGCCCATTAGAATGAGCAGGTACGCCAGAATCACATACAACGATAGGTTCATTTTTTCCTCCCGTTATTTGGCATTGCCTCGATACGATGCTTGGCCGCTGGCAATGCGTTATTCAAAAGACCTTTTGTTGCCGGTATTTAATGGTTTGCTCGATACCAGTACGACATAAATTCACAAACGCGCGTTTCAGACTATCGGAATAATTCGGTTCCTGGCGTTTCATCTCGTCAATGATTTCAAAGAACCAGTATTTTTCCTCCAAGGACAGATAGACGGTGACATCGTCAAATGAGTCATAAACGGCGCGGCGGATACTTGCTTGAAGCTGTGAATCATTGATTTTGAAATAATTTTCGCTACGCTGGAGCCGGCGAATGAGCTGGTGTTCCTGAATAATCACCTTGGGAATGGGCTTTTGGAGTGCTTCGATCTGTTGGGCGACCACGATACAGTTTTTTCGTTCATCGTGGCCGAACTGGTCGAACTGAATAGCACAGAAGCACTTATTCGGATCACGTGTGGGCTGCACGCGAACGATAGTGCCGCTGCAGCGGAAAGTTTCCCGATTGGGAAAGCTGAATTCGATCGCAGGTACCCGCTGCTGCGGCAAAGCGCCAACCTGGCTGAGCAACTGAGTATAGGCAAATAATCCGCCACAGCTAATATTTACAATGTCCACCGGCCGTTTTTCTCCGTCATTGAAAATGAACGAGACGGTTAATGGATTCTTGCGATCAGGATAGTAGCGAGGATAGCGCCGTCGTTCAATCGGGATTCGTTGGGGTTCCATGGGTGATTTTCCGTGATTTGGTTCCATTCACCTTTTTGAAATTATCCATCAATTCGCTGAAGCTGGTGGGATGCACCAGCAAATAGCGCTGGGTATAGCAGGTGGTCCAACACCCAGGGCATTGGCGATATTCCTGCAGTCGCTGCCGATATGCTGGCCCTGCAAAAATTTCCGGCAGCGACTGATCGAAAATATTGCCGATTGGCAGGCCATAACATAGATGCACATCGCCATTTTCCATGATGGTGGTTCGAGTGGTCAGGATCGGCGAATCGACAAAGGCGCAAATTTTTCGTTGCTGTCCGGAAATAAAAGGGCCTATCCCGCGGATGAAAGAATTGAGATTCATGATGTCCAGATTGCCATCCAGAAATGTTAACACCCGTTCCAGCCGCGGACCTGGTTGAAGGCCAAGCTCATCATCGGCGCGAGTCGTCTCGGTCAGGTGATGATACAATCCAATGGTGGTTTTCCAGCCCAGGTCGCGCGCACGCTGGATCAACTCGGGCACTTGCTCCAAATTGAGATTATTGAGCACAATATTGGCGTACAGCAGCGCGGTTGAACCATTGCGTCGCTCCGCCAGCCACTTCATGTGTCGCAAAACGGTTTCCGCAAAGCGCGGCACACCACGCAGCGAATCTCCGACCGCACCCAGACCATCCAGCGAGGTTTGGATATTAATATTGTTCTCCAGAGCTATCTGTCCGATGCGGTCGATGACCTCGGTTCGATTGTACAGTCCGGTCACCAGGGTGGTGGCAATGGCAAAAGTCCGTTTGGCTTCGATCAGAATTTTATCGAGTTCGGGCACGAGCGTTGCCTCTCCGCCGGAGATAAAGCCGATATAGGCGCCATACTCACGCAGTCGCTGCGCCAGGAGTTGAAATTGTTCGAAACTCATGCTGGCCGGCTGGGTCTGGCGCTCATAGACGCGACACTGACGGCAGCGCTGGCTGCACAGGCGAGTGAGACGAATTTCGGTGCTGGAATTGAGCGGCTGGCGCTGCAGCGCGTGGCTCAGCCCATTAACCATTGACCTCAGCCAGTTCATGACTTCATCCTGAAAATAGTTAATTCCTGAGAAAAGCTCCGTTGTTTCCAGATAAAGCGTCCCAGACTACCCATGAGACCGGTGAAAATCACATAGGGCATCTGTAAAACCGCCCACAATGGAAAATATTTCAATAAATCGACGCGGCGATAGACCATTGCCCCCTTGAGCGTTACCAAAAACTCAACGATAAACTTAGCCGCAATGCACGCCAGCGGGAGTTGCCAGGCATGCCTGACCCAAACGTAAATTGGGGTTCCCAAAAATGCTATGACATTCATCAAAAAAGTAATCAAAATAAACATAAAAAAAACGATGTTCAATCGGAGTTGAAAGGTCCCGTTGGAAGCCCAGCGTTTCCGTTGGTTCAAAAACCCTCGCAGCGATCGTTCTGGCCTGGTCCAATTAAAGCCAGCCGTTGAACTGGCAAACCGTATTTTCCAGGGGGTGTATTTGCGAATCAATTGTAACAACAGTACATCATCGCCCGAGACTCGATTTTTAACTTTTTCAAAACCGCCGACCGCCAAAAATGCAGCCTTGCGATAGGCCAGGTTCTGGCCCGATGCCGCCAATGGAAAATGAAGATTGATACAACCCTGCGCTGCCGACATCAGCGACAAAAAGTCCACCGCTTGCAATCCCTCAAATAGCGAATAGCGATACGCCGGAGTTCCCAGTTGGGAAAAGCCCACAACAAATCCTACTTCTTCAGTAAAATACGAGACCATTGTTTCGATCCAGGTGGGCTGAACATGACAATCGGCATCGGTACTCAAAATGATTTCGCCGGTGCTCTGCTGAAGGCCCTGGTTCAAGGCATTCTTTTTGGCGATCAAGCCAGAGGTCTGATCCGGCTGAACCGGGATTCTTCGGATGCGAGCATCGCGGTGCGCAAACTGGTCCACGATTTCGCCGGTACGATCCTCTGAGCCATCGTCCACGATAATGACCTCGTACCATGCCGCTGGATATGTTTGGTGTTGCAGTTCGGTCAGCAAATTCCCGATATTGTGTTCTTCATTGCGTGCGGCCACCACTACCGAAACGCGATACTTTTTCGCCGTTCTCCTTCGAGTCGGCCAAAACAGCCCAATCAGAAAGTAGAGAACAATGGCACAATAAAGAACGGTGATGATATAGAACAGCCAGGTCAAAAATCCATGCTCCTATGATTGTTAGGCGCGGGTGGTCCGAAACGTCGCACCCTTCCATTGAAAACGACCCAATTGTCCCCACAGGCCAAAGACCACCACATACAATGGATGCAACACCATCGCCACCGGGAACACAGTCAACGCATGGCGATAACCAAAATAATTAGCCGTTCGCCACACCAATAATAACTCGGCCAAACTCTTTATTACCAGGCACGCGAGTCCAATCGCCAATGTCCGGGGAACAACCAAAGACAGTGGGAACAAACTTACCAGGCTCAAATTCACCAGGTAAATGGCGATCAGAATCAACTTCAGCCAGGCCGGATAATACCGACCTTTGGAGGCATGGCGGATTCGCTGCTGGATAAATTGCTGCCAACTCTCGGGAGCTTGTGCCCGAACCACGGCCTTCTCGCTCAGCGCATAGCCGGCCCGCCAGCCGGTTTTTCGGCGAATGAGATGCAACAGCAGATCATCATCTCCCGAGACGAAATGTTGAATTTCCTTAAACCCATGCACTTCCTGGAAAGTTTCTCGGCGGTAAGCCAGATTACGGCCGCTGCAGGTCAATGGCCTTCCCCACCCAAAGCTGCCAGCGGCCAGTCCAGCCAGCGACAGCGAGTCCAGCAGAAATAGTTTTTGAGCCAGGCTTACTTGGTTCGTTTCCAATGGCGAAAATCCGGCAACCAAACCCACATCTGCCTCAAAGAAGGTAACCAAAGATTCCAGCCATTGCGGATGGGGTCGACAATCGGCATCGGTGGTGGCAATAATTTCCCCACGAGCAGCCTCGATGCCTCGATTCAATGCATTTTTTTTGGGTGCCATTCCGTCCGGGACCGAAGTCACACGAATCATTCGCACCCGAGCGTCGCGAGTGCAATAATCGTCAACGATAGCTGCGGTTCCATCGGTGGAGCGATCATCGACCACGATTACCTCGAATCGATCAGCGGGATAGCTTTGCGCCAAAAGAGCCTCCAGGCATTGGCCGATATGGCGCGCTTCATTGCGCGCAGCAATGACCACAGAGATGTGGTAAAGCTGATGGTTGGCTCCCGGGTTCAACTTTGTTAGCCCCCGGTAGAGAACCAGAATGAAGATGGCATAGCCCACAGATAAAACAACTACACTGCTAAGAAAAAAGAGCTGCATCATGATTGGCTGTTGTTACCAATTGGCGCTTAATTGGAAAAGTAGATGGTAGTCATGGCCGTCCTGACCCGGAATGCGATTTCTGTTGTCGAGCTGGCTGTAATAATAATGCAGGGTCAAAAACCAATCGCGGAGAATCTGGTCGGTAACTGCGAAACCCAACCGCCAGCGCGTCTCCACCACGCCGGAAAGGAATTTTTTTCTGGTGCCGTTGTCTTCCGCGTAAGGCGTATGGACATCGCCCTCGCCATGGCGCACGCGATCGACCAGCAGGCTGGTTTTTAGGTCGCGGTGCGGCTGGAAACCAATTTCGAAGTAGAGTTGATCCGCATTGGGACCCAACCAGTGGCCGAGGATGCGATTGTAGTTTTCATAAACATTGATGGAATCATCGTGCGTATAAACATACGGTTCGATCCGTGCATACTCGATGCGAGCATCCACATTGCGCAATCGGAATGGATTGGCCCAGTGGTGCCCCACCAAAAATGCAAACTTATTGCCGTAATAACGAAAGGGATTTTTAGCCGAAGTAAAGTCGTCGATGAATAGCTCTCCATAAAGCTTGTGCCCCCGGCGAGGGAAAAGGGTGCACTCAAAACTCATCGTGTTATTATCTCGATCGCCCAGGTGATGCTCGGCGATATGGTAGGGCATCAGCGGATTCAAATACTGGAATTCCACCTCCCGATTGCCATAAACCACGGCCTCGGCCGCGGCCAGATACAACCATGGACGCAGTTGGACATCCAGACGGTGAGCTGCCAGATATTTGGGGCCAAGATCACTGGTTAGCCAGCCATGAAAACTGGTAAATTGAAATTGTTTGAACGATGCCTGTAGCTTGATCAGATCAAACAATGGGTTTTGGGCCGAAATCATCAAACTGCCCTGACTACCCGGGCCCCACTGCACTCGATCGCGGCCGGCCTCCAATTGAAACCAGGGAAGCCGCCAGATGATGTACGCCGTGGCCTCGTCCTGATAAACGTTCTTGCCGGAAATGGTGAGCGGATAGCCATGGGCTGGATTAAAATTTTCAGCCGTAATTTTTTGCCCCCGGATGAGGGTATTCTTGAAATGCAAATAGAATCCCAGATCCTTGTTCAAACTCCCCCGAACAATTCCGCCCAGCGTAGTAAACGAGGTCCGTTGAGTCGTGTCGGGAGCGATCCTTTTATCGAAATCGAACCGTTGACGAAAATCCAGGTCAACCTTGGCGCGGGCATTGTTTTCCGACCACTGCCAGAGATGAATCTCTTGATATGGCATCTGGCTTTTGAGATTCAGTTCTGCGATCTCTTCGTGAAATTCACCTTTCAATTGCTCGAACCGGTCCCGCTCCGCTCGGCTGAGCATACCGGTTTTCTGAGCATCACTGCGCTCGATCTGGGCCAGGATTGCTGCCAGTTGCTGCCGGGACATCGGCAACGTGCGCAAATAAAGGCTACGGCACGCGCCCCTTGCTTCCAGCCGTTTCAAAAAATCGTATGCCCAATGCTCCAGCGGTACATTGACCGATTGCGAAACAACGTGTTCTTGTAGCACGAGCAAGAACGCCAGAACCAAAATTACCAACCGCCATCGCTTCATAATTGTGAGACTTTCTCCAGAATGATCCCTTTGCTAAGAACAACAATATATAAAAATAAGTGAAAAGCGCAACGGATTTTTTGATTATTTCAATGCACCAAAATCGAAGCCTTGCCCGCGCACCATGGCAATCAATTTAGGCAGGAGCCCGATAGTCCGGTAACTGTGACGATGACCGTCATGCAGCACCACAATATCCCCAGGATGCAGGTGCGCCAGCAGTCGTTCCAAAATCCACTCGTCCGAAACGCGCAGATCAAAATCATAGCTCATGAAACTCCAGAGGACGGGCTGCAACCGCAGTTGCCGGCAGCCGCGCAAAACCGCTGGCGTAAAAACCCCATGCGGCGGACGGAAAAACGGCACGGGCGCATGGATCATCGACTCGATCAAAGATCGACCACGCCGGAGCTCCGCCACCACTGCCGAGGTCGTGCAAAACATCATGCGCCGATGCTGCCAGCCATGAAGCCCAATGGTATGTCCCGCACCATGCATGGTAGCTAACAAGGCTCTCTGCCGGGCAACACGTTCACCGAGAACAAAAAATGTAGCCGGCACCTGCATGCGCTCCAGCAGTATCAGGATTTGTCGGGTGCAAGGTCCATTTGGACCGTCGTCGAAAGTTAGAAAAATCCGGCGATCGCCGCCCGGTTGCTGCCAGCGAATGCCGGGAAAAAGACGCCGCAGGTATGGTGGCACGCGCCAGAATCTCATCGCCCTTTCCACTCGAATTTCTGTACGATGCTGGCAAACCCAACATAGATGATGTAAGGAATTTGAAACAGCTCCGCCAGCAGAAAATATTTTCTCAATTTCGGCTGTTCCACCATGGCCGTGGCCTTGACAATGATCAAAAAATCCACGATCAGCTTGAGTATCAGTGCCAGCACCGGATACGGGAAAATGCTGAAATAACGGATGGAAAACGGCAGGGAAATCATGAGCAACAAATAAAACAGATAGGTGGCCACCAAAAAAATCACCAGACTAATTTTTTTATAGCGGAGGCTCTTGGAGGCCCACCGAATCCGCTGATTGATAAAGTCATTGAGATCGACCATCGGCTGAGTAAAGACAAATGTTGGCGGCGAAATTGCGCCGCGAATTTTCCAATCCGTTGTCCGATCGATTTTTTGCAGCAGCAGATCATCATCGCCACTGATGATGTGCTGCTCATCCCGATAGCCGTGCACTTGACGAAAAACGGTTTTGCGAAACGCCAGATTCGCGCCATTAGCAATTAGCGGTTCGCCCAGGCCAATGCTGCCCATGCCTGCGGCGGTCAAGCCTAAAAATTCCAGTGCCTGGATGTTTGAAAACAGCGAACTCAATTTATCCGGTGCCATCAAAACCCAACCTACCACCATGCCGACATCTGGCTCAAAATAGGTGATCATCTGCTCGATCCAATGGGGAGACGCAACACAGTCGGCATCGGTGGTAACCATGATTTCGCCCCGGGCCGCATCGATGCCGAATTGCAAAGCCCGCTTTTTGGGGGCGACCCCTGAGGGGCAGCGACCCAATGATATCAATCGAACATTGGCATGTCGCCGACAGTAACCCTGTACGATTTCAGCCGTTCGATCCTGGGAGTCATCGTCGATCACAACAATTTCCAACAGCGCTGGTGGATAACTTTGTTGAACCAGTGACTCCAGGCAGCGGCCGATGTTCTGTTCTTCATTCCTGGCCGGCACCAGGATCGTGACCGGAAATTGCTGCTTGTTCTGTCCACTGCTCAGTTTCCATAAGCCAGCATAAATCGTTGCAATCTTGAAAACGTAGAGCAGCGAGACAAATATCAGCACGAGCAGCAAGATCGGCAGCATGAGATGATTCGCGTTGGTTATAGGTTATCGCAGCGCTTCCAGTCGCCCCCCCTTATAGGTGAGGACTCGCACCTGGGAATTTATTCGATTGTTGCCTTTGAAGGTAATTGGCCCGCGGAGGCCGGGAAAATTTTCGAGCTGATCCAGGTGCTCTTTGATTTTTTCCCGGGTGACTTGTTGATGAGCCACCGCATCGATCAGAATCCGCAAGGCATCATAGCCATAGCTTTCCATCACCTCCGGGGTTCGCTTCATCAAGATCCGAAAATCATTTCGGAACTTGATGAAATCGGTGCTGGTTTCATCGAAATAATAACCGCTGCAGAAAATGACACCGTCCACATAATTCTGATTGCTGCGGAGCTTGTCCAGATCGTACCAATGTTCGCCGCCAATAATTTGGGCGCGGATGTTGGCATAGGCAAATTGCGGGGCAATGTATTGGATCTCCTCGGTGTAGCAGGGCAAAAAGATCCCATCAATCGTAGTCACCGGGATGTCCCCCTCTTCTTTATCGCGCGAGCGGGTGATGGGCAGCGGCTCGCTTGGTTGCAATTGCTTGCCCAAATCCCGAATTCCCTGGAATTGACGTTTCAAATCCTGGGTGCTACCATAATACCATTTTTGCGCTATAATTTTTCCGCCCAATTGATCCACAGTGGCCGTAAAGGCGTCGGTCATGGCTTTGCCGTAGTTATCGGCGGGCGCCAAAGTAGCAAAGGTTTTCAAGCCCATCTGATTGATGGCATAGTTGGCCAAAGCACGTCCCTGGGTCTCGAGATCACCATTGACCTGAAAGGTATAATCGTTCAGCGTAGTGATTCCACCGCCGGTCGTTGCCGGCACAATGAGCGGAATGTTCGTATGGCTAAGTAGCGCCGCTGCAGTCACGGTTTTGTCCCGCTCCAATTCTCCAATGACCGCGATAATCCGATCGTCTCGAGCCAATTCCTGGGTTACCTGGACGAGTTTCACCATATCGCCTTCGGTATCCTTGACCACCAGATTGAGCTTCAGCGCGGACTGGCTATTGAATTTTTTTTGAGCATACATGATGCCCGCCAGCATGCCTTTTGCCTGCTCGCTGTATTCGCCGGTCAAAGGTAGCAAAACACCAATTGTGAGCTCACCCGCTGACTCAGAAATATTCGCCCGCTTCAGCATATCGCGAACCATCGGGAGGTAGGGGTTGGTGCTTTGCTGTTGTACGAATTGTTGCAGCACCCCGATGGCTTTTCCTCGCTCATCCTGTTCCAATAACCGCTGGGCCAATTTGATCGTCAGGATTGCCGCGCTGGCGTCGCCGCTGCTGCTCTCCTTGAGTTGCTGAATTTCGGTCAGCGTCAGGTTATTGTCGATGATTCGCAGCGCCGCGTTGCGACTGCGTTCGATCAGCTTTTTATTGGCACCCCGATCGGCCACGGTCAGAAAGCGTTTCAGGGAGGCGATATAATCGCCCTGCTGGTAGTAACAAAAGGCCATCAAATAATTGGCATCATCGACATAGCGACTATCGGGATACGTTTTATTAAGCTCGTCAAAAATCGAAATCGCTTTTTTATAATCTTTCATTCGATAATACGACTTGCCCAGCATGAGATAGACCATCGTAATGCGCTGGTGTGCCGGGTAATTATTTAGCAGTGATTCAAAGGTACGGCTGGCTTTTTGAAATTCAGAGCGCTGGTATTCACTCACTCCTTGACTGAAAATCACTTCAACATCGGGAATAAAAGTAACGCTATGGGATTTGAGTGTCTGGGCGGCAACCGCCACCGGAATCAGTACCAGCAGAAGTAAGAGAGATTGCCTGAACTGTTGTCTTCGCAATCGCATCAGGTTCATTTCATTTTCCTCACTCGACTGTAACGCTTTTGGCTAAATTCCGAGGTTGATCGACATCGCAACCTCGCTGGACAGCGATATAATAGGCCATTAATTGCAAGGGAATAATGGACAAAATCGGCGTTAAAAAATCCATCGTAGCGGGAATATAGATCACATGATCAGCTTTGGTCGGAATATAATCATCGCCCGCGGTGGCCACGGCAATTACCTTCCCCTTGCGAGCACGAACCTCCTCAATGTTACTGATGATTTTCTCATAAGTCGCATCTCGGGTCGCCACGAATACTACCGGCATATTCTCATCGATCAGCGCGATCGGCCCATGTTTCATCTCCGCAGCAGGGTAACCCTCAGCATGAATGTAAGAAATCTCTTTTAATTTCAGTGCACCCTCCAGCGCTACGGGAAAATTATAGCCACGGCCCAGGTATAAAAAATTTTGACTGTCAGCATATTCCGCAGCAATCTGCTGAATATAATGATGACCAGCCAGGATCTGCTGCACCTTCTCCGGAATTCGCTGCAGTTCTTGAACGATTTCCCGACCCCGAGTGACCGACATCGAGGTCATCCGGCCCAACAATACGGTCATCAAGGCCAGCACCGTAACCTGCGAAGTAAAAGCTTTGGTCGAAGCCACCCCAATTTCAGGCCCAGCGTGCAGGTAGATTCCCGCATCGGTCTCGCGAGCGATGGAAGAACCTACCACATTGCAAATTCCAAACACTTTGGCATGCTTACGTTTTGCCTCTCTGACCGCAGCCAGGGTATCAGCGGTTTCGCCGGACTGGCTAATGACAAACACCACTGTGTTCCGGTCGATGATCGGATCGCGATAGCGAAACTCCGAAGCATATTCCACTTCCACCGGAATGCGCACAAATTCCTCGATCATGTACTCACCGATCAACGCGGCATGCCAGGACGTCCCGCACGCAGTGAACAGCACCCGTTGAGCATAGAGCAGCGATTCCAGCTCATGCTGGATGCCTCCCAATCGAGCCGTTCCCTCCTCCGGCAGCAGTCGTCCTCGCATCGAATCCACAATCGTCTGCGGCTGCTCCATAATCTCCTTGAGCATAAAGTGCGGATAGCCACCTTTTTCGATTTTGGTCAGGTCATAGGGGATCGTCTGGAACTCCTTTTTCACCGGCTGGTCATCGATATTTTTAATCACCATATTCTCCCGATAAATCACCGCCATTTCGTTATCATCCAGATACGTCACATGGCACGAATAACCAGCAATGGCCGCCAGATCGGAGGCGACAAAAAACTCCTTGTCCCCCAAGCCCACCACAATCGGGCTGCCGCGGCGAGCAGCAATCAATAGGTCTGGTTCCTCACTGCTGATCACGGCAATGCCGTAGGTTCCCACCACACGCTGCAATGCCGCGCGCACCGCTTTTTCGAGCGAACCGTTCGCTTGATAGTGCGCTTCGATCAGATGCACCAATGCTTCCGTATCGGTTTCGGTCTTGAAACGATGACCGCTTGCCTCCAGCTCCTGTTTCAATGCCGCGTAATTTTCGATAATGCCGTTATGAATCAGCGCGATCTTGCCACTGCAATCATCATGGGGGTGGGCGTTATCGGCCGTGGGCGCACCGTGGGTTGCCCAGCGCGTGTGTCCGATTCCAATCGTGCCCGGAATGTCGCGATGGGCCACCTCTCGCTCTAATTCGCTAATTTTGCCACAACGCTTATGAATCAACAACCGACCAAAAGCAATAGTGGAAATCCCGGCCGAATCATAACCGCGATATTCCAGCCGCTTTAATCCTTCCAATAAAATCGGCACAGCAGATTTGAAACCGACATAACCAACAATTCCACACATAAAACATCTCGTAGTTAACTTAATGAACCAGGGCCTGGCGATGCAAAGGCGAGTTATTAGCCATTGCCATGGCAGTCTATCCACTGTTCCGGCTGTGGTGACTTGCCGAGCCGTCGCCCGCCACCATATTAATCAGGGATCTTTCCGTAGCGATGATCACTCCCATTCAATCGTGCTGGGCGGCTTGGAACTCACATCGTAGACCACTCGATTGACCCCCTTCACTTCATTGATGATGCGATTGGCCACCAATCCCAGCAAATCATGGGGGAGCCGGGCAAAATCGGCAGTCATTGCATCCTCGCTGGTAACCGCTCGCAGCGCAATCACTGCCTCGTACGTCCGCTCATCCCCCATAACCCCAACCGTCTGTATCGGCAACAGCACCGCAAATGCCTGCCAGACGCGATAGTACCATTCGCTCCGATGCAATTCTTCGATAAAAATCTGATCCGCCTGCCTGACAATAGCCAGGCGCTCGGGCGTGACCGCCCCCAGGATGCGCACCGCCAATCCCGGGCCGGGGAACGGATGCCGCTGCAGAATGTCATCCGGCAAGCCAAGCTCCCGACCTACCCGGCGCACTTCATCTTTGAACAACTCCCGCAGCGGCTCGATGAGCCTCAGATGCATCTTCTCTGGCAGCCCCCCCACATTGTGATGACTTTTGATCACCGCCGACGGTCCCTTCGTGGACACACTCTCGATGACATCGGGATAGAGTGTGCCCTGGACCAGAAAGCGCACATCGCCAATGTTTCGTGCCACTGCCTCAAAGGTGCGAATGAACTCGGCGCCAATGATCTTGCGCTTTTGTTCGGGATCCACCACGCCGTCCAGCCGGGCCAGAAACTGCTGGCTGGCTTCCACATAATGAAAATTCAATTTAAGATGATCCCCAAACACCTGCTGCACCTCTTCCGCTTCATGCTGCCGCAGCACCCCATTGTTCACGAAGACACAGGTCAATTGGTCACCAATCGCCCGATGCACCAGCAACGCCGCCACCGATGAATCCACCCCGCCGGAGAGAGCACAGATCACTTTTTCCGAGCCCACCTGCCGCTGGATTTTCTCCACCGCCTGACTGACAAACGATTGGGGGGTCCACAATCCCTGACAGCCGGCAATTTGATACAAAAAATTCCGCAAAATCAAACTGCCCTGCGCGGTGTGCGCCACTTCCGGATGAAACTGCAGACCATAGATTTTTTTCGTCTCGTGCCGAATGATGCCGAAGGGGGAATTAGCGGTAGCACCGATGCTGACAAAGCCGGCTGGCATTTCCACCACCCGATCGCCATGACTCATCCAGACCCGCGAGCGGTCATTGATATTTGCCAACAACGGATCGGCCTGTAATATGGTCAGTTCGGCCAAACCATATTCCCGCTGTTCTGCCGGCAACACCTTACCCCCCAACAAATGACAGATGAGCTGCAGACCATAACAGATACCCAAAATCGGCACATCCCAATCAAAAATCTGTTGATCCACCAGCGGTGCGCGGCGACGATATACGGAAGCTGGTCCGCCCGAAAAGATAATGCCCTTCGGCGCTAATTTCCTTATCTCCGCCAGCGGAAAATTATAGGGTTTGATTTCGGAATAAACTCCCAGTTCGCGCACGCGACGCGCGATGAGTTGGGTGTATTGTGAGCCGAAATCGAGGATCAAAATGAGTTCGTGATGAGCATTTTGCATGATGACCAATGAGTTTTGATAATTAAAATACGGCCGACCTGTCGGATTTGCCAGCACCTGCAGCTAAATGAACCCCTCCCCCAATGTTGCTGCCCGATTTTCCCCGGGCCGGATTGCCATCTGAGATCGGGCATTTCCCCGCTTCAGCGATTCCGATTCTGGCCAGCTATATGCGGCTGCCCGTCTCCAACATCAACGGCGGTTCACCGCGGTAAAATTATTTCCAGTCGATCTTCCAGCTCCGCAACTCGTCCAAAAACCGATAGTCAGTTAAGTCAAAATGAACCGGCGTAATCGATATCTGGCGATTTAAAATCGCCCGATCATCCACATCCGGGTCGGTCTCCAGTTCCACCTTCTGGCCAGTCAGCCAATAATAGACGCGATGGTGTGGATCCACCCGCTTATCAAATTCTTCACGATACATGGCGTTTCCTTGCCGGGTAATCATCACGCCGGTGATTTCTTCCTCGCGCGCCACCGCCGGAACGTTGACGTTCAACAGCGTGCCTCGGGGCAGGCCGTGTTGCAAAATGACCTGAGACAGCTTGCCGGCAAAGCGAGCCGCGATATCGAAATTGGGGTTGGTGAAAGTGGTCAGTGAAATGGCAAATGACGGAATGTTCAAAAACATGCCTTCCGTTGCTGCGGACACGGTGCCCGAATAGATGATATTAATTCCCGTATTCGAGCCCAGATTGATGCCCGAGATCAGCAAATCCGGCTGGATATCCAGCGCCCAGAAGGCGATTTTCACGCAATCGGCAGGCGTCCCATTCACTGCATAACCGAAAAATGTATCGTTCTTATAAAAGTTTTCCACTCGTAGGGGATCCGATAGCGTGATGGCATGGCCTACGGCACTCTGTTCGCTATCTGGTGCTACCACGTGGACCTGACCATACTGTTTCATTTCCTGGTATAACGCATACAGACCAGGGGCATTGATGCCATCATCATTGGTCAACAGAATCGTGAGCGGTTTCTTTTTCATGCACATCCTCGTTTCGGCTACCGAAAAATTCCAGCAATCGGGCAATTGTTTCTTTCATCTCATGGCGAGTAACAATGATGTCGATAAAACCATGTTCCAGTAAAAATTCAGACGTTTGGAAGCCTTCCGGCAAATCCTGGCCGATGGTCTGCTTGATCACGCGCGGGCCGGCAAAACCGATCAGCGCACCTGGTTCGGCAATAATCACATCGCCTAACATGGCATAGCTGGCCGTAACCCCGCCGGTGGTGGGATTGGTCACGATCGAAATGAACGGCAATCCCTGATCCGACAGCATGGCCAGATAGGCCGAGGTTTTGGCCATCTGCATCAACGACAGTGCGCCTTCCATCATCCTGGCCCCGCCCGAGGCAGAAATGATAATCAGTGGCAGTTTTTTTTCGATGGCCACCCGGGTCGCCCGGGCAATTTTCTCACCCACCACCGAGCCCATGCTGCCACCAATGAACGAAAAATCCATCACGCAAAACACCACCGCGTATCGATTGATTTCGCCCAGACCAGTGATGACGGCCTCATTCAAGCCGCTGGTCTTCATGGTACTTCTGAGTTGATCGCTATATCTACGCTGGGCTTTGAATTTCAACACATCCACTGATTTAATGTGGGCATTGAACTCATCGAATTTCCCATCATCAAGGAGCAAAGAGATGTACATCTTGCTCTTCATGCGGAAATGAAAGCCACATTTCATGCAAATGTGCAGATTTCGCTCCAGCTCTTTGCGATAGATAATTTCATTGCATTTTTCGCACTTCAACCACAATCCATCCGGCAATTCCTTCTTTTCTTGAGGAATTATGCCGGGAGTTGTCCGTCTGAACCACGCCATATTAACGCTCCCCGGTAAAGTATCGGCTCATGAGGAGGGCATCCTCATTTTCGACGTCATAATAATTTTTTCGCACACCCACTACCTGAAAACCATATTTTTGGTACAATGGAATCGCCTCTTGGTTGCCCGCTCTGACTTCCAGATGTGCGACCTCGCAATGCTTTTCCTGCCCCAATCGCAACAGCATCTGCAGCAGGCGATCCCCAATGCCCCGGCGCCGAAATCCTTCCGCCACGGCAATATTATTGATATGCAGTTCGTTCGCCACCAGATTCGCCACCCCGTAGGCGACCACCTGGGAGGCTATAATCCCCACGATCGACAGATTAAAATCATGATTCGACAGCTCATACAAAAAGCTCTCGTAGGTCCAGGGCGCAGGGAAAATGGCCTGCTCCAATCGATACACCTGCGGCACATCTTCGGCCAGCATCCAGCGGATCAATAACTGCGAGTGATCGTTCAAGCGAACGACAACGCCTGCGGTTAACCTTTCCGCCAGTGCCGGCTCGACAACGCCCGGGGGGGTGCCGTTTGCGACGGACGCACCATGATTCACCCGATCAAATTCCAACTTTTCTCTTCGCCTTAAAATCTTTCAAATAAAACGGCTCCAATCGGTCAATGTCTTCGAATTCTTGCCGTAACAATTTGTCCATTCCCAGATAAGCCACAGCATAGCCGCTGGGCAGGGCCAAAGCTGCCGGCGCCAGCTCCACTCGCTCGCGCAGCTCGGTTGTCAAAAACGCCTCCAGATTTTTCATGCCGGCATTGAGTATCAACGTGCGTTGACCGATAAATTGATCCAATGCGGCCAATGTGATCAACTGAAAATCGGTCTTCCGGATCAACTCCTGGGACTGAAATTGATACAACGCGGTGTAAGCCTCATCCCCCTGCGCCTTGATCAGCGGACAAATTTGATCACGCCAGCAATAGGCCTGCCACGCCAGCGCGTCCAGTGTCGGCACCGCCACCACCGGCATCGGGTGCGCCAGGGTCAACCCTTTCACCACCGCCAATCCAATCCGCAAACCAGTAAATGAACCGGGACCAATGGAAATCGCCAGACCCGCCACGTCCTGCAATTTGAGGCCCGCATCGTCCAGCAGATGGTCCAATGCGGAGATCAGTTTTTCGCCATGGCCGCGCTTGATGTTAAGCCGCAATTCCGCGATCAAGTTGCGGTCATCAGTCAGCGCCAGACCGCAAATATCCGTTGCCGTGTCGATACCTAAAATTTTCACCGTGCCACCATTGTCAGGCTACCTCTGTCCGATGGTAGTCAACTCCAGGACCGCCGGCCAATTCCGCCGCTGCATTCCATCGCCCATCGGCTGAATAGTAATTTCCCGCCACTGCTCCTGTCCTGGCTGAAACCAGCCGCGAAGACGAATTTCCAGCCGCTCTGCCGGCAGCAGCGACGGCATCCGTTCCGCCCATTCGATCAAGCAAATACCGGCGCCGTACAAATATTCCTCATAACCGAGATCGAAAATTTCCTGCTCCGACTCAATGCGATAGAGATCGAAATGGTAAATTGGATAGCGACCCTGATATTCATTGATAATAACGAACGTGGGGCTGGACACAATTTCCTGGCATTGTAGTCCGCGACAAATGCCCTGGATCAATCGTGTCTTGCCGCTGCCCAACTCGCCAAAGAGACCGATCACATCGCCAGGAAGTAATAGCTGAGCCAGTCGGATGCCCAGGGCAACTGTTGCTTCCACACTGTATGACATCATCTGGTAGATCAAACAATCCCTCAAACTCATGCGCCCAATCAATCCGGCGCAGCCTGATGTTTCGTTCCAGGCCCACCGCCAACCTGTCGGCCATTCCGCAGGAAGAACTGCTTATTTGGGTTCCAGCCGAACGATAGGCAAAATCATCTCCTCCATGGAGACACCGCCATGCTGAAAACTATCTTTATAATAACTCAGATAGTGATGATAGTCGGTGGGATACACAAAATAATAATCTTCCTTCGCGATGAGATAGTTCGTATTAATGCCCCGTTTGGGCAATTTGAAATCCAGCGGATTTTTGACCTCGATGGCATATTTGGGATCGCATTTCAGATTTTTGCCGAATTTATAACGGAGATTGGACGATGTCTCCCGATCCCCGAGAACCTTGGCCCCGCGCAGGCTGCGAATGCTGCCATGATCCGAGGTGATAATCACCGTATTCCCCAGCGCGGCCAATTTTTTCAAGCTTTTCAAAAATAGCGAGTGCTCGAACCAGGAACGGGTAAGCGAGCGAAAGGCTGCTTCATCTGGCGCGATCTCTTTTAGCACTTCGGAATCACTACGACTGTGCGCTAAAAAATCAATAAAATTCAAAACAACCGCCAGCAACGGCAGACTGGAGTAGGCAACCACATTTTTCAGCAGGTTCCGGGTCTCATTGAGATCCAGAATCTTTAAATATTTGAGCGCTGGCTTCAAAACGATCTTTTGCCGCGCAATTTGCTCCTCCAACAACTGATGCTCATACCGATTCTGGCTGGTCTCATCTTCCTCGGCTCGAGTCCATAGCTCATAATAGCGCTGGCTGAATTCCGAGGGGAATAATCCGGAAAAAATGGCATTGCGTGAATACGGTGTGGCCGTTGGCAAAATCGAAAAATAGTAGTCCTTGGTAATTCGATAATAAGGATGAAGCAGCGGCTCCATGATCAGCCATTGATCCAGCCTCAAATTATCGATCACGATAAACACGACTCGCTCATTCTGCTCCAGTAACGGCCGGACTGCGGTAGCAATCAAATCCGTCGACAGCCGTGGCCGATGATCCTGCTCCAACCAATCCCGATAATTTCGTTCGATGAATTTCCCGAATTCAACATTGCATTCGCGTTTCTGATCCAGCAGCGTCTGCCGGAAGCCCATCCCGGCATAACGATCCAGCTCCACCTCCCATTCGGTGAGCTGAACATAGATATCGATCCAATCCTGCGCGCTAAGGGGGGTCATGAGCCGCGCAGCGATAGCATTCAACTGCTGCACATAATCCCGGGATGCCCGGTCGATTTCGATCTTTTTGCTATCCAATATCTTTTTGCAGGAGGAGAGAATCTGGGAAGGATTCACGGGCTTAATGAGATAATCGTCGATTTTGCTGCCAATCGCTTCCTCCATGATCATCTCTTCTTCATTTTTAGTAATCATGATCACCGGCAATGCTGGCTGAAGGTCTTTGATCTTCGCCAGCGCAGTCAAACCATCCATGCCATTGAGCATTTCATCCAGCAAAATCAGATCGAAATTTTGATTTTGAATTAACAAAATGGCATCTTCCGCATTGGTGACCGGCGTGATGTGATAACCGCGCGCTTCCAAAAAGATGATATGGGCTCGGAGCAATTCTATTTCGTCATCGACCCACAATATTTTTTTTTGATTATTCATGCCGTGAACTTGCGATCTACTTTTCTTGCTTAACCATTTTTGTGATGGAAAATAACAATTTTTTCCCAGATTGTCAATAATTATTCTAAGGCAACCGCCTGACTGCAGCATCCGCCGTGATGGAGCAAGTGATTCGCACGGAGCCATTCGAGTCCCGGCGACCTGTTCATTACCTGCCTGGGGTTAGCTTCAGAATAAAGAAGGAACATCTATGTTCATGATCAAGCATTGCTTCCAGATAGAGATGTTCCTGCCAGTTTACCTCCGGCCATAGCCAGCACGATTGGCTCTCGCCGGGACGGAGCGCCAGGACGTGACCGCAGCGCAGACTTCAGATAGGCCCGGCAACGGCTGTGACCTAAGCGCGCCTCGAAGCCGGGGTTTCGTAATTTTCAATAACCTCGATAAATTTAAGCGGCAAACGTTTCACTTTCCGCGCGGCATAATCGAATCCCAACATCTCGGTCTCGCCCGTGGCGATCACCCGAGATTCATCCTCACTGCGAACGATGAGATAATCCATGCGGAACGCCGCTGCTTGCAAGGCTGCAATCCGAACGTAGATTTTCAAGCGATCGCCCCAAAATGCCTCGGCCTTGAAGGTCAGCTTCGCCTCCCGCATGATGAGGCTGATGCCATCGCCAATGGACATTTCGGAATAGCCAAATTGGTTCAAATAGCGCAAACGAGCGTCCTGGAACAACGACAGATAGCGATCATTGCCAAGATGCCCGCCATAGTTGATATCGCTGATGCGCACGTCGATCTCAGTGGAGAATTTAAAATCCTCGATCTTGACCAATTGGGTCGTTGAATTGGCGGCCAACTAAAACTCCCCGGTAATACCGAAAGTAAAGTTCCGAATTTCCCCCATGGTGCGTTCGATCTGCGTGTAATAATAGTCCAGCGCATTGTTCACCGCTAATTGAAGATCGAGATTGGCCACATGGTAAATGAACCGAAAATTCCATACCTTTTGCGGCACCCGATCGTCATACTGGTATAGTTTAACCTTCTCGATGCGACTGGCGTACCGATAGTCGGCATGCAGTTCCCAGCGATGAAAATGAATCGATGGATTAAGGTATGCAATGGCTCGGGGGCGATAGGTTAGTGGCTCGCCGGTCGACAGATCTTCATGCTTCAGCAACGTTGTGCTCGCCTGCAGCCGCAGATGACCACGCCACCAGTGCCCGGTCGAGGCCAACTCCAGTCCCTGGATGCGAGCGGCCAGTAAATTTTGAAAGCGAACCGCCACCCGAATATCCCTGGCAAAGTCGATCTGACTCTGGCGCAGATCCACCTCAATTAAATTATCAAAATCGTTCCGAAAAGCGCCGACTTCGAAAAACCAATTGGGGGTTAAATATTGGCGCCAGCCGATGTCATACGACCACGAGCTTTCGGCTTTTAAGTTTGGATTGGCTTCGATGATCACACTCTTGGTTTCGAAATCGAGATAGCGCTCGGCAATCGTAGCGGCCCGAAAGCCGCTGCCAGCCGAGGCCCGCAGTACCGTGCTTTCAAAGGGCTTGTAGTTGATTCCCACTCGTGGACTCAATAAGCTTTGCGCCAGGCCATCGATAAGTTGGTAACGATCGTAACGCACGCCGGGCGAGAAGCGCAAATTGTTCCGTAGCCGCCACTCCGCCTGAGCGTACAAGCCGATGGTATAGCCTTGATGATCGCCGAAATATTTGGTGCTACCGGTGTCCCATTTGAACTCGGCGCCGTAGGTGAACTCGGCTGTTTCCAATGGCAGCAAATGTCCCTGAATTTCGGCGCCAAAGCCCCGGCCGGGATTGAAGTCGGCCGATTTAATGAATTCATTGCCCATCAGCGTCATCAAATACGACAATCGGAAGCGCAGGGCCGCCCTGGGGGAAAGGATCCAATTGTATTTGGTGTAGAAATTGGCCATTTTGATCTCCCCCCGGCTATTGCGATTGGCGGGCTTTACCTGAAACGGCTTTTGCGGATCATCCCAGCCCACGAAAATACCGCCGGCGTTGTAATTATAGGCGGCGTACAGGGTCCAGCTCGAACCATCGCGAAAATAATAGTTCAACCGGCCCGTGGCATTGAAGCGACGGAAATCACCCACCTCGGTGTAACCCGTGGAAACATGTCGCCCCAGCGAAAATCGCATTCCCAATGGGCCAACGCGGCGGCTATGGCTCACATCAATGCGTCCAAATTGTTGAGGCGTTCTGCTCCACTGCCACTCTTCATAACGCGGCTGATCATATTCCCCGGCCATCAGCCGCACCAGGGTTTTGCCCTGTTCGGTAGGCGCTTTGCTGATAATATTGATCACCCCGCCCAGGGCCGCAGTGCCCCACAATGCCGACCCCGCACCTTTCACCACTTCGATCTGTTCGATATCCAGAACCGGTAGCAGGTCCCAATTGAATTCCCCGGTATCACTGGCCATCACCGGCACTTCGTCCAGCAACAACAGCGTGCGATTGGCCGCGCCAATGGTAAAGCCGGTGGACCCACGAATATTGACCTGCTCCCGCACAAAATGAACGCCGGGCACAGCTTCCAACACCTGATCCACCCGCAGCGCATGACGATCCCGAATCTCGGGCGCCGAGAGCACCGAGACGCTGTTGGGGGTCAGGTCCAGTTCCTTCTTGGTCTTGTCCGCCGTTACGATCAACGGATCGAAATTGATGGGCGCTTCTTCCATTTGAATGACCACGTTCGCCCGGTCCTTTGGCACCACCTGAACGTTCGGCACCTGAACCGCCCGATAACCGATCATCGTTGCCTTCAGCGAGTAGGTGCCCACCGGCACGCGACGGATGATGAAATTGCCCTCCGCATCGCTGCTGGCCCCCAGCACAGTGCCCACAATCTGGATGTTGACGCCCGCCAGTTTCTTGCCGGTTTTCGCGTCTGTTACCGTGCCCTGGATACCGCCCCTATCCGCGGCGGGCAAGAGCGGCGCAGCAGTCAGCGACAACAGAATCAAGCACCAGAGTAGCTGAAGCCACCTGATTCGCATACCATGTTTAGTTATCAAAATAATAGCCATTGGTTTTGGATTTGACCTAAATTTGGTAATTGCTAAGGGAATTGAATGTTATTGAAATCTACATGAATATCAACATTGGATTTCTCCTCGCCGGGTTCAACCGTCACCCGGCCCGGGCTGCCTGGATTGTCGGGCGCTTCATAAACACCGATGGGCACCAGATCGGTCAGGTTCTTGATCTTCTTGCCCACCCAAAATAGCACCACATAATTGTAGACGCCCGAATTGACGGGCAGCCGGTAGGAGGACGAATCGGCGAAGATGGGCTGCGTGTAATCCACATTTTCCAACAACAGATAGCTGATATCCGAAACTGGTTTGGCTTTATAAATGGCCAGCAGCAACAATTGGGTATCTTCTGGCCAGGGGCCTTTGTAAGTAATCCGACCGGAAATGACTGACTCTTTGGCAACCACTTCCCAATTGGCAAAAATATCGACACTATCGGCCACCGGCTGCTCTCTGGAAACCATGACCGAATCGGGCAAAATCGTGGTCAGTCCACCGGTATAGAATCCCAGCAATCCGGTCAGACTCCAGTCCTGGCCTTTCTCTTTCCACAATACCGCCACCAATTGATACGTCGTGGGAGAGACCTGAATTTCATAATTCACTTCATTGCCGGCTGTAATATTCAAGGCGCCTGACTGGCCGAGATACAGAAAATTCTGCGGATCCTTGGGTGGAAACTCTTTCAGTGCGAAAACCTCCACGCGATCTGTATTGGCCGGAGGCGATCCCTTGAAAAAGATCACCTTGCCCTTGATGACATAACGGATGGGATACAACCCATGATCAATTTCACAGCGAACGATCAAAACAACCAGCACAGCAATTGGCAAAAGTAGCAAATAGTATTTTTTCATATTTTGATCTTAGCGGATGAGTACCAATTTTTTGGTTAGTTGCCGGCCATTGATGGTGAGGCGGCAAAAATATACGCCAGACGGGAGCGCCTGGTGCTGCTGATTTTGTCCCTCCCAGACCACTCGGTGCCGACCAGGCCTCAGACCTTGGTCGACCAGGGTGGCGACCTTCCGTCCCAGCGGATCGAAAATCTGTACTGACACCAGCCCCTGTTCCGTCACCTCGAAGGAAATAGTCGTTGCCGCATTGAATGGATTGGGGTAATTTTGAAACAACACCAATTCTTCGGGCAAGGGGTAGAAGGTATCGGCCACGCGCAGCGGTTTTGGGGGTACGTAGCGCTGCAGCCGGGTGTAATATTTCACCGGCGATTTCAATTGCTCACAAATCAAAGATGCCGCATCGGGACTAAAATTGGGCGGCAGGAAGAAGTTATAATAAATGACATCAAAGGTCGATTCCGCGGCCGCATATCGTTCGACGTGTTTCTCCAGCGAAAAACCATTGTCGGCAAATGACGAATCGTCACCGGTATCGAATTTGTAGCCAAAATTGTCATCGGTTTTTTCTTTGGAATCCGGAGAGTAATGGTCATAGTAATAAATTCGGATCACATCGCCCAACGGAGGTACATAGAAAACATTTAGCAGCGTTCCCTGATCACCCGTGCCCATGGTCCAATTCAATTGATCCGGGAAACAGGTTGGATCGATATTGTCGCGCTTGCCCTGGCCGTCAATCAGCAAACCGTTACGATTCTTTTCCGTGTAAAATTTCATACCCGTAGCATGACGATTGAAATCCCAGGACACCCGAAACACGTCCACGGTGACCCCATAATCGGCTGCATCGTTAATTGGAATTTGTACCAGTTGAAAGGTGCTATTCCAGGGATAGAAAAATGAGGTCTGAGTAAAATCTTCATCGAATTTAACGCCGCCAATGAGTTCATAGAAAAAGCGACCATACATGTTGCGGATTACCCGAACCGGCCCGGTTTTGGCATACGCATAATTTTTGCTAATCTGATCCTCGTATAGGATCACGGGCAAAAATAGAAATGAACCCAGCCCGCGAATTTTCAGCCGGTCGAAAATATCGCGACCCGAGCCACCAATCTCCGTCCGGATAATCACATCGCTGGTCTGTCCGGTCTCATTGAAGCCCAGTTCATAATTGGCGCTAATCACTCGATCGTTGACGCTATCGTACCGCATGCCATATTGGTCAGGGATTGGCTCAGCGATGCTTTTTGAGGCAAAAAGATAGACATAACCCATACGACCAGAAAGGGGGTCAACAACCGATATTTCGTAGCGCAGGCTATCTGCCCCGACCAGCCAGGTGGTCGTATCCGCCCGATCGCCCAGATCGCCCAGGATGAGCACTACTTCGTCATTGCCATCCAGCAATCCGCCCAGACTATCTTCGGGAATAAAATACTTGAGCGAATCGTTCACCTTCGGATTCACCTCGTCGATCTGAAACGGGATCATCCGCCAGGAGCTATCGCTGGCGTGATAGGCATAGAGATAAAGATACCTGATTTCCTGATTGGCAAAGCCCTTCAACGTATCACCAGTGATAACCATCGGCTCGTAGGGCCGATTGATCTGGCTAAATCCCAGCGCGGACCACAGCATGATCACAATAAAGCTTGAGAAAAATTTTCTGGTGAACACAGAGCACCTCGCGGTTAGTTAGGTTCAGGTTGGTCGCATCATGACCCGAAACGATCCAGTAAGGTCATGGATCGCATCTCAATTTTTAAATAAATTAACGAATTCCTTGTTAAAATGCAAGTGATAATTTTGGCTATCTTCGATTTCGCAGCATCAACCCCTCGGCTTGCAGTCAAAAAAGTTAAGGTGGTGGCGGCCGCCGCGTGCATTCTGGCCATCCCCAATCCTCAGCCGTACGAAGCCGATTCAGCGAGAAACTACTGCAACCGTTCCAGCGTTTATACAAGCGTCCGGTAGAAAAATTCATATTGTCCGTTGCAATTGGATCATTCATTGGCCAGCAGGAAACAGACGTTGTGCCCATCAGGCAGGTGCGAGCCGATTGGCTGTCGGGTGGCCGCCAACGGTTGGTTGACTGATGGGAATGGCCCGATTACTAAGCAATCACATAGGTCGACTGGTTAAGGAGAAAAACATGCCTCATCGTTGCGCGTTCTTGATTTTTATAATGAATTTTATTTTTGGATGGCACGGTCCGGTGCCGGCACAGCCGGCAGCTCCCATCGTGCACCACGATCTATCGGTTACAATTTTGCCCTCCGAGCATCGCCTGGCTTGCCAGGATCGAATGACCATTCGGTTGGTCGGTACGAATAACAAGATCGGCTTTCTGCTGAACCAATCTCTCACCGCAGTGCGCTTGATGGATCACCCGGATCAGATGCTGCAACCGAGACCCATCATGGAATATGCCGCGGATTTCCAGCAGCCGCTGGATTCAGCGGAAGCCCGTCGGCTAAGTTACTATGTGGTCAGTTCAGCGACTACGGATTCGATCCTTCAGTTGACCGTGGCCTACGAAGGGATCATTTACGATCCCCTGCCCACCAATGCCCGGGAATATGCTCGTGGCTTTGCCACCACCTCGGGCTTGATCGATACGCAGGGCGTTTATCTGGCGGGCAGCAGCGGTTGGATTCCCACCCAAAAAAATTCCTCCTTTACATTCAAATTGAGAACCACTCTGCCATTGGCCTGGCTAAGCATTTCCCAGGGGCAAGAGAGCGAGCGTAGCCGGGACGGCCACCACCAGATAAATGAGTGGCTATCGGAACAACCCATGACCGAAATTTATCTGGTCGCAGGCCGATATGTGGTGACCGAGGAAAATCACCGCGGCATTCGCATTGCGACGTATCTGTATCACGATGAACCTCAACTGGCGCAAAAATATATTCAAGCTACCCGGCGCTATCTTGATCTCTACAGTGGATTGATCGGCGCCTATCCTTATCCGAAATTTGCGCTGGTCGAAAACTTCTGGCCCACCGGTTATGGCATGCCATCGTTTACGCTGCTGGGCCGCGAGGTCATTCGCCTGCCATTCATTATAAGTACCTCCTATGGTCACGAAATATTACACAACTGGTGGGGCAATGGCGTGTTTGTGGACTATGCAATGGGCAATTGGTGCGAAGGACTTACCAATTACCTGGCCGATCATTACTATAAAAAATTGGCTGGCGAAGACATTTCCTATCGTCGCACCATGTTGCAAAGCTACCTCGATTATGTGCAGGAAGGCCGCGATTTTCCCCTGACCCAATTCAGCGAGCGCAACGACCCCGCCAGTCAGGCCATCGGCTACAACAAAGCTGCCATGCTTTTCCACATGCTTCACAATTTGCTGGGCGCAGAAAAATTTTTCACTGCGCTGCAAACATTCTGGCAACACTACCGTTTCCGTACCGCTTCCTGGAGCGACCTCGAGGCTGAATTTGCGCAGCAAGCGGGCAAAGACCTGCACTGGTTCTTTGAGCAATGGCTGTCCCGGCCGGGCGCACCACGCGTCCAGCTCAAGCAAGTTAAGGTATCGCCGGTTGGCCAGCAGTGGAAAATTGCGGTAACATTGCTTCAAGACACACCAGTTTATCGTTTGAAGATTCCTATCCAATTTCACACCGCACGCGACACCATGGTGACCGTCACCATGAGTCGGAAGCAGCAGACCTTCTCCTTTCATTTTCAAGAACGACCAGGACTGGTGCAAGTCGATCCCAATTTTGATATTTTTCGCCAATTGGATCGGTCGGAAATTCCGCCGGCATTGAGTCAAACCCTGGGTGCGCGACAGGCACTGGTGGTTCTTCCCGGCAACGCCGACTCCGCCAGCTTCGCGGCGTATCAACAGCTCGCCGCCCAATGGAACACATCCGCAGAAGTGATTATCAAAACGGATTACGCGATTCAACCCACGGATCTTGAGGGGAAAGCAATCTGGATATTGGGTTCGAACAACCAATTGGCGCCACGATTCCTCACCACAGTGTCGGCGGAAGTTACCATCGAACCTGAACGCTGGCATATTTTGAAACAGGAATTTCCTGCCGCAGGACATTCGTTGGTAGTAACAGGACGACAGCCGGCGGCGCCCGAGTTATCCTGGACTCTGATTCACCTGACCAACAGCGAAGATGCATCCATCATTGGCCGGAAACTACCGCATTATGGGAAATATGGCTATCTGGTTTTCAAGGGAGGTAACAATGTATTGAAAGGCGGATGGGAAGTAAAAAATTCATCGCTCAGCCGGATCGTTCAGTAACCGGTCGGATTCGCGCACCTGGCGCGGCAAGAGTTCCCAATGACCTGCGACTGGATTCGCAGCATCGGCCACCAACTATTGCGCTGCCGCAGTCAATGCCGCCGGTGCATAATGGCGCGGTCAGACAGATTGAAAATCAAAAAGCGCCAGCGATTGCCGGTCATAAAACGCGCTCCACCTGAATCCCGGCCGTTCAGCAAAATCGGTCCTCAGGTGGTTTGATCATCGAACGCCATTGAGCTCACGCCTTTTTTTCCGGCTTTTTTTCTGGTGGCTTGTCAAATTTTTCTTCCTTCGGCACGGTTGGTAGGATATCTTTCAGATCATTTATGGACAGGCCTACATTGCTGCGGCGTAGCGCGTCAATAATCGTCTCGAAAATACGTCGGTTGTAGTTCATGATGCGGGTCCCCAAAGAATATGCAATGACTATGCGAAGATGAAGTTCTGAATTTCCCCCTGTAGCTGTCGACGAAGCATCGCCCGAATGACAAGGCAATTTCACAAAAGAAACGAATTCCCGTTTTGTATTACATCCAGGAACATGGCCTGAGATGTGGTCGACAGACATGAATAAATATCGGCAAAGCCGAATTTTTGCAAAATATTTTTTCTCTTTTGATATTGAAACCGTGATTTTAACGCCTTGCCGGCTAACATCGCTAATATTTTTGGGCTCAGCTTAATTTTTCTTTTGACATTATTGTTTTTTTTTATTAAGTTGTTAGTCGTGTTTCAATTGAAATAACGTTCCATCGGTCCCATCATGGCAGTCCAGGCGCAATAGGAAATGGAGGAAAAATGCCTCGTTATTGTCACTCATGGTTTTTCATCCTGGTGATTGGATTCAATTTTCTAAGCTGTCAGCACAATCAATTTGATAGCAATTTTTTTGCAAAATATGTTCCAGAATTTCCTGATGCGCAACTCATGACCAGCAATGAAATTCCTGATTACCAGCAGCAGTTTTTCAAAGAGGCGAAAGGAAAGTTGCAGTTCAGCTATGATCTGAATGGCAATAACATTCCTGAAGATATCATTTGCGGATTTTCACGAAGCATGGTGCAGCGGCAAGCGCGACCGGCGTACTTTATTGCGATATTCGAGTCCACACCGTCCGGCATGAAGCGAAACTATCTGCAGAAATTATCGGTGCCGCCGGTGACGCTGGATGTGTCGAAAAACACCGCCCGTCCTGGCATCATTATTTCATTTGCATTTTACAGTGATTACGCAGCAGAGATTTATTTCGAGGATAATGAATATCACCTGGAAACATTGTTCTGAGGAAAAAAAGCTACCCCCACCGGCACAGAATCCTTATATGACCATCACTCCTTTATTGGTCGGAACATTGCTCCGATCTGGCAAATCTTCTATTTGACACAATTAATTTCAGTCTGAAATAATTAAATAGAAATGATCATCAATAGTTGCCCCACGAACCACACGAAAAGATACTGAAAGCACTTTTTATTTTTTGAATTTCGTATCCTTCCGTGTAGTTCATGGACAAAGAGCGGCCATGGTCAATCGTCCTGGTTCATTTTAGAAATTTAGGCTCCACACGAATTGACGGCGGAATTGCCGCCCCCATGCGAGCTGACCGTTATGGCGCGGCACATTTCGATGACACCCGAAAGCCTTACGAGTGGAACTCTGCCGATTGCTTGCCAATCTTGCGTGGTTCCCTTCAACATGTTGGTTGGGATGTAACCGGTAAAGAACTCCGGTCAAAAATAGAATGCTCCTCAGCGCCAGTTAGCCCACCCTGAGTCACACGATCCTATTCCGTAATCAGCAGAGTTGGGCGCTCGTTTCTGTTGGCAATTTCCCAGGCGCAGCCAAAGGCCAATCGTGCAATTTGCGCCATTTTTTCGGCATCGATCTTTTCGGCGGTATCGCTGGGGCGATGGTAATCCACATGCGTTCCGGTATTGAAAAAGAGATAGGGGATCTTCTTGCGAAAAAACGATACATGGTCGCTGCCTCCGACCCGCCGATCATCCTTGAGATCCAATTTCAGCTTAAGCGATTGATTGACATCTTTCAAAATAGCCGCCAGATCCGGGCTACGATTGGCACCAAATACCTCCACTGCGCTGGTGTCATTACGACCGATCATATCCAGATTGATCATGGCGACGGTCTGCGCCAGAGGGAACAGCGGATCGGTACCGACATAGTAGCGTGAGCCAAAGAGGCCTTTTTCTTCACCAGTGAAACAGATAACTACAATTGACCGCCGCGGTCGTTGAGGGCAAGAACTAAACGCTTTGGCCACGGCCATCACTCCCGCCGTTCCCGAAGCATTATCATCGGCACCATGGTAGATCGCCGAATCGCCTCGGGCACCCAGGTGATCGTAATGCGCGCCAATGACCACGATCTCGTTGTTCAAGGCCGGATCGCTGCCCGGCCACCAGGCGATCACATTTTGGGTGAGGAACCGATCACTGGCCAAATCGCTCGCCATGGTCACGCTCACCTGAGGCAATTCACAGGATTGGGGCACCAAATTCGCATCAATATTGCGATGAACCTCTTCCATACTTTTACCAGTTGCTGCCATCAAATCATCGGCCAGTTGCTTGCCAATACGCACGGCGACGATTTTATTCTCTTCTTTTTCGCCCAGCGTGAACGGGATGGCCTCCTCGGGCGGCGTCTTCATCAGCGACGGCCAGATATTCGGTGGCCGTCGGAATTTATGAGCCGGGTCGGTCACGTAGATGAAACCGACCGCGCCGTGATCGATGGCATTCAGCACCTTATGGTGCAGTTCGCTATGCTCGGTCATTTTAGCACCTTGAAAAATGCTGGTGCTATCGCGTTCTTGCGGCTCATGGGTAAACGCCAACACCACCTTCCCCCGCACATCGATGTCCTGATAATCGTCGTAGCGATAATCCGGCGCAGAGATGCCATAACCAACGAACACGACCGGGGCCGTTATCTCTCGATTGGCCGAAACCGGCAACGGAACAAAATCATCTTTGAGGGCATACTCTTTGGCCACGCCGCTCACCGTCAGGATGAATTTTTGTGCCCCGGCCAGACGAGTTTTTAGCAAGGTAACCGGTTGAAAATAGTGGGATAGTGCCGGCACAGGGGTCAGGCCCAGGGAGTGAAAATAACGGGCAATAAACGCCGCACAGGAATCCAGTTGCGGACTGGGAGTATCACGCCCCAGCATCTCATCTGACGCCAAAAATTGAACCTGGGTCAGCATCTCCTGAGACGAAATGGCCTGCAGCCCGGCGGCTGGAATCGACACCTGGCCGATGAGCATTGGTACCGATAAGATAAAAATCCAGGCAGAAATACCAAATACTATCTTTTTCATGTAACCTCCATTCGGGTAACTTCGGCCATTATCGATGAGTCCGAATTACCGCTAATTTTTCTTTGATCACCCCCAGGAGTTCCTGCAAATGGCAGATAACTGCATCGTGATATGGGTAAATTTCGCCGGAGCGTGGTTGCCGATCCGGGTTATACCAGACGGTCCATAGTCCCACCTGCTTGGCAGCGACAATATCGTTCAGATAATCATCACCGATCATGATCGCATGTTCGGGCTCGACACCGATCTGGCGCAGAGCATTAAGGTAGAATTGGGGAGAAGGTTTGGTATGGTTAAGCTCCTGGGGCGTAAAAATGGCTTGAAAATAGTGATCCAGATTCACCCGCGCCAATGCCCGACGGACCAGATTTTGATCGGAGTGTCGAGCATTGCTGATCAAGATCAATTGATACTCTTGCTTCAATACGGGCAAAATTTCCTGGACGCCATCCACGACGGCAACCGTTGGCCAATACGCCATGGGCCCCTCATACCCTGGCAGGGCCTTCATCACCGTATTGCCCCAATCGAAAAGAAGTGCTTTGATGTCGTAGCGTATCTGTTGAAGATACTCTGCAATATTGATCATCGTTCGAATCGCAAGCTTGTCCCAATAGCCATGCTATCTTTTTAAAGCCAAACCCCAAATATCTGGTTGACGCTGGTGAGATCTGGCCGGAAATGCTACCAGCGCAGCAGTGCCGAACCCCAGGTGAACCCAGAACCAAAAGCAACCAGCACCACATAATCGCCATCTTTTATTCGTCCCTCGGTCAGCGCCTCATGCAACGCAATGGGGATAGAGGCGGCAGTGGTGTTGCCATATTTATGAATGTTGCTAAACACCCGATCCATGCCAAGGTTGAAGCGCTGAGCCACAGCTTCGGTGATGCGCTGATTGGCCTGATGGGGGATGACCAATCCAATTTGCTCCTGGGAGACACCATTGGCCGTGAGACACTCTTCAATGGCCTCACAAAAGCGAACCACCGCATGTTTGAACACTTGCCGGCCATTCATAATGGGGTAGATGGACGCGTTGTCGATCATCTCGTGCGTAAGCCGGGGGATATGCAAGCCACCGGGATTTTCAGCGTAGAGTTCTCGAGCAAATCGGCCATCCGCATGCAGATGAGTCGAAAGGATGCCACGATCGGGGTCAGTACTTGGTTCTACAATGGCCACACCGGCGCCATCGCCGAAAAGCACCGCCACATCGCGCCCGCGCGTGGTCAAATCCAAACCGGTGGAATGGATTTCGGCCCCAACGACCATGATGCGCCGGTACATGCCGGTTTTGATGAATTGATCGGCTACCGACAGGGCATAGATAAAGCCGGTGCATTGGTTGCGAACGTCGAGGGCAGGAACCGGGGCGATGCCAAGTTTTTCTTGAAGCAGAACGCCCGATCCGGGAAATTGATATTCCGGACTCAACGTTGCAAAAATAATAAAATCGATATCCTTGGGCTGCAGTTGCGCTCGCTCCAGGGCAATCTTGGCTGCTTCGAAAGCCAGACCCGCGACACCTATCTCGCGATCCACAAAGCGGCGTTCGATGATTCCGGCTCGCTCACGAATCCAGGCATCACTGGTGTCCATCATTTTTTCGAGATCAAAGTTGGTAACTACCTTTTCTGGAACATAAAACCCCGTTCCCGTAATCCTTGATCGCGTCATCCGTTCCTCCTGAAAGTTAATGGTATCATGAGAGTTTGGAAGAATATAACAACTTGTTACCACAAAGTCAAGTTGAAATTCAGCTTTTACTGGCCGGTATGGGTTGGGACGATGCGCATCAAATCCGCTTCAATGGCCTGCCGGTCCATCCTTTTTTTAATCGGCTGCAACTTTTAAGAAAGCAGGTCGTTAAAGTGAAAGAATTTCGATGGTTGTTCTCCACCGATGGCTGGTAAATAAATTCAGTAAAACTCGCCACAGGTTTTCTTTACCTAAATTGTTTAACTGTCTGAATCGGTTGTTCATCGTTCGCCGCATCCGGTCGCTTGGCGATGCCGCAGCGATAAATTGAATTGGTAGGTGAAAAGGATTGGTTTATGCAAATCAAAATTCGGGATCTCAATAAGCAGTACAAAAACGGCAATCTCGCCTTGAAACAAGTTAACCTCGATATCCAGAGCGGCATGTTTGGGCTGCTGGGCCCCAATGGTGCCGGAAAAACCACGCTGATGCGTATCCTCGTCACGCTGATGAAACCCACCAGTGGCACCGTTACCATTGGTCCTTACGATCTGCAGAAAGATCGCCGGGCGATTCGCGCCATGCTGGGCTACCTGCCGCAGGATTTCCGCTTTTTCACCAAATTGAAGACGTGGGAATTTCTCGATTACGTGGCCAGCCTGGCCGGGCTGTATAACAGCCAGGCCCGCAAGAAAGCCGTGGATGAAATGCTGGAACGCGTTGGCCTCTATGAAGCTCGAGATCGCATGGCCAATAAACTCTCCGGAGGAATGAAGCGACGGCTGGGAATCGCCCAGGCGTTGATCGGCGATCCCAAGATCGTCGTGGTCGATGAGCCCACCACGGGTTTGGATCCCGAGGAGCGCATTCGCTTCCGCAATCTGCTGGCCGAAATGAGCCAGCGGGACATCATCATCATTCTGTCCACCCATATTGTGGGTGATATCTCCAGCACCTGTCACAATATGGCCCTGCTCAACAACGGTGAAGTCGTTTTCAACGAAGCGCCTGAAAAGCTGATCGAAGAAGCCAGAGGCCATGCCTGGCTCATCGAAGCAATGGACAGTGAACTGGAAGCGATCAAAGAAAAGTACCCGGTCATCGCCACCGTACCATCCAGTAAGGGGTGGGAAGTCCAGGTGGTAGCCGACAAATTGGATGGTTTTTCGGGCAAATTGATCGAACCCAATCTGGAACACGCTTACGTCTATTTTATGGAATATAAATTGGGACAGCAATTAAACGGAGAGCTGAATTAAGTTCCTCCAGGCGCCAGCAGTAGCTGGTGACGAGCAAACCGAGGTCTGAATCGGCCATGAAGTTGCTGCGATTCGGTTGCTCGCTGCTGGCAATGATGTTTCGCCACCAGGATGCTGGCAAACATCGCGCCTATTCAATCACCCAGGCAATGCAAATTCATTCATCTATCTAAAGGATATGCCCATGTTATCTTTATACAAAATCTGGACCGTTGCTCGTTACGAGACCCGCACGCTGTGGCGAAGCTGGTTTTTCCGAATTTTCGCGCTACTGTCACTGGCAATTCTCACTTTTATCAATGTTCCTTTTTTTGCGCTCAAGGGCAACACGCCCTGGCTGCTGCGCGGCATCCCGGGATCGATTCCCTATTTGAACATTCTGCTGTTGAACACGGCGCAGGCCATCATTGCCGTTTTTCTGGCCTCGGATTTTCTCAAACGGGATAAAAAATTAGACACCACCGAAGTGGTTTACATGCGCTCGATGACCAATGGCGACTATGTGCTCGGAAAGCTACTGGGCATTTTATTGGTTTTCCTGGCGCTAAACATCGTGGTGCTAATTATCGCTGCCATTTACAATATCTTTTTCAGTGATGTCCCCTTTGTGCTATTGCCCTATTTATTGTATCCACTGTTCATCAGTTTACCAACTTTGATCTTCATCTTCGGCCTGTCATTTTTATTTATGGTCACGATTCGGAACCAGGCCGTTACCTTTGTCCTGCTCCTGGGCTATATTTTCCTGACGCTGTTCTTCCTGGGTCAAAAATCCAACTTTCTGTTTGACTATTTGACCTTCAATGTCCCGCTGATGTACTCGGATTTTGTGGGCATAGCCAACCTGGGCGCGGTGTTGATCCATCGGGGCATCTACTTTCTGCTGGGGCTCGCTTTTGTGTTTGCCACGATCCTGTTGATCAAACGGCTGCCGCAGTCCAATGTGATGACTCGAGTTTCAGCGGTGCTGGCAGTGCTGTTCCTTGGCAGCGCCCTGGTGCTGGCTTTCATTTTTATGCAGCGATCAACCAGAGCTGCTGGTATGCGACAACAGATCATTGAGTTGAATAAAAAAGCCAATGATCTTCCCCGGGTCAGCGTCCAAAGCTGCAAACTGGAGTTGCAGCACCTCGGGAACGAGATTAAGGTGAAAGCCAGGCTGCTGTTTCGAAATAAAACGGCAACTCCCATCGATCGCTATGTTTTCAGCCTGAACCCGGGTCTGCACGTCGAGCGCATCGCTGCCGATCAATCCAGTCTCCCTTTTGCACGCGACCTGCATTTGCTGACAGTAACACCTCGAAGCCCACTGGCCCCGCAAGCCAGCGATTCCTTGACCATCTGGTATCAGGGAACCATCGATGAACGCGCCGGTTTTGTCGAGGTGGATGAGAAGGTACGGGCAACTCCCTATAAAATTGGATTATCGATTTTTTCGTTCAACATCGCCAAGCGGTTCAGCTTTATCGAGCCGCAATATGTGCTGCTCACGCCCGAAGCCTTGTGGTATCCGGTAGCCGGTTTGCCTTATGGCGCCTCCTATCCGCAATTGCCGGAGAAAGATTTTGTGGATTTTCAATTGCAGGTAACAACCGATAGTCGGCTGACCGCTATTTCGCAGGGGCAGAGTATTGCCTCCCAAAACGGTCGCTTTAGCTTCCACAGCGACAAGCCCATTCCTCAATTAACTTTGAGCATTGGCAATTATGTACAACGATCGGTGACTGTCGATGGCGTGGACTATGCGTTGTTCCACTTGAAAGGTCATGATTATTTCTCGCCGTACTTCAAAGATATCGGCGATACGCTGTCGGCATTGATTCGAGATGCCAAACAGCGATACGAGAATAAATTGGGATTGAGCTATCCCTTCCCGCGATTGCTGCTGGTGGAGGTGCCCATTCAGTTTTTCCCCTACCCCAGAAATTGGACCAGCGCTACCGAGGCCGTTCAACCGCAAATGCTGCTGCTCTCGGAGAAGGGGGTGTTGATCGATCAGGCGGATTTCAGTCGCATGACCCGCTGGCAGGAACGAATGCGAGAGCGGAGCAATCAGACCCTTACTCCGCAGGAGATTCAAAGCCGCATTTTGAGCGGTCTTATCGATGGCTCTTTTTTGGGCGGATTTGGCGGAATGCGCTTGTTTATGGGCAATATGGTCAAGGCTACCGTGAACTACGAAATCTTCCCGAACTATTTTACCTATGTGAACAACTTTCACTCGACGGATTGGCCCATCTTCAACGTGGCACTGGAGTCCTTTTTGATCGAAAAATCGAAGGAAGGTACGCCTCCATTCCGCCGCTTTTTCATTGCCCTATCCGATGAGGAAAAAGCCAATCTGGCTCTCAGACAACAGAGCCTGGCGGAAATTCTGGTCGATCCCAGGCATCGAGAAATTATCAATACCGTCATCAAAACCAAAGGCGCCTATCTCTTTCGGTTGCTGGAAAGCAAACTGGGGAAGGACCCATTCCGAGAGTTTTTATTGGGAATCTTGACCCAAAATCAATTCAACAATACCGCAGTTGCGGACATCATCAGCCAGTTGCGGCAACGGTTCGCGTTTGATCTGGCGCCTCATTTCCAGAACTGGTATCATGGCAAACAACTCCCCGCCTTCATCATTGCTGATGTTAACGCGTATAAAGTGCTCGATCGAGATCGAACTCGCTATCAGGTGAAATTCAAAATTGCCAACCCGGAACCAGTGAATGGGCTGGTGGCCGTCACTTTTCGAACCGGTCGGGGTGGCCCTCAATTCTTCGGAATGGGGCGCATGGCTCAGGAGACGCCTATCGAACGGCTGATTCCGCTGGATGCTGGACAAGCCAAGGAGATTGGGATAGTGCTGGATGATAGCCCGCGGAATATGTCGGTAAATACGCTGATTTCTCAAAATCTGCCCGTAGTGATTAACCGCGGCTTCGAGGAATTGGAACTGAACGAAAAGGCACAGCCGTTCGATGGCGAACGACTGCTCCCGGAACCGTTGACCCTGGCGCTTCCAAACGAAGTGATCGTGGATAACGAGGACCCTGGTTTTCAGTCGCTCTACTCGCCCTCGAAAAGCTGGCTCAAACGACTGATCGAAGTGGAAAAAGAGGAAGAAAAATATATCGGATTGGTCTTCTGGAATCCGCCCAGCCGCTGGCGAGCCACGACCTTTGATAATTTTTACGGTAAATATGTGCGCTCGGCGCATTATATCAAAGCCGGCAAAGGTGATAAGAAAGTGGCCTGGAATACCACCATCGAAAAAAGTGGCAATTATGAGATCTACTACTATGTCGCCGAGGTGCGCATGCCCTGGATGCGCCGCGATCGGGGTGAGCGTGGCCGCGATCGGTTGAGTGGCCAATTTCAGTTTCTCGTTTATCACGATGACGGCGTGGAAGATGTGACGCTGGATTTGAACAATGCCGAGGAAGGGTGGAATTTATTGGGCACGCATTACCTTTCGGCGGGTCCGACCAAAGTTGAATTGACCGACAAATCCAAAGGCCAGGTCGTTTTTGCCGATGCCGTAAAATGGGTCCGGCGCTAATGGGATCGCTATCCCCGGTGATGGATGTTATCAATCGGCCGCCCATCGGATTATTTTAGCCACCAGGGCACCAGGACACGAAGTATTTTAGATCAAATATCAATTATGCTTGTTAACCCTATATCAAGAACTGCCATCTAATTTCTTTGTATCTTCCAGTCCTGGTGGCATTAAAAATCTTTGGGTCGAAGCCAAAGGTTCACAGGCAGGCGCAGTGGGCAATTGCTGGTAACGCGAGTGCGCTCATTGTCCGAAAATTACCAACTTATGTTGATAACCAATTGGGAGCAGAAAAAACAAGGAACCAAATATGATAATCGATTTTTTTTCATTAGTTAAAAAACTCGGCAGCTTGCTGCTGATTTTGGTCATCGCAGGCGGCGTCACGCCGGCACTTTCTCAGGAATCCTTGACGCTGGACCGGGCCTTAGCCATCGCCATGGCCAACAGCCCTCAGATCAAAACCTATCAACTGAATCTCGAACGTCGGCAGCAATTGTTGAATGCGCAACAAGCCGGATTGAAGTCCCAATTTGGGCTCACCCTGAATCCCATCGACTACACCAACCAGCGCCGATTTTACAATTTTCTGGGGGGCTATGTTACCAGCGAAACCAAACGCACGTCCGGAACATTTTCGATCCGACAGCCCATCAAATGGACCGATGGCACCCTCACGCTGATCAACGAATTCAGTTGGATCGATTCGTACAATGAAGAGCGCAATCTCAAAAGCAAAAATTACAACAATGATCTCTATCTGAGTTTTACCCAGCCCATTTTTACCTACAATCGCACCAGGATGCAATTGCGACAGCTCGAACTGGACCTGGAAAATGCGGCGTTGAATTATGCCATTCAGAAACTCTATCTGGAATATCAGGTCACTCAAAATTTTTTCAACGTCTATCAGCAGAAGATGCGGCTGGAAATTGCCAAGGACGAATATAACAATCGTGAGCAGAGCTATCAGATCATCAAGAACAAAGTGGAAGCTGGTCTGTCGCGGCAGGAGGACCTTTTTCAGGCCGAGCTGAACCTGGCGGAAAGCAAATCTGCCGTTCAAAATGCCAAGGTTGCGCTGGAAAACTATCTGGATTCCTTTAAAAAATTGATCGGTATGTCGTTGTTTGCCGACATTACGGTGACGGCGGATATTTCGCACCAGCCGGTGGAGATTGATTTGCAAAAAGCATTGGACACCGGTTTGCAACACCGGATGGAGTTGCGGCAACGACAAATTAGCGTGGACATGGAGAAATATGCCTTGATCGTGGCCTCGGCGACCAATGAATTTCGTGGGGATATCAGCCTGTCGTACGGCATTACTGGTACTAACAGCAAATTAAGACAGGTCTACGAGAGCGAAAATCAGACCAAGAATGAGCGAATTTCTCTGGAGCTCAACATTCCGCTCTGGGATTGGGGTCAGAAAAAGTCGTCCATTAAAGCCGCCGAGGCATCGCTGAAAAATGCGGAGCTGTCGCTGGATAATGAGAAGACAGATATCATGATCGAGATCCGAAATGCCTATCGCAATCTGAAAAATCTCGTCGCACAGATCGAAATTGCCGAGCAAAATCTGCGCAACGCTCAATTGACCTATGACATCAATCTGGAGCGCTACAAAAATGGCGACCTGACCAGCATGGATTTGAATCTGTTTCAAAACCAGCTTTCGCAGGCAAAATTGAACAAGATCAGCGCACTCATCAATTATAAAATCGAACTATTAAATATGAAGGTGCTCTCTCTCTGGGATTTCGAAAGAAATCAGCAGGTGGTGCCAGAGGGCATTGTTTCCGAACAGAACTGATTATTTCCCTGGGGACGCGACACGATTGGCTGCTGGCCCCCATCAAATCAATTAACTATTAGGAGTCTGGTGTGAAAGAAGGAATTGTGCTTTTAATTGTCATGCTATTATTCATGAATTGCGGCGGGCCGGAAACCGGCGGTGACTCCGAAATCGCTGTGCCGGTGACCGTTGAAGAGATTACCTTGAAACCCATCGAGGAATTCTATGCTACCACTGGCACAGTTAGCGCCATCAAAAATGTGACGCTGAAATCGGAGACGTCCGGGTTGTATCGACTGGCAACGAATCCCAAAACCAATCAGCCGTTCAAGCTGGGCGATATGGTAGCCCGTGGCCAGGTGATTATCTATCTCGATAATCCGGAATTGGAGAACACGGCCGCAATCGATTCCAAAAAGCTGAACCTCGAAATTTCGAAACAGGAGTACGAAAAGCAACAATCGCTGTACGACAAGGGCGGCGTCACCCTGCGAGAATTGAAAGCCGCAGAAAAAGCCTATATCGATGCCAAATATGCCTACGAGAACGTGCTGTTGCAGTTATCCAAATTAAAGATCACCGCACCGTTTGATGGATTTATTGTCGATTTGCCCTACTATACACCGGGAACCAAGGTGGAAGCCAATCAAACCATGGCCGCGGTGATGGATTATCGCAATCTGTATCTGGAGATCAGCCTGCCGGAAAAACAATTGAACCAGATTGCGATTAATTCGCCAGTGCGGGTGATGAATTATGCCCTGGCCAAGGATACGTTGCACGGCAAAATTAGCCAGGCCTCGCCTGCATTGAACCCGGACACCCGATCCTTCAAAGCGCTGGTGAACATCGACAACGCCAATCTGATCTTGCGCCCCGGCATGTTTGTAAAGGCGGAGATCGTCGTGGCGCGCAAGGACAGCGCCATTGTCATTCCCAAAGACATCATTCTGGACAAGCGCCAGGGAAAAACGGTTTATATTGTCGAAAAAGGTGCAGCTCAGGAACGAACCATTACCACCGGTCTGGAGAATCCCACGGAAGTTGAAGTGATCGAAGGTCTCAATAAAAATGAGCGCCTGGTGGTGAAGGGATTCGAGACGCTGCGCAATCGCTCCAAAGTAAAAATTATTCGCTAAACCGTGCTTTTGACTGAGCGCTATCCAGGCGACCGTCGCTGAACGAGGCGCAGCCCGGGTTCTAATGACCAATTGAGCCACCTGCAACGGAGCTCAGGCGTGGGGCTGATTGCGATTGCGCCGCCACTGCGTAGTGGCCGGCCTGACGGACGGCCATGATCTGACGCCGCGACGCGGCTCAAAAACAGCGATGCTAAAATTTCAAATCAAACATTAAGCAGAACTCATGAGAAAAATCACACAATTTTCAGTCGACTATCCCATTACCATTTTCATGTTGGTGCTGGCGGTGCTGCTGCTGGGCTTTTTTTCCTTTCGGAAATTAGGCATGGACCTATTTCCCGATTTGAATAATCCCCGCATATTCATCGAACTCAAAGCCGGGGAACGACCACCGGAAGAGATCGAAAAACAGTTTGTCGAAAGCATCGAATCGCTGGCCATTCGGCAAAAAAAGGTCACTCAGGTCTCCTCCATCACCCGGGTCGGCTCGGCGCAGATCATCGTCGAGTACGGCTGGAACGCAGACATGGATGAAGCGTTTCTTGACCTGCAAAAGACGCTGGCCACCTTCAGCCAAAATGCTGGTATCGATGAATTGACCATCACCCAGCACGATCCCAACGCTGCGCCGGTGATGCTCCTGGGCCTGTCGCATCCCCAGATCACCGATATGGACGAGCTACGGCGGATTGCGGAAAACTATCTGCGCAACGAATTGATCCGGCTGGAAGGCATCGCCGAAGTGGAGTTGCTCGGGCAGGAGGAGAAAGAGGTGGTGATCGAAACCAACAATTATCTACTGGAAGCCTATAACCTGACCCCGGCCACCGTGGCCAATCGCATCCGCAGCTATAACCGCAATGCATCGGGCGGCTCTATTGTTGAGATGGGGCGAAAATATATAATCAAAGGCATTGGCGAATTTCAATCGCTCGACGACATCGGACGGGTGATCGTTTCCTATACCCAGCCGCAGGGAGCCGGGTTCACCGCTCAGAGCAGCAGCGCTGACCGGGTGCCGGTTTATCTCAAAGATGTCGCCAACATCTACTTCAAAAATAAAGACCCTCAAAACATAATTCACATCAATCGCCAGCGGTGCATGGCGCTGGCCATTTACAAAGAGACCAAATTCAACACGGTGCAAGCGGTCAACGATTTGCTGAAAGCGCTGGCCACCCTGCGAAAAGCGCTCCCCGGCTATGAGCTCACCATTATTCAAAATCAGGGGGAGTTCATCACCTCAGCGGTGAATGAAGTGAAGCAGACGGCGCTGATTGGCATTCTGCTGGCCGTGGCCGTGATTTATATGTTTCTGCGCCGCGTGGGATTGACCACCATCGTCAGCGTGGCGATTCCCATTTCCATCATTGCTACATTCAATTTGATGTATTTCAAAGGACTGACCCTGAATATCATGACGCTGGGAGGATTGGCGCTGGGCGCCGGGATGCTGGTGGACAATGCCATTGTCGTCATCGAAAATATCATTCGCCATCTCGAAGCAGGGGATTCGCTCAAGCAGGCAGCCATCGAAGGGACGGCCCAGGTGAGTGCGGCCATTACCTCCTCGACCATCACCACCATTGTGGTATTTTTGCCGATTGTTTATCTCCATGGCGCTGCCGGAGAGCTGTTCAAAGATCAGGCATGGACTGTGACTTTTTCGCTGGTGGCCTCTCTGGTCGTGGCAATGATGGTGATCCCCATGTTTGCCACCCGATTTCTGAAGCCATCCGCCGAGTTATATCAGCAGCGTTCGCTTCAGATCGCCGGCTATCAAAAGTTGTTAGCAAAAATATTGCAGCACCGCTGGCGCGTGATCCTGGTTGCCATCGGGATCGTGGCGCTATCCATTGCGCTCATTCCCTTTGTCGGCAGCGAATTCGTCCCCAAAACTGACATCAAAGAATTTTCCATCGAACTGAAATTGCCGGAGGGGACCAGCCTCCAGCGAACCGAAAAGACGGTGGAGAGCATTGAAAGCATCATCCAGGAGTTGTTGGGCGCCGATCTCAAAACCATTTACAGCAAGATCGGCCCGACGACGACACTCACCAGCTCCGAAAGCTCGGTGTTCGAGGATGAAAATACTGCTACGGTCAAAGTGATTTTGAAAGCCAATCATCGCCTCCCATCGCATCGGGTGATCGCTTCTTTGGGTACCGCGTTGAAGGAAATTCCGGATTTAGAAATTCAGTTCATTCAGGAACAAACCGCGCTGCAATCGATCCTGGGAACCGATGCCGCACCGATTGTGGTCGAAGTCAAAGGCGAGGATCTGGATGAAATTCAAAATTTGACGCAGCAGGTGCGGCAACAACTGGCGTCGCTGAACGACCTCTTCAATCTTGAAACCAGCTTCGATGAAGGACGGCCGGAAATCGAAGTTGTGCTCGATCGCGTCAAAGCCGGGCTTCACAATATCAGCATCAATGAAATTAGCTCACAATTGCAAGCGCAACTGCAGGGCAGCAATGCTGGCCAATGGGATAACAAAGGGGAGTTACAAGACATCACCATTAAACTGCCGCGAATGAGCATCAAAGAGGTGAAGGAAATCATCATTACCAACGGCCAGGAACGAATCCCCCTCCACGAATTGGCCGCGATTCGACTGTCGTTTTCCCCTAAAGAGATCGAGCGCCGAAATCAGTCGCGCATCGGAAAGGTGACCGCACATTTGAATTCCAGGAAGCCATTTGATCGCATCGTGCGAGAGATCGAAAATCGTGTCCGACAAATCAACTTCCCCCCCGATTACCAATTCCAGATCACCGGCGAGGAGCAGAAACGAAAAGAGGCTTTTTCCAACTTAAGATTTGCCCTGCTGCTGGCGATTATCCTGGTGTATATGGTGCTGGCCAGCCAATTCGAATCGCTGCTACACCCGTTTACGATTTTGCTCACCATACCGCTGGCCGGATCGGGTGCGATTTTGATCTTTTTTATTCTGGGCAAGACATTGAATATCATGGCCTATATTGGCATTATCATGCTGGGCGGAATCGCAGTGAACAATTCGATTTTGTTGGTCGATGCCATCAACCAATTGCGCCGTGAAGGCCTTCCCAAGCATGAGGCCATTCTCGAAGCCGGGCAGCGCCGGATTCGGCCGATCCTCATCACCAGCTTAACGACAATTTTGGGATTGCTGCCGCTCACCTTTGGTTTTGGTGAAGGCGTCGCACTGAGGTCGCCGATGGCTCTGGCGGTGATTGGCGGCCTATCGACCTCGACGTTGATGTCGCTGGTGGTTATTCCCTGCGTCTATTCGGTACTGGATCAACTGCGGGGCAAGCAGTACCGCTAACGTGGTCGGCGGGCTACCATGCAGCTCCGGACATTTGGTCAATTATGGCCGCTGGTGGCAAGATATTGTCGTTCCTGATCAAAAATAGCTTGCTGATGCCTGGGCTGCTGGTCTGCTTCCGGGTCATTCACCCCCGGGCTGGCATTCAGCCCGGGCCATCAGATGCAATCCGGCGACAATTTTTATGGTATTCTGGAAGATAATAAGCCAAAGCAAATTTCTTTTTCCTCGAATAAATGAGTTGTCTATGATCGAATTTATTATCCAGCGCAAGACCTTTATCAGCATGCTGTTCATCGGTGCGGTGCTACTGGGAGTCGTCTCCTACCGACAGTTGCCGGTAGAGCTTACCCCAAACGCCGAGTTGCCATTTTTGATTGTGCAGGTCAATGGCATTCGGGAAATGGACCCAACCTACATGGAGAAACAGGCGATTATTCCCCTGGAAGGTGCCATCAGCACGCTGGAAGGTATCGATAAGATCGAATCGTTTGCAGATCGGCGCAGCGGCCGCCTCATGGTCTATTACAATCCCGGCATCAAGATCAAATACGCCTATTTGAAATTGCAGGAAAAGGTCGATGCCATCAAAGCCTCGATTGGCGAGGACTTCATGGTCAATGTCTTCAAGATCGATACCGAGCAATTGAGCAATATGTTCATGAGCCTGCAGGTGCGCGGTGGTGGCGGCGTCAACCGTATCCGCAGTGTCATCGATCGCAAGGTGACCCGGGAACTGGAGAGCATCGATGGGATTGCCAATGTGGAAGTCTTTGGCGGCCAGGAGAAATCGGTGGAAATTATTCTCAACGAACCAGCCTGTCAGGCACACGGCATTACCGCGTCTCAAATTCGGACGCTCATCGCACAAAATGCTCAGAACAAGACCTTTTTGGGACGAGTCTACGAAGGCGATCGGTTCTATTTCGTCAATCTGGTCGCCGAATATACCGATATCCATAGCCTGCAAAACATCGTGGTCAGACAGAATGGCCCCGTATTGCTAAGGGATGTGGCCGAGGTGTACATTGGGGAAAAAGAACAGACCTCTATCAGCCGGGTGAACGGCAAGGAATCCGTCACCATCCAGTTGGTGCGCGATACCCAGGTGAACCTGATCGAACTATCCCATGCCGTACGTCGCGTCATCGACCGTTTGAATCAAGATCTGGCCCATCAGGACATAGAAATCGTTGTGCAGAGCGATGTTGCGGAAAACATGGAGAAAAACATCGATCTGATCATTCAATTGGCACTGATGGGAGGCGTGCTGGCGATTTTCATTTTGTGGATTTTTCTGAAAAACCTCCCGCTGGTCGCAATCATCGCCCTGGCGATCCCCATCTCCATTTTTGTGGCCTTTAACTTTTTTTATGCCTTTGGCATTACACTGAATTCCCTGACGCTAATCGGCATGGCGCTGGCCATCGGGATGTTGCTGGACAATAGCGTGGTGGTGCTGGAAAACATCTACCGGCTGGTGGCCAGTCGCAAATCCATCGACACCGCTGTCATTCAGGGGACCCGTGAGGTCTGGCGCTCTATCTTTGCCGCCACGCTGACGACCATCATCGTGTTTCTGCCATTTGTTTTCTCTTCCGATTTTGTGGTGCGGCTGATTGGGCTGCATATCAGCGTATCCATTATCTCGACATTGACAGTGTCGTTCATCGCCGCGCTGTTATTGGTGCCAATGATTACGCATCTTTTTTTGACGCGCAGTCAGGTTCTGGATGGACAACGGCTGCATTTTAACGTGGTCTCGCAAAACAATCGGCTGATCCAGGTCTATCGCTTGCTATTGAAGTCCACCATGCGTTTTCCGGCTCGAACCGTAGGTTTCGCCTTTTTGCTGTTCATGGCCAGCTTGCTGATCTGCCTGGCCCTGAGCCTGAACGTCTCGCGTGAGGTGGAATTGAAAGATTTCAATCTCTATGTCACCATGCCCAGAGGCGCAACCCTGGAGGCCACCGACCAGGTGACGGCAGAACTCGAAGAACGGCTCAAGGATATCGACGAGAAACAGGACATCGTCAGCAATATCAGCGAGGAAGAGGCCATCATCACCATCAAATTGAAGGATGATTACCAAAAAATCAAGGGCCGGTCGTTAGCGCAGGTCAAAAGTCAAATTCAGGAAAAAATCCGGGACTATCGCGCCGCTGAAGTCAGCTTCGAGCAGCCCCGCTCCAGTGCCCGCTTTCGGGGCGGCGTGGGCGCCAATCCGGGCGCCGGCCTGGAGCGGATGCTGGGCATCGGATCGCAAACTGAAAAGGTGATCATCAAGGGTCGTGATTTCGATTTGATGCGTAGCCTCGCCAATGATATTCGCGATTATCTGGAAGAGCTATCATCCATGAATTCGGTCCGTCTGAACGTGGCCGACGATCGCCCCGAAATCCATCTGCTATTTGATAAGGAGTTGCTAAGTCTGTACGACATTCCCCTGACTGCCATCGTCGCTGAATTGGCCGGCTTTCAAAACGAATTTTCTTCGGGGATGACCTACAAACAGGGAGTTGACGAATACGATATCATCATTCGTAATGAAAACCTGGTCGAAAAGAAGATGGATGACCTGCGGCAACTGCGCATCCCCAGCCAGAGCGGCGGGACCTATGAGCTGGAGCAATTGAGCCGCATTGTCTATTCCGCCGGCCTTTCCGGCATCAATCGCGTCAATCAAGAGAAACAGATCGAGATTTCCTATCAATTCTTGCCCGAGGTAAATAGCTCGAAAACATTATTGGAAAGCTCCCGCGCCGAAGTCGATCAATTGATCGCCAATCTCAATCTTCCTTCCGGCATTGCCGTGGAAGTGATTCATGATGAAACCAAGCTCGATGAATACTATCTGCTCATTGGCGGCGCGCTGCTTCTGATCTTTATGGTGCTGGCGTCCGTGTTCGAATCGTTCAGCACACCGGTGGTCATCATGTTTACCTTCCCGCTGGCGACGATTGGATCGCTGTGGGCGTTGATTTTCACCAACAACTCCTTGCTGAACATGAACACCATCGCCGGGTTCCTGATTCTGCTGGGCGTTGGCGTCAACAATGGAATTATTCTCATTGATTACACTCGCATCTTGAGGCAGCGAGGCTACGACCGTTCGCGGGCCTTGATTATGGCCGGGCAGGCACGGGTGCGACCGATCCTCATTACCGCCATTACTACGATTATCGGAATGTTGCCGCTGGCCCTGGGCAAAGCCGAATACGTAACCCGCATCGGTGCGCCATTCGCCATCACCGTCATCGGTGGGCTGACCATGAGCACGCTGTTCACCCTGGTGTTCATCCCCACCGTCTATTCCGGACTGGAGTCGGCCATCGATTGGATCAAACGGCTGAATTGGAAGATCAAAGTGCTTCACCTGTTGCTGCTGCTTCTCGGTGCTGCGCTGATCTATCTGGAAGTTGATAGCCTGCTCTGGCGCTTGGTAGACCTGTTCTTGCTCATTGTCGCCATCCCCGCAGGAACCTACTTTATCATGACCAGCCTGCGGCAAGCCCGGGCAGAATATATCACTGCTCATGAACCGCTGAAAATCACCGTCCGGCATCTGGTCAAAATTTATGATGACAATACGCGCTTTGTTCGAGAATGGAAAAAAGGGAAAATGATTCGGGAACGGGCAGGGCTCGCCAAAAAATATGAAAGCTGGCGCGATTTCGCGGACTTTCTCTGGCAGCTTCCACTGCTGGGTTTTCTGGTCTATTTTGTCTATTTTTATCTGACCAGCGAATTCTGGCAGTTTATTCTGGTCCATGCGATCTATTTCTATGTGCTGGTTCTCTGGCAGCCGGTAAGCAACTATCTGGCCTGTTGCGCGCCCAACCGCCTGATCGAAAAGCTCCAAACCTGGTTTCGTCCCACCTTCCTCTGGGGTTTTCCGGCGCTCAATTTGATCATTTTCCATTTCCAGTGGGACAAAATTGTGATCCTGATTTTGATTGCTATTGTTTGGTATCTGGCGCTGGCCATCTATGTCACCTCCAATCACCTTCAGCGGCAGCAGGTGAATATCATGCGCTTGACCGGTCGCCTGGCCGGTTTGCGCAAATATTTCTATCGCTTTGTCCAGATGATCCCGATTATTGGCCATAAAAAGCACCCGTTCAAAGCACTGGATACCGTTTCGCTGGAGATCAGCAGCGGGATGTTCGGCTTGCTGGGGCCCAATGGCGCAGGCAAAACCACGCTCATGCGCATCATTTGCGGCATTCTCGAACAGAGCCGGGGCACCATCCGCATCAATGACATCGATTTGAAAGAGAAACGAGAGGAGTTGCAGGGGCTTATTGGCTATTTGCCGCAAGAATTCGGTACCTATGAGAACATGACCGCAGAGGAGTTGCTGAATTATCAGGCAATTTTGAAAAATATCTACGATCCCAAAGAGCGGGCGCAGCGAGTGAATTACGTCCTCTCTGCAGTGCATCTGGAGAAGAACCGACATCAAACCATTGGTTCGTTTTCCGGCGGCATGAAACAGCGCATTGGTATTGCCCAAACGCTGCTACACCTGCCTCGCATTCTGGTGGTGGACGAGCCGACTGCGGGACTCGATCCGCGTGAGCGCATCCGCTTCCGCAATCTGCTGGTAGAGCTAAGCCGTGAACGGATCGTGATCTTTTCCACCCACATCATCGAGGACATCTCCAGCTCCTGCAACAAAGTGGCGGTGTTAAATCGAGGCCAGCTCCGCTATCTGGGCGATCCGCAGGAAATGACCACACTGGCCGAACATGTCGTCTGGCAATTCGAGGTCGATCCCGATCAGTTCGAGACCATCAACCAGGATCTGTGGATTGTCCATCACATCAGGGACGGCGAAAAAATTCGCGTGCGGTGCCTGTCGCCATCACAGCCCGTACCTGAAGCCAGACCGGTTAGGCCATCGCTGGAAGACGCCTATCTCTGGTTGCTGCGAAGCGGTCGCCGCGAATAAATTGGCATCGCGCGCCCAGGAGTTGGCGTCCTGTTGCAAAATCGCTGGCCGTGAACCGTCCCGCGCTCCGGGTATGACGCTGTGGTTGTTAACGTTAGCATGGCCGATAACTGAAATTAGCAGCCGAAACTTTTCATCCGCCGAATCGCTGCGCCACGCCGCCGCCAGGACACGAAAGTTGCCGCGGGATTCTGGCCGATGGCGATTAAAAATGATTGTTGAAATCGGAATATCCCCGGCCTGTATGGGCTTTGGTTTGTTCTTCGGGTGCCGTCGGGTCGGCACGGCCAATCGGCAGGAGTGATTCGGAATAACCACCGATGGATGCACATGAAATTTAAAATAGGGTCATTGCCAATTCCCTGCCATCAAGATAGCAATCGTTGGGTCGGATGATTTAAAGTTACCTTGAAATCTTATTGGATCTTGAATAGGTCATATACCATGAATTATCGAGCAAAATTAAGCACTATCACCACGCTGATTGGCAGCATATTTCGATACAATTTGAAAATCATTTTTGCCAATGCCTTCATCTATTTTCTCCTGGCCGCCATCGGCATTTTTGTCCTATTCGTCATTTTGAATCTGGTGAATGCCGAATCCAATCCCAACGAAGCCACGATTTATGGCTGGCTATTATTGCCGGGGTTCGTATTGATCTTTTACCCCACCATATTTGGCATTCAAAACGATGTGGATACGGGCATGATCGAGCTTCTGTTCAGCATCCCCAACTACCGGTACAAAGTATGGCTGGTGCGGCTGGTGTTGATCTATCTGCTGGTCTTTGCCATTCTCCTGGGTTTGAGCCTGCTGGCATCGGTGATGGTGGTTGGGGTGCCGGTGGTCCGAATGGCGCTGCAATTGATGTTCCCCATTATTTTTGTCGGCAGCCTGGCATTCATGTTGTCCACCCTGGTGCGCAATGGCTATGGAACCATGGTGGTCATGATCATAATCGGCATGGCGTTGTGGATCGTGAGCGAGTCTCTGGCTACCAGCAAATGGAATTTATTTTTGAATCCATTCCGATTGCCATCGAATGTGAACGAAGCCGTCTGGGCAGAAACAACTTTCAATAATCGGCTCTATCTCTTCATCGGTTCCGTCATCTCGATCCTCATGGGCCTGCTATTGCTGCAGCGACGGGAAAAATTCATTTGAACGTGGTTCCGCCGATCCGTACGCCGCAGCCGAAGCGGCCAGAACGATAAACAGCAATCCGCTGCAATTGGTCCAAAGCTGATTCGAAGACACAAGCAAGATATCGTTTTCGCCGCCAATGAGCCAGGATCGGTATTTGGCGCCATCCATACCGTCTGGCCGGCCACTTCGCGCGCAGTAACGACAACCCGGGGGCATCCATCCGCCTGTGGTGTTCATTGCTCAACTTCAGTAACCAATTTCTTTTGCTGACCCAATTGCTCCTGCCGACCTGGTATCCACTGACGTCCAGGGTGATCAATTATTTCCAGATACCATTATCTGCTGAATAATCGCGGGTAAAATAATAGAGGAAACCGTGCAGCAACGTGACAGGGGGAAAGTAGTGAATGGTTCTTTTGAGCCATGAATTTTTGGCTGGCGAAATTATCTTTTGCTGGCACTCAATAATCATAATACATGGGGAGCGCCCGTTTTTTGCGTGGAAAAAACAACAGAACGATGATTGCCCCGGCAGCGAAGCCGCCAATATGGGCCCACCAGGCCACACCTCCGTAGGCACCGGATGCAGCCAGGGCGATGGCGCCGCTGAATGACTGCATCAAAAACCAGATGCCTAAAAATACATACGCGGGCAATTCCACAATCCGGATAAAATAAAAAATCGGTATCAAGGTCAGTACCCGGGCTTTGGGATAGAGAACGGTGTATGCCCCCATCACGCCGGCAATAGCACCGCTGGCACCCACGGTGGGAAGATCCGAAGATGGATTGGTGTAGATATGCGCTAAGCCCGCAGCCGCGCCACAAAAGAGATAGAACAGGATGAAGGTAAAATGCCCCAGGTGGTCTTCGACATTATCCCCAAAGATCCATAGAAACCACAAATTCCCAATCACATGAAACCAGCCGCCATGGAGAAATTGTGAGGTCAGCAGGGGAAAAAAGCGCTCGATAAAGGCAACTCCCCCCAGATTTGCCTGATAAAAATATTTCGCCGGGATGATCGCATACTGAACAAATAAACCATGCAACTGGCTGCCCAGAGATACTTCATACAAAAACACGATGCCGTTGATTACAATGAGGATGATGGTGACGAACGGAATCGACATCGAGGGATTTTTATCTCGCAGCGGGATCATTTTGCCTCAGCTCAGGGAGTAAACTTCATCAGCTTCTTTTTTGATGGTGATCACCTTGCCAAATTGAATGGGATGTATTTCCCAGAACTTTTTGGCATCCAGGCGGTAATGGGAATGCGGCTTCTTCGGCCCCATGCACCAGCATTCAACCGCTTCCACGTAGATATCCAGCTCTTTATCCTTGACTTTGAGCTTAAACGGCTTACCAATTTTGGGGAAAAAGTCCAGTGCATTTTTCAAAATCATAATATAGCGCTCCCGCGCCTCTTCGCCGGAAATTTTGCGTCGATAAACCTGTGCCATCGGGCCTCCTATCCTGAAATTTCGAGTTTCAAACCGCTACAATATAAAAAAGATCACTGCCAAAGTCAAGACAATTATTGTCATCCTGCGCCATTCATTTCGAGCCAGGAAATGTTCACCGGGAATTTACTTTTTTAACGGGAAAATCAGACCCTGCCATCGCCAGCGGTCCCCCCATCTACCGGATCAATGGGCGGCCAACCAATTGTCGCCGACTCCGATATCCACCCGAATCGGTACCGAGAGCTGGATGGCGTTTTCCATTTCTGTACGCACCAATTCTTTGACCACATCCACCTCCTGCTGCGGGACTTCAAAGACCAGTTCATCGTGCACCTGGAGGATCATCTTGCTGGCCAGTTTCTGCTCATTGAGCCGACGAAAAATGTTGATCATGGCCACTTTGATCAAATCGGCCGCACTGCCCTGAATCGGGGTGTTGATGGCGTTGCGCTCGGCAAACTCCCGAATGCGCCGATTGTCGCTGCGGATGTCGGGCAGATATCGCCGCCGATTGAGCAGCGTGGTAACATAGCCATGCTGCCGGGCGAACTCCTGGGTAGCCATCATGAAATCCTGGATTTTGGGGTAACTGGCAAAGTAGCTGGTGATGAACATTTCCGCCTCTTCCTGGGGGATCTCCAGTCGAGAAGCCAGACCATAAGCCCCCATGCCGTACATGATACCAAAATTGACCTCCTTGGCCCGGCGCCGCATATCATCGGTCACTTCGGCGGGTGGGACTTTGAACACCAGTGCCGCAGTCTCCCGATGAATATCTTTCCCCTCCTGAAAGGCACGAATCAAGGTTGGATCCTGGGATAGATGCGCCATGATCCGCAATTCAATCTGCGAATAATCCGCATCTAATAGCACATGTCGGGCATCCCGCGGCACAAATGCCTTGCGAATGCGACTGCCGATCTCGGTGCGAATGGGAATATTTTGTAGATTCGGGTCGCTGGAGGATAACCGGCCCGTAGCCGCCACGGTCTGGTTGTAGGAAGTATGCACCCGGCCGGTTTGCGGATGAATCAACCTGGGCAGTGCATCCACATAAGTGGATTTCAACTTGGCCAATTGCCGATATTCCAGCAGTTCCAGCGGCAGCGGATGTTGTCGGGCCAGCACCTCTAACACCGAGACATCGGTCGAAGGGCCGGTTTTGGTCTTGCGGATGACCGGCAACTTCAATTTTTTGAATAGCACGTCGGCCAATTGCTTCGGGGAATTGATATTGAAATGTTCACCGGCGATTTCGTAGATATATCGCATTAATTCATTTAGCCGCAGTTCCAGTTCCCTGGACATTTCGTTCAGGTAGGGAACATCCAGCGAAACTCCGGTGCGTTCCATGTCCATCAACACCGCAATCAGTGGTATTTCCACTTCATCAAATAATTTCTTCAAATCATATTCGATCAGTTTTGGTTCCAACGCGTGACGCAGTCGCTGGGTGAAATCCGCGTCTTCGCAAGCATAGCGGCTAATTTTAGCCAATGGCACCTCGGCCATGGTGATTTGATTTTTCCCGCTGCCAATGAGCTCTTTGGTCGGAATTTTTTGATAATTCAAATACTCCAGGGCCAGCGCATCCAGGTTATGCTGCCGCAGCGAAGGATTGATCACGTAACTGGCGACCATGGTATCGAAATCCACGCCTTTCACTTCCACGCCGGCACGAGCCAGAACGAGCAGGTCGTATTTCACATTCTGGCCGCACTTGGCGATGGTCGGATTTTCCAGAATCGGCTTCAAGGCAGCCAGCACCTTCGCCAGCGCCAATCTGTGCTCACTTTTTTCACTGAAAAGATCGTCACTTGTGGCCGCTCGTTTGCTCGCAACCGGAACGTAATAGGCCAGACCGGCCTGCCAGCAAAACGAGAGCCCCACTATTTCCGCTCGCATGGGATCCACGTCGGTGGTCTCCAGGTCCAGGGTAAATTGCGGGCACTGGTGGAGCTGTTGAACCAGGTCATCAAATTGCTGCCAATTTTCAACCGTGCGATAATCCAGCGCTGGTGACGCTGACGACGGCTTGAAGCGTTCCAGTAGCGAATTGAATTCCAGTTCCTTCATCAGTTCAAACGCTTTGGTAGCATGGGGCGGCCTGACCGCAAAATGGTCAATTTCCAGCGGCAAGGGCTTATCCGTATCGATGGTCACCAATCGCCGCGATAAAAAGGCGTTTTCCCTATCCTTTGTCAGCTTCTCCCGTACGGCATCGCGGCCAACTCGTTCCAGATTGTGATACAGGTTCTCCAGGCTATCGAATTCCGCCAGCAATTCGGTAGCAGTTTTGGGACCAATACCAGCGACCCCCGGTACATTATCGGAGCTATCGCCTGTCAAACTGAGATAGTCGATAATCTGGCGGGGCGAAACGCCCATTTTTTGCTGCACCTCGGCTTCGCCCATGATTTCCACTCCCGTGGGTTTGGGATTGTACATCTTGATGCGCGGGGAAACCAGTTGCATGAAATCTTTATCGCCGGTTACCAGAAAACTCTCCAGTCCCTGTTCCTCAGCCTGTCGGGCCAGAATGCCCATCACGTCGTCCGCTTCCAGTCCCGGTACCTCCACCGTCGCGATATTGAGTGCCTCAAGCACCTGTTTGATGCGCGGCAATTGCTCGCTCATCTCATCGGGCATCTTCTGCCGCGTGGCCTTATATGCTTCGTAGATCTCATGCCGGAAGGTCTTTCCCGGCGGATCAAACACCGCCGCCAGATAGTCCGGTTGCTGCTCGTCGATGATTTTCAATAGCGAATTGAGAAAGCCGAAGATCGCGCTGGTATTCTCCCCTTTGGAATTGATGAGCGGATTTCGCTGGAAGGCAAAAAAGGAACGATAAGCCAGAGCAGTGGCATCGATCAAAAATAGTTTCTTAGCGACAGGTTGACTCATGTCCGGAATCCTTCGATTCGTCAATGGCGGATTTGCAACTAAATGTACTACATTTTTTTCATAATGTCAACCCTGATTTTGAAGAAAATAGATAACCGATCCCCAAATAATCATCAGCCATCGCCCTCATGCCAACGGGTTATTCGCCACCGAACCCAAAACCTCCTCCATTGGTTGATCGCCCGCGAACGATTCCAGCCCGGCTACCACAGGCTCAAACAAAGTTCCCATTGATCTTGTAGTAGCAGCAAGGATTCATCCTGCAGTTGCTGCAAGAAAGTGCCACCGCCAGCCGGATAGAATCATCCAGAAGACATCACCTGACTGAATCTCTCGCCACGTCTCTCCTCCATCTTCCCCACGTCGATGAGCAATGGGCCGAGAAAACAGGAAATCATCAGGTTTGAATTCTGGCTTCGAGAAAGAGCCGAGTTTCGTAATCGGCAGAATAAAAGGCCTCGCGGCTATCGATTCTGCCGGGGTTGCTTAACAGGACGCCGAATCACAGCCGAAGCGGACCAGGAGCCACCGGCCTAAATCACAATATTTTTAATTGATTCTTTCCAAAATATTTCTTATAATTGGCTGAATCTTTTTTAATCAATATCCGTTGGATCACTGGCATGAATCAAGGGAAGGCAGAGCGAGTTTGAAATTTCAGGGGGAAGCATTCCGAAGGTAATGATTCCGGATTTTGCCTGTTCCGGGCAGGCCGCGGGAAATCGGTCTTTGAACGGAATGGGAAAGGGGCGATCTGCAGAATCGACCTGAATGGTTTTAGAAGCGGGAATATTTTGGTCGATAAGATTTCTTTGCCACCGGGCTAACGGGTTCACGGTTAACGCCCGGAAAGAAGCCGGAGTTTTTTCGCTTCACGACTCAGCGGCTGGCTGGCCGATATCCCCAGCGCGGTCGATCTTCAACCCTAGAGTCGTAAAATAGCATGCTGGGATTACAGAATTCTGGGACAAAACTGCAAAAAGCGCCGGGCAATCGCATAGATAGTCAAGCTGCAAATTCACGTGATGCCATGATGCGGCGAAACAGAACGCGCATAAAACAGGAGAAATTACAGGATGAACCAACAACCGATTCAACAACAGATAAACATCGAACTGGGCGAAAAAGAGGCGGAAGGCATCTACTCGAATCTGGCAATTATTACGCACTCTCCCGCCGAATTCGTTATTGATTTTACGCGAATGCTGCCCGGTGTACCCAAAACCAAAGTGTATGCCCGGGTCATCATGACCCCACAGCACGCCAAATCGCTGTTGCGCGCCCTGGACGAAAACATCAAAAAATACGAGGGGCAATTTGGCGAAATCAAAATTTTTGGGGATACCAAATCGAAGCCGTTGGGATTCCAGCCCACCGGTGAGGCCAATGCCACCATGGGGCAGCAATCATAGCCGCTGCAATCTTGCTCCTGCGAATGAGATTATCTGAGGGAAAAATAGAGTGCTCTGTCGATCAGCAAAATATTTGATAGCTCTGATTTCGATTCTTCTGTCGGCGATTCCGGCCAGTTACGGTCAATCATCCGCGCTCCAGCCGCAGGTTGGTCTGGGCCTTGAGATCGGAACCTGGCGTCCCACCGAATTGAATGCGGACATGTCGTTGTCCATTTTAAAAGGAACCACCGAGCATCCATTCATCGGCCTGTCCTTTTTCACCTCGTGGAACTCCGGGCTGACGCTGCGGCCGAGCCTGGGCTATTGGCGCTATTGTCTCGAATCATCGGCTTCCGGCGCGAGTCGCATTCAGATCATCTCACTCTTGCTGGATTTAAAATATTCGCTGCTCTCGGAAGTGCGGCTGGTGCCGTATGTCAGCTATGGCATTGGCTTATTTTTCGGACAAGACACCCGTTCGGCAGTGACGTTGTCGCGACTCAAGGAGGCATGGGAAGCTGGCGCCGGCATTAACGTGGGCACCGGTTTCGACATCAGTGTAACCCCCCGGCTCTTTTTCGCCCTGGAATTTCGCTACCACTACCTGAAATTCAAGCAGGCGCTCGCCTTAACCAATAACTATAGCGGTCCCAAAATCAATCTGGGCGCTTTTTATCTTCTCCGCTAATCGCACTTCCCTGAAGGTCAAATCGGTATTTGCAAAAAAAATCCAGCTTCATGCTGGATTTCTTGTTTTGCCTGATATTCGAAAATGGAAATGATTTTTGGTCTCAAAACCGCCAGTAGGCGGTCCGCCTCCTGGCGGATTGAAAGGTCTCAGAATTGGGTTAGGCGTGAAGTTCTAAGATGGAAGTGACTTTCAATAGTTGCCCCACGGAACACACGAAAAAACACGGAAGCATTTTTTGTTTTTTGAATTCCGCGCACTTCCGCGTGTTTCATGGGCAAAGAAGGGGCACTTTCAATGGTCAAAGTTCGGTTTGGAAATTTGGGTATCACCCGATGCACAAATCCTCGCGCCTAACCGATCTTTCCAGTTGCGCCCAGCTTCTGCCAATGGTCGGAATTAAACTGAAATGATCCCATCGGCAGCCGGCAGAAGGACGGTCAAAGACTCCCGGGCCAAAGTCATATTTTCGGGCATAACCGGCTCCAAATGAAACCGGACCGCAGTTCACTTCCAGCTCTGTCCTGACTTATGATATAAAAATAGTCCCTGCTCTGGAATCCAGGTGCTGGAAAGTGCTGGCTGATCTTGATTATTCACAAAATCTATCCCAGTAGAATCTATCCCAGTAGTTCCGAGATCATCGAGCGACAGAAGGAAAACCAGGCAACAACAATCAAAATCAGTCGACCAAAATCGACCGAGGATGTTATTCACTCCTGTTCAAAATCGAATTTCATGTTAAGCGTTTTGGACAATAGCATCCAAAATAATCAGCCACATTGGAATTCGGCCATTTGGAACCTAAAATTTGCCGCCGACAGCATTGGGGGGCATCGAATAATAAATGCCTCAATCCCAGGTCGCGAACCAAAGCACCAGATGGAACCAAACCATCCGGATTTTGATGTTGGTCGATCTACCTCCAGGAAATTGCGGGATGGAGCATAGAACAGCCGACTTTCATTGTCCGGGATTTACCTGGCCGGAAAAATCCCCTCAACCGGCAAGCTGGGGCCGAAAGTATTGCTGTCGGATGATCGATGCGCAGATACCCCATCCGCAGTCAGCCCGCTGCTGCCTGAAAATAGTTCCAACCGGCAGCAGAACCCGGTTATTTCAGATGCAGTTCTTCCAGCATACGATGTTGTTCCACCTCATCATCAAAGATCGACACCACTTTGTCGATTTCGCGATGCTCGGCGTTGATCTTTTCCCGCAGGCAGTCGGTGATATAATGCGTGATGATGGCATGCACGCATTCGGTGACGCCCATGTCGTCGACCGGAATGTGTACGGTATGCCTGGCAATTTTGATCAACTGGCCGCCGTCGAAGCCGGTCATGCCGACGGTTATCATGCCAAGCTGATTGGCATAGTTAATGGCATTCAGGACATTTTGACTATTGCCGGAGCCGCTGATACCAATGGCGACATCGCCGGGCTCAGCGAGGTTGCGCAGTTGCTGCTCAAAAATGGATTCGTACCCTTCATCATTGGCCAGCGCCAGGATGAACGGTGTATTATCGGTCAGGCTGATGACCTTGAATCGTTTGATATCTTTCTTGCCGTTGAGGGTGCCTTTGGCGAGGTCTTCACAAAAATGGGAGGCGGTGGCACCGCTGCCGCCGTTTCCGAAGATAAAAATACGTTTGTTGCGGTGGTAGGCTTGTTCTAAAATTTTGATGAGTTTTAAATTGTCACTGATTCGAACGGAATTGCACGCTGCGAACACTCGGTTGAAATACTCATTGATCATTTCCATTCATATCTCCCCATATTAAAAATAATTTTTGATCCGTGACGCTCCAGAAAAAACGGAAACTCACGATAGTCTTTCAGCGCCTCCCGGACGCGATTTTGGTTTTCGCGTGGACAATACAACAGCAAAAACCCGCCGCCCCCAGCGCCGGAAATTTTCCCCCCAAGTGCGCCAGCTTCTATAGCTCGTTGATACATGCGATCAATCTCGGCATTGGAAATCTGGCTGGCCAATTTCTTTTTGTTGTCCCAGTTCGCCGCCATAATCTCGCCAACTCGATCCAATTGATCCGCCTCGATGCAATCTCGAATTTGCGCCGCCTGCAGCTTCATGGTTCGCAACACGTCCAGATGCTGGTTCAAGTTATGATTCTGTTCGGTCAGAATCCGATCCGCGCTTCGAGTGGTACCGGTGAAAAAAAGCAGCAAATTCGAGCCAAATTTGCGCTTCCGGCTATTTTCGAGTGGAATTCGTTCGACAATCACCTCCTCGTTCGGTTGAAATCGGAAAAAACGAAAGCCGCCGTACGCGGCAATGTATTGATCCTGCTTGCCAATGGGCTTGCCCAGAATATCGATCTCGATCTCGCACGCCTCTCGTGCCAGTTGCTCCGCAGTCACCAGTTCACCCCGATAGGCATAGAAGGCATTCAGTAATCCCACGGTAATACTACTCGAAGAACCCAATCCCGAACCGCTGGACGGAATATCGGCCAGAGTGGTAATTTCCACGCCATGATCCACCCCGGTTTTCCGCATCGCCTCACGCACCAGGTCGTGCTCGATCTCATCCACGCTATCGACGATCTCTTTTTTCGAATAATTGATGTATATCTTGTCATCGAACCGCTCTTTGATGATCACAAATACATACTTGTCGATCGCCGAGCTTATTACCCACCCCTCTTCCTGACGATAAAAGGAAGGCAGATCGGTGCCCCCTCCTGCAAAACTGATTCGCAACGGAGTTTGTGAAATAATCATATCCAGTTTACCACCAAATGAAAATGAGACCCCAGTGGATTTTACTGACCGTTCGCGGTGAACGCTCGGCCAAAGGTTCTGCTACCGCTGACCCGGGATTACCTGCAAACGTTCATCCAGTTGGCACTAACTCATCGTTTGTGGCCGGCAATTGATTAACGCAGAATTGAATCGGCCTGAACAATTAAACCAGGCCACTGCCATCTCCCCGGGCTGGATAAACTTACGCAGCAAAAAATTACAACAGCAATTATTAAGCCATTTCCCCGAATTGCTCATGCGAGAACAGTGAGTTCAAAAATGAAGCTATAATGCGAGAACTGTCCCCCATGTGTTTGGAATCGCTACATCCTGTCATCCGCGAAAGGCAGCATGGCCTTTCGTCGGTGCTACACTCAAAAATCAACCACGTCGATACGATGTTTGAAAATCAGCCACGAAGGCCCGTTGTTCGCTTGTCGATTGAAAACAGCTCGTTTGAAGCCAAGGCCCTGGTTCAATTCTTTCCACTAACACTGACTCCGCGTAATAACGCGCCATAAATGCATTGCGCGCCTTCGTGGCGTGATAATAACCCTGCTAAATAAAAAGCGAGTACTTCATCGGTCTGGTCTCTAAGGTCATGATGCGAGATCGACCAAACAATCTCACTAATTTCTGTCGAATGACCATTTTTTGGAAATAATAGAACAACTGCATCTTCATCCAAACAATCTTCACATAAATCCAGCTTGCCCGACGCAGGGTTCCGGTGTCGGGGTCGATCATCTCATACGTCACAGGTTGCATCTTTCACCTCTCCTGAAGCTTGACATTGAATTGATTATGAAAAACAAGTGCTGCAATGGCTCTCACTATATATAGACAAAAGTTGTTAGCGGTCTGCCTTTAGCACTGCCGATGGATTTTCCGCTATGCTGGAGAGCAGCCGCAGCACCGTTGCAACCTGTGTTGCTCAGGCAGTTGCCGCCAATCGGCTGCCTCCCGGGTGATGGCGCTTCGACCGGATTACATTCAGGTTTTGCATTTCCTGCGCCGCCCGATCCAGCACATTGTCGATATCCGGCATCTGGCCCAGCCATGCCATGTATTCCCGCAGGCTATCCTCCACGGTATGTGTGGGCCGCCAGCCGATATATTTTAACTTAGAAATGTCCGAAAAGATATGACGCGTATCACCAAATCGATATTGTTCGGTAATTTTGGGGGAAATATTTTTGCCCATGACTTTTGCCGCCAGCATGGCAAATTCGTACACCGAATAGGTCCTGCCGCCGCCCACATTGAACACCTGATAATCGGCCAGGGGCGAATCCAGCACCTTCAAATTTGCCTGCACCACATCATGGATGTTCACAAAATCCCGCACCTGATTTCCATCTTCGTAAACTGGCGGCTGCCGATCGAAAAACAGGCTCAGGCTGAAGATGCGGCAGGCGCCCGAATAGGCATTGTAGATCGATTGCCGCGGCCCCTGCACGATTGAATATCGCAAACAGACCGTGGGAATCTGATAACGCTTGCCCAGGTTCAAACTCAATTGCTCCTGCGAGTATTTTGACAGCGCATACTGGTTCTGAGGATTCACCCGATTCTCATTGGTCCACATCGCCTGCAATGTCGCGCCGCAATCCTGACAGCGATGGTTCCAGTGCCCGGCCTGCAAGTCATTTTCCGTTCGCAAATCCGGAAATTTGATCCGATTGCAGCGGGGACAGCGATACTTACCCTCTCCATAAACCGCCTGCGACGACGCCACAATCACCTTCTGAATATCCAGTTTCTTCTCCACGATCAGTTCATACAATAGCGCCGTTCCCACGCTGTTCACATAGAAAAACTTGCTGAAATCTGGCAGGTAATCCTGATAGGCGGCAAAATGAAATACCACATCGATGCCCTGCAATGCTTTTTCCCAATCGTCCCGATTGCGAACATCGCCGAGCACGAATTCCGCCTCCGCCGGCAGATAATCCGGCTTGCCTTTCAGGTGGACCGGCTGCGCCAGGTTATCCAGTATCCGCACTCGATACCCTCTGGCCAGCAACGCATCCACCGTATGCGACCCAATAAATCCGGCACCGCCGGTGACCAAACAGTTCATCATCATCTCGTCCGCAGCTTGATTGTTTAATTTTTAATTTTTTTATACCCAAATTTTGAAAATAAACCATGACCATTGAAAGCAACTCGTTTTGGCCCACGAAACACGCGGAAGGACACGGAATTCAAAAAACCAAAATTGCTGTCCGCGTTTTTTCGCGTGTTCCGTGTATTCCGTGGGCCAATCATTTCCCTCATAGAATTTCAAACATAAACCAATTCTGAGACCTTTCAATCCGCCAGGAGGCAGACCGCCTACTGGCGGTTCTGAGACCAAAAGTCATTTCCATTTCACCCACGACATACGCGGAAGGACACGGAATTTAAAAGACTAAAATTGCTGTCCATGTGTTTTCCTGTGTTCCATGTATTCCGCAACGATGAGCGGCTGAAAAAAATTGAACCCCAGCCATGAAATGCGCTCCACAAGCGCTTTTTGAACCACGCTGATTTCTATCAATAGTTCCACCGTCCGCCCACCGCCCACTCGGCCCGCATTCTAAATTGCCACCCTTGTTCGTTCCTTCCCCGCTGATGCGCCACATTCGCCACCTGCCGATAGCTCGCATCAGCTTCCAGCAGCCCGCGGGTCAGAAAATGGTAACGCAGCTTCACCCTGAAATTGGATGACGTCGCCACAATGCCGTAGGGAAACGGTTCATCGTACCCCTGAGCCAGCGTGTAATTTTTCCAAGGCGTATCCCAGCGGTCCAATACCGACCCCGTGCCCTGCCGCAGGTGATCCCATTCCAGACCCATTTGGAGCCCGGGGCCGAGCCATTGGCTGGCGCTGAGCTGCCACCGATCGCAATTATTGCCCAATTCATAGGCAATTGGACGATTGAAATGAACCCATTTCTCCCATTCCAGCCAGGAATTGTACGTCCGATTGGCGATCCGCACGTACTCCAGACCCAACTGGCTGCCTGACAGACCGAACAGGTCGCTGCGCTGCCAGCCGAAAATCAGTCCCCATTCGTTCGGTTCCAGATCACCCGGTACGGTCTTTTCCAATTGATAATCATCCACCAGCACTTCGCCGTAAAAGCGCCAATTGCGCCAGGGATACCAATCGAAATCGAAATAGAGCAGACCATTCCCATCCGAACCGCCGCCGTTCAGCAACTCGCCATGGTAATAGAGCACCGGGTTGTGATACTTCAATTCCCAATGGGCATCCGGGCCGCCGTAGAGCAACGCTTCGGTCAGGCCGATGAATAGCCTATTCTTGATAGCAATGGTTATCCCATGCGCCGAAACAAAACGATTTGCCCTGCGAGTGCCATATTTTTTCACCAACGAATCCGCCAGTGGCCATTTTTCCAGTTGCGCCGCCAGCAGATAGAAATGAAGGCCTTTATAGGCAAAATCAAGCTTCAACTGGTCCAATGGCTGGGCATAATCGGAGAACAACAACCGGCCAGTTCGGCCGCTGCCCCAATTTAGAAAATCTCGGCCCAGGGTCAATTCCGCCTGAGGCTTCTTCAGTCGCTCATCGCCAATCGTAAATCGAACGTATGCCTGCTCGGTATAGCCGGCAAAGCCGCGCCAGCGTTTGCCGGGATAGGCCGGATCGTCCAATAGCAATTGATCCAGCCGGATACCGTTGTAAAATGTCAGGCGGTCGTTCCAATGCACCCCCACCTGACTGCGCATCTGCGTGTAAAATCCGGCGTCACCGGCATCGCGAATCATGGTCTGCTCCAGCCAAACCCCGGGCCTGATGCTCAATTGTCGTTCGCCGTCCGCCAATTGCTCACGCGTAAGAAAATTCGCTGAGAGTAGATCCACCAGCCACCGCTCATGGGACGTTGCCGTCACCTCGCCGCTCTCGATCTGGCGCTGCAATGCCGAGAGGCTATTGCCAGCTTCGATTTCCGTGTACGGCTGGCGAATGCCCTGCAGCGCAGTCAGATAGCCACGCAGCCGGAGCTCGTTCAAATAGGGGTAGGCCCAATGATAGCTCGGAATGGTAGCATTGGTTTGCGCAGACAAAGTGAGTCCGATGCCGTCCACGAAGAGACATAACACAACAAAATAAAATTTCATAGCTCAGGATAAACAGAAGTAAAAAAGCACAAAATCAGCTTCCCAATCATTATGAGACGAAACGATCACACGAAGTTTGTAGCCAGCCTCGGGCAGGAGAACTGCATGCTGATGTTTGCCGCCCGGGCGAAGGTATAAGAAATTGCCCTGTCGCTATTGGCGTCTATTTTGCGACGATTCTGATGACGTCTTCCCGATTAGTTTCCTCAAATAACTCTATTACTACCTGGTCAGATTAAGCCAAATCATGTCATTCCGAACGGAACGAAGCGCAGTGAGGAATCTGTATATTTTATGATTAGTTGGTGGTTGACAAACAAATTTATCATTTCGCTCGAAATGATACCTATTTGTTAATGAATTATAGTAATCTGACTAAGTAGAGCTATTTAACAAGCAAAAATTCAACCTCTCGAAAAAAGACCATTCCGGCAAGATTCCGAAGGAAACTACCTGGTGATGCTATTGCCAATTCAATCGTGCATTTTAGGGCAAGACATTGTGCGAATTGAAAGTGGATACCGAAATTTCGAAATCGGCACTAACAAAATTCCATACGACCCATTGCAGCCATCAACTCAATCGCAACCACAGAACCGCAATGCTCAACAACCAGCCATCATCCCAGAGTGAATCGCACAATCGATTTTATGCGTTGAATTCGATCTGGCGTATCGAAATTTATTTGTGATTTACGTTTGGGAGATGGTGATTTGTAAAGTTATTTTGGAATTTTGGGTGACAATCGAAATTCAACCGGCAGGAGTCGGACTGGCCTGGGATTTGGTTTTGGCACCTGGAATTGCCACCTCGCTGCGCTATCATATTATTGGTCAAATCTTTCAAGGTTTTGTAGGACAGGATGGCATCCTGTCCTGCAACCCCATGTACCTATAGTGCGCTATGCTTTTTCTCCCGACATGGGCAGGTCCGGCACCTTTTGATACCCATTGCCGATAAGTTTTTGCTTGAAAACCTGCAGCACGAAGTACGGATTGGTGGTCAAATACCGCTTCCATAAATTCCGGGGATCCTGCACCATCCGATAGATCCACTCGAAGCCATGCCGCAAAAACGACGGCGTCTCCTTGCGAATGCCGGCAAACACATCGAAACTGCCACCCACCCCTAGCATCACCGGGGCCTGAATTCTGGCCCGATTCTGATGAATGAAATATTCCTGCCGCGGCACCCCCATGGCCACCAGCACGATATTCGCCGGCGTGCGGTTGATCTCATCGATCATCGCCACTTCATCGCTAAAATAGCCGTGATGCCATCCTGCCACAATTTGCTCCCCGTATTGGTGCTTGATTTTGGCGATCATCAGCTCCACCACCTCCGACTTCGCACCCAGAAAGAAAAAAGAAAAGCCGTGACTCGGCCCCACCTCCAGCAGCTTGCGCATCAACATAATGCCGCCGATATGCTCCACCAGCGGTCGCCGGATCATTCGAGATGCCCAGACAAAAGCGTATTCCGGAATCACGATCTCGGCGCTGCGCATGATCTCCGCCAGCAACCGATCCCGGCGAACCTGATAGAACTTGTTGGCGTTGATGGCCAGAACGTGCGTCTTGATCTGGCCGGCAATGGCCTGGCTGATCCGCTGGATGATCTGATCGCTGGTCAAATTATCCACCGGATAACCCAATATGTCGATCCTGTTATTCATTCCAATTCGTTAACGCATAGGTAAGTGCATAGAACATCCAGGCCTGGGACCATCGGATGTAGGGAATTTTGCTTTTAAAAAAGCGCGATTGCTTGTAATAAAAATAGCCTCGCGTTTCATCCCACAAGATGTTCAGCGCCTGTTGAACCATCCGCTCAGCCCGGGTGCGATAATCAGCAATGTAGCGGCGCAATGCCAAAAAACTGATGATCGCCTGAGCAAAGCAATGCACATCCAGGGGATACAAACGGACATCGGAATATTTTGGCAACAGTTCCGATGTAAAATGCCGGCGCAAATGAAATTCGAGGCCTTTGCGCAACACCGGCTCGAACTGGCTATCCCCGCAGTATTGTTGAAAGTGATGCAGCGCCAGCAGGTTATAGCCGGTATGAAAATTATCCACCCATTGATGATGCCCTCGATTGCCATAGGGCCAGGCGCCATCTTCCCGCTGCAACGACGCCGAATAGCGAACCGCCTTTTCCGCCAGATGCTTATACGAGCTCTGACCAGTCACAGCAAACAGCCGCGATAGATAAGCGGCCCCCACCAAATTCACATTATGAATAATGGCCTTTTCCCCGGGAATATAGCCAAAGCAAATACGATCCGCCTCCTCCACCAGAACCAGATGGCGCTGGATGAACTCCGCCACCTGCTCCGCCTGCACCAGAAATTCTTGCTCGCCACTGCTTTCGAATAAATCCAGCAGCGCCTGTCCGGCAAACACCGAACAGATCATGTTCGGCTTGAATTTCGGCACATCGAACGCCAGCGCCTGCCAATCGAAATTATAACCCCAGCTTAGACCGGCGTAATTTTGCGAGCTCAGCGCCATCAACCGAGTATACAACCGGCGAGCTTCGGCTTGATAAACTTGATCCTGAACCTGCCGCCCGAGCCGCAACAAACCACCAATGAACAGCGCCAATGCCTTGGGATTATCGCCCTTGGGCACCTGACAGAGACGACGAAAATTGATCGGCGATTTCCGAAACCACTGGATCCACGCCAATCGAAAATATTTATTGCGGTGAAAAGGCAGTTTCTGAAACAGCCGACTGTTCAATCCGTCCAATACATCCCAGCCCTGGAAATTTACGCTCTTTAAATAATCGTAGTGCTTGAAAATGATGTCGGCTATTACCGTCTGGTCTGCCATGCAAGGTCGTTGGGTGATTAGGTAATTAGGTAGTTAGGTAATTAGGTAATTAGGTAATTGGGTAATTGGGTAATTGGAGAATTAACCTTCGCGGAATTCTTTTAATTGGCGCAATTCGCGGTCTCATTGAGCTCACCTGTCATTTCGATCGATTTCCCGCGACGAATCGATTCGATGATTTTAAACGGCAACAAGCTCGACCAATAGATCTCCTCAAACGGAATGGGTGCTGCACTGCCATGCTTCACCGCATCCAGAAATGCGTTTACTTCCTGCCGATGCCCCTTGTCCTGGTTCGATAACTTGTACCGCTTCTTGTTCTTGCCATAAATCGTTAGCTCTTTGAAATCGTTCAGAATTGCCGTCACTCCGCTCCCATAGACCTCCAGATATTCCTTGGCCAATTCCTTGCTCCCATTGGCGAAATAACTGACCGTAGCTATCGAGCCGTTCTGAAATTTCAAATTAATCACCAGCGTGTCCTGGGTCTGCTGCGCCGAATCCATGGCGTAGGCCGAGACCATGATTGGCTGACTGGTCGCCAGATATTGGCATAGATCCACAAAATGACAGACCTCGCCGATAATGCGACCGCCGCCCACTTCCAGATCCTGGGTCCAATGATCCCTCGGAATAAAACCGGCGTTGATCCGATAATTGATCGCCACCGGCGCCGTGGTGATGAACTCCCTTAGCTTCTGGATCAGAGGGGCAAAACGCCGATTGAAACCAACCAGGAGGATTTTAGATTTAGGATTTACGATTGTAGAATGCATCTCACTATTTGCCGACTGCCGACTGAAGACTGCCGACTGCTGACTGAAGACTGCCGACTGCTGACTGAAGACTGCCGACTGCTGACTGAAGACTGGCGACTGTTGACCGCCGACTGCCGACTGATAATACACCTCAACCACCCGTTTTAACTGATCTTCAGACAGCGCCAGCGGCTTCTCCACAAACACATGCTTCCCATGCTCCAGTGCCCTGATAACATATTCCTCATGGGTATCGTGTCGGGTCGCGATAAAGACCGTGTTGATCTCGTTGTTCTGGTAAATATCCGCTGCATCACCGCTGGCAAACGCGAACCCATAGCGATCGGCCACGGTGCGGCTCTCATTGCCCGCTGCCGTCGCCACGCCGATCAAGGCGGCATGATCATAATTCTTGACATTGGGCAACAAATGCGTCTGGGCAAACGAACCAGCGCCAATGAACCCAATTTTCACCTCTGCTGGGCTCCGGTGGTTACTGGATAGAACCACCTGCTTCTGGATCTCCCGCTCCGGATGATATTTCAACACGATGCCTAAAAACGGCTCGCTCTTCTTCAAGATCAAATCATACGCCCGAGGCGCCTCATCGAAATCGAACTCATGGGTGGTCAGATGGTCTACCTTGATCTTGCCCTGAGCCAGCAACTGCAGAAACGCCGCCATATTGCGCTTCTCGGTCCAGCGGACATACGCGTAGGGATAATCCCTCCCCTTTTGCTCGTACTCGGGATCATACCGGCCCGGACCATAGGAGCAGGACATCCGCAAATCCAGTTCCTTTTTAAAATAATTTTCCCGCGAAAACCCGGTGGGCACCGCCCCGACGATGATCACCTTCCCCTTTTTTCGCGCCAGGCGACCGGCCAATTCGATCGGGTCGAGACTGTTGGTTCCCGCCGTAATGATCACCGCATCGACTCCCTGTCCCGCCGTTTTTTCAGCAATGCTGTACTCCAATCCGCCATCGCTCCGCTCGAACGCCTCATCCGCGCCGCTTAATCTCGCCCGTTCCACAACCCAGGGATCGATATCGATGCCGAACACCTGCACCCCACTGGCTTTCAGCATTTGCACCGTCAACTGCCCCAGCAATCCCAGACCGATCACCGCGCAGGACTCGCCCAGCCGCACATCCGCCTGCCGAATGCCCTGCAACGCAATCGCACCCAGGGTGGTATACGCCGCTGCGGAAAGAGGAACGTTCTCCGGCACCGGCACGCATAAATTCACCGGCATCGAGACCACCTCCGCATGATTGGCGATGTCCTGTCCGGCGCAAGCCACAAAATCCCCAATTTTGAATTCAGTTATTTCTCTGCCGATTTCGATAACTTCTCCAGCGCAACTATAGCCCAGCGGCGCCCAGGCATCTAATTTGTTCATCACCTTGCGGTAGGTGTTGAGCAAGCCCTCTTTCTTTACCGTATCGAGCACCTGCTTCACCTGCTCCGGCTTCTCTTTGGCTTTGCCGAGATAGCCTTTACGGGCGGTGGTCACCTTGCTGCTTTCAGTGCCGGCGCTGATGAGCGAATAATGAACTCTGACCAGAATGTTTTTAGATGTCAACGTCGGAACCGGCACTTCCAACAATTTCATTTCGCCGGTTTTGAGGTTTTGGGTGAGTTGGAGCATAATGATTGGGTAATTAGGTAATTGGGTAATTGGGTAATTAGGTAATTGGGTAATTAGGTGATTAGGTGATTAGGTAATGGCGTACCGCAAAATAAAGGTCTCGCACTGTTAGTAACAACTTATTACTATAATTCAAAAATCCATTTCTGAGTGCTCTCAATTCTGAATGCAGCATAGAAATTTTTTATTGCATTGAGTTATCATTTTTGATATATGCATGCCATGAGATGGTATGAATTACTGGACAAAGTTGCTAATGAACCGTTTTTTAAAGCCAGCTTTTTAATTGCTGGTGAAAACATGATTCAATTTGTAGAACAAACAGCAGAAATCCAGTTTTTGAACCAGGCGAATCTTATGAAATTATTGATGGATATATGTCCAGCTAATAATTATCGTGCTAAACCGAGCCAATTTGAATGAACCCTGTTATTTTTTGAGGTGTCATTCAGTATGCTATAGACCTGTTACAAACGTTTTAACGGCTTTTACCAGCCTTCAGGAATTGCACCCATCCTATAAAAATCATAAACTGCTACACCAAAATCCACCGCGTCAATAAAATTCGATCCAGCCACCTGACCGATAAAAAACCTTATTCACCTTAGTAGTAAGCCCGACCTGGCACAGCACCAACCTTAGTAACAAGCTAAACCCAGGGTAGCTTCAACCTTATTACCTTATTAAGAATATACATCAAGCGAAAAATAAGCTAATACGGTTAAATCCAGGTAGATCATAATCGGATATTAAGGTTAATAAAGTTTGATGGATTTAATCCATTAAATCAATCTTTAATAACGTTGCATTTCTCAAAAATAAAATCGCATCCAAGAGCATTCATTCGTACGTGCCCTGAATCTCTCAGGTTATCAATTCTCATCCCGTAGGGATGAAATGTTTATAGCTATCATCGCCCCCAAAATATGGAGTCCCTTTAGGGACGAAACATAGAAGTGGGTAATTGCTTTGGTTCGAAAGCAACAATTTCATTTCGCCGGTTTTGAGGTTTTGGGTGAGCTGGAGTATAAAGCATATCTATTTGAAGAAGGTTCTAAACCATATTTCCGTCGTTAATAGCTGCCAGATCAGGTGAGCATTGTCTTCCCTCCCCGCCCGATCCAGGTGAATTTTTGTCTTCACATAGTCAGGATTGTATAATCCCCGTTTTTTAATCGATTCATAAGAAAGATATTCGTCGATCATCTCTTTTAAAGGCCCTCGAATCCACGACCGTAATGGCGTGCCAAAAGACGCTTTCGGTCGATACACGATCTCTATTGGCAGATATTTTTCCGCTACTTTTTTTAACAGGTATTTTTGCTGGGTTCCTCGGATTCGGAAATGTGGCGGCAATGAAAACATAAATTGGACTATCGTGTGATCTGTCAGCGGCGGACGAGATTCCACACTGGCTGCCATGCTCGCTTTATCGGCATAGGTTAAATTATGTTCGGGCAAAAAGACCAACGTATCGTTTAAACACATCTGCGTGAGATAGGACAACCGGTTGCCATTGAAATTCCCCGCTTGCGATTTGAAAAAATGCGTTTCCCAATAAGAGGGACCGTCCAGAAAGATTCTCTGGTATTCATTGGGGTTGAGCGATAGATCAGAAGATAAAAATCGCTCGATTTTTGGCAGCGAGGCAAACGATAGGAATCTTTTCGCCCATCGTACTGAGCGAAAACCAGATCCGGCTGACGCAACCGGTATGTGTTCAGCAAGCTTGATTACGGATGCTTGTAATAATTTGGGTACCCGCTTTTGATAACTTTCTGCCTTTAAACAAGCCAGGTTTTTCCGATAGCCGCCAAATATCTCATCGCCGCCGACACCATTCAGCAAAACATAAATTCCATTTTCACGTGCGGCTTTTGAGATGAGATAGGTGTTGATCGCTGCCGCATCTGCCAATGGCTCATCCAGATGCCAGATGATTTTAGGCAATAAATCGACAATATCTGGCTCAATCTCGAACTCGTGATGATCAAACCCAAAATGATTGGCGATTTTTCGGGCATAAAAGCTATCATCACCCATGCTCTCGAATTTTTGATCTTCCTGCCGGAATTTGATAGTAAACGTCCTGATCGTTTTGTTGGTATGCCTCGCCATCAATGCACAGATTAAAGACGAATCCAGTCCGCCACTCAAAAATGCGCCCACCGGTACATCGGCAATCATTTGCAGCTCAACTGCATCAAAGAGCAATTGCTCGAGCTGAGCCTCTGCATCCTTATCACCTATTGAATTCTCAACCGGATTTAATTTCCAGTACGGCTGAATGCTTAATTGGCCATCTTTGAATACTAAATAATGACCCGGCGGCAACTTATAAATATTCTTAAAACCGGTCAATGGAGAAATTTGAAAACGAGTCGGGGTAAATAACGCAACATCATCTGGCTCAGCCTGGACCAATCCGCTTTTTAATATTGCTTTGATCTCGGAGGCAAAAATAAGCTTATCATCTTTGTGATAATAATAAAACGGCTTGATGCCAATCCGATCCCGAGCCGCAAATAACTCTTTGGTTCTTTTATTATAAATAGCAAAGGCAAACATGCCATTGAACTTCGTCAGCGATTTTATCCCCCAGGTCGCCACGGCCTCTAAAATGACTTCGGTATCACTGGCAGACCGAAAACGGCAGCCAGATTTGATCAACTCCGCTCGAATTTGCTGATAATTATACAGCTCTCCGTTATACGTTATCCATAACTCCTCTTTTTCATCTGCCATTGGCTGATGCCCGGATGGGGACAAATCAATAATAGCTAATCGCCGCTGCCCGAGCCCGGCGTGATGGTTCTCGAACCATTTAATCCCAACGTCATCTGGCCCTCGATGTGCCAGCTCTTCGGTCATCTGGCTGAGCGTATTCAAATCCCCGCAATTGATTAGTCCAGTAATGCCGCACATATATTAACCATTGGTGGCAAGCGTTTTATTGAAGACTTCGATCATGCGATGGATGTGGATTTCTTTGGTATAATATTGCTCGAATTTTTTCCTTCCCGCTTTTCCCATCCGTTTTCTTAAGTCAGGATTATCGATCAATTGCAGGATGGCAAAAGCAATCTGTTCGGGCTGCTGCGGCTCGACAATAAAACCATTTTCATGATCGATCACCAGATCCCGAATGCAGCCTTTATTGGTGGTAATAATTGGCAGCGAAGCGGCCATGGCTTCGAGGTTCACAATGCCAAAAGACTCGTGTCTATAATAAGTGGGAAACACAAAAATATCGCAGGTAGTAAATAAATCCAATTTCTTTTGCCCGTAAACAGGTCCTAAAAATTCGATGTTATTTTGCAGGTGAAAATTTTCGATCATCTCCTGCGCTTGCTGCTTTTCGCTTTCACCGTTCCAGGTCCCTGCGAACAAGAATCTCACATCTGTTCTTTTCTGAACGATCGAATGCGCCGCCTTGATAACATCCAAAAAGCCCTTTTCTGCGATTAAATTGCTCAGGTACAAAACTGAGACTGGAAAAGCTCTTTTTATTTTGCCATTTGTCCCGATATCTTTTATGCCATAGGGTATAATTTCAAACCTGGTTTTTGGTAGGATAGAAATAAGCTGGTCTTTGTAATAATGGCATAGAACAATGCAGCATGTGACCTGATGAAAAATTGATCGAATGAAAAATTTCAGGGTTCGATTTGAATTTTCGTAAAACGTGCGGAAGTAGCCGCCATGAAAATGAATCACTATCTTTTTTCTCATCAGAATAGCTGGCAGGATAAACAGACAATCTCGCATAAAGCCAGCAATGTTTTCGGAAATGGGCAAATAGACCAAGCGGGGATTGTGCCTTATCAGCAAACAACAAAATTTAATCCCATGAAATAGCGATAACACCATGTTCATCAGGTCGAATTTGCCCAGGTTCCCAATGCCCCGCCTATCCGAAATATCTAAATGAACCATCTCGAAATGGCTTTTTAGATCTGATTCCAGCAGGGCGCTGGTAAACACACTTACGCCGTGGTGGGGTGGGGGCGTTGGTCCAATAATTAGAATTTTATTTCTATTCATTTAAGCGCTTTTTGCACAACATAATCATATCCATCGGCTTACCCAGACGGCTCAATTTGGGAAAACGCCTTTCAATATGACTTAAAAATAGAACAGGCATAGGTATCTTTAAAAGATAATAGAGTTTTAAAGCAATCTGGCTCAGTTTAAAAATGCAATATTCAACAGCAACAATATCAAATCCAAAATTAGCTAGCTTTGCAGAAAGCTCCTTCTCAGTATAGCCCTGCCTGACATGAGCAGGATCATAAAAAATATTTGGTAAGACTGGGGTTGAAATCAATAACAATCCCCCTGGTTTCAAAACTCGTTGTAACTCACTAATGGCCCTGTCATCATCTTGCAAGTGCTCAATCACCTCTGTACAAAAAACTATATTAAATAAATCTTCGATTAAAGGGATATCATAAATAGAGCTCTGAACCACATTAATATTTTTGATGTTTTTTATCCTGGCACGGGAATGAACAAGTTCTACATGTTTTCTGCTGATGTCAATAGCTACTACCTCATCGCTTCGATCACATAAAAGCTCAAATGTGAACATACCGCCACCACAACCAACATCTAAGGTGCGACCGAGTGCTTTTTTTAAAAGCTTATCTATTACAGGTTTTTTAACAATTCGATTTATACTGGTGGGATTTGCCAATACTTTCCCTGCCAATTTTTTAATCAAATCAAGGATTCTAATTTTAAGTTCTTTTTGTATCATTGTAATAATTGTATTAAATTTCATGTTGTCTATTATTTTGCTTATTGCAACTGAATATCTAATTTTTAGTATTCCTCTTAGTAGCTATTATTTTATTGTAAGTTTCAATCAGTTTTTTTCCATAGTTCTCCCATGTAAAATTTTTCACGTACTCAAATCCTGTTCTCCCCATTTCAATTCCCAATTGTCTATTTTCATAAAGCAAAGAGAGCTTTTCCATCAGAGCTTCAACATTTCCTGTAGGAATGACAAAACCATCTTTTCCATCTCGTGCAACACTACCGCAGTTCTTTGTAACAATAACTGGCAAGCCACTTGCCATAGCCTCATATACACATAAAGAACTTCCTTCTAAAATGGAAGGGAGTACAAACACAGATGAATTTGCATAATAGAAAGGCAAATCAGAATTGGGTATGTAATCAATATGTTTAAATAAGCCTTTATATTTCGGCATAATTGCTTTAAGATCCTCTCCAATTCTTCCTATTAACAGCAATTCACTATTTTTAAAATTCAACTGTTTATAGGCTTCTAACAAATAATGCACGCCTTTTCTTAGGCTTAACCCGATCTGAATAATTCTGAAAACATTGTCATTTTTCTGAATTGGCTTGAATTTCAAAACATCTACACCATACGGTATTATAAAAATTTTCTCTGGATTTATCCCTTGTTGTACCAAACAGTCGAAAACAAACTGCGATCCTACAATGATATAATCTGCAATCTCACACTCCTTTTTGGTTTTTTGAAATAAAGAATAATCAGAGAGCGGTATTGAAATGCCATATTTACCATATTCTTCTCCAAGTAATTTTTTACGTGCACCAGCAGGAGCAATTTTTTGATCAAGGACCGTGATAGCACCCTTTTTTTTTGCTTTCTTCATGCAAAATAGCGAATAAAGATCAGAACCATGAAAAATATCACAATCCTTGATATAAGATAATGCGAAGATATCAAATAAATTTGCATAGGTCCAATACTGATATGAGCTCTTATTAATAACTGGACTTTTTCCCGCTATCCGTCCTAAAATTTCAGCAATGGCTAATGAAATGATTAAATTTGAATCAATGCTTTTTTCATACCTTGCATGAAAAACTTTTGAAAGTTTATTATCAAATTTGAATAAGCGAGAATATCTAATTAAATCTGAATAGAATTTGTTGTCATCAAGCTTAAAATATATACCAGTAATAAATCTTTTTAAGTATCCAGCCTGATAAGCAGCTTTTGCGGTATGATAATAATGGTGTTTGTAAGAGGAGATAATCACTTCTGGTTTCATGCTAGCCTTTTTATAGGGTGGTTCCTCAATTCATTTGCAAATTAGATAGAAACGAAATTATTTACTGAAAAATCAAAAGTACGTTAGCTATTTTTTTCCTGATGATACAGATTATTTGAATAGCCCAATAGCAGCCAAACAGGCACCCCCATCTGGTAATAGAAAGACGATACTACCTCAGTGACACCAATAATGATATAAGCGATCAAAGAAAGAAAGGCCGCCAGGGAAACCGAGCGGGTAAAATCTGTTTTGGCATGTTTGTAATGATGAATGGCATTCTTTCCAAATAAATAAAAGCTAACAAATAATGTCAGGAATCCAATCAAGCCCACATCAGACAAAACACGGATCCATTCGCTATGGATCCTTGTAACATCCCCTTGTGTCGAAATAATTTTCCTATTTCCAGCAACTTCATAAACCACCGCAGCCGCGCCCAAGCCATTGCCAATAATGGGACTGGAACGAAAAAGATCCAATCCCGTATCCCAAAAACGAGTTCTGCCATATAAATTACCTGTATTCAGATAGTCATCGACCGATTCGCCTTTCATGGCTTTGTCAATGGTATCGAAAAAGCCAACATGCGAGGTGGTAATTCGGTTGATGGATTGCGGTAGATTCCAAACGGCCAGCACCAACAAAAAGGCTATCAGCATCCCTTTGGTTTTCCTTTTGGTAATCCAATACAATAACAAAGTGGTGATCAATAACGCAAGCATGGCGCTTCTGGTACCAGTAAGAATGAGCATAATTAGAAATAGCATAAAGTAATAAAGATATCTTATTCTGTTACCCACAATATAAAGGGTATAGCAAAAAATAACCATGATCACCAAAAAGGCGGCATAGGCATTCTTGCTGAGGCCAAACGCCTGCAACCTCAATACATCCTCAACCTTTAAACCGCTTCCCAAAATAATTTGGATAGTAGCTAAAATGACGCTAAAAATACCTGATAAAACAAACAGGGAAGCGATATTGCGGATTGTTTCTTTATTCTGAATGACCACCGATATGATGATATATACAAAAAAGGGATGAATCAAGGCGAGCCACAGCTTCACTCCATTGGATTTGCTGGGGGAAAACAAAATCGATAAAAGACTGATAATAAGATAAGCAGCATAATACCTGGCGGCGCCATCTGAAAAAAGCCGTTTCTTCCAATTGGTGCCGATCGCTTTTAAAAAGATAAAGACATCCAGACCAAAGGACTTGATGATATTGATCAATCCCAGCGTCGCTCCTGCCAATATGAACTTCGGATAGGGTAGATCATAAGGCCCGACTAAAATTAAAAGATATAGCAAAACGGAAATCTTTGAATAGAGCAAGAGCAAAAGGATCGCCAACGGCGCTAATATGATTAACGAGAAGTGAGGCGAATTTTCAATGATGATTTTTCCACAGAGGATCCCATACGGAATCAAAAGGAATAGAATCATCGAGGTTTTTAATGCTCTGTCATTCAACTCAAATTCGCTTTCCTGTGCTTATAACTTTGCCCTGCGATAGCAATGAAGGATTGATCAAAAATCGTTAAATTCGTTACAACCTGGTGTAGACTTGTTCTTTAATATTCTTTGCAAAATGATCAACATCAAACTTATCCAATTTCTGCCCGCAGCCCATTTTCAAATGCGCATATTTATTTTTATCACTGATGATTTCTTTAATAACCGCTGCGGCTTCAGATTCATCGGTCACAATAAAGCCATTCACGCCGTGATCGACAATTTCGATGGCTCCTCCGCCATCCTTGAATGTTAACACTGGCACTCCCAGTGCCAGGGCTTCAGCCGTTGTCCTGGGCCAGGCCTCACCTGTAGAAGTAAAAACAAAGAGATCGAAAGCGTTCATCAAATCATAGGCATCTTTTCTTTCGCCCAGCAACTGCAATCTCCCATTCAAGCCATACCCATTGGCCATTTTTTGCAGCCGCTCATATTCGGGACCGCCGCCGACAATAATGAATTTCACCCTTGATAAATTTTGCAATCGCTGCGCCACCTCAATGAATCGCTCCACCCGTTTATAGGCTGACAGGCGGCTCACGATGCCAATGAGAAAATCTGAAGCATCAACATTTAATTCCGCTCGCATCTGCTCTCTCGGCTTATTGACCACCACGTCGTTCCAGTTAATGCCGTGATAAATCTGCACGATTTTAGCTGGCGCCACGCCGAGCTTCAATAGCGAGGCTTCGGTGAATTTGGAATTGACGATGCAGCGATCGAACCGATGGTTGCAAAACCAGCGCAGCATTGGGCGGGTATAACAGCGATGCGCCAGCCTGGCTTTCAAATTGGCGCCCCAGCGGCCCACCAGCACGCCATGATCGACATAGATCAGATGCGCCCGATTTTCTTTTCCTGCCAGCAGAGCGCCCATGAAAAATGCCGTGGAAGCATTATGAAAATGAATGATATCGAATTTTTTTCCTTGCAGGAAATGATAGAACTTTCTGATGCAGGTAATAGAATAGCCATTTTTGAGTCCCAGCGTATAGACAGGCAGGCCCAGCGAGCAGACCTTTTGATAAAAAGGACCGCCCTCCCTGGCATAGCAGATGGCTACCTCCAGATCAGGGTCCTCTTTTTGAATGCTAAGCAATTCAGCCACAAACTTGGGCAGTCCGCCCATGCTGCCTTCCCAGCACACATGAAGTATCTTTATCTTTTTATTCATCTAAAATAAACACTGCTTTCCAAAATAACTAAAATTTTTAAATCTGGTTCTTGTAAAATAGGCCATTAACAGCAAATTTATTCGTTGTTCAAAATGAGGTTCTATTCTCACTTGTCCGCCAGTTGGCGGATTGTCTGTTGCTATCCAAAATGCTCAATGAAAAATCCTATTCGGGACAAAAGGGCCCTTCAATAATGTAATAAGGTTGGTGATCGCTGAGGGTTCATCGCTTACTAAGGTCTCTACGATCAAGGATTGTAATTTATTACTCAAATTTTAATCTGCCTGCCAAACGAAACCAATTCAGAAAACCTTATTGACCTTAGTAACCCAACAAATCCTCCAGCGCCTTAACCTTATTAGCTTATTATGGTATTTTGCTATCCAAAATGTTCAAGGAAAAATTCTATTTTAGACAGGAGTGTAAAATAAATTATATTAAACTCTTTATAAGTGAGAGTGATAATTTTTTTACTATAAATTTTTTGCCAGATCCAATCCCTCTGACTTTAAAATATCATCAAATTTTTCAAAAATTCTTTTCCATGAATATTCTTCAGCAACCTGACGAAGCTTATTTCTTTCATTTTGTGTAAATTTTAAGGCTTTTTCAATGCCTCTAACAAAGTCTTCTTTATTATCTGCCAATATTGCATGAGGAGCCATAGCTTTCATTGCCCCGTAAGATACAGTAACCACAGGCAAGCCTGAAGCTATATACTCGTAAAATTTTAAAGGTCGCTCCATACAACGGATAATCGGCATATCTCTAAAAGGGATAATTCCAACATCCGCATAATTCAAATATGCTGGTAATTGGTCGAATGGTTTTGGACCCAACACTAAAATATTTGGTGGTAAGTTTGAAGGAATTCGTCCAGGTCCAATGATAACAAAGGAGATATTATTCATTTTTTGAGCAGCATAAGATAAGAGTTCCCAATCGAACCAGTTATTTAATCCACCTACAAAAACAGCAATTGGGGAAGAGATATTTTGATATTCAAAAGGAGCAACTGAAGGATTTAGGAATTTTTCGATATCGACACCATTGGGCAAAAGATAAACTCCTTTTGAATTTCCTCTTTGCTGAACGGCATGATCAAAAAGAGGCTCTGAAACAGCTAATACCAGATCAACTTTTCTCATTATCTCTTCATGCAATTTAATATGCCCTTTGCTCAACCAGTGAATCGAACCTGATACGATATCATTAAATCTGTAAATAGTATAATTTGCCTTAACATGCGGAAAAGCCCCAATGCCATTACAGTCAAACATAAAAATACTATACAAATTATCTCTTGATAATTTATTTATGGATGGTATTGAAAACTTTAACTGATTCTTTGCTATCCAATAACTATTTAGCAAAGGAGTATTGGCTCTGGAGTGAAATAAACTTAGAATAGAATGGTTTAAAACCATATTATTTTTCTTGAAATTTTCTATTACTGGACCCTTTATCCACATAGATAAACGCCTCAATTTATGATCATATCCTCTTGCGCTAAACAATGAAAGAAATGAAATGAAAGATAAGAAGGAGACTGAAAAACCCTTTTCTAAGAAATGTTCTCCAAAGAAGTGTATGCCGAGTTTAAAGCGATCTTTCCACAAATTTCCAGACGTAATGACTACCTTGCCCTGGTTCATAAACAAAACTCCTTTAGGATAAAATGCCGATTAGGATGAAGTGCAATATAAATCGGAATCATCGAATTTTGAATGCTGATTTTGCTTTTCTGATCAAAAATTCAGTTGGCTTTAGCTTTCCATCATATTCAAATACTGGTACATCATCCGAGCCCTGAAATTGCTCGGGATTGTCTTGATACAGTTGGTAAAATTGCTGCATGGTTATAATATGGATTTCTGGGTCATTGGAGACAAAGTTGAGGAAGTTATCAAATTTTTCAATAGCGCTACAAATGCATGATAACATCACAAGATCATAAAGCAATTGTTATTTCGGATCTATCTCAACATTTTTCAAAAATATTTTTTTCAAATCGGGCTATTATCCATCTCTTAGCCTTATGGTGGAGCAGAAATTTGTTCAATGCCTTGTAAAAAAATACAATAATATTATTGGTGCTTTCAAATTTTCCATTAAATCCACATTGTGGACATAATGCTGTAGCGGATGAAAGATAAAGGTTGAAAAGGTGCTTTATATCGCTAAGAAATTTGGTATCTCTTCTGGTAATAGGACCGCATTCAAGAGATTCCGACATTTTAAAATTATTAAAGAGGGTAACTATCTTTTTATCATTAAATGATCGCACATGTCGGCTCAAGTTGAATTGACAGTTGCAAATTGGACATTTCAAAAAATCAGCAACAATGTTTTCTCTATTCGGAACTGAGATAATGATATACTTCCTGGAAACCCGCTCTAATTCCTGAATACCTCTCTCATAAACACCATAAGGAAGATGTTCCAATACCTCGGCACATACAACCAGATCAAATGAACCAGAATCAAATGGCAAATTTTCTATACTTGCAAATATCTTCGGCCTTTTTACATGCTTCAATGCAGATGCAGACTGGTCAACTGCTAAAATCCGATAGTCATTGGAAAGATTATTTACAAAGGTACCATCCCCGCATCCCACATCAAGTATAGAAACAACATCATTAGGGATTAGAGATATGGTTTTCTCTAATCTCTCCTTCTCATGAGGGCTTGAAATAATGTTTCCCCAAAAATTTGGGTTTTCATAATATTCGTTATAAAACCGCATCTTGCACCATATCTGTGTTTTTCTTTCCATTCAAAATTTTTGAAAAAATTTTCCTGTTTAAAACCATTTTTAAACTAGAATGAATCGCAGGATCAAATTTATATAAGCACCCGATATAGATAAGTGAAACCAATATTATCCCGATTAAAATAAAATAGGTATTTCTAAAAACCTGTGCAAGCAAAACAATAGGCAATAGCAGCAAGCACGATAAAGCAAAATATTTTATAAATAATTTTAAAGACCATATTACTGAGAGTTGACAATTGCGTATTATTATATGCAATAAGGTCAAATAGCTTATTATGCCAGAAATACCATAAATTAACAAGCAGGTTCTTGGATTAGCAGTGCTGGCTCCAATTATAATACTGGCTGATGTAATGATTACAAATAATATATTCCAGATCAATAAGATGTCCTGGCGCTGTTTAATCGTAAAAACTGTGCTTAATGGAGAACCGATGAACCTGAAGATCATGAAAATACTTAGTATTTGAGTAAAGATTCCAGCTTCATGCCACTTTTGCCCGAAGATAAAAGTGAAAATATAGCTGCCAAATAAACCTAAGATCAGCATCGGATAAACGCCAATTTGCACCAGCCGTTGATAAACATTTTTAACAATTTCTGACATATTGCCTTTTGTATTGAATTCTTTTGCTGCTGTAGGAAAGAAGACCTGTGCAATTGAATTCCCAAGTAAAGTCAAAGGAATGCTAATAAAAGCTAAGCTAAGCGAATAATGTCCAACAATAATTGGAGAGAAAAATATTCCCAGCAATATGGGCGCTAGTTGATGAGAAGTAGAATTAATTAATGCAGTCCAGCTATCGTAGATTGGAAATTTTTTATATTTTTTAGCCGTGCTTAAAACTAAAACTAACTTAATCATCGAAAATTTTTTGTTAAATATGATTCTGGATCCTAATAAGAATAAAAAAAACAAAATAGAAATTATGCCGCCTATTAGATCACCTGCTATTAATCCAGTAGCCGATGCGCCGATTACTAGCGCCCATAATATCGTTGCTGATTTTCCGATGAGCGCAGAACTGAAATCCGACCAGGCCAATAGACTAAAGCTGCCCTCATAGGCAACCCAGTAACGCAATGCCCCCCCTAATCCACTTAAAAATAAGCATAACGGTATGAGCCCTATTATGTTATTAATTCCGCTTAATTTTGAAAAGTTAAATATGAATTCTTTTGTAAATGGCAATATAGCCAAAAAAAACAAACTGAAAAAAAAAGCAATCATTATGCTCAATGTTAAACTACTAACGACCTCTCTTTCATTTTTTCCCAATGGTATTGAGAGTTCATATCGCAGACAGATTATAGTGCCAATAATACCTGTGATTGATGCAAAAAGTTGCCGAATGCCATAATCTTCGGGTGCAAATAACCGTGTCGTTATAGGTGCGGTCAAAAATAATATTGACTGTGTAGCGACCCTACTGGTAAGAATTTTTAATATGTTTGATCCTAGGGAGCTGCTCAAAACATCTTCTCACTTTAAGCAAAATAGTAAATTATAGCCCATATCCTTTTGGGTTATCTCGATGCCACCGCCACGCCGATTCCACAATTTGTTCCAATGAATCATATTTCGGCTGCCAGCCCAGCTCCTTTTTTGCCAATTCCGAGCTGGCGATTAATACGGCTGGGTCACCCATGCGGCGCGGGCCAAAAGAATAATTCACTTTTTTCCCTGAAACCTGTTCCACCATGTTTACCACTTCCAGATTGCTAAAGCCTGAGCCATTGCCCAGGTTATATTTTGCTGCCGGGCGTTTATCCAGATTTTCCAGCGCCAGAATATGGGCTTCGGCCAGATCCAGCACATGGATATAATCCCGAATGCAGGTGCCGTCGTTGGTGGGATAATCGCTGCCGAAAATGGTGAGGTGGTCTCGCTGTCCCAACAGCACCTGGATAATGACCGGGATCAGATGGCTCTCGTGGCGGTGCGCTTCGCCGAGCTTTTCCGAGGCGCCAGCGGCATTAAAGTAGCGAAAGGCATTGAACCTTAGCCCATACGCTCGGTGATACCAATCGAGGATATGCTCGAACATCAATTTCGATTCGCCATAGGCATTGATCGGCTGCTGCGGATGCGCTTCATCGATGGGCACGTAAAGCGGCTCGCCGAATACGGCCGCAGTAGACGAAAAGATGAATCGGTTGCAGCCGAACTTGCGCATCACTTCGAGCAACGTGATGCCATTCACCACATTGTTATGAAAGTATAAACCCGGATCGGTCATGGAAAATTCAATGGTGGTTTCGGCGGCAAAGTGAAGCACGGCGTCAATTTTGTTTTGTTCAAAAATTTCATCTAATAAAATCTTGTTACCAAAATCACCTTCATATAATTTTGCTTCTGGCAATACTGCCTGTCGGTTTCCTTCCTGAAAGTTGTCGATAACAACAACCTCGTAGCCCTTACTTATCAATTGCTCTACTACAATACTTCCGATATAACCGGCGCCACCGGTGATTAAGAGTGACATTCTATTGCTTCCTTGTTAAAATATGATTTTGATTTTCTGCCTGGATATTGGATACTGGATATTGGATATTAGATATTAGATATTAGATACTGGATACTGGATACTGGTGTCACCAACCAGTTTTTTGTGAAAATGGGGTTTGATTTATGGCAGCGCAATTCATGAGCATTGATAAACGGATTCGGAAAATCGGGCGGGTATTGGATTACTCCCTTGCGCAACAACAGCAGGGCTGGATGCCAGGAGAAATTAAAACGCTTGACTGGCGATCTCCTTTAAAAACTCTTTGATTTTTTCATCAGGGATTGGTTTAGTTATAAAGTCCACTTGTTCCGAGCAATCAACATCATCAAAATATGATAGTTGAGCTCGAAACAATTTTTCGCTAAAAAGATCATTAAATAATTCGGTAGCCCGGTTACATACTTCATTCAATGAGTAATGGTCTTGAAAAATAAAATATAGATCAATATAGTCTTTCCACTTTGCCTTTCTCCCCAGGGCATAAGCCTTCATAGCTGCCAGGTCTAATAAGGTGGGTAAGCTGATAATATCTTTAAACCTCATCTGGTGTGGGATTGCAAAGGGAAAATTGTAAAAGGTGATTTTGATATTATTTGTGATTAACGTGTATTCTTCACTGGTTGCAACTAAGGTTTTGTCAATATGAAAGCTATTTTCGAGAATTTTATTTTGGATATTTTTTCTATTAAATAGTTTGGGATTAAACAGGTCGAAATCGATGGAATGACGATGCCCCAGGTATAACGCTATAGCAGTTCCTCCTACCAGGTAAAAGGACCGGTTAAAAACACGAATCAAGGGAATTAACTCGAGCTGTTGTTGCGTCAAGATTTCTTCATGCATGGCGTTCAAAATAGAGCTTAAAAAAATTTTTAATTTCCGGAGGATAGTTGGCGCGCTGCCGATTGCTCGTAGATTCATAAAAAATTTCAGCAACCTTTTTTATCCCAACAATTCCGAATAATTTTTTTATGTCCTCAATGCTGCCATAGTTTAGCGTTGCTTCGACTACTGAGTTTAGACTTAAATTTTCTTTTGCTTCTTCGGGCACCCACCACCAGAGTGGGCTGTGTTGTTTGATAAATTGTTTTAATGCTTTGCTATTGGTATTGTCGGTCATCGGTTTATGATTTTTTTAAGGTGAAATGTGAAAAGTGAAACCAGTGCTACTGATCAGTCTTTATTGTGTCACGTCCTCATGCTAATCAAAGGCAATAGGATCAATGTTGCAAGAAAGCAAATCGCCATCCGATTTCAGTTACGAAAGGAATATAAGAAAATAAAAAAGAAAATCAAGACAAATTTTTTGAAAATCTAAATATTTTAATGTAAAAGCTGAGACGGCAGGCGTGAGATATGAGACGGCTGCGGTGGGGCTTCTTGCGTCTGGCTTTTCGCTCTTCGCCTCTCGCTATTCGCCTTTTGCCTCTGGCGTTGCTGGTATCATCAAGGTACTATTTAGAATAGCTATTATCAAATTCCTCAGATGGCATTTTAGAACATTTTTCGAAAGCTTGCGGCCGCTTTGCTATCGTAACAAGCGCATCGACTGATGAATGATACTCGATTCCTTTTTTCTCATCGTTGCACGCTTAGATTTTTTTTACTATTCACTACTCACTTTAAATTTCATTTATAAAAGGATCATTCAAGATATGCGGGAATTTTGGACCTAAATAACGCACTGGTTCCAGGCCGTGAAGCTCTCTCAACAGGTGATAGGCGCAGGAGGTCAATAACTGGGTTTCATCAACGGCTTGTTGCCAATCTTTTTTCAGAATTTCTTTTAGTGTGATCGGGAGTGGCAGCAGACCAAAGTCCCAGGCGCCGCAAAGCCGGGCAATAAAATCGATCCTGTCGTTCAAATCATCCAACCGTGTGGGAACATCCTGATCCGGATAAAGGCTGCCATCGATCCAGGCATTTTGATTTCTGATTTTAGCCTCATTCGAGGCCAGGGATTTCGGATTTCGGAATTGCATAATCAATCAGATTTTGTAATTATTGTTAAATTTTGCTTCATTGAGTGGCAATTAAAATTCATCAAAATTATATACTATTTGATTTCCAGATAAAAAAAATAAATGTAAAAATCAAGCATTACTTTTGTACCATTCAATCGTCCTTTTCAGTCCCTCTTCAAACTTCATTTTCGCCTCGAAGCCAAACTCAGTTCTGGCGCGGGAAGTATCCAGCATTCGCCTCGGCTGTCCATCGGGCTTTGATTTGTCCCAGACGATCTTGCCTTTGAAACCAGAAATCTCGACGATCAAACTTGCCAGTTTCTCAGCTATTTGGTCGATGTTTTCTTCGTCGGTAATTTCGCCGCTGAATTCTCCCAGTTCGTTCAGCGCAGTTGCAATTTCCCTGTCCAATCGCAGGGAGATGGACTGTGTGCCTGCCCGAGGCAGATAGGTTCACATTCCGAGAAGATTGATGGCCTGCGGGTTGAAGAACGGATGGCAGTGGATAGCCCACTCAGGGCCATCGGGGTCTCCCCTTTGTGCTATCCGATGCGACCGGCAATGTCATCCACCCGTTCTTTTCGCTCAATGGTCGGAGGCTGTACGATCTTCGGCGATAGATGCTGCTGGCCACGATTTTTCTTACCATAATAACTTCCTTTCGTCACGATCTTTTTAAATCCAACCCGGCACCTAACGCCCAGCGCATGCTGCATAACAAGGCATCTGCCGCAAGGTATCATAAGCCGAAAGAAAGCATTACCAGGAACCTTTTCAGGTCCTGCTTCGGCTGACAACAATTCCCCTATTCCCTTATTCCTTATCCCTTATTCCCCTATTCCCTTATTCCCTATTCCTCTATCCCCCCAGACACAGCTCCGCCCTGTCGGTCACACCGGCTGGTGGGCCGAAGGGCAAGGGATAACGATATTTGGCCTCCGAAAAAATGATCGACGGGACTGGTAGCCACCGCAGGTTTGCCCATCGCGGGGCGCACGCGGCCACTCGTTGTGCTAACATCAATTTGCTAAACCTGCGCGGCATTGCTGTCCAGGAATGCATTTGCTCCTGCCGCGGGCACATCTGCCCTTCCAAGAGCAGCGTGCCTTCACGATCCCCTATTGGGTTATGGGCAACGCTTCGGTGATAAAAATCGCTTTATTCCCCCGTTGACCTGCTGCGGTTGTTGGCCTTCGCAAGGACGGCTGCTAACCGCACTTCAAAGAATTCAAGGCGAGTTCGTTCGGTTGCTAAAATGACTGGTTCGTCGCGCGAGTAGTTCTGGTACTCACTTCTCTATCGGCTCGCCGATCGGTCGTTCACAGATGCTGACCGGTCATTCATTACCTCACTGACCGATTCTTGGGCTTCATTTCCCCAGGGACTGGTCAGTTGTCAAAATAGCAGGGCTATAATATATAACTTTAAGCTTAAGAGTCAACGATTGTGACTGTTTTTTAAAAAAGGCATATCCTTTTTATTTTCATTGGATTGACCGTTTCATTTCCGGCCGTTTTGGGTTGCCTTTTTGTTAGATTCCAATATAGCGCATTTGATAAAAAATTATGTGATATGCTTCACATAGTTAATATTTTATATCACAATGTAATCGCTTTTATATTGATTATTAATGATCTAAATTTATTGATATTTGATTTATGATCAAATATTAACATGTTTGCTCCCCCCTTCGACGGCACTGAACGGCGTTTTTTTTGACATTCGCCGATCCGGTCCGCCTCAGATTCGGGAGCGCTATCGCTAATGCCGGACGCCATTTCGCCGTCACTGATTAAGCATGAGCCGCTTCAGGCCTTCGCCGAAGTCTATTTTCGGCTCATACCCCAGAATTTGACGGGCTTTGCCGATATTGGCCAGGGAGTGTTTGACATCGCCGGGCCGTGGATCCGCATAGCGCGGCTCAACATGGGTGTTCAGCGATTGGTTGATGGCGTTTACCAGATCGTTGATGGTGACCCGCTTGCCAAATGCAATATTGAACACCTCGCCGGATAGCTCCTCCGCGCTTTGCTGGCAGGCCAGTAGATTGGCTTCGACGACATTGGAAACGTAGGTGAAATCACGAGACTGAGAGCCATCGCCGTAGATCACCGGTGATTCACCGGTCTGGATGAGCCGGACGAACTTTGGGATCACGGCAGAATATTGAGACGTGGGATCCTGCCGCGGGCCAAAGACATTGAAATAGCGCAGGATGACGGTTTCCAGGCCGTAGAGCCGGGTGAAAACCTGGCAATATTTTTCGCCAGCCAATTTGGAAACCGCATACGGCGAAAGCGGCTTGGGCAACATATCCTCGGTTTTGGGCAGGACTTCCAGATCGCCATAAACCGAGGATGAAGAGGCGTAGACGATGCGCCGGACCCGGGCATCCCGGGCGGCATTGAGGATATTCAACGTGCCGACCACATTGACTTCGTTGCTGGTAATGGGGTCTTTGACCGAACGGGGTACCGAAGGCAGGGCCGCCTGATGCAATATATAATCCACGCCATCCACTGCTTCCCGAACGATATGGTAGCTGCGCACATCGCCTTCCATGACTTCGAGCGGCGGATGATGGTTCGATTCCGCAGCCAGTGTCTGCTGGAGTTGCAGGATATTTTCTCGTTTGCCGGTGGAAAAGTTATCCAGAACCCTGACGCGTTCCCCGCGGCGCAGCAGTTCTTCGACGATATTGGAACCGATAAAACCGGCCCCTCCGGTGACCAGAAAAAGACTCATGTGATTTTCCCCTTAGAAAGCGCTATCTTTATATTGTTCAATGATTCGGTCAATTTTAGCCCAGAGATTTTCTCTGCTGATCCCAATAACCTGAATTTCTAAATTCATCCGCTGCAAAAGTGGCCATGGATGGCCAATGGCTTGGTTGTCCCAAATGGGTTGCTATTGCCACCTGTTTTTAGTTGGCCAAGGGCGTCAACCTTGAATGATACTGGCCACGAAGGCACAACGACGCGCAGCAATCTGCGATCCATTATCTTATGAAACGAAGCGATGACCAAAGAATTCGATGGCCACTGAGTGCTTCTTAGGCACATTTTCTAAAATGCAATCTGTTTTTTTTGAGTCTTCGAGTCTTGGTGGCATTACCAATACTTAAGTTGACACCAATTGCCAGTTGGCGAATTATATTTTGCCGTCCCAAATGCGCAATGGGAAATCTTATTCTGGACAAGAGTGCTTTTCAATAAGCTATTAAGGTTTCTGCGATCAGCGATTTTTAAATGTTAATAAATTTTAATCAGCCGGAGTTATGAGACCAATTCAGAAAACCCGATTAACCTTAGTACACCATTTCTTAATTTCTTGTAGGTTTATTAAAAGGATTACAGCTTAGTCCCATGCTGCTGAGATATTCAAAATGAGAAGGATTTAAATTCGTTGGACACGATTTTATTTCAATTACCAAAGTTCGGTTTAATAGACCGACCTTATTAACCTTAGTAGCCTAAGATGATCCACCAATGCTAAGCCTTATTAGCTTATTTTATTAGCTTATTTTTCTTTTAAGGAATATTCCTGATAAGGTAATAAGGTTCGGACGGTCCTGGGCCGACCTGGTTACTAAGGTAAATAAGTTTTTTTAGTCAGGGCAATGGATCAAATCATATCGAACCTGTCGAATCTGGTTCATCATTTCATAATTTCATGCGGGAGCATTTTAGGGTTATCATGCTAACTCCATCCCACTAAGCAGAAATAGACAAAGCCAGCAGGAATTGATCCTGCTAAGCGGGATGTTATTTTTAATAGTCGGACGTTTCCAAACCCTAAACGGATTTTTGAAATCAAGCACTTAGTAACCAACTGAATCCACTAATGATTTAACCTTATTCGCTTCCTGTTGTATTTTGCTGTCCAAACTGCGCCATGAGCAATCCTGTTTTGGGCCGGAGTGACTGAAAATGGTATTTGAATAGTTAACCTTCGGTTCACCAAAAATCCCTCCGGGACAGCGATCAGGTAACCCAAATTTCTAAAATGAACCATGACCATTGAGACTTGCCCACGAAATACACGGAATGAGGCGAATTTGATAAAATAAAAAATACGTTTGGTGTATCATCGTGCATTCGGTGGGCCGATTATTGCCAATCCTTTCCATGCTAAAATTTCGAGTGTAACCCAAATTATTCGCGTTTGAACTGGTATGATCACGTCTGAATGAACCAATTACGAGGCTCCCCGCCCGGTGATAACCGCAGGAATGGTCTTCAGCAAGATTTTGACATCCAGCCACAGCGACCATTCATCGATATATTTTAGATCCATTTTGACCCAATCATCGAAATCCTTGATCTGATTGCGGCCGCTGCATTGCCAGAGGCAGGTGATGCCCGGTTTAACTGACAGTTTGCGACGGTGCCAGTTTTTGAACTCGGGCACTTCGGTCACCAGCGGCGGTCGCGGTCCCACCAGACTCATGTCGCCCTTGAGCACGCTGAACAGTTGGGGCAATTCATCCAGGCTGAATTTTCGCAGGAAACGCCCGACCTTGGTGACGCGCGGGTCGTTTTTCATTTTGAACACCACGCCTTTCATTTCATTCATGGCCAGCAGCTTCTTTTTGATCTCATCGGCGTTGACCACCATGGTTCTAAATTTATAGCTAACGAATTTTCGCTTGTTGAGTCCCACCACATGCCAGCGATAGAAGATTGGGCCGGGCGAGCTCAAGCGAATGGCGAGGGCGATCAATAAGAACAGCGGGGAAAGCAAAATCAGCGCTGCAGCGGAAAAAATAATATCCATGATGCGCTTCACCAGCAGGCTGAATTCCCGGCGGGGGCTTGGGGAATAGGTGATAATGGGCAGCCCATGGACCAAATCCACCTCGGTATTGGCGATCAAGCCACCGTAGAAATCCGAGACGATGCGGGTTTGCACGCCCTCGGTGGCACAGAGATGGAGCAGGTCTCTGGCTTGCTCCAGCTTGCTAAGTGGCAGCGCGAAGATCACTTCATCGATATAATGATTGTGCAACACCTCGGGCAGATGTTGCAGTTTGCCCAATATTTTGGCGCCCTTGTAATCGCTGCCCACTTGATGACCATTGCCATCGAGAAAACCGACAATATCCAGTCCCCAATCACTGAACTTCTGGATCGAATCCACCATTCTTCTGGAACCATCGCCATCACCGACAATCAGCACTTTCCGGCGATTGATTCCCTTGGCGCGAAGATACTCCAGCAATTTGAGGAGACAATATTTCTCCGTCAACAACGCGATGCCATTCACCAGGCCGAACAGCCAGAGGAAGGTTCGCGAGAGATGATAGACCCGAAAACTATAGAGGAGCACCAACAGCAGAATCTCGCCCCAGATGACGGTTTTCAGGGTCCGTCCGATTTCGTTTTTAAATGACGTGTAGCGCCAGTTGAGTGTGCTTTGCTGGAACTGAAACAGAATCGTCCAGACCACAGTGATGGGAATCAACAGGGGGAGGTACTCGACAAAGGAGATACCACCACCAAAGGGATAGATTTTTATGAGTAGTGAACGCAAGGGAAATGTGAGCAGAAAGGAGAAAGCAGTGGTGACCAGATCTGCCAACAAAAGGACCCCGGGTGTCAAACGAAGATGTTGTCGTAACATAGTTGCCTGCCCTCAGATGCTAAACCAGAAACGATCCTCTTAGTTGCAAGGAAGAAACTACAATCAAATGGATGGGATGATCGGCACGAACCGGTGTTCGTGCCAACCTTCCAGCAAAGGTGCGATGCCTTTGCCAGGATCAACCAACGATCTTTTTCAAACGATCCGCGATTATCTCCATAATTTGTGATAGTAACTGAAATCGCATTTGCCAATTCGAGATCAGCAGGATAGCTACTGTCCCTGGCAGCTATTTTGGATGTGCATATTCCATGCCATTCTTATTCGATGGAAGCTAAGTGGTTATAGATTATAACGTGATCAATAACATACGATGGATGGAAAAATCGGCCGAAAGCGATGCGAGTGGTTCGGAGTTTGTCGATTTTCGGACAGGGTAAAAGGCTGACGATTTTAAAGGGCTGAAGCCTTAACTCCGACGTTCCGACGCACTATTGGCTATTTACGGCTGGGAATGCCATTGGAGCGAATCATAATATTTCGCAACAGGGAGATAACGAACATGGCGCAGAATCCCAAAAAGACCATGGCGTTGACCAGTTTGTTATAGTGCTTTGCCATGTGCTTTTTGTAAACGTACCATGTGGAGTAGTACCACCAGTACATCATTTTATGGTTCCGTTTTTTATTGCTGCGGCTCTTGTAATGGATGACATGGACTTCGGGATAATAGAACACCTTCCACTGCTTTTGTTTGGCCCGAAAACACCAGTCCATATCCTCACTGTACATGAAGAGGTGTTCATCGAGCAGGCCGATATCTTCGATGGTATCCCGGCGAATCATCAAGAAGGCGCCGGTGATGGCATCCACCTCATGGGTCTGATGTTCATCCAGGTAAGTGAGATGATATTTCCCGAACCTGGGATGACGAGGAAATAGTTTATCCAATCGTAAGCTGCGATACAAAAAGATGGCCGGAGTTTGAAACGAGCGTTTGCAGGGCCAGTCCAGTTTCCCATTGGGCCGGGTGAGTCGGGCGCCGCTGATGCCGGCATCTTTGTGGGAGTTCATGAATTCGACCATTTTGTGAAAGGTATCGTCCCCGGTGAGCAGGGTGTCACTGTTCAGCAGGAGAATATAGCGGCCCGATGCCAGGCGAATCGCCTGATTATTGGCCACGGCAAAGCCCTTATTGGTATCGTTTTTGATCAGCTTGACTCGAGGAAAATGGGTCCGGATGTGGGTAACCGTATCATCTTCCGAGCAATTATCGACCACAATGACTTCATAGGAGACATGATTCTGTGAGAATACCGATTTCAGGCAATTCGATGTCAATTCGCGTGTGTTATAACTGACGATGATTACCGAGAGATCCACTGATTGCTGGTGTGATTTGAACGGAATTTTTGGTCGATGAATTCGAGCACCAACTGTGGAATATTGTTCTTGAACTGATAGCATGGGCTCATTTTCCTGATGTTGATCAAAGTTGCATACAGTTGAGATACATTTTTTAGACATACAATCCCCCTCGCCTGCGCCGCCAGATGCTCGGCCAGTTCCACCTGATTGCCCTCGGCATCGCCAAAGCGATGTTCGCGCGGGACGAGGATCATGCGCTTCTGGAAATGAATGCCATGGCTGATGATGCCAAATCCGGCGTGGCAGATCAGCACGCTGGCATCGTGGATCAGCGATCGCATGCGCTGCGGCTCGCAAAAGTCAAAGAATTCGGCATGTTGTGGTACGTAGACGGCGCTGCCTTTTTGAATGATTACGGCCTCGTCGATGCGGGATGCAAGCTCGTCCACGGCTTTAACCAGCCGCTCGAAGGGGGTGTGGCTGGAGCCCACTGCGGCAAAAATCATAGCAGGGGGCCTCCATATTTTGCTTTGGGAAAATGTCTCAATGCCGGTTCCCATTGCACCAGGAAGAGATCCGCAAGATGGTAGACAATTTTGCCCGACAGCGAAGGTGTGTACACCTGGCCGCCACTTTCGATATAGATCAATTTGGCGCCCAACAACTTGCCGAGGATGCACGTGGGCACGGCCACATCGGCTCCGGTGGACAGGACAACCTGGGGCTTCTCCCGCAACAGAATGGTCAATGACTCCCAGGCATTTTTTAGAACCAGGATCGGGTTCCGCTTGCAATGGGTGATGGCATAGGTTTTGATGCCCCGGGTCGCCTCCGACACATGCCCCGCGGCATACGTCACCAGATATTTGGGATAAGGCAGCGATTGGGCCACGGCGAGCGCCTGCTGCAAGTGGCCGCCTGCGGAGCAAGCGATACAAATTTTAATCCCGGGATTGATGTTGTTCATGGCGCTGGTTCTACGTTCGACTATCATCGCATTTCTGATTGGCAATGGAAATTTGCATCCACCCGCCGCTGTCCAAGTTGAATTCTGAGTGTAAATTTTTCTATTTAGAATAAACCGTTAATCGCCAATCGATTCGTTTTTTACTATGACGTTCTATTCTCGTTTTATTGGGTTGACCCGAACAGTCTTCGATGGGCAACGAGAAGTCACAACAACGCTTTTCCATAAAGCAGCAAATTTAATGCTCAATGCTGTACCAAATTCAACAGGGTCGATATGATTTGATCCATTCCCCTGGCTGAAAAAAAAACTTATTAACCTTAGTAACCAGGTCGGCCTAGAACCGCCCGAACCTTATTACCTTGTCGGAAATATTCCTTAAAAGAAAATAAACGAATAAGGTTTAGCATCGGAGGATCATCTTATGATACTAAGGTTAATAAGGTCTAATAGATTTTGTCCATTAAACCGAATTTTGGTAATGGTGAATTTAATTCCTTCTCAATTTGAACATTTCAGCCGAATCGGATTAAGCTGTAAACCTCTTAATAACTCTACCAGAAATTATGAAATGCTATACTTAGTAACACCGAAAAATCCCTGAGGCAGAGACCTTATTAGCTTATTGAAAAGCACTCCTGCCCCAAATCGGATTTGTCCTTGAGCATTTTGGATAGCAGTGATCCAAAATACGAAACGAGTAACTCTCCCCGGAACGAGGGTGACACTCAATATTTTGCCAGAAAGACACTAACACCGTCCTGGCCCCATTGCGTTATTCACCACACAGGCACCATGCTCCAAAGGTAATGCTGGCAAAATTGAATTCGATGAGCGAAAGCCGATTTTGGGAAGAGCGTTCTATTGATGCGCCCCAGGGATGCTTGATTGGCTTCAAGCCTTGGCGACCTGGTGGCGATCCATTCGAATTGGTATCTGCCGCAGCATCAGCGCTTACTTTCTGCTTCAGGAAACTGGCGATAGCCCGTTCGCTGGTATCGCTGCTGCAGTAATCCGTCCGGGTCGTAGAGCAGATAGGGCTGCTCGTCTTTGCGCAGCCGATTCAGCGAGTCGATGGAATCGTAGACGAACAGATGCAGGGGAAGACCGGCAACAAATGCCCGTGTCTTTTCCGCCAGGCCGATGAGATTGGCCTGCAGTGCCGGCCACCATCCCGGCCGTCGCACGAAGCGCACATCGATGTCAGAATTGGTGCGAGGGGCATTTCCCCGGGCCATGCTCCCGAAGACCGCAATGCCCAGCAACGATGAACTTCCCGCCAGTCGGCGCTGCACCGATTGCAAATAGGCCATGATTTTTTCGGGCGGATTGTGGGTGATGCCAACGAACCGTCCCACCACCCAGAATTGGCCATTGAATAACCAGTTGCAGGTGTGCGCCAGGATCAATGCGCCTAACAACGCCACAGGAAGACTCAAAAATTGCACCAGGCCCCAGGTGAACAGAAGAGTTAGCACCACGTCGACCGACAATTTGAAGATTTGCTCGGTGCGATCTGCGCCCAGAATGCCCTGAAACACCCAATTGATCGCCATGACCCCAACTTTGCTGTTCATAAGATCAACCAGCCGCTGGTTTTCAGGCTCCCAGGCAAATTTCTTCTTTTTGAAGGTATATTTTTTCTCGGTCATGTCCCGTTTCTTTGGTACCGGAGGGTGTCAGCCCCAGATCGCTGGTTAGCTGACGCAAGGTGGTTTCGATATTGGAATTGTTGTCAATTTTATGGAATTGGAACCGCTGGTCCAGTTGGTAATAGAGTGACGCTTTCTTAAAAAAATCTCGATCATAAAGCACGGCTGGCTTGCGCTGGATGATCTGCTCCAGCCGAGCGGTGACAAACAGGCAGATAGCCCGGTGTGGCAACAAGGCGCGCAGCCAGCGACCGATCCGTTGTTGATCCAGTTGATCATTCCGGCCTTCGATCATGAAGTCTACCAGCACGTCGTACACAAATCGGTCGCAAATAATATATCGCCGGCCCAATTTCATGGGCAAATAGGCTTTGAAGAAATACATAATGGCGGTGTCGACCAGATGGCAGAACCGAACCAGTTGTGGCAGCCATCGCGAGCGATGGAAATTGTGGTAGACCACGGGCACGCCGTTTATCTTCAGGCGCTGCGTGTATCCGGCCAGTTTGGCATAGATCAGCAAGGGCCGAGCCAAAACGTAGTTGATGCGCAGCCGGACGAATTTCGATTTGAGGCCACGACGCTGGAATTCCTGCTCCAGCCGCCGGGCCAGTGTGGTTTTACCGGAACCATCCACCCCAAAAAAGTAGATGAAGCGCGGGGTTAGAGAGTCATCAAACCGCGGAGGCATTGGCAATTACCTGCTCGAAAGTGCGTTTTAGCTCATCGATATTTCCGGGGCCATGGGTGGCCTCGATGATGCGGCGATTGGCGGCTCCTCGTGGTTGATGCGCCGGAATCTTTGATAGTGCCTGTTTCAATCCATCCGCCAGAGCCTGGGGATCATTTTCCGGAACGATGATTTCGGGCACCAGTTCAGCAACGGCGCCGTTATTGGTAGCCAGGATCGACAGGCCACAGGCCATGGCTTCCATAAGCACCACCGGAATTCCCTCCTGTCCCTCGCGTTCGGTGGTTTTGGATGGCAAACAGAACAGGTCGCAATTATGATAGAAAAACTTCAGTTGGTTCGGGCTCATTTTGTCGAAGATGGTGATTTGGTCGGCGACGCCGTAGTTAGCAGCCAATTGCTGGACCTTCAGGGGACCAAAGCCGATGATAATGAACTCCACATCATCCTGATCCAGCCGCTTGATCGCTTCGAATAGCACATCATAGCCCTTGCGCTCGGTAAAGCGGGAAATGGTGAGGACCCGTTTTTTTGGCCGGTTCGAGAACAAGTCCAGGTCAACGGATAATTTGATGACTGTGATTTTCTCCTCGGGAATGGCGAATCGCTGGACCAACAATCGTTGATTGTGATGCGCGATGGTAATGATTTTGTCACAAGCCATCGCCGCCCGTATGAACATTTTGTAATTGGGATTCGCATGAATTTCATGCGCATGGACCGTGGTGGTCAATGGCAATTTCAGCAGTTGCTGGCAATAGTAAGCGATGAAAAGTTTTCGATCGCCATAGGTGCTGTGAATCAGGTCGATGCCCAATTGGCGTATACGCCGACTGAACGCGATGGCCAGCATCAGATCGATCACGGTGCGGGTTCGGAGGGCCGAGACCAGCAGTCGCAAATGGCGCCAGGGATGCCGCCAGAAAAGCAGCGAAACCATAATGGTCAATCGCCAGGGCGAATAATAAATATAGCGCCAATCAGGTTTGGGAGAGTAGATATCATCTTTCTTCAGCTTGGTGGCGAAGAGGGTGATCTGGAGGCCTCGTTTCAATAGCTCCTCAATCTCCCGATAGATGAAGGCTTCGAGCCCGGCCTTCATGCCAACGATATAGGCCAGATGCATGAGTTCGATTTTAGATTTACGATTTTAGATTGATGATTGTAGATGTGTGAACGTCGATTCATGAATTTTTATTTGCGCAGTTCGATTTAGAGGCATAAGCCCCGACCGCAAATTTTGCTAATCTGGCTAAGCCTGACTATGGAATATCTAAGGAAGGTCCCTTCCGCTTAGCAACTTCAGGGATAAAAGATCAAGTGTTTGTAATACAACCTAAGAAAAAATTGCCCGCAGAACCGGCTGTTAGCAGATGGAAAGGTGACTTAAAATAATTGTAACCTAACTTCTTGCAATCAACCATGACCATTGAAAGTGATCACCTTTAGCCCACGAAACACGCGGAAGGACGCGGAATTCAAAAGATGAAAATTGCTATCAATGTTTTTTCGTGTGTTCCGTGTACTTCGTGGGATGATTATTGATAACCGTTTCCATTTCTATTTTCGAATTTCAGGTATAAACCAATTCTGAGTCCTTTCACTTCTGAGACCACAAATCATTTCCATTTAGCCCACGAAACACGCGGAAGGACGCGGAATTCAAAAGATGAAAATTGCTATCAATGTTTTTTCGTGTGTT
>CAZYNP010000001.1:265766-403715 GCA_964647995.1 uncultured Cytophagia bacterium
AATCCGCCAGGATGCGGACCGCCTACTGGCGGTTCCGAGACCAAAAATCATTTCCGTGGCATTCCATTCCGCTGAAAGGCAGACCGCCAACTGTCGAAGTTGGTTCACAAAAACGGAACAACCACCAAAACCTTTAGGGCGCCATTTCGAATTTGTGCTGTGCCCAATTGTCGGCATAGTAGGTAAATAGCCCTCGCCAGCCGGCGTCCGGCGGGTCTAATTCCCCGCGGCTGCGGTCATGCTCGTGGATCAAATTTATCAAAAAAATCGGAAATAAGATCCCCACCAGTTCAGGCATGAGCTTCAATTCTGCGCACAGATTCAACACCAATTGCCTGGCCAGTTCGGCATACCATGGCAACTCGAACAGCGCCCGAAACTGATCCAGCATGCCCCAGTGCTGGCTCGGTCGAACAGCAACGCCCGGATGGATCAATAATTTGAATAGATCGAATAGCGGCAGATGTTGTGGTCGAAAAAACTCCCAATCGATTACTGCGATCTGTCGGTTCTGGATGAGGATTGCGCCGCCACCGAAGTCGCCATGGCTCGGCACCAGGGGCATTGTCTGGTGGCGCAGGGCGTTGATCTTTTGCTCCAGGCTCTGCAGCAGGCGCGCTTCGGTGGTTGACAAGTCAAATTGCTGACCGAAGCGGCTCAGTGGTTCGATCAATAGGCGTTGCCGTTCTTGCTGGGTCAATGTCACCGGCTGCCACGACAGTTCCCGATAGAAGGCCTTCAACCACGTGGCGGCCAGCTCGAATGTCTGGCGCACTTTGCGACGGAAGCAAAATGGCCGCAAGGACAGCATCCAGGCGAGCGACTGTCCCGGGCAGGCGGATTCGAGATAAACGGTTCTACCGCCGATTTCACCGAGCCACAGCGGTCGAGGAAGCGTTCGGTTGAAGTCGGCTGAAGCCCGCTGTCTCAGCCAGCGCAACTGATCGAATTCCCGCACGATGTTCTCGCGATAGGTTTCGTTCTGGGTGAATTTGGCAATGGCAAAGGGCTGACGATCCCGGCGTCGAAAAAGCAATTGTACAGTTTTGCCCTGCTCACCGCGCCAGGCTGAACTCCGCTGAATGACAGAAATTTCACCGGGCCGAGGGAGATGGAACTGGAAATCATCCCATTGCTGTAGCAGCAAATGTTGCAGTTCGAGGATCATCCGGCCGGAGCTTTCCTCCCGATGATCACCCGGTGCGATATGCTGCGGAGCAGAAGTCGTTGCCAGCCGGCTCTGGCCATCAGTCGCACCAGCGTGATGGCCAGCCGTCGCCTCCGATGCCGCGAGGAAAGGATATTCAACAAAAAGTATCGGCTCACGGCAATGTCATCCGCCGGCAAAATATACCAGGGATGCTCCACCGCGGGCATGGCGATAAAGCTGCGAAACTCAAACTGCAGCGCCTTCATCCGGCGCCGCACCATCGGTTCTTTGATCGAAATATTCTCGAGCAGGCAACATGCCGTGCCCAGAGGTCGCAAGACACGATGGATTTCGGAAATTAGCTGGATGGCGTGGGGCCGCTTCAGTCGCGCAATGACCCCATCGAACATCTGATCGGCAAAGGGGAGTCTCTTATTGCTGGCAGTGGGTGAATTTCGTCCTGCATGGTCCTCGGTGCCGGGACGGTCGAGCCATAGGGTCTGATAGGAAGCGGAATTGGGTAACAGCGCCTGGCCTTCGGACGAAGTGAGGTTCATGATGAGCCACTGCCCGCGCGCTTCGGGCAGTAGATTTTTCCAATTGGAGATGTCGGCCATTTACCTTGCTCCTGACATCATGGCTTGATACGATGACTGGCATTCAACCATTGGGCGATTTATCGGCCGCGATTGGCGGGCTCGATCGATGATGACGCCGGCGTTATGCTGCCAGGTGTGTCGCAAGAGCACATCCTGGTAAAGGGCGGCTCCGATTTTCTGGCCCAGGATGGGATCGTTCAAAAGCTGAGCTATTTTTTCGGCAATGGCGGTTGCTGAGCGGGGCGGAAAGAGCAGACCGTTGTGACCATCGTGAACGATTTCCGCGATGGGAACATAGTCGGGCATGACCACGGGTTTCGCCAGTGCGCCGTATTCAAACAGCTTGATGGGTGAACCGAAGTCATTGCTATCGGGCATCAGGCACACGTCCATGGCCTCGATGAATGGCGGTACCTGGTCCACGGGCACGCCTCCAGTAAAAATGAAATATGGCGTCAATCCGCGCCACTCCAATTTCCTGACATAGTCGGCATGCTGTTGCTGAGTTTTGAAGCGCCCCACCATAAGGAAGCAGATATCAGGAAATTGATATCGCAACCGATCGCAGACATCGGGCAGCAGGTCCAGGCCATGATAGGGCTTCATGGTTCCCACAAAGCCGATGATTCGCCGATTGTCGATACCCCAACGTTTTTTCACGGTTGCACCCAGGCCGCGCGGCTGAAACAGTGCTGGATCCACCGCGTTGTGAAGGACAGAGATTTTGGTGCCCGGGACACCGCGATCGACCAAGAATTGCTTCATCCGATGGCTGACCACGATCACGCCATGCGAATAGTTGGCCGCCTTCATCAGCACATTTTTATTATAGTGTTGGAAGTTGATTCGTTGATAATACTTTTTGGAATCCAGCGGCGCATGGATTTCGATCAGGTAGGGCAAATTCGATTTGAGAGCAGCCCGCAAGCCGCTGCTGTGATAATCCGTAAAGCGTTCATAAATGAAGTCGGGTCGAAAGCGGGCGATAGCATCTTCAATCACCCGGTCATAGGTAAGGTCGAACCAGATCGAATAGAGATCGCGTAGCCAATCGGTTACCACGCGAGGCATTCTGCCCCTTATCCGGCGATACAGGGATTGCTTTCGTTTCAATGCCTGGTCGTCGCCAGCGTCACCATCGCCGACCGGGCAGAGCGAAAGCGTTTCATGGCCCAGTTGGTCGAACGCGCTTTTCAGAAAGGAGTTATGCGACCGGGCACCAGAGCCGTCATTGGGCACTACGAACAGATTGGTCCAGATGAATAGAATTTTCATTATAGGACTCTCAAGGGCTGCCGACGCCAGTACGGGCGACGGGGAATGGTGACCGACTGAGGCATGGTTTCGGACGGGTGCTGGCTCAGCAAAATATCTGGCTGCGACAGGCGCCAGGTAAAATAGATCAGCAGACCATAGAAAAACGAACTTTTGGGATAGAAGAACGCGGTGGTAAAAGGAAATCCGGCGACTTCACCCAATAGATACATCAAGATGCTATCGCCAATGATTTTGAGATGACCAGTCGTTTTCGAGCCAATCTGCAACAGGTCGCGAAACAATCGATGGAATATCAAAAATAGAAAAACGAGCACCGGGAAGCCAAAGCTGAACACCATTCCAAGCATTCCCATATCGCTGATGTTAAAGCGATATTGCCATTCGCCTCGGGAGATGGGATCGTCCACGCTTTCGGCCACGGACATTCCCAATCCGATAAAATTCGACTTCACAAAGGATCGGAAAAAATATTCCAATCCCAGCAAGCGTGTGCCGATGGTGCCGCTGGAACTGGTGAGTTCGGCCGTGGTCAATTCGTTCATGAGTGCAAAGTTTCGCAATAAAAACGAACCAGGTCCAAATTGATCGAATGAAATCAACATTACGATGACCAAAATTATCATAAAAATACTAACTAATTTTTGTCGGGGCCTGGTTTTAAAAAACCATACCAGAACAATTCCACCCAGAACCCCATAGATGATCTGTCGGGTCAGCCATACATTGATCAGCACCCACAACAGACCATATATCATTAGGAGGCCAGTGATCTTGATTATTGTTCGCTGGGAATTGAGAATGATGGCCACCGCCCAAAAGACCAGCAGCTTGGTAAAATCCGGGGAAACGTACAGACGTACCAATCCAAAGCGAGAGCTGACTTCCGAATCGAGGAACCAATGATAGATTCTGGGAACAAAATAGCCGAGTCCACAAAGGATGCTACCAATGGCCGGGATGATCAAAATGGCATAGAACAGTCGGGGCAGCTCTTTCGGCGAGAGGTTGGCCATGACCAGAAAGGGAAAAATCAAATAACTGCCAAAAAGAAAGGGTCGCCGCCACAGGACACTAATTGGCTGATCATAGATTCTGATGCTGGTAAATACAATCGGGAATAGCACGATCAATGCCAGTACGTAGAGGCTGCTTAGATACCAGCTTTTGGGTAATCGTTGCGTGCGAGAGACCGCCAGGGTTAGGGTGGCCGCCATCAACGAAAATACCACATAATTCTTGGACCACTCGATTTTGCCACCGGCGGAAAGATCGAATATCTTGAGCTTCAGTCCATCTGACCAAAGCAGAACCAGAAGCATAACGAATAGAATCATACCCCAGCGTATTTTTCCATTCGTAAAACTGGTTGAGGGCATTAAGTAGTTATAGGAGTTCAAACAATTCATCGATTATCGGGTGTTAACAACGGTTTTAAGCCAACGCGGCGATTGGTTCTGGCAGTAGCGTTCTCGGATAGCCGAATTGCCGGTTGCGATGGCCGGCAATGCGCTCGAATAATTGCAACTCCCCGGGAGACAATTCCTGCTGCCAGCGATTATCAATTTCGATCGTAGTGATACCTCGCCATTTCATGGGATTGCCCAGAATGTGCAGTACCGGTTGGGGCGCGTCCGGATCGACGGAGAGGCTGAACCGTTCGATGCCGATGAAATTGGCAATCCGATCCAATTCCCGAACGGGCTGTTGGCACAGGTCTTCATAGCGCAGGCGCATGAAGTGCGTTTTGCCGACCTTGACGGCCAGTTGACTTGCCAGGGAGTCGAACTGCACCAGCCAGCGCGCTGCTTTTGGCAGCGGCGTTCCACGACGGATTTTCGAGCAAACCTGCCCCCGTCCATCACGCACCAGATGGATCACGGCGATTTCCAACTGGTGGGATAAAGCGAGCAATTGCAGGCGATCGATATCTTTGGACGTATCCAAAAATACATCGGCATTTTTATGTTCGCAAATTGAGCGCATGACGACTTCATTCATAGACAGGAATTTTTGTAGCCTCTCTGCCAATGGCGGCAGATGAAAGAGCCTATTTCTCGCTGCTTCAGCCACACTGATTGGCAGCGGCCTCGTAAGCAGATGATGCAGGAGTTTGCTCTGGGTGATGCGGAAGCGTTTGTTTTGTTGACTGATTTGAAAATCAATTCCCCTGGCGTGCACTTTTTCCTCGATCTGCTTCCAGAATGGGCACTGTTTTAGCCTGACGCCGCAAGAGCACATCTGTTCGTCGGGCGCAATTTTAGGATCAGGACCGCTCAACTCGCCAACCGTGGCGATCTGCGGATGTCTCCCCAGCAAGAAAGCCAACAGTGTGGAGCCAGAGTAGGAGGCGCTTATCACATATAACAGCTTCATGTTAGCCCCTTTGTACCATAACTCCGCCGGCGTTGCGCCGATGATCCTTCCAGTGGCGATAGCAGCGACGCAAAAATCCCGGCGACATCCGAAAAAGATAGCTTTTCATCGTGTTCTTTCGCAGCGCATAAAATAGAAAAATGATCGGGAACAGGATTAGTTGGGGCATGCGAAGCGACGGGACAGGCTTTTGGGCATCAGCGTGTTTTATTGCCAGGGCGCTGTACCAGGCAAGTCGTACCAGGGGAAATGACACCAGGGCAGAATAGGCATTGTCACGCGCGCGCTGGACATCGCTTTTGCCCTGCTGTGGCTTCCAGATGTAGAGGCTGGCGCCCGGGACGTACGCAAAATCGCCCTGAGTCAGCAGCGCCAACAGCAGCGGTCGATCGGGGCCAAACACCAGATCATACCAATTGTATCCCCGAAGATAACGCGGCTGAATCAAGCCGTAGAGGTGATGGCAGCCGCTGGCAATGGCTTTTCTGATCTTTTGCAGCAAGGGCCATTCGGCAGTATGGAAGCGATAGTCCAAACGTTTAAAATGAGTTAGATCATTGGCATCGTGAAAAGCAACCACCTCCGATATGACAACGGAGGCATTGGGGAATTGTTGGAAACCGCTCAGAAGCGTCTCGATGTAATTTTCCGTCCGCCAATCGTCATGCGCCGCCCACATAAAATACTGGCCGTGCGCCTGCTCGAAGACAAAGCGAAAGTTCTCGATGGCAGTGAGCGGTGTGGATTGCTGAAAGTAACTGATCCGTTGATCCTGTTGGGCAAATTGCCGACAAATCTCATCGGTGGCGTCCTGGGAACCGTTGTTCGAGATAATAATTTCCAGGTTGGAATACGATTGGTTCACGATCGACCGGATGGCGCGCTCCAGCGTTTTTGCGCCGTTCCGAATCGGCATCCCCACGCTCACCAATGGTCGCGCCACGCCACTCCTGTTCTCATCGGTCAGGCAATTTTTCATGATGCAGATCCTACCAATCCCAATTTGCCAATGACCAGGCGACTGCGTTCGATCAATACCTCTTTCAATTCAGGATTCATGATCCGCCAGGCGCCGATTATGAATAATATTGTGCCCAAAATATAGCCAATCATCAGCGTCAGCAGGGAGTTGGACCGACTAACCCACATCAGGCCGCCCACGGCGCCGTAAGTCATCCCAGCCAGCAGGAAAATCCGGCCGATGTGCTTGAACCACGTGTTAACTGGCAGGCGTAGACATTCCCGACAGAAGCGCGGAACAAAATAGGCATAGAGAAAAAGGTGATCCAGTATCCAGGCCAGTCCCGCGCCAACCAGGCCACCGTAATAGACGAGTGGCACGGAAAGCGGAATAACGACCAGGAATGAATACAGGCTCTGTCGCGCCAGGATACCGGGCTTGCCCATAGCCAGCACCACCGTGTTCGGAATCGCAAGCGTGCCATTCAGATAGAAACCCAGACAAAGCAATAGGACCGGCAATTGCAACATTGCCGCGGCATCGCCATTCAGCACATACGAAAACAGGGGTTGCGCCACAAAGGCGATAAAGGCGAATATCGGCACAATCAACAAGCAGATCAGATCCTGGAGTCGGTGATACTGTTGTGCCATGCCAGCATGATTTTGAGCCTGGAACAGTTCGGCGAATGAGGGATAGGCGGCAGCGGAAATGGATCGGGTCAGCAATTGGCCCTTGGAAATATTGGAATAAGCGACTGAATAATAACCCAGCACACCGATGGGAAGAATTTTGCTGATGATCACCTTATCGAGCTGGGTGCGCAGCGGCGTTATCACCGAAATGAAGATCATTCGTGACATAAACTGCCAGGTTGTTTTCAGTACATCCAGCGAAAAGGCCGGGATCATCGCCATCAAGTTTAAGAAGCGAGCGCACGCGCTCCAATAAAGCATCAACCGCAGCCCATAGCCCGCCACCAGGCAATAAACGACCTGATACAAATCGCCGCCCAAATGCAGCACCGCGACGGCACCGAACTGCTGCAGCGCCGCGGTGAAGACATCGATAAAATTGCTATGTCCCATGCGCTGGATGCCGTTCAGGAGACTGGCATAAAACGACACGGGCAACGCCACCAGCGCGGCGATGCCGAGCAATCGCAATATATCGATTGCCGCGGTGGGTGTCATGGAATTCAATTGAATCCAGCGATGAACCATGATCGGCGCACCGAAATAGAGGGCTGTCGCCAGCAACACAAAAACTGCTCCATGCAGCAGGGTGAAGGTTTGTACCAGACGTCTCACATACAGCGGATTGCTTCGGCTGTGGCCGGAAACTTCCCGCACGATGGTGGATGAAATCCCTCGCTGCATGAGGGTGCGAATGATGGTATTTACCAGGGTCGTAAAGAAAATTATGCCCAGCGCGTCATCGCCAAGCTCCTGAAAGATATTTTTGACGGCCACAAATCCCAGAACCAGCAGCAACACATGGCCCAGGAGATTATAGATAATATTCTTGGCTAATTTGGACATTAGATGCAGGACCTTCATTCCCCGCGCAGCCCTTTTTCGCTGGCGGACGGCAAAACGATTGGTTTATTTGACGCATTTCAGGTATCCGCCAGGAGCCACGGTGATCAAAAGCTTCTGCTCGATTTCCTCATCGACCACGAAACGGTCATTGGAGCGGAGAAACTCAGCCACTGCGGTATGGGGATTGTTATTTTTGCCCCACGGGCGATCGGCCGAAAAACTGTCGGGCATATATTCGATGATGGTGTCCAGCGCAATCAAATAGCTCCCTCGGGTGACCAGCGGGGAGTACAATCGCAACTCGGCCAGAACATGCTCATGGACGTGATTGGAATCCAGAACGACCAGTATTCGCTGCTTGTTCTGGGCCAGCGCGTAAACCTGTTGCACGATCCGCTCATCGGTCGACGAGCCTTCAATCATTGTCACCCGCTTGAACAGTGGATGTGCTTCGATTTCGCGGCGGTTGTGTTCCCGAATGTCGACATCGATCCCCACGACCATGCCCTCGCCGCCGATCAATTCCAACAATGACGCGTAAAAAATAATTGATCCGCCTCGAGCGATACCTGTCTCAATGATCAAATCTGGCTGCACCCGCCAGATGATTTCTTGCAGCGCCAGCATATCCTGGGGAAATTGAATAATGGGTCGGCCCAGCCAGGTAAAATGATACGAGTACTCGTATCGGGATGCCCGTTCAAACCAGGTCCGACTCAAATTCCGCAGTTCCTGGTCTGCGGCCATCTTGTGAATGTATTCATGATTTCTTATTTCAAATGCAATCGGATCCATCACTGTCCATCTCGTTAAATTGATTTATTGCCCCCCAGCCAAACAAGCACTTCGATCTTCACCCCTCGATCGTCCCCAATCTCCAGCATGGAGCGCAAAGGCTGCGGCAGGTAATCGTTGCGAAAAAATTATGCCTTCCCAGCACCGCGCTCATATTGCAACATCCAGGGTCAGAAGTTGGAACTGCAGATTTCTGGTCATCTCCTGGATTTCCGATAGGTAAATATCGTTCATGACAAAAATGGTTTGTTCATCGCATTCAGACAACTGCTGCGGCCCGATTATTTTATGACCGGTGGTGGCGAGGTAATGATTTTGCTTCAGCGGATTGATATCAATGACCGCCGAAACCAGTTCTCGATTGGGATCGAGTAAATTGACAAAGTTGCAGCCCTTCGCGCCAGCGCCCCAGATGAGTGACCTGCCATAGCGGCGCAGATGCCCTTTCCATGCGTTCCTGTGATCAGCCAGCGGCTGGAGGTCGAATGCCCCAGGATTTTCAGCCGCGCCCGCTTTTTCCCGGAGTTGATTCAAACCGGCGATGACATACATATATTGGGAATGAAATAGCGGACCCCACTCCGAGCGCTCAAACATGCCGGTGAGACTTTGCCGATTGAAATAGTTGCAATGTTCATAAACAATATCCCAAAATGCTCTCCGGGTCATGATCCAGCTCCAATCTGGCACTTCAATAAAGACCATGGCCTGTTCGCTGGTCAGCGACGCAAGATCCTGCAAGAATTTCAATGGTTCAGGAATGTGTTCCAGCGTGTGTCGCATGATGATTAGATCCGCATCTCGGGCGCTGTATTGCGCCGAGAAATAATCCTTGATAACATAGGGTTGATCGCCGAGATAGGCCGGATCAAAGCCGACGGCATCGAATCCACTGGCCAATAATTTTTCGAGAAAAACACCCTGGCCACACCCGATCTCGATCACCCGGCTCCCGCCAAAACCCCGTGCCAGCAGCAACTGAATGATGTCATTCAAATAATTTTGAAAATAACCGGAATACGACTGTTCGTTCTGGTACTTCTGATCGTATTCCATGAGCGATGGTTGAAAACTCGCGTTGAAAATAAATGCGCACTGAGGACAGTATCTCAGGCTAATTTCACCGGTGATTGCCTGACGCGCGGCCGCTTCGGTTTCGTACACCTTATTCTGAAATACAGGGATGTCCCGCAGTTCAAAACCGGAAGCCAGGCTGGCATGCTGACAGAGCGGACAGTTCAGTGAATTCGAGAATGTCTGTTTTGCGGACACGATTGATATCTGAAATTGTAAAATGAAACGTTTCCTGCCGAAGTTGCCCTACGAAACACGCAAACGGACTCGAAATTTATTGTTTGCGATGACACGTCCGCATGATTCCGCATCGCTCACGGGCAACAACGCTTAACTATTGGGATTGAATTCAGTCTTGAAATGTAGGTACTAATCTTTCTTTAAATTTGTAATTGGCAAGAGCAAAAGCCAACGCCATCTATGCCTGGCTCCTTTTCAGAAAACCACCTCGCCATCACGAGCCGCGGCTGCAACTTCATGGAAAGATAAAAATATCTTATTCGATCCCTGAATCGCTCCCTGGACCGCGCCACCTAAGCCGAGCCAGTCGGCTTCGCTCCGCTGCCGCCAGTGCTGCCTGCATCTTGCCCACATCGCCCCAAAATGCCAATGATTCGTGCTCTGGATACGGAAAAGATCCCAGCTCCAGTTCGATCCGAGCTCCCTGTTCTCGGACATAATTTTCCACCAGCCTGCGGACTGAAATTGGCTGACCACTGCAACAATTAATAATGCCCGAAATTCGTTGCTGCAATGCAATGGCTACCAACCGTTTGGCCAGCTCTTCCACCTGCAAATAATCTCGCAATTGTTCCCCCGCCGACATTGGGAATGACGGCAGCCCTTTTTTTAGCGCGGAATCGAGTTGGGCCATCAGCGATTGCGGATGCTGTCCCGGCCCGTACACATAAAACAGCCGTAGCCACTTGAGCTCGAACTCATGATCCTGTTGCAGTTGCTGGAGCGTTCGTCGTAGTGTATCTTTGGCCAGGCCATAGGCAGTGTTCGGCCTGGTTTCGGCAGCCTCTGATAACGGACCGAATTGTTTCCCATACTCGAAACACGTGCCGGTAACGGTTATTCGCCTAAGCCCGCCTTCAATCAAGCTTTTCAAAAACCAATAGTGATTCCAAAGGTTCTTCTCCAGGTGGTATTGCGCCTGATAGTTCGGCAAGCCTTCCCAGGCCAGATGAATCATCTGCTCTGGCTGCCCAAATAATTCAAAAAGATGGTTTCCTCGTTCGTTCAAATCGAAACCGATGTATCGGACTCGATGATACCAATCGCACGATTGGGCTTTGCTCTCGGAACGCGATGAGGCAATGACTTCATGGTTCTGTGCCAATAGCTCGCGGATGACATAATTGCCGATAAAACCGGTGGCTCCGGTGACCAAAATCTTCATAACCAATACCGAAACTTAACTTCTGAACAGAACCGGTTTTTCGAGCAAACCCAGCTACCCCCGTTTAATTTCAAGTGGCAAGCGAAGGGATTGCTGAGCCCCGGAGCACAATGGTTACTCATGATCCGAGCCTTCGATGAACAGTGGATACTGTTGATCCTTTTGCGAGATCACGGTGGGCGTGAGCGGCCATTCAATTCCAAAGGTGGGATCGTTCCAGCGAACGCCGCGCTCATGGGTCGGAGCATAGAATTGTGATACCTGATAGAAGACCTCGGCGTCATCGGTCAATGTCTGATAGCCATGGGCCAGCCCCGGCGGAATATAAATGGCCTGATGATTTTCTGCGGTCAATTCCACGGCCAACCATTTCTTATAAGAAGGCGATTCCGGCCGCAGATCCAGCACGACATCATAGATCGCCCCCCGGATGCAGCGCACGAGTTTGGTTTCTTCAAAGGGGCGAATTTGCCGATGCAACCCGCGGAGAGTGCCTGTTTGCTTATTATAGGAGATATTGCTCTGAACAAACCTGACCTCGAGACCGTGGGCAATGGCCTCGTTGTGGCACCAGGCCCGGGCAAAAAAGCCTCGCTCATCGGCGATCGGTTGAAGTTCGAGAATAACAACGCCAGGTAATCTGGTCTCTTTGAATATCATCGCCGCTGTTCGTACCTTTCGATCTGGTTTTCGGTCAACTGGCGCAGATCGTTTCCCTTTTGAAACGCCTGATACCACTCCACGGTCCACTCCAGCGCCTCAGCGAGAGTCAACCGAGGCCACCACTGTAGCAATGTATTGGCCCGACTGGCATCCAGCCGCAGATAATTATCCTCATGGGGATGATTGCCGTTGTCCGGTGTCCATGGGGGCGGATTATCCCACAATCGCAGCATCTGTTCCACCACCCAGGCAACCGATCGGGCATCGTTCGGCAGGGGGCCAAAATTCCATGCGCCATCGAAACGAGTACCGTCTGCCCACAGTCGCTCTGCCAGCAGCAAATATCCCCGCAACGGTTCGAGCACAAATTGCCAGGGCCGAATGGCCTGGGGATGTCGAATGCGGAGTTGTTGCCCGTTCAAAATGGCGCGGACAATATCGGGCACCAGGCGGTTCGCTGCCCAATCGCCGCCTCCGATCACATTGCCCGCCCGAACCGTAGCCATAGCCACTCCATGCTCTGAATATTTAGCCGCCGGAAAAAATGACTGGCGATACGCCGCGGTCACCAATTCGGCGCACGCCTTGCTGCTGGCATAAGGATCGAAACCGCCCAACCGGTCGTTCTCACGATAGCCCCACTGCCAGCTTTTATTTTCATAACATTTATCGGAAGTAACAATAATCACCACCCGGACGCTGTTCACCTGGCGAACAGCTTCCAGCAAGTTCACAGTACCCATGATATTGGTGGCATAGGTCGCAACTGGATGCTGGTAGGAAGACTGAACCAGGGCCTGGGCCGCCAGATGGATGACTATTTCTGGTTTGGCGCTGGCGAGGCAGGTGATCAGGGAGTCCAATTCCCGGATGTCGCCGGAATTCGAAACCATTCCTTCCGCGACCTGTGCCAATTCAAATAGACTGGGCGTTGTTGGCGGTGGCAGGGCAAATCCGGTGAGTTCAGCGCCAGCTTTTTGAAGCCAGAGCGATAGCCAGCTCCCTTTGAAGCCCGTGTGACCGGTGATCAGAACTTTTTTGGAACTCCAAAACGAACGATTCATTTCCATACCTTCCAGGGTGCCCGGCCCGAATCCCAGAGTTCATTGAGGCGATTTTTGTCACGCAGCGTATCCATCATATACCAGAAGCCGTGATGGATGTAAGCCGACAGATGGCCTTCCTGGGCCAGCCGTTCCAGCGGCGCTTGCTCCCAGACCGTATGATCCCCCTCGATGTAGTCGAAAATTTGTGGCGACAGCACAAAAAAACCGCCGTTGATCCAGCCGGTATCGCCCTCGGGCTTCTCCTGAAAGCAGACGATGCGGCAGCCATTCATATTGATTTTGCCGAATCGTCCCGGCATTTTGACGGCGGTCAAAGTGGCCAGGGTTCCCTGGGCCTGATGATGTTCCACCACCCTCGGGATGTCGATATCGCCCACCCCATCGCCATAGGTAAAGCAGAAATCCTCGTTTCCAATATAGTTCTTGATGCGTTTGAGTCGGCCGCCCGTCTGGGTGAATTCGCCGGTATCCACCAGGGTTACTTTCCAGGGTTCAGAATGATTTTGGTGAACCTGCATCTGGTTATTGGTCAAATCCAGGGTAACGTCAGACATGTGGAGATAATAGTTGGCGAAGTACTCTTTGATGAGGTAGCCTTTATAGCCCAAACAAATAATAAAATCGTTGAACCCATAATGGGAATAGATTTTCATAATGTGCCAGAGAATGGGCTTGCCCCCAATCTCCACCATTGGTTTGGGTTTTAGATGCGATTCTTCGCTGATGCGGGTGCCCATGCCTCCGGCCAGTATCACCACCTTCATCGCTCCACCTCTGCCCGATTTTTGGGTGCCATGGTCATTAATCCCAATAAAAGTTGCCAAATTGATGATAGTAATCGAAGGTTCGTTTCAAGCCCTCAGCTAATAAAATTTTCGGTTCCCAGCCCAGTTCACTTTTTATTTTGGTGAAATCGGTATAGAAATCGCCAATGTCGATTTTCTTCCGATCCTCCGGAAAGGGGACCAGTTCAAAATTTCCGTGGCCATTGATCTGAATCATCATCATAACCAGGGCTTTTAATGAAATGGGTTCTGCGCCGCCCAAATTGTAAATCCGGCCACTGGCATTGTCGTTCAAGGCGGCCAACAACATGGCATTGACCACATCGTCGACAAACACCAGGTCCCGTTTCTGTTCGCCAGTACCAAAAATTTGAATCTTCTCGCCCCGCACAATTTGCCGAACAAACCAGCCGATAAATCCCTGACGATTGTGGCGCAGCAGTTGTCGCGGCCCATAAACATTGGTCAAGCGCAATACCGAGCAGTGCAAGCCATAGATTTTGGCATATAGCGTATGATAGCGCTCTCCCGCCAGCTTGTTGATGCCATTGATATCCGGAGGGTCCAACGGGTGATTTTCGTCCACCGGTAAATATTGGGGGCGACCATAAATCTGACGGGTGCTGGCGAATACGATTCGGATGCGGGGATTGTGATAGCGACAGGCTTCCAGGATGGACAGTTGACTTTTGGCATTGATTTCGAGATCAGCAAAGGGATCGGTCATGCTATCGATATGACTGACCTGGCCGGCCAGGTTGAACAGATAATCCTGGCCGCCAATGAGGTACTCCATGCTATAGCGGTCCCGGACATCGGAGAAATTGATGCGGACTCGATCCTGAATGCCATCCAGATTAAAGAGATTGCCGCCATAATCGGGAATCATCGAGTCCACAATGGTGACTTTGGCGCCAAAATGCACCAGGTGATGCGCCAGGGTGCTGCCGATAAATCCCGCTCCACCAGTGATCAGTACTTTCTTATTGTTAAATGCGTCGAACATGATGTTTGCCTGTTATTGAATGTTGTTAGCTATTGTCTCTAACAAGAACTAATGGCGTTTGTTCCAGATTTGGGCTACGGCCAAATCCCGGGGAACTGCTATACCCGATACAATTTGACGGATGGCGCCGGTGCTTTTTCGTCCAGAATCTTGATATCCCGACAATCGATATCCACAGCGATCGCTTGCATGATGCTATCGAGCCGTACCACGAGACGGTATTGATTTTTTATTTGAGCCAGAATGCCCCTGATCCCCTTTAGCGGCCCCTGAATGACCTGGATCCGCTGACCAGGGATCAGATAGTCGGTTTTTTCTATGGATTGTTTGGATTCTACAATGGTGCGAATGGCAGCGATCTGAGATTCGGGAATAGTAGCCGGCACATTATTAAATGAAACCAATCGAACCACCCCATCGGTTTGCAAAACTGGCAACCGATCCTGTAGCGCGATTTTTACAAAGACATAGCATGAAAACAGCGGTTCCTGGACGGTTTTATAGCGATCGCTCCAGCGTCGATGGAACGTTTGCAGCGGCAAAAAACTGACCACCCCTTTTTGCAGCAGGAGCTGAAACACTTTTTTTTCATGCCGCGCCCGGGTCGAGACCGCGTACCAATGCGGCAGTCTATTTAGTTCACCATAAATCGATCGCGAAAGGTCATCATTCATAGTAGTCATCAGATTAAAATCTCCTGAAGATAGCTCCGCCGTGTTAGTCACATAATACCGAACCAACCAGCGAAATGATTGAGCAATAGTTTGATCAAAAAACCATCAATAATATTTGAAAACAACTGTTCAGTCGATTCTAAAACCAGATCAATTATACCCAGGAAGGCGAGCTCAGTTAGGTGACTTCAATACAGGTTCGTCCCGATTGCGACATTAGCAACAATTATTTAGCGCGACAGGATGGTTGGGTGTTATTGAACCAGCCAACCAACTCATCCCTGCAATTAGAAATATCCTAATATAGCATTCTATCTTTCAGAGTCAAGGATTGTGAATATTTTTTCAAAAAAATATATGCTTTGATTTTATATGAAATTACCTCTCAATAATTTCTTAATATCATCGTTTCATTTTCTTTATTTATAAAATACTCGATTGACCGAAATAATATGTGATATAACTCATAAAATGATAATATTATCTTGACAGTGAACACTCAGATTAATATTAATAAAAATATTATCAAGCTATTTTCTACTTTTGTTTTAATTTATTAATAATTTGGTTTGCCCATCACTCCCCAAAATAAATAGCTCAAATTTTGATCAAATTTGAGCTTCAGCGTTTGAAAAAAAAATGAGGGCTTTCTTTGCTAACAACAGTCGGAAGGTTGGAAGGGTACGTATCGGCAGGCTTCCAACTCGCAGATGTAGCGTTGCACTAAAGAGCAATTTAATCGAACAATTACTCTTCTTGCACTTTATGACGACCACGCTGACGGGTCGTTTTGCCGCCAAATTTCTCCACCTCGGCCGAGTTATCGCCAAAGGTAGCTTTTGCCGCGTTGCGGATTCTTTTGGTTAAGTCCCAGATGTCCTTGAGGTAGTCATTGCGAACCTTTACTGCGCGGGTCCGTTCCGCTTTTAATTTTTCAGCCAGTTCCACTTTATCCATGGCTGCGGCAATTTTCTGCTGGAACTCTTCGATTGATAAATTGGGGACAAACAGTTTACCTGATAATTCTCGCCATCCCTGTAAGGCTAGATCTGCCTGCCGCAATGTGTTTCGCGGAAAACTTTCACTGATTTCTTTCATCTGAATCTTCCTTTTACTGTTATAATATCAGTAGGTTGCTGGTATCACGGTTCTCATTGCTTCAATCGGTTTTGGGCGATCACCGTCTATCTGCAAAAACCAAATTTGAACATCAAAAATAAAACTTTCTATTGAAAAAGTCAATCATTGTTGCAATATTTTAATTTAGTTGAATAACTTTTATCGCGAGCGATCACCGAATGAAATTCTCCGGCGACGGCGCAAAGCCGCCCAAAAATTCCCAGCGATGGGTGAACATTTGACTCCAGCGATTTTATAACCAGCTACCATAAAAATATGTAGCTGGCAATTGAATGAAAAACATCCAGCGCCATCGAGCTGGGCGTTGGCATCCTGGCGGCTTGGCGGGATGAGGCGCCTGTGATCGGTTGCCTTTTACGTGACTGGCCCAGGGAGACCGGAAATACCAATTTCACAGGATCACTCATTGAAGCAGTCCCGATTTATCCTCGGCCCATCCTGCTGGTGCCAGCATATGATCCGATTGGGTGTCAGTGATCTCGTCCGACATCACGCTCGTTTCAAGCGGCGGGTTCTTTTCATGCCGTCTTTGCCATAGTAGTAATAATGATAATAGTAGTAATAATATGAGCCGTAAACGCCTTCCACATTAACGACATTGAGCAATGCGCCCAGAATACGGTTGGGTAGATTTTTCAAAATCTCATAGCTCCGCAGCACAGCATTCCGATCGGTCTGGCCGGCTTTGACGACGAGGATGACGCCGTCCACCTCCGAGCTGAGCACCGCGGCATCCGTCACTGCCATAATGGGTGGACTATCAAACAGGACTATATCAAAACGGTTTTTCAGCTCGGCAATACATTGTTTCATTGCTTTTGAGCCCAATAGCTCCGAAGGATTGGGAGGCAATGTGCCGCAGGGCATCAGCGACAGATTGTCAATGTTGGTGTCCAAAATTGCCTCGTCCAGACTGATTTTTCCCACCAAATAGTTGGAAATACCCTTGGCGCGACTTACGCTGAAAATCGAATGCAGCACCGGACGCCGCAAATCGGTATCGACCAACAGTACCCTGGTGCCCATCTGGGCGAAAGCAATGGCCAAATTCGCTACCGTGGTCGATTTGCCTTCCTGCGGTCCCGGACTGGTAACGGCAATGGTTTGCAGCGGCGAATCGGCGCGCGCATATTGGATGCTGGTGCGGAGACTACGATACGCCTCAGATATCGGTGATTTGGGGGCAAAATGCGTGATCAACCGGCCGGCGATGGTTCGCGCTTCCTGGGCATTCAGTGCCCCATTGTCCGACGAATGCGAGCCGTTCTTGCTCATTTTTTTTGTGGCCTCTTCGAGCTTAATGAGGGGAATCGAGCCCAGTATTGGCAAGCCCAAGCGTTCAATATCTTCGGCGGAACGGACGGAATTATCAAAATATTCCAGAACAAACGTGATGCCAATACCCAACCCCAGGCCCATAATGATGCCCAACACAATATTCATTTTCTTCTTCGGCCGAATGGGGATATAATCCGGCTTGGCGGGATCGATGATGCGCACATTCCCCAGTTGACCCACTTCCGTAATTCGAGATTCCTCATATTTCTCTTTCATCATGAGAGTGATCTTCTCATCGAGGCGAGCCGAGCGCTCCAATTGTGCCAACTGCAAACTGCGCTCTGGAATTTTCTCGAGCTCACGATTGTATTCATCCACCATTTTTTTCAGGGCGGTCACCTTGGGCAGCAGCGATTGAATCGAGGCTTCGACTTCGATCTTTCGCTGAAAAAGCTCCTCGGACAGCGTAATGGGATCACCGGTCTCAGCAGTCGCCAATTGGGTAATGCCCGCTTTTAGCTTTTCTTCCAGCAACTTGGCCTGCTCATCGTAGTTCCGAATCGTGGGATCATTGGGATCGTAAACGCCCTGGTTGATCAGGGTAGCAATGTATTTCGTTTTCGCTGTCTCCAGCTCCACCATCTTTTGATTCAATTCTTTCAGAAATGGCGCCGTCAGGATGTTTTGCATGTTGAGATTTTTTTTGCTCTGCCCCAACTGATCGTCAATATATTGCAATCGCTCCCGGTTCGAATTCAATTCCAATTCTGCTTCCCGGTAGATCGATTCGACTTCTGCCAATTTGCTCACCAGTTCTTCGATCTCCTGAGGCAGCGCAACGACCTTTTGATTTTCCTTATATTCCTTCAGCGCTTGCTCCGATTTTTGCAACTGCGCCTGGAAAATATTGAGCTGTTCCCCCAAAAAATCCTTGACCTTTCGGACCTCCTCCTGACTGGCGATCTGATTCTGCTCTTTATAAACCTCAGCCACGGTATTGGCAATGTAAGCCGCTTCAAATGGCGATGGTGCCGTGATGCTGATTTTGATCATATCGGTATTTCGGACCGGATCGACGCTAATGTTATTTTGCAATTGAGTAATAAAGCTGTTCATTTTCGCACTGGATTCCAGGTCGCCATTTAATCGGCCCTGCTCGAGGCGCTCGGCCTCGGACTGAGATTTCAGAATGCTGGCCCAAAATTGGGAAAACTTTCGCTTCAAGCTAAAATAATTCCGCCTGTCCTCGGGGATATAACCCAGAATCCAGAGCTTGTCGGCATTATTCGAGGCCAACAGCTTTTCGATGACATTTTCGGCCAGGGTGCGACTATTTAAGATTTCAACTTGATTGTTGATCTTTTTCTCTTTTTCCATGAAGTCGACCACATTGAATAGCGTCTGCTGGACACCGCTGTTTTCTGTAATCATGACTTTGACAGTGGCGCGATAAATGGGGGTTGCTGTGAGGGTATAATAAACAACAAAACCGACCACAGTGAGAAAGGAAATGAGGATAATCCAACGTCCCCGATAGAGGATGCTAAAATAATCGTAGATAGTGACTTGCCGCTCGAGTTGCTGATTCATTGATGCACTCCTTGATGATTTGAAGCAAATCCCCCAACTTTAGAAACGACTAATAATAAAAAATATTTTTACATTAGTCAAGGGAATTTATACATCTTAACAAATCTTAATAACAACTCGATCCTGGGCTTCAAAACAGGAGTGCATCACAAAATCAACTGTTTTTTCGAAAAAAATAGATTAGCGCATATCGATCACTTCGACGCCCGCTGGAGGTTGATACTCGAAAAGATTGGCCGCCATTGGCACATCCATCTCAATGTTGGATAAAACATAGCTATTTTCATTATTGTTCAAATCCAGTTGCTCGATTTTTATCGGCAGCAGCAGTTTGGGATGAACCCAAATTTTCATCTGCTTGACAAATAAATCTTCGCTTTTGCCAACCAGCTCCAACACAGAGCATTCTTCCCCATCGATTTTTTCAATCCCCACATAATAGGGACGATACTGCTCCGAATAGACCAAAAAAATATCCCGCGGCAGGGTGATCTCTTTGGAGTTATTGACATGATCGATGATCACCTGCTTGTTGAAATCAGAATAGGTCCATAGCGTCCGGCCATTGCAAACGACTGTCTGATCCGCGGTTTGCAGTTTGAATTGATCTTTGCCTTTGAGCCAGATTGTCCCCTTTTGTTGATGAGTGTTGTCGGCCAATTTCCAATGAAAGGTCTGCACAAAATCGGCTTTCAAGGTTTTAATCTTGTCGTATTTGTTCTTCGCCTTCTTGATGACATCTTCCGCTCTGTCATCCGCAGCCAGTGCCCAATGCCACTGCTGAACGGATAACAAAATGGCAAGAATTATTGTAATCACTTTCAGCTTTTTCATATTAACCTCATAATTAAAAGTAGATGACCAAACTCTGCCAGCCGCGCATTCCGCTTAGCGGCCGGCTGGCCAGCGTTGTCAATCGAAGATTTATATTCACCACCAAGGCACAACGACACGAAATTTCATGTGCCAATTGTTATGTTAAAAATAAGCTGCGGCAAAAGAGCTTGACAAAAATGAAGGTTTTTTTCAGCCGATCATCTGAGCCACGATCCCATTGCTTCATGCCTTCGAGCCTTGATGGCATTTAGAATACTTTGGTGGCTGCCACAAGCCGGCTGGCGAAAAATATTGCAATTGGCCTGGATCGCTCCAGCGGTTAACGGGCCGTCCCGGTTTGGTTCGATTGAACTTTTCAACTCAATCCCAACCGGATTAATTCCTCTTCGTCAACCAATACTTCCCGAGCCTTACTGCCATCGAACGGTCCCACATAGCCCGCATCTTCCAGTTGATCGATCAAACGCGCAGCCCGGGCATAGCCAATCTTCAATCGCCTTTGCAACAACGACACCGAGCCCTGTTGATGCCGCACCACCAATTTCAATGCTTCATCGAACAGTTCATCGCGTTCCTCGCGAAACCGTTTGCCAAAGTTGGAGACCGATTCATCGGCTTCGGTGGGCAGCTTGAATTTCGGTTCCGGCGCTGGCTGCTGGCGAATGTGTTCGACAATGCGCTTGATCTCCTCGTGCGAGATGTAGGCGCCATGGATGCGAATTGGTTCCGGGCTGCCAGGAGGTAGAAACAACATGTCCCCGCGACCCAGCAACTTTTCAGCTCCGTTCATATCCAGGATGGTTCGCGAATCGGTCTTCGATGCCACCTGAAACGCAATACGGGCCGGGAAATTGGCTTTGATCACACCGGTAATTACATCCACCGAAGGCCGCTGCGTGGCCACAATCAGATGAATGCCCACGGCGCGGGACATCTGCGTCAGCCGAGCAATGGGTTCTTCCACCTCTCGAGCCGCAGTGAGCATCAAATCGGCCAGTTCATCGATGATCAGAACCACATATTCCAATGGCGTCTGGCTGGGCGCCGCTCCCGCCAGACCGGGGCGATTGTTGCGCGTCCACTGATTATAATCCTCGATGTTGCGAACCCCCGCCTTGGCCAGCAGTTCATAGCGCCGTTCCATCTCCATCTCCAGACTGCGCAAGATCATGACCGCATTCGCGGGCGTGGTAACCACCTCCTCCGGCAGATCGTCCCGGTAAGCCAGATGATAGTTTTTCAACGCCGAATAAATACTCAGTTCCAATCGCTTCGGATCGATCATGACAAATTGTACCTGTGAGGGATGCGCTTTGAACAGAATGCTGGCGACAATCGTATTGAGACACACACTTTTGCCGGAGCCGGTGGCCCCTGCGATCAGCAAATGCGGCATATTGGCCAGGTCATCGACAAAAATTTCGCCGGCAATGGTTTTGCCCAGGGCCAGGGTCAATGGAGATTTAGCCGACTTGAATTGCGGTGAATCGATCACTGGTTTCAAATAAACCACCGATGGCTTTCGATTGGGAATTTCAACGCCAATGGCGGCTTTGCCCGGAATGGGTGCAACCACGCGAATGCTCTTGGCGCGCATGACCAGCGCCAGATCATCGGCTAAGCTGGTGAACCGATTGATTTTTACACCGGGAGCCGGCTCAATCTCAAATCGAGTGATTACCGGGCCTGGATTGATCTCCACCACGCGTCCCTGAATGCCAAATTCCAGCAGCTTTTCTTCCAGTGTCTTGGCTCGCGTTTTCAGTTCGTCCCAGGTGACTTCGTCGTCGACGATAACTGGATCATCGAGGAACTGGGGCGATGGAAATTGATATTTTCGCGGCGGCCCAACTGGCACCGGCTTTTCCGGCTCTGATTTGACTGCGGGAGGCTCGACTTCTTCTTCTGCTGCTAATTCTTCTGCTGCTTCAGGGCGAAACCCTTCTGCTGCTGGGGTCGCTGGCAGCGGCTCTTCCAGTGGCAAGCCCAATTCGTCGACGATCGGCGTTGCTTCTTCCGGCTTTTGTCGCTGCAAAATCGAACGAATATCAGGCGGCTGTTTTTTCGGTTTCCATTCGCGAGGGTCGTACTTTTTGGTGAGAATGGCGATATACTTGGTTAAACGCGGCAGCAGCTTGGATTTGATCTTTTCAAATTTATAATCGAACAAATACACCGCAGTCACAATGACCACGGTGGGATAAATGATCAAAGAGCCTATCGTGCCAAAAAGACTATAGAATACCTTACAAATGCTGGCGCCCATACGACCCCAGAGGGCATTATTGAATTCGATCACAATGCCATTGTACTCACGAAACCGGGCTGCGTTCTTCACCATCTCGATCAGCGCCATTCCCACCGAAAAATAGACTCCAAAGAGCGAAGAGTAGAGGGCTATCTTTTTAATCGGTTTGATTTTGGTTTTGAGCAGTGAATTGATCCCCCAAAGCATCATCAGCAGGGGAATCAAGGCGCTGGCATAGCCAAAGATTTCTTTCAATAATAGATTGGAGACCCAAAAACCGACGTATCCCATTCGATGGGTGACTTCGCTGGCTGTCATGCTGGTGGTATCGGTCGGGCTGTAATAGATCAGACTGAGCAGCATGAACAAGCCCAATGATGTCATCAGGAAACCAATTATTTTGCGCTTTTTCTTGACATCCATATTTGCAACCTGAGTTGATCAAGTATGTTGACCTGGGAACCACGGCAGAGCTATCAATTCCTCACCGCTTAGAATAGGGATGATCCCGTGGGCATCGATTGCGCCACACAGCAATAGATCGTTTTCCTGACCTATTTCGATCAGGTGCTGACCATGGGGGCGTTCGTAGAGCATCTCCAGGATTTTCCCGGCATAATGCTGATAAAGAATCCGCGCAGCAACTGCGGCTTCGGTTAAATTGCAGTTAGCCGTGGCCAACTGCGCCACCCGGTCGATGATCATGCCGCCGCAAATAACATCCTCCAATCCGATACGGCGCTGATCACCGGCGCACAAGAAGGTCACATCCAGGGTCTGGCGACGAATATAATCGGAAATCGCGCTCATATTCACAAATCCAGCGACGATGGTTTGTCTGGCCAATCGAGTCATTCCAAACAGTTGGGCGCCATTGCTGCTGGTGAAAATAATCCGCTTTCCCCGCACTGCGGCTGCGGTATAGTCATGCGGAGAATTGGATAGGTCGAAACCGGGCAACGGAAGCGAGTTCCGTTCGCCACCAAGCAGCACCTCGCCGGCGGCATATTGTGCGGCCATGTTTCTTGCAGTCCCCACTTCGGCCACCGGAATCACACTGGTTGCTCCATTAGCGAGCGCGGTGATGATGCTGGTGCTGGCTCGCAACACGTCGATCGCCACTGCCAGCCGATCCGTCAAGGCGGCGGAATCAACCGCCGCCTGAGATAGATAGATATCAATATTCACTGCGGTTCTGTTTCCACAATATCATTGTCTTAAAGCCAGCCCATCGGTTGTTACTTGCAACCTATGCTACTGGTAGTTTGGGGGGATTTCGTTCCGACCGCCACGGGCGGGAGCTTTCAGATAAATGATGGGCATTTCTCCCCAAAATTATCACCATCCTATTCAGTCACCCCATTGGCTGCTGCGCCCGGCAGGCACGATCCGGCCTGGCTGGTGCGAGTGGCCGCGACCTGCCTGCGGACAGTTCCATTTGCAGACCGGCCCGATCAAGGCCGTTTATAGAATGGCGTCTTCACTACTTGCGCCGGTAATAATCGGCCGCGAATATCGATATTCAATTTGGTACCGATTTCCGCCAGCGACACGGGCACATAGCCTAAACCGATTGGCTTCTGCAGTATCGGCGAGTACATGCCGCTGGTTACGGTTCCCACCGCTTCTTGTTCGTTATAAATTTTATAGCCATGTCGCGGTATCGCTCGGCCATCCATTTCAAAGCCAACCAGCTTTCGCTGGAGACCTTTCTCTTTGATGCGCAGCAGGGCTTCCCGTCCCAGAAAATCGCCTTTATCCAGCTTGGTAATCCAACCCAGGCCGGCTTCCAGCGGATTGGTCGTCTGGTCGATATCATTGCCATATAAGCAGTATTTGACCTCCAGCCGCAGCGTATCCCTGGCCCCAAGGCCAATCGGTTCGATATCAAACTCTCGACCGGCCAACATCACCGCCTCCCACACCTGGGCGGAAAATTTGGGGGCAAACATAATTTCAAATCCATCCTCGCCGGTGTAGCCGGTTCGAGCAATCATCATGTTCACATCTGCCAGCACACCCTCGGTGAGCCAGTAAGTTTTGATCTGCGACAAATCCAATTTGGTCAGTTTTTGCAGCGTTGCGGCGGCTTTGGGACCCTGAATGGCCAGCAGCGAATATTCGTCACTCCGATTTTTCATGATGACGCCATTGATGAGATGCTGTTGCAGCCAGTTGAAATCTTTTTCGATATTGGCAGCATTTACGACCATCAAAAACCTGGTCGGCAAGCGATAGATCAGAAGATCATCGACAATACCGCCGTCCTCGTAGCACATGGCCGAATAATGCGCCTGATATTCGCTCAATTTTTTCACGTCGTTGATGGTCATATATTGCAAGAATGCCTCAGCCTTGGGACCGATGAACTCAAACTCTCCCATGTGCGATACGTCGAATATGCCAACGGAAGTACGCACCCGGACATGTTCGTCGTTAATCCCTTTATATTGAATTGGCATATAGAAACCAGCGAACTCCACAATTTTGGCGCCGAGTTGCTGGTGAATGTTATAGAAAGCTGTTTTTTTAGTATCCAAATTATTCCCCTTCTGATTAACTGGTTTTCAACCGCTTGCGTACAATGGATGCCTTTTGATCGCAATGCCATCGCTCCCTGGCGCACGAGTCCTCGCCTGCTGCCAATGGCTTTTTCTTGCAGCACCCGGAGCCACACCGCGCACGAGGCGATCCATTGTGGAACCTAAAACCGATCACTTTTTTCGCAGGCTGGCCACTGCCGACTCGATCCGTTCCAGCGCTTTTCGAATGTTGCTCACCGAATTGGCATAGGAAAGACGAAGGTAGCCGTTGCCATACTTGCCGAAAGCGGTGCCCGACAACACGGCCACGCCAAACTTTTCCAGCAACAAATCGGCAAATGCCTTGCCGTCGACACCAAGCTGTTTGATATTTGGAAAAACATAGAAAGCACCATGGGGACGCAGACAGGAGATGCCCTCGATCGCATTCAATCCATCGACAATGACATTACGACGCTGTTTGAATTCGGCGACCATCCGCTGAACCTCATCCTGGGGTCCCCGGATGGCTTCCACGCCCGCATATTGGGTGAAAGTAGCAGTGCAGGAATTGCTATTGATTTCCAGCAGTACCACCTTTTCGGCCAACTCCACGGGCATAGCACCATATCCTAACCGCCAGCCGGTCATGGCGAATGTCTTGGAAAAACCGTCCAGGATGATCGTTCGCTCCTGCATGCCGGGCAGCGAAGCAATACTATGATGCTCACCTTCATAAATGATGTTCATGTACACTTCGTCCGATAAAATATAGATATCATTTTTCTGCGCCACCTCGGCCACGGCCTTCAAATCTTCAAGCGTAAGCACCCCACCCGTTGGATTTTGTGGGGTGTTCAAAATGATCAATTTGGTCTTCTTCGTGACCAACGACAGGAATTCATTCACATCAAAACTAAATTCGCGTTCTTCCCGCAGTGGATAGGGCACCGCTTTGGCGCCGACAAAATTGATCACCGATTCGTAGATCGGAAACCCTGGATTGGGGTACATCACCTCATCGCCTTCATCGGCCAGGGCTAAAATCGTAAAAAACATGATCGGCTTGGCACCCGGCGTGACGACCACCTGCTGCGGCTGGATGTGAATTCCCCGACGCCGGCTCATGTCTTCGGCCAGCGCCTCCCGCAATTCTGGAATACCGGGAGCGGGATTGTAATGGGTCTTGCCATTGTGCAGGGCGTTTACCGCTGCGTCGATGATATTTTTGGGTGTATCAAAATCGGGTTCGCCTATTTCCAGATGGATTACCTCTTTGCCCTTCGCTTCCAACGCCTTTGCTTTCGCCAATACCTCAAAAGCGGTTTCGGTTCCTAATCGTGAAATCCGTTCTGCTAATCTGATCATACCTTTCCCCTTCTCAATTATGTCCAAACCGATTCAATATTTATATATCAAAATTTATATTAGAAACAATTGCGCTCAGTAGCCGCAGCACCCGACGACTTCAGGCAGGCCGATAAAAAATTCAAACCTCAGCCACTCACCGCGAAGCACAAAAGCCAGTTCGATGGCTAAATTCCTGCAGCACCCGGATTCGGCATATAAGTTTCAATGCGCACAACAGCCAGTTCCATAGCTAAATTCCCTTTCTCCTTTTGCCGATATGAAAAATAAGAAAAATAAACTTTTTTGTCAAGCTATTTCTCTCTCCAGAACGTTCTCAGGTTTTTGCAATCTGACTGCTCTGGCCAGCCAGAGAGCCGCCTGCCATGGCACGAGCAGCGCTGATCGGCAACCAACCAGGTGATTGCGCCAGTCTGCCATCGTTCGGAAACAAAACGAAAAAACCAGTATGCTGCCATACTGGTTTTTCGAAAACTCTGTCGACTATAATATGCGCCGAATATCATTCGCAATGACGAATAACATGAGTGCGATGATCAACACCATGCCAATTTGCTGTACCACGAGCTTGATTCGCGGGGAGATAGGTTTACGAATTATGGCTTCAATAGTCAGAAAGACCAGGTGACCGCCATCCAGCACCGGAATCGGGAGCAAATTGATCAATCCCAGATTCAAGCTGATCAGCGCAATGAGGGCAATAAAATTAGATTCGCCTTCACGAGCGCTTTCTGAAGCCATTTTGGCAATCATGACCGGCCCGGCAAAGGCTTCCTTAATGGCAATTTTCCCGGTGAAAATCAATTTGATAGAGTGACCGATGACTTTGGTCACATACCAGGAATACTCGAAACCATACGCCACCGCCTGGATCAGAGAGATTTCCTTTTCCTGGATCGGAAAGCTGATGCCAATTTTGCCAATGGCTTGTTTCTGCTGGGGGTCGGAACTGGCGATGGGCTCCATTTCGGCAGAAAAGCGCTCGCCGTTTCGCTGCCACTCCACCACGATCTTTTGCCCGGCCCGGGGATGGATGAACTCGGTCAACTCGGTCCAGGTCCTGATCGGCTGGCCGTTGATGGTCACGATGCGATCACCGATTTGAAGGCCGGCTTTGCTGGCCGGATAGTTGGGCTCCAGCCCACCCACAATCGGCGGCAGTGAGCGTTCCAGACTATCAAGGTACATTGGTGCAAAGCGAGTAGTATAGGTTTGTCCCGCGCGCTCCACCACCACTTCCAGCATGGATTGGCCCTGACGCAGCGATTCGACGTCATCCCAGGTTCGTAACTGCTGGCCATTGATGGAGATAATCATGTCGCCGGTTTGCAATTGCGTCACGCTGGAAACCTGCGGCGACGAGATTTTGCCAACGGTAACGCCCATGGGTTCTTTGATGCCGACCCAATAGGCGAGCGCCCCAAACAACACAATCGCCAGCAGGATATTCATCACTGGCCCGGCCAGAATCACCAGAAACCGCTGGTAAATCGGTTTGGACATAAATTCCCAGGGCTCGCCTTTGATGGCATCTTTATCCATGCTCTCATCGATCATACCGGCCAGCTTGACATAGCCACCGAGCGGAACATAAGAAATACAATAATCCGTATCGCCGATCTTTTTCCCAAAAGCACGCGGTGGAAAACCAAGGGAAAAGCGTTCGACTCGGATTCCCACCAATTTGGCCAGAAGGAAATGACCCAATTCATGAATAAAAATCAAAATTCCCAGCAATATGATTAACCGAATTGCTGAATCGAAAAATGGCATTGCTAATTCCATCTATATCTCCATATTTAAAACGCAACTACTAATACTGTCTCTTGCTGAACCAAATCCCGGACATAATTTCGAGCCCACAAATCTGCCGCCAGAATATCATTCAACTGCGGCTGTGGCTGCGGCGAATGATGCGCTAACGCTTGTTCCACGAAATGCGGGATTTGGTGAAATTGGATCTGTTCCTTTAGAAAAAGCTGCACCGCCTCCTCATTCGCAGCATTCAAAACCGCCGGGGCAGTGCCACCCTGTTTAATGGCTTCGTAGGCCAGGGAACAGGCCGGAAATTGCTGAAAATCTGGCAACTCGAAGCTCAATTTCTGAAGCCGGCCAAAGTCGATCCGTTGGGTTTGCAAATAGTTCCGCTCTGGAAACGTGAGCGCATACTGGAGGGCCAACTTCATATCCTGCATGCCCAATTGTGCCTTGATGGCACCATCGATAAATTCCACCATGGAGTGCACAATCGATTCGGGATGAATGACGATTTCGATCCGCGACACAGGTACCCGAAACAGCCAATGAGCCGCGATCATTTCCAGGCCTTTATTCATCAACGTCGCAGCATCGATGCTAACTTTGGGCCCCATCGACCAATTGGGATGGGCCAACGCCTGCGCCACAGTCACCCGTTCCATCTGTTCCGGCGTGAACTGCTGAAACGGACCGCCCGACGCAGTTAATATCAGCCGCTCGATTTTGCCAGTATCTTCGCCCTGCAGGCATTGAAATATCGCACTATGCTCGCTGTCAACCGGCAAAATGTCAGCGCCCTTAGCGCGCGCCAATTCGGTGACGATCTCGCCGGCCATCACCAGCGACTCTTTGTTCGCCAGCGCCACCGACACGCTGTGATTGATGGCGGCCAGGGTCGGCAGCAATCCACTGGCGCCGACCAGGCAATTGACCACCAGATCTACCCCATCCAGCGAAGCCAGATCGATCAGCCCCTCCTTGCCCGTCAGCACCGTGATCCCCAGTGCTTCGATCCGATCAAAAGACTCCAGCGGAACATTTTGTCCCGTGATGCAAACGAATTTCGGCTGAAACTGCAGACATTGCTCATACAACAACGCCACCTGCTGATGGCAGGAAAGCCCAATAACTGAAAAAGCCTCTGGTTGGGCCGCGATTACCTCCAGACAATTCCTGCCGATAGAGCCGGTGCTGCCAAGCACGGTGAGACGCTTCATGCATGCCCCATCCCACGGTCGCTATTCATATTAAGAACCCCCGAACAAAAAATTGTGCTGGCCTGCCAGCAGATCGTGACCTGGCGGTCGAAAAATAATGGTCGGGGATGGCTGCGATCCCTCGCTCGCAAGCGCGATCCCCGACCGAAGATTTGCCACAAGTTCCGGAACCCTTTATCGAAAGCTCAGACCCAGTCCGACGTTGAATCCCTGCACACCGCCAAAATTATAATCGGCATTGATGAATACCAAGGGGATCGGTTTTATTTTCAAACCCACATTGCCCCTGAAGTTGGAATTTTCATATTTCTTGGTAATGGGCCCCAATCCCGGCAGCGTCAGGTCGATTTCCAGTTTGTTGTTATCGACGCCGATCCCGCCGTAAATATCAATAAATGGAAAGCCCTTGCTAACCACCAGGGCCGCGCTCAAACTGCTCACACTGCCAAAGTCGAACTCCTGGGGCACGCTCAGGTAGTGGTAGGCAGCCACAATGGCTACCCGCGGCAGCAGCATATTTTGCAACAGGCCGTATTTCACGCCCAGACCGATTAGGGTGACATTGCCCTCTTTTTCGCCCTCGCCAATGGGATAGGTGAAGAAGCGACCGGTGGCTTCCACATTACCCGGCAAGCCAACACCCACCTGCAGCAGCGGCAGGGGCATCAATTCCATGTCCCGGAAAACACCGCCATAGGCGCCTTCATTCTTCGGGAATGGGAGGTCTGGCTTCTGATCTTTGGAGATCATCATGGTGACCACGCGCACGCCGACATCGAAGCCGCCGAGGCCGTGAATATCAGCCGTATGGTACAAGCCGCCACCGGTATAGAAGCCAAACAGATCCAATAATGGTTTTACCGCATCGTCCAGGTTGGCCTCTGCTGCTTCTTTGGAGGGGGGATTGGGTTCGATCATGTTGGCCAGATCGAGGTCTTGACTGACGGCAACGCCGTTCCAAACAACCATCAGCAACGCCGCCAGCATCAGGGCACCGCATTTAATTTTCATGTTTGGTTCCTCCTAAATTTTGGTATTTTTTGACCAATTGCTTGACCGCCGCCTGTTCCTTCGGTGTTAATTGACCTTCCAAAAAATCGACCTGAATGCACTCCTGAAATCCCTGCTTGAGCGCCCAGATCATCCGATCATAATTGATTCGGGTATTCAAAATTTGTGAAATAGAGATCGTCTTCTCCTCCAGCGCCTGGCGAAATTTTTGAGCGCGCACCCCTTTTAACGCAGCGATATAGTCCCCCAGGCGCAGGTGAAACGTGCCCACCAGTATCGAGCCATGCTGAAGAATGGAATTTTCGTACCGTCGTTGCGCACTACCAACCAACTTCTTATTCTGATAGGCGATTTCATATTTAGCTGAGCGCGAAAAACAGGGAATTCGTTGCTGATATTCGGCCCGAGTTTCTGCAGTATCCAGCAGACGCTCCACCAGCTCAGCCTTGACGCCGCATAATAACAGCCCCTGCAGCAGACACTTGCTGATCAAATTATAAGTGGTCAAAATATCTGGTGAATAGAACTCGCTATCTTTGGGCACAATCACGCTGTAGGTGATCTCTTCCGCATGCAATACGGCCCGGCCACCGGTCGGCCGCCGAACCACATCGATATGATCCCGCCGACACTTTTCTAAATCCAGATCATTGGGATCCTGATTATAGCCCAAAGAGATGGCATACGGCGACCAACGATAAATCCGCAACACCGAACGTCGGTCCAGCGGCACGCTGATGGTGGCCAGCACCTCGTCGATCGCCATGTTGTGAAATCCATCCTGCATACCCGTGTTGAGAAATCGCCAGAGGCCCATTTTCCGATACCATCCTAACTTTTTCGAATTGATGAAATTTTATCCCAGAATCAGAGTCATCCAGACGGAAAATGTCGCAATGGCATTCATTCCGCTCGGCCGGTCGCTGGTAGCGATCGATCAACAAAAATTCAACAACCGGGAGCGGGAAAATGCCTCGGCCGTTGCGATCGAGTGCCGGCTATTTGATAATCCCTCGCTCGCTCGACTTGATGAAATCAACGACATATTTCACCTCTGCGGCTGGCTCGATGGTTGCCTCAATTTGCTGCAGTGCCTGGGTTGTATTTAGCCCGGAGCGGTAAATCAATTTATAAACTTGCTTCAGGCGGCTGAGCGTTTCAGCGGAAAAACCCCGCCGGGTCAAACCGATACGATTGATGCCGGCGAATTGAATCGGTTCGCCAGCGGCCAAAATATAAGGAGGCACATCCTGGTTCACCCGCAGTCCGCCACCCACAAACGCATGGCGCCCAATTTTAACGAATTGATGGATCGGCGTCATGCCACCGATAGAAACATACTCCTCGATGGTAACATGCCCCGCCATGTTCACAGCGTTGGCCAGGATGACATTATCTCCCAGAATACAATCATGTGCCACATGAACATACGCCATTAACAAACATTTTTTCCCGATCACCGTTTGGTGGCGATGGGAACTGCCACGATTGAGCGTGCAAAACTCTCGCACCGTGGTTTCATCTCCAATTACTAAGGTGGTCGGTTCCCCAGCATATTTCAGATCCTGGGGGTCGGTCCCCAACACCGCCCCTTTAAAAATGCGGCACTTGTTTCCAATTCGTGTGCCGGAGTGAATCAAGACATGAGATGCAATCTGAACCTCGTTCCCGATCATCACATCTGCTTCGATAACCGTGAACGGCCCCACGACGACATTCTCTCCAAGCTGGGCCTGGGGATGAACGATCGCGGTTGGATGAATATGGGTCAACGAAACTCTCCTCTCCTAATTTTGTTGCTGCCAAGGGCTCTTCCGGCAGCGGTAGCCATATCAATATTTCATCGTTCCATTAACAACGTCAACTGCAGCCTCAAACAGCTCAATCAAGGACTGACGACATCCTCGATAAATGCTCCAAATCGTTCTCTTCAGAACAGCAAACTGCAGCATCAATCAGCTCCGTCAAGGGCTGACAATATCATCGACTATTACTCCACCCGCCAACTTCGAAAAGGACAGCCAAAACATTGGCTGAAATCGAGCGTCCAGGCACACAGGACAAAATATCGTTGAATTCACGCTGCTTTCAGCCGAAGATCGGATTACCAACGCTGGCTATCGGTTCACCACCGCTGCGGACAGCTCAGCCTCACACACCAGCTCCTCGCCGACAAATGCTTTGCCGGCCATTTTGCAGATGGATTGGCGATAGCGCAGCATATCCAGTTCAAATCGAAGCTGATCACCGGGCAACACCAATTTTCGAAATTTTACTTTATCGATTCCAGTGAAATACACCAATTTCTCGGCTGGATTTTCTTCGGTATCCAGAAGCAAAATACCACCCACCTGCGCCATCGCTTCGATAATCAGGACCCCGGGCATAATCGGCCGTCCCGGGAAATGGCCGCTAAAAAATGGCTCATTCGCCGTTACATTTTTGATACCAACCACATGCTCCTTTGGCACCAGATCGACGATTTTGTCGACCAATAAAAACGGATAACGATGGGGCAAAATATTCTGGATCGCATTGATATCCAGCACTACCCCTTTACCCGGGGCGCGCTGCTGATATTTGGAGGTGATCTTCTTTTTCTTGAACTCCTTGCGCAGCATCTTGACCAATTCGACATTGGCGGCATGACCGGAACGAGCGGCCATGATATGGCCAATGATGGGCACCCCCAGCAATGCCAGATCGCCGATCAAATCCAGCGCCTTGTGGCGCACCGGCTCATTGTAAAAACGGAGTTCCTTCCCGTCCAGAATTCCGTTGGCACCCAGGATGACATCGTTCGGAATTTTGAACAGTCGTTTCAAGCGATCGAATTCGGTTTCATCGATCTTACGATCGATAATCACAATGGCATTGTCCACATTGCCGCCCTTGATCAACCCCTGCTCCTTGAGCATTTCCACTTCATGCAGGAAGCAAAAGGTGCGGGCTGGCGCATATTCGGTAATAAATTCATCTTCCAGCGAGTACAACGATGTGTATTGCGTACCCAATGCCGGATTCTGGTAATCCACCATGAACGTGATACGAAATTGGTCGGATGGTACCACCACGATGTCGATTCGACGTTTTTCCTCATGGTAGGCAATGGTATCTTCGATAATAATGTAATCCTTGGGCGAATTCTGTTCCTCGAAGCCAGCTTCCAGCAGAATCTCCACAAAAGGCAACGAGCTGCCGTCGATAACGGGCGGTTCATTGTTAGTCAACTCGACCAGAATATTATCGATCTCCAGCCCGGCCACCGCGGCCAGAACATGTTCCACCGTATGAATTACGGCACAATTCCGACCAATGGTTGTCCCACGAGAAATATCCATCACGTGATCGATATCCGCCACAATTTCCGGACAGTCCTGAATATCAATGCGCTTGAAACGAATTCCGGTATTTTCAGGGGCGGGCTTGAACGTCAGGGTCGATGCGTTGCCCGTGTGAAGACCGATACCAGAAATAGAAACCGGTTTTTTAATCGTCCGCTGATTCTTTAACATCCTTCCTCCGCTGCAGATAAACCTCGCTCTACTAATCGTTCATTTCTGCTCCACCGCTGCTAATCGGGCTTCTAACTCCGCGATTTTCTTCAGCAATTCGGGCAGCTTTCTCAAGGCGGCCTCTTCCCGTTTGGCCTGCATGATTGGCTTGGCGGGATAACCGAAATAAACCGCATCGCCGGCCAAACTTTTGGACACACCCGACTGCGCGCCGATGGTGGCATTGTTGCCCACCTCGATATGACCGACAAAACCCACCTGCCCGCCAATGATGGCATTGCTACCAATTTTGGTACTGCCAGAGATACCCGTCTGCGCCGCAATTACCGTGTTCTCCCCAATTTCGACATTATGCGCCACCTGGATCAAATTATCCAGTTTGACACCTTTGCGCAGCACGGTTTGCCCCATGGTCGCACGATCGATGGTGCAGTTAGCACCAATTTCCACCTGATCTTCGATCACCACGGTGCCGACTTGCGGAATTTTATGGTACACCTGCCCCTCGCGGGCAAAACCAAAACCATCCGCGCCGATCACCGTGCCACCATGAATAATGACGCGGTTGCCAATGCGCACCCGTTCGCGAATGACCACGTTGGCGTAGATGATCGTGCGTTCGCCGATATGAACTTCGGGACCGATAACGGTCCCAGGATGAATTACCACACCGTCACCCAACTGGCAATCCCTGCCGATCACCACATAGGCACCAATCCGTGATCCGTGACCAATTTTGGTGTTCTCTCCAATAACTGCCGTCGGATGGATTCCTTCCGCCACCGTATCTGCCGGCGGATGAAACGTTTGCAATACCTTGAGAAAAGCAAAATAGGGATTGGCCACCCGAATGGTTGCGCACTTCGTGGCCGGAAAATCCTGGCTGACAATCACCGCCGACGCCCGAGTGGTGTCGATGTATTTCGCGTATTTCGGATTGGCGATAAAAGACAATTCACCGCTTTGGGCATCCTCGATCTTCGCCACGTCATGAATAGGAATAGCACCATCGCCAGCGAGCGTGCCCTGCACTAACTCGGCAATTTGGGCTAATGATAGCACCATAAAAATCCTTCTGCAAAAATTGTTCTATTTTTTGCGGCTACTTATTCTTCTCGCTGCCGGTGGCTTTGGCGGCCTGGCCTTTGTTCAATTCGGCTAAGACCCGATCGGTGAGATCTGGCTGGTCGGCACTGGCATGTACAATTCCGCCAGTAGCAGAATCAAAAATGTAACTAAACTTTTCTTCATCGCCAATTTTCTTGATGACAGCATTGATCCTATCGTAAACCGGTTGCAGCAACTCTGCCTGTTTTTTGTAATATTCACCGGTCTGGGGATTAAATTTGTCCTGCTGGAATTTCTGGAGCTGGAGTATCATGGTTTGAATTTCCTGCTCTTTTTCCTTTTTCTTGGCGTCGCTTAGCAACAGGCTCTGGGCATCGTATTGTTCGCGCAACTGCTGTATCTTCTGTTGCATCTCCATCCCTTCGTTTTCCCACTGACGGCCGATTTCATCCAGTTTCTTTTGCACATCGAGGGCATCTTTGTAGGTAGCTAAAATCTTTTGAGAATGCACATATCCAATTTTTAGATTTTGACTGAACACCGGCAGAGCAAAAACCAGCGCCATCATGGCAATACCCAGGAACTTCAAGACATTTTTAAAATACATTGGATCCTCCATTGTAGTTAGAATTGATAATCTGACTTATTCGATGAGTCAATTTATTAAATGGTTCAAACTAATTTCATATCCACGACAAAATTGCTGTCGCTCGCCTGAGCGCTGGATGGCTGCCGCGCTGGCAACAGGCATCAGGCCAGGAAGGGCCAGGCTGCTTCGACTAACAACAATGAGCTTCGAACATCGCTATCCGCTAAAAACTTCGGCCAAATACAAAATGTGGTTTCCATTTGCCATAGCGGCGACCGGTGGCCGAGTCGATGTTATCAAACCCGTACGCGTAATCAAAACCGATAATACCAATCATGGGCATAAAGATGCGGGCACCAAAGCCCACCGATCGTCGGAGATCGAACGGATCGGTGTCGGAAACATTGAGCCAGGTGTTGCCGGCCTCCGCAAAAATCAATCCGAACATGGTTGGGTTGGGTATGATCGGGAATCGGATTTCGGTGGTATATTTGAGAATTGATTTGCCACCCTCGGAAATAGCATACCCGGATAACGGATCGTCGTAGCCGCGCAATGGCGTGGAACGCGACAATCCCTCACCACCGATGAAAAAATATTCCAGATACGGGATGCGAGAATTTTTGGTCCAGCCATCCATGAATCCAGCAACGGCCTGATTATAGAGCACAAACTTCCAGATCGCCGGCGTGAACCAACTGGCGGATAGAATATATTTCTGATAACCCACATTGCCACCCAACAGGCCGCCAGCAAATTCCGTCGAGAACGAAACCTCCGAACCTTCGGTAGGAAATTCGGGACGATTCAAGCTATTGCGGCTGATGATTTGGGTGATGCTGCTGGAAATCAACGGCCATTGCTCCTGAGTAATATTGCGGGGATTGATCTGCAATACATAATCCGAAAAGTCGGACAATTCGGTGCGATCGATCCGATAGATCCAGTCCCCCCGGAAATAGTTGTCTGGCCAGCGGAAACGGCGGCCCAATTGCAGCGAGCCACCCGTGCTGCGCTGGCGGTAGCCGATGTAGCGTGGATCGCGATTGGTATCATAAAAACTGAATCCTGCCAGCGTCGGGGTATCCATCAACCAGGGTTCCGTAAATCCAATCTGGAACGAACGATAGTAGCGACCGAAATTCCAATCGAAGCTCAGGCGCTGACCATTGCCGAAGAGGTTGTTCATGGCCACGCCGATGCTACCAATCACCTTATCCCGCTCGCTCCAGCCCGCTGACATATTGGCCAGGTCGGTGGATTTTTCTTCGACGGTAAATTTAAGATCGATCTTGTCCTCGCCAATCTGCCAATAATCGATCTTCACATCCGAAAAATAATTGAGCACCCAGACCTCACGCTGGCTCCGCTCCAGCGCCGCTTTGCTAAAGGTGTCGCCGGGATTGATCTTGAGTTCCCGACGGATCACCTTCTCCTTGGTTTTGGTATTGCCAGCCACATGAATCAAATTGATTTTTACCGGTTGACCTTCGTTGATCAGAAACTGGATGTCCACGGTATCCCTGGCCACGGGCGTCTCTTTGGGATTAATTTGCGAATAGATATAACCCGAATCATAATACAGCGAACCCAGCCGCTCGATGATGGCTTTTTGAATTTTTTCGAGATTATAGGGATCGCCCGTATCGAAGCCCAATCGCGATTGCAGCACTTCGGTGCTATAAATTTTATTACCTTGAAATCCGATGTCCCCAATGTAGTAACGATTGCCCTCACGCACCGCAATATCGATGAACAAATCCTTCCGTTCGGCATCGTAATAGATCGAATCGCTAACAATCTCGGCATCGCGAAACCCCTCGTTCCGGTAAAATTGAAGCACCTTTTCCAGGTCTTCATTGAATTTTTTCCGGTTGAAATCGGCGCCACGCCACCACCGATCCTCCTTCGTTTCCTTCATCTTCTTGCGTAATTTGCTATCGGAGAAGTTATCATTGCCGAGAAAATTGATCTTTTTGATTTGGACTTTATTGCCTTCTTTGATATTGAATCGCAAAATTACCCGGTCCTCTTTTTCGGAAGCAAAGGTTTCCGGGTTGATTTCCACTAATAAAAAACCTTTATCAAAATATAATTTTTTCAACTTGCGACGCGCCTGATTCACATGTGTCGGGGACACAACCTGCCCACGATAAAAATCGAGCTCTTTATCAATATCTTCTTTTTTGATCTTTTTATTGCCGGCCAGCTCAATTTTTTCCAGCCGCGGATATTCTTTGACTCGAATCGTCAAATAGACACCACCGGCCACCTCCTTATCCAGCAGTATTTCCACATCGGAAAAAATATTCAGACTCCAGAGGTTTTTGATCGCCTTCTGCAAATCCTCACTGTTAATTTCTTTGCCAGTGCTAAGCCCGGAATTGATCTGGATCAAAGTTGGGTCGGCGGACTTCTGGCCTTCAACCGTCACCCCCAGTACTTTGACCGATGTATATTGACTCCAGCCAATGGCCGCCCAGACGAGAATCACCAGCATCATCGGTGCCAGGCGAATTATCATCCGGCGGTATATTTGATACCCATGCATGTTACTGCCTCCAATCATGCGACTTCTAAGATACGAAATTTTTAAATCTTTGTAAAGGAAAAAATTCAGGGCTGCAATTTTTCTCATTTAAACAGAGCCAGCAAACCAAATTAGCCACGGCCCCAGGGTTGCTGGCCAACGCACGTTCATTTCAGAACGGAAATGAATGGCGCAATGTGATTTTTTTGTCCTCTTTCTGCCACAGCAACAGGCTATTGTAATCATATTCCATTTGCAGTAGCAGATTGGGATTGATACGATACTCAAACCCCAGCGTGTGACGAAAGCCAAATCCCTCGTGCTGGTAGCGATAATCCATGCCCGCCTCCAACTGGCCGGTATACATCAAAAATAGCCGATCGGCAATGTACTTCCCAACCATCACTTTGGTGCTGCGCAACAGGAACAACTTGGAATTGATTTCAAAATTCCGCTCATCGCGCAGATTCATCTCGATCAAATTACGAGTGAAGCGCGAACTGAAACGCACCATGTCCAGCTTCAACGTCCGCTCCAACTGGCGCTCGAACGGGCGAAACAAGGGTCGAAAAATTAAATTATCGGCACTGATGCCGATCAAATTGGTCGCCATGCGAGGGATATTGGTTGGCGAATAACCCAGCGAAGCCAGCAATTCCCCTTCAGTATTGCCCAGATTGGGATTGTCGGAGCTAAGCTCGAACACCACATCTCCCAATCGGCCTTTTTTTAATTTTTGTCCCGTGTTCTTATCCACGGTCAACAACGTCAAATAGATGTAATACGGAAAGCCCGTCGAGTCAGTAACGGTGGTCCGAGCTTCCCCATAAATAATGGGCAACAGAGTGGTACGATCGAATTCCACCTCGGAAGCGTGTGATCGACCCATATCAAATTCCACCCCGGCTTTGACTACCTGGAAATTGAGGTCGAGATACTCCACGCTACCCCGCGACGATTCCAATATTCCCACTACCGAGAAATTGTTCTCATCAATCACCCCGCGAAATTGCAAACCACCCACCGTTGGATCGACAATCAGGTCCACGTACACATTATCGACGCCGCTGGGTACCTGACGTTGATAATGCAGATCTTTTCCCACTTCGGTATCAACGTCCCAGTCGATCGATTTCAATACAGCCACCACTGGACTGGTGGCAGTATCGCCAGCGCTTTCAACCAGAAACGGAAACGTAAAGTTCACATGATCCAACCGAATTTTTCCCCGAACTACCGGTCGGTAGAATGGCCCGGCGATAAAAAATGGCTCCGCTGGTCGTTTGCCACTAAAGGCAAATTCGCCGATCTCCCCCCGTTCCATCAGGCCGGGAATTCGCAACGGCACGCCCCTGGAAGTAGTTGCTACCGTCCAGATACCAAAATTCAACCCCAACTCGGGAATTTGAAATGGTTCTAATTCCGCTCCGTCGACCGTTGCGCCAGTGCGCTGATTACAAAATCGGAACGACCTCCCTTTTATCGTTCCCGCTATGAATTTAACATTTAAAAAGCCATCCTGTTCCAGTTGCAATTCCACCGCGATATTTTTAATTTCTCGGGCGACATCATTCAGGCGAAGATAACCATTGTTTAACGTTAATTGGCCGGATGATATGGCCACATCATTCGGCCGGCCTCCAAGGTGGACCGACCAGCGACCATCGCTGGCAGTTTTCCGGAAGAATGGAGTTAGCTCCGGCAGCAATGACAAAATATTGCCGCTGCCATTCAATTCAATATTCATGGGCTGATTGGCAGCGTAAGGCACTTCGCCCTGCCCACGAATTTCGAATTGGCCCACTCGGGTAATCAAAAAACGCTCAATAACCAAACGATCTTCCTGGGGCAGATGACTGGTCGCGCTTGTATCCGAACGGAGGCGCGGACCCAAATCCAGGAACATTCGATCAAAAGCAAACGGGCCCAATTTTCCGTTCTTGATTTCAATATTGCCGGACAACTCGGGGGTTCGAATATCCCCCCGCATTTTCAACATCGCTGTGCCTCGACCGCTTATTAGACGTGGCTTGTTGAAAATAGTTGTCACCAACGCATCAATATCAATATCGTTGCCGGCTAAATCAAAGGTCAGCTCATTGCTGGAGAGTTCATAGCGCCCCTGGCCATGAGCAATGGGCACGGCATTCCGCGTCAGAATAAATTCGGGAATTAGCCAGATACGATTGGCAAGCTGAAATTGGACTGCGGCATCGTATACTCCGATGCGGTTGATAATTCCATCTTCCAGTTGCAGCTCCCCCAAAAGCTGCGGCCGGGAAATGGTTCCCCCTAATTCGATCTGACCATCGAGCGAACCTTGAGAAATGCCGGCATTGTGTCCCAGGAGCAAACTGGATAAATCGGCCAGGGACGTGTTGGACAGCGATACCTTTGCGGCGAGCTTTTGATCCTCACGCCAGGCGACGCTGCCGCTACCGCTGATCAGATTGTCGATTTTCAGATTTCGAATCGTGAGATATTCCGGTGTTTGCAATAGCGCAAAGCTACCATGGAAGGATTTTTGATCACTAAGCACCTGAAAACTGGCATCCACCGACCGCTGGTTCCCTTTCGCAGCAATCGTCGCCAGTAGCTTCGCTGAGCGATAGGGCGTTTTCGACTCGGTTAGCCAAAACCAATCGCTTTGCAACGCCCAGTTGCGACCGTCACCATCCATTTGCAACACGATATGATCGCAAGTTAGGAGTTTGGCAAAGAGGTTCATCTCCGGGAAGGCACCAAGCACCCGATGCCCATCGACTAACTTGATTCCGTACGATGTGCCTTTTTCTGAAAAGCCGAGCCGCGCTTCCAGATGCGCGAGATGAGTCGGCGATGTAAGCCTTAGCGACAATTGGTGATCGAGAAATGAGAATCCGCCATTAAAGCGAAGCCATTGGGATGATGTTGCTGCAGCATACATCTGAAAATCCATGGTACCCGACAGCCGTCCGCCAGCACCAGCCCCCTGAAGGAGGAACTGACTCTTATTGCCCCGCAACGAAGCCCAGCGAACTCCAAGCCCTTGCCCCGTAATCGTGCCCGTGCCAGTCAATCGAAATCGAACGTCAGGCAACTCTTGGGAAAAGTCGATGCGACAATCACCATGGATGGCCAGGCTATCCAGCAGGCCCTGAAGGGAGGTTACTTGAAAGACGGAATCCTTGAAAGTCACCTGGGTCCGGCAATCACGAAAAACCCGGTTATAGACCGTTAACTTTGGGCAGGAGATCGCGCCGGTGATAGTTGGATTGGAAAACGAATTGCTGGCATAAAATGACAGGTGCGAAATTCCTTTGACCTGAATTCGTTGATTTCCCGTAAGCTGGCGTAATGCTTCATGAATATCGAAGGTATCCGCCGTTAGATTAAGCGCCAGGTGCGGATCGAAAATATCCCGAATTTCGCCGGTCACCAGCAGCTTCGAGCCGTTGAACAAAAAAGTGGAGCTATCGATGGCGCAATTCCAGTTATGCAACCTGGTTCTCAAATTGATCTCATCGAAAAATAGCCTCTTATTGGTAATTTGAAAAGCGCCACCACTGACGGCAATTTCTCCCCACATGTCAAATTTCCGACGGGCCTGCCGATTTTCAGTAAGCGAGAGATTGCCATTAACCACCCCCTGTCGAACCACAAAATAAGCAGGAATCAAAAACGGAATCGGGTCTTTCCACTCATAATCATTCAACTGAATATTCAACAATTCCAGTCGGCCGCGCAGCAGATCAATCGTGCCCGTCATAATTAAATTGTAAGCGGGCGAGCGAAATAGCTTGCCAACCAACCGCACCGAAGTTTGTTCGACATCCTTCAAACTCAGCCACCCATTGATGTCATGCGCCAACTGTGTCATGCGGTCTGGCGACCCGACATAGCTGATGTTGCCCCTGGATACCATAATGCGATTGATAAAGCTAAAATTCTGAGCCTTCTCCCAATATTGGTCGAGCGATTGAGTGATCCGGGAGGAATCGATTGCGGCATTACGGCTATTACCTGGAGACGAGGGGTAGATGATGAGCTGCGGCTGAATAAACATCACATCATGCAGGATGCGTTGCGGCCGAAAACCACTTTTGATCAGACCGAGCAGATTGAAACCTACCCGGATATTTTTTACCGTCAAGGAATAGGCATTATCGGCTAAGTGCAGCTCGACATTTCGGAGATGGATTGCGCCCAGGGTAACATCGAGCCGCTCGATCGCGCAGCTCTTGCCCAGCGCTGGACGTATTTTTTCAAGTAAGTAATTTTTGGTTCGTTCATTGATGTCGAGTAATTTCCATCCGTGGTAGATCACCAGGGCTGAAAGCACCGTGATCAGAGCAATGACGAGCACCCATCGTCGTGTTCGCATAATAGCAGAGCAACTATCATAAAATTTGGTGTATAATCAGCATCTTAAATTTATTCGACCTTGTTCCCACCAACCGGTTAGCTACCAGTTATAACCTGGTCGCTTGAGTTATTAAAATTGCAATCACAACTCTCTGCCGGGAAAAATGCTTGTCGCTTCGAGTCGAAGATAATTTTGATTCTCATAATAAAAAGGCGATCCAACTTTTTCGAATCGCCATTTGAAAACCCAGTTGCATTGTTTTTGATTTTTTAACTTGCAGAACAAACCTTAAGTTCCTGACCCGGACAGGCAAAGATAGGCAAGACTTTGAACTGCTAATGATACAATCCACACGGTAAACGGCCGAGGCCAGACCAATCCGCCAACCAGATTTTGGCGTCAATTTAATCATTGGTGATGCCACCAGGACTCGAAGACACAAAGAAATCCGATTGCATTTTAGAAAATATGACTAAAAGCACTCCATTGCCGTCAAATGCATTTGCCATAGCTTCGTTTCATAAGATAATCGGTCGATTATGTTTCACACCGTTTTGCCCTTGTGGCCACTATCATCTGAATTTGACGCCTATGGCGAGCCCCCGGATTGACAAAATTCATGCACGAAGACGATTTGATCGTTGAGCAAAAATTCGGTTGGTCAGCCACCAATCGGTTAGAAATGATTGGCATAAGCCAGTTTGACCTGATCGCTAACCATACCATAGCGACGTTCACGCTGCTGGTAGGCCAGGATGGCACGATAGAATTCCTTTTTTCGAAAGTCAGGCCAGAGCACATTCGTGATATAGAACTCAGAGTACGCGAGCTGCCACAGAAGAAAATTGCTAATTCGCTGCTCGCCGCTGGTTCGGATCATGAGATCTGGATCTGGCAAATCCCCGGTGTAGAGATGTTCAGCTACCACCTTTTCATCGATCTCGAAGGGATTGATCTCACCCCGCATCACTTTGCGGGCGATCTTCTGCACTGCATGGGTTATTTCGAGTCGACTGCTATAGCTCAGCGCCAGATTCACCAGCAAGCCGGTGTTTTCTTTCAGCTCATTGATCGCATAATTGATGCCCTCGCACACCAACCGCGGCAGGTCATCGACGACGCCAATCACCCGCAGTCGCACATTGTTCTTCTTTAATTCGGGTACTTCGCGACGAACTGTTTGCAATAACAGGCGCCAGAGCGCAGAAACCTCAGCCTTGGGACGACGCCAATTTTCTTTGGAAAAGGTATAAAGCGTCAGGATTTCGATCCCCAATTCACCGGCAGCTTCGACCACGGCCCGTACGGAATTGATACCTTCCCGGTGTCCCTGGACACGATCCAGATTTCTGGCTTTGGCCCAGCGGCCATTCCCATCCATGATAATCGCCACATGCACCGGCAAATTCCCCAGTCGCTGAATTTTAGCCTTCAGCTCTTCCTCATCCATCATGATCTCTTCAAACCCACTCATAGCTCACACCTTCCTTCAAACAAAAAGGAGCGAACAAAAAACGCATCACGCTCCTCTCCATTGTTACCACCATCCTGATAATTTTGCTGAATGAAATTTAAAATAAATTCGCCTAAATGTCAAGGATAATTTTATTAAAATAAATTGACAAAACAGCCATCTTCTGGCCCAGTTTCGAACAACAGGGTAACTCCAATGACGATCATTGCGATGCCTCAAGATGAAGCCGACTGCCTACCGGTTGGACTTCTATAAAAAAGGTAAAACAAAATTTCTCTGATCGCTCCCTTTGGTGAGCAGCTAAAGGTCCCTGCTCAATCGGCGACCGTATGAATTTTTAGCTACCTTTGGCTGAGGATGCTTGTTGGGACGAAAAATATTCTTTTAGTCGGCCTGCACACGAACCAAAAAAAACCCTCGTCTGCTTCACGCGGAAAGCAGCCGAGGGCAGTGTCTGTGCGTTGATGGTAGCCAGCAGTCAAATTAATTTTGGTGATCTGACAGAACTTCCTGCGACTACTTATTTTGCAGCGCGTTGGATTTCTCGAATGCTTCTTCGCCTTCTTTTTCCATGCCGACATTGAGATAAGCAACGCCCAGATTATTCCACAACACCGAATCATCCGGCTTGAGCTCAATGGCCTTTTTTAGATAAGGGATGGCTTTCATGTATAGATCTTTTTCCAGATTTTTCTTTTCTTTGATTTCTTTCTCTGGAACCTTCGCCAACTCTTTATCTGACATCTCCCGATATTTCCTCAGCACATTTTGCGCCATGCTCAGGTAGGCGTTGCCAATATTCACATTGGCCTCCAGGTCATTGGGATTCTTGTCCAGCACAAATTGAAATTGCTGAATTGCGCTCTCAAAGTCTTCCTTGAGAAAATAAAGTCGGCCCAGATTAAAATGTAGATCGGCATCATCCGGGCGTTTCTTTAGTGCTTCTGCATAAGCCTCAAACGCCTTATCCGACTGTCCCATATAGTCATAGGCCATGGCTTTTTGGGCGATGGCATCCACGTTGAGGCTATCAATGGCCAGAATCTGATCCATTGTTTCAATGGCCTTCTCATGCTGCTTGGTGATGGTATATAGCCGACCCAACTGGACCATTCCCTCGAGATCTTTGGGATTGATCCGCAGCAATTCTTGATAATTCTTAATGGCTTCTTCGTGGTTGTCACTGCGTTCATTCACATAGGCTAAATTGCGATAGGCATCGGGCCGACTGGGATCGATGGATATGCAATTGTTGAAATCGGCCGCTGCTTCCGGAAACTTTTCGGCTTTGGCATTTTCCACACCTTTATTGAAACAGATGCGCCAGAAGCGATCGCGATCGGCGTCCAACTTTTCGATGAATTTTTTGTTGGTGCTGCCTGGAGTGCTCAGTAATTTCATCGCGGTGGCATAATGCTCATTCATTTGCTGGTAATCACCGAGACGGCCATATCCTTCCACCAGATAGACATGCGCTTCCACATCACCAGGATTAATCTGAACCGCCATCTTCAGTTGCTCCATCGCCTTATTCCAATCATTCTGCTGATTGATATAAATGAGCGCGGATTCCACCTCCTTGGAACGACAGCCAGACAACATCAAAACCACTGCGAACGCTAAGAGTACCCACAACAGCATTCCTTGAATCTTTTTCATTCTGTTTCTCCTCGCACTTTTTAAATAATTGAATTTTAATTTTGTGAAATATAAGTCAAAAAAGCATCCGAATCAAGTTTTTTTTTCAAATTTTCAATTTGTTTGTCGCTGCCCTGGTGCTTCAGAGATCGGCCCGCCAACCCCCTGCGCCAGTTCCCGGGTAAATCGGTACGGCGGATACCAAATGCCCTGTTCGCAGATCAATGCCGTGATCAGTTGATGCGGCGTGACATCGAAGGCGGGGTTATATACCGCCACTCCGATCGGGGCCGTTTTTCGCCCAAAGCCATCGGTTACCTCGGCAGCGGCTCGCTGTTCAATCGGAATGTCCCGACCCGTGGCAAGGCTGGGATCAATTGTCGAGGTTGGCGCCACCACAAAAAAGGGTATGCCATGATGTTTTGCCAAAACTGCCAGATTGTACGTGCCAATTTTATTAGCCGTATCACCATTAGCCGCAATTCGGTCTGCTCCCACCAGGACACAATCGATCCAGCCCTGTTGCATGACCCAGGCCGCCATATTGTCGCAGATCAGGGTGACTTCGATGCCGGCCTTCATTAGTTCCCAGGTGGTAAGCCGGGCGCCCTGCAATAGCGGCCGCGTTTCATCGGCAAACACTCTGATCTTTTTCCCCTGCTCCGTGGCCGCATAGATCACCCCCAGTGCCGTCCCATAATCGCCCGTCGCCAGGGCACCGGCATTGCAATGGGTCAAAACTGTCGTCTCAGCTTTTAGCAGGGTAGCGCCGTGAGCGCCAATCTGGCGGCAGACCTGCTGATCTTCGGCCAAAATTTGCTGCGCCTCTTGCAGCAGTAGCGAGCGCAGCTCGGCCGGGGAGCGATCCGAGCCATTAGCGATGATGCGTTGCATGCGGTTCAACGCCCAGAACAAATTTACCGCCGTGGGCCGAGTGGCGGCAAGGGTCGCTATGACCAGATCGAGCTGTTGCTTAAATTGGCGATAGTCATTGGTTTGAATCTCGTTGGCTCCCAGACAAACACCGAACGCTGCCGCAATGCCGATGGCCGGTGCGCCTCTGATTTTCAATTGCTGGATGGCCTGTGCCAGTTCCCGATAGTCCGATATTTCCAGGTAACACTCTTCAACGGGCAGTTTGGTTTGATCGATCATCACCACCCGACCTTCCTGCCAATAGATGGGTCGAATCATCATATCCATCATCCTTCCACAGTTTTTAATCGATCCACCAGGGGCAAAAATTGCAATAGCGTCGCGGCGATCTTTTCGGAGCTGCCCACGTTCTGCATCACGATTTGGCGAGCGCGTTGGCCGTAGGCGCTGGCAGCATCGGTAGCCTGCAACAGATGGGAGACGGTGGCTACTATTTCTTCGCTGGAGCGAACCATAATGGCGGCGTCATGCGCGAGCAAGTATTGAGCCTCGGCGGAGTTGGTCATTTTGGGCCCGAATAGCACCGGCACGCCAAACACGGCTGGCTCCAGGACGTTATGCACTTTGTAATGAAAACTCCCGCCCACAAACGCAATCTGTCCCAGGGAATAAATCGCGGCCAATACACCAATGCGGTCAACGATCAAGCACCGAGCAGTGAACTGCCTGCCGGCAAGCTGGGATAATCGCATCGAGGTCAATTGCGCCCGAGCCAGTCGCTCCTCTATCTCCTGAATGCGTCGCGGGACAGGTTCATGAGGGGCCAAAATCAGCACCAGGTCGTCGAAACGTCGACACAGGGTTTCAAAGGCGGGAATAATGAAATGCTCATCCATTGGCCAGCTACTGCCCACCACCCAAATTTTGCTCTGCTGCATGATCGGCATTTGGGCCAGCGCAGCAATCCCCTCTCGCTGTTGGCCACGCTCGAACACTTGATCGTATTTGGTATCCCCAACTACCATCACCTTTTCCGCATGGTCCATAAGTCGCCGGAACTTTGCCGCCTCGGCTTCGGAGACGGTCAATATCGCAGCCATACAATTGAAAAGCTGGCGATTGATGGCCCGAACGATTGGCAATAGCCGCGCCGATTTATCAGAGAGAGAGGCATCCACCAGCAGCAGCGGAATGTTTTGCTGCGCCAAGCAGTAAACAAAATTCGGCCAGATATCGTGGCGCACAATAACAGCCACCGCCGGTCTGAGCAACGCAATAAATTTTTTGGCACCCCAGTAAGAATCGAATGGCAGGTAACATTTTACGTCAACGGCTTCGCTAATCGACACATGCTCATAGCCAGATGGCGAAAAAAAACTGACCACGATTTTTACTGTCGGGTATTGTTGTTTCAAATGGTTGCAGATGGGATTTGCCTGAAGAAATTCGCCATAGGATGAGACATGAAACCAGATTCGTGGCGCGGCAGGATCGAGCCGGTCAAGTTGCTCACGCAGCAGCGCATACATGTTTCGTCGCCCTTGAATGCCACGCTTGATTTTCGAATTGAACAGACCGCTAAGGAGGAAACTGAAGAACAGCAAGGGAACGGCAACCAGATTGTAAATAACCAACAACAGACGTCTCATTTATTCTCCAGCAAGCTGCCAGGAACCGGCGTTATGCCAACACCGGTCGCTATTGAAAAGCCCTAAGATCGAGATAATTCTTTCCAATGATAATCGTAACGTCCAATTGACCGCGGCGGCGCTGTGGCAATTCTTCCATTGGTCGTAGTTGTGGGAACATGCGATTTTCTTCGACACCGATGATCCTTCCAATCACGCGAGCATTGGACATTTTATAGTCTTTTCGATCGATAACCAGTGTTTCGGAAATTTCTTTGCTTTCAAAATTGCGGTAGTCGACCACGTCGATATTTCTCTCCCGCAAATATTCTGCCAATTTTTTGGCCACGCCGTCAACGCCGCAGCCGTTCAATACTTCCACTTTGAGTATCCGCCGACCGCTCGCTTCATTCAGCGAGCTCGGAGGCGTAATCAGGTCACGAGAGGTCCCCCTGGGAGTGCAGGTATGGATGCCAATGGACAAGAGGAAGATCAAATTGGCCACCAGAAGCAAGGCGATCACCAGCGACAATTCATAACTCTGAAAATCTTCCCGCATGTCCTTTATTTGCTTTTTTCGGGCTTTGATTTTCTTCTCTTTCTCAGTCTCTTTCCGTTTTCGAAGCTCGATTCGTTTGCCACGTTTATAAACCATGTAACGCTCGTCTTTTTAACTTGGCCAGAGACAATTAAAAAATGGACAATTACATGACCAACAAAGTGACATTTTCGAATTTCAAAAAAATAACCGAGAAAATCGCTCGGTTATTGGTACAATTTGCTTATCAACACTCCACCTCAGCCCAGGCTATTTGCCATCATCCCACCAGAAATCCTGGCGAGGCCGGAACAGATTATTGTAGCGATACATACCCGTCGAATAAGCCGGCAGCGAGTTGTACTCGAGCCGCATCTCGAATTTATCACTGGGTTTATAAGTCAATTGAGCGCCGGATAAAAAGAACCCATTTTGAAAAGCAGGATGATTTTTCGCTAAAGAATTGTACGGAAAATTTTGGATGCCCCACTGCACCTTTAATAGGAGCGGCGATGCGATCTGATACATCAAGGTATTCAGGTAAACGCTCTGGGAAACTCCTCTCCCTCCGATGGAAAAATAGGACATGGACACGCTGTGAGACATGCTAAACCGCGCTGGATCTAACCAGCCAAAACCAAGAAATTGATCGCTATAGGGTCGGGTGATTTCTTGCTTGATCTGGGCCGGGACGTCCTGGCGTTTCAATTGCGCCCGAAGCAGCGATGGCATGATCGCCAGTATCAAAATGAAAATTGCTATCTTCTTCATATTCTCCAAGCCTCCAGTTTAGCGAATGATGGTGATACAAATTAACTAAATATTTTTTTGAAAGTCAATCTTTTTTTCTGAAATTTTAACTGCACCGGCTGTCTATTCGTTCCCTGGCCCACGAGCATACCGGGATTCCGTGCGTTATCTCCAGAAAATTGTCATCTCCCGATCCTCATGGTTCATAGCGTTACGATGATATTATCAATGAGGCGGGTCTTGCCGATTTTTACCGCCAGGGCGATCAGTACCTCACCTTCCAAGATGGCCAATGGCTGCAGGTGGGTGGTGTCGACAATTTCGATATAGTCGATGGTCGCCGCGGCAAGCCGCTCGATATGCCGTCGCACGTGATCTTTGATGACCTGCGCATTACGCTCGCCTTTTTCAATGAGACTTTTGGCCATCATCAGGGCCTGGTACAATGCCACCGCCTGTTGTCGCTGTTCTGGCGTGAGATAAATGTTGCGAGAGCTCATGGCCAGCCCATCCTTTTCGCGCACGATGGGCGCAATGACAATTTGAATATCAAAATTCAAATCCCGCACCATTCGCTGAATCACCAGCGCCTGCTGCGCATCTTTCTGTCCAAAGACCGCCACATGGGGTTTGACAATATGAAACAGCTTCGCAACAATCGTGGTTACCCCGCGAAAGTGTGTCGGTCGCGACCGGCCGCATAATACGCCAGTAATTTTTTCGACCTCAACATAGGTTAGATAATTTTCCGGATAAATGTCATTCACCGTTGGATTGAAAACAATATGGCATCCGACGCTGGCGGCTAAGGCCACATCACGGTCAAAATTACGGGGATATTCGTTGTAATCTTCGGTGGGCCCGAATTGGGTGGGATTCACGAAGATGCTCATGACCACAACATCGGCGTGTTGGCGGGCTGTGCGAACCAGACTCAAATGGCCCTCATGCAAATAACCCATGGTCGGCACAAACCCGATCCGCTGGCCTTGCAACCGCAATCGTTCAGCTTCTGCCTGCATCTCCTGGATCGAAGTGATTATCTGCATCGATACTTTCCTCCAACTTTCAGCGCACTGCAAACTGCAAGCAAAGTTAGAACCAAAAATTGCCCGAATTTTTCCCCCATTATTTGGTGCCGAGACATTGAAGAGATCAGCAGGGCATTGGTAAAATTCATGGCTTATCATTATTCCAAAACCTTCCTGCCCAAAAAACGAGGTGTCATCGGTAATGGAATAGCCTTCAGCCGCCGGGGTGCATTGAAGTAGGAGCCACCCGGCCAGCAGTTGAGCCGTGGCTGGCGATAATTCACCGCGAGCGATTTCGTAGCCGTCCTATCTGATTTTCACTTGAGAGAACTTCGGTCGCCGGTTGCTGCTAATTGGCCCGGGTCAGGCTGATCTGCAAGGACTCAATAGCTCTCATTTTCCGCAGGAAAGCGGTGCAGCTTTACATCCTCGGTATAGCGGGCACAGGCTTCCCGTATTTCGCGTCCCAGTTCTGCATAGACCCGGACAAATTTGGGGCGGAATTTTTCAAACAGGCCCAAAATATCATGGGTCACCAAAATTTGGCCATCACAATGCGGTCCCGCACCAATACCAATGGTGGGAATGTGCAACGTTGCCGTGACTTTTTGGGCTGCAGTCGCCGGAATTTTCTCTAAAACCACCGCAAAGGCGCCCGCCTGTTCCAGCGCCAAAGCATCGGAAACCAACCGCTCCACTTCCGCCTCGGTACGGGCCTGCACTTTATAGCCACCGAAACGATTGATGGATTGCGGGGTCAATCCAAGATGTCCCATTACCGGAATCCCCGCGTTCACCACTCGCTGCACCGTTTCAGCCACGGCTTCGCCTCCTTCCATTTTCACCGCTTCAGCGCCCCCCTCTTTGATAAAACGGCCGGCATTCCGCAGCGCCTCTTCCGCACTAATCTGGAAAGAAAGAAAGGGCATATCGGCCACCAGCAGCGCCCGCTTGATGCCACGACTGGCGGCCCGGGTATGATAGATCATATCGTCCATGGTAATGGGAATGGTCGTTTCATAGCCACAAAAAACCATTGCCCCGGAATCCCCCACCAGTATGATGTCGACGCCGGCATCGTCCAGGAATAGCGCCATCAGATAATCGTATGCGGTGAGCGCGGCAATTTTCTCCTGCTGCGCTTTCATCTGCATGATGATGGGAACGGTAATTTTTTTGGATTCCATGGGCGTTTCCTTTGTTCGCGAATCAAAATTTCGGTGGGATGATTTGGTTTAATGTGTGCCCCTGGCGCTTTGGGCTATTCATCTTCAATGGTCTTCAACGGCTGCTCGATGATCCCTCCGCCCACAACAACATCACCATCGAAAAAAACGACCGACTGTCCCGGCGTCACGGCTTCAGCCTGTGAATCAAATATCACCTTTACGCGATCTGAAGCGGTTGGGACAATCGTGGCCGCACGTCCGGCGTCATTGTATCGGATTTTGGCAATCACCGGCCGCGGCGCAACCAACTCCTCAATCGCGATCCAATTGACGTCGGTGGCCAGCAATCCTTTGGTCTTCAAATCGGCTTTATCGCCGATGACAATGGTATTCGAGGCCGCATCAATTGCAGTCACATAGACCGGTCGTCCCAATGCGATGCCTAATCCCTTGCGCTGGCCGATGGTATAGAACGGATATCCCCGATGGGAGCCAACCACTCGCCCCGCCTGGTCCACTATGTGGCCGGGCGGCAATTCGCTGAACCTGGCAGGCTGCCGTTCCTGTAAAAAGCGAGCGTAATCGTTATCCGGCACAAAACAAATTTCCTGGCTTTCAGCTTTATCTTTGGTTTTGAGATTGTATTGCCGCGCCAGTGCCCGAACTTCGCTCTTGGTGCGGTGACCCAGCGGAAAAATAGTTCGCTGCAATTGCGCTTGTGTCAGACCCCAGAGGGCATACGCCTGATCTTTCTTGCGATCCAGGCCGCGCAGCAACTGATAACGTCCCGTCGGACGATGGTATTCGACGCGCGCATAGTGACCGGTAGCCAGATAATCGCAACCCAATTGCTTCGCCTTCTGGAACAGCACCTCCCATTTGATCTTTGAGTTGCAGAGAATGCAGGGATTTGGTGTTCGCCCCCGAAAATATTCTTGCTCGAAATTCGCGATCACGTATTGCTCGAATTCGGTGCGCAGATCGATCACATAATGCGGCACATCCAACGCGTGGCACACCTGGCGGGCATCGTCCATGGCAGTGAGGGAACAACAACTGCTATCGTGAAACACATTACCGCCCACACGTTGATAATCCCATAGGTGCATGGTCAGGCCAACCACCTGGGCGCCCTGTTGCTTCAAGAGCACAGCCGCGGTGGAACTATCCACGCCACCACTCATGGCTACGGCTACCCGCAGCGCCTGGGCCTGATTCTGCTGAGTGGGGTCAATTTGCAACCGATCCGGCATCTTGCTCCCAGCTATTCCAGCGCCGACATGCTGCGCAGCCGCTGAACGATTTCCGGCAGAATGCCGGCCACATAGTCGACATCCTCCTCGGTATTTTCATTGCCCAGCGTAAAGCGAATGGATGCCCGAGCCAATTCCGGCTTCATGCCCATGGCGGCCAGCACATGCGACGGGTCCAAACTGCCCGAAGTACAGGCCGAGCCGCTGGACGCGGCCACACCTTTCAGATCGAGACTCAACAGCAATGCCTCGCCTTCGATGCCTTCAAACGACACATTGAGATGGCCAGCCAATCGCTGTTTGGGATGTCCGTTCAAATGCAGCCTGGGAATGGTCTGGGTCAACTTTTCGTAGAATGCATCCCGCAGTTTCTTAAGCGCTTCACTCTCCTGATTCATGCGCTGCTGCCGCAATTCGACCGCTTTGGCCAGACCGATAATCGCCGGTATGTTTTCTGTTCCTGGCCGGCGACCTCGTTCATGTCCCCCGCCATGGGTCAATTGCGCCAGTCGCACCCCTTTGCGAATGTATAACAGCCCCACTCCCTTGGGACCGTAGATTTTGTGCCCGGAAACCGACAGCAAATCCACCGGCAGCAGTCCCAAATCGATGGGCAATTTTCCAAATGTTTGCACCGCATCGGTATGAAATAGCACGCCTTTTTCGCGAGCCAGCGCACCGATCTTTTCGATGTCGTTGATCGTTCCCACTTCGTTGTTGGCATGCATGATGCTGATGAGGATAGTATCCTTGCGCATGGCCTCTGCCACCGCTTCGGGGTGAATCATGCCATATTTGTCCGGCCGCACGTATGTCACTTCAAAGCCATCCTTCTCCAGGTACTCACAGCAGTGCAACACGGCATGATGCTCGATCTGGGACGTAATAATATGACGCCCCTTCTTTTTGAATTCGTAAGCCACGCCCTTGATGGCCATGTTATCGGATTCGGTGCCGCCACTGGTAAAATAGATATCTGCCGGACGCACATTGCAGAAGGCCGCCACCTTTTCCCGGGCCTCTTCCAGCGCCACTTTCGTTTCTCGACCAAATGAATGGATGCTGGACGGATTGCCGAATTTTTCACTGAAAAATGGTATCATGACCTCGACGACCTGGGGATCCACCGGGGTCGTGGCACTATGGTCAAAATATACTTTTCTCATATTTTCTCCATTGTATCAACTTTATCTTTGTTGTTCATCAGCCGGCTACCGAAATTCTTCGCTATCTTCTCTCTTTCATCGTGGGGAGGGAAGGTTGCGTTTGGCGCCGGCGCACCGACACCGCAAATCATCCGGATTGCCACTGATGAAAGTCGCCAAAATTGAACCTACCACCGGCTACATCCAGCGAAACAGACCAGATTCAATTGCCCCGGCAGCCCTGATGCTCCGCGTACCAACCGCGCGGCGCATTGGGAAATTCCCGTTGGGACAAGTGGACTTCTCGCTGCCAACGAACCGCTCGGCATTCAACCTCGCCGACAAATAACCTGCCAGACGCTGAGCGCTGCAGGCAACCATGATTACAGCCGCGATCGGGGACACCAGTTGGAATTGCCCGGCGCTGTGAATTAAATGGTTGCCATTCGGTTCTTTTGGTGGGACTAAATATACAGTTATTGACTGAAATAGTCAAGTATAAAATTGGGCGTGCAGTTATGCTCACGAGGGACATGGGCAAGCCTTTTGCAATTCGCTTTCAGTGCCGGTCTCGTGAAGCTTCGCATAACACCAAGCCAGCAATGCCGTAACCTGCGCTATTGCCAGTGGCGTTAATTCCGAGCACTGACTCTGGTGGCAACAACTGAATGGATTTGAAAAATAGACTTGACCATTGCCCCAATTATTGTTAAATTTGACTGCTGAAAATCACACGGCTGATTTATGCCAGTTGAACCGCCGATTTCGCATTAATCGGCATCCAGAAATAAAACTCAAACGAGGTCATCCCATGATCGAAATCACCATCCCCGGCTTTGGCCAATTATCGTTGCACCACCTGGTCTCGGATTTCACTGGAACCCTCTCTTGCGATGGGAAATTGCTTCCCGGCGTCGAAGAGCGCTTGCAGCATCTGGCAACTGCAATGGACATCCATATCCTTACCGCCGATACCTTCGGCACGGTCGCCGTCGCGGTGAAAGATATCCCCTGCCAGTTGCATGTGCTGCACGGCGGGGAGGAGGATATTCAGAAGGAAAATTATATACGCAGCCTCGGCACGGACCAGGTGATAGCTTATGGCAATGGCAATAATGACCGGAAAATGCTACAGGCCGCTCGATTGGGCATTGCCGTTCTGGGCGACGAAGGTTGCGCCGCAGCGGCGATTTTAGCTGCCGACATCGTGGTCACAAGCATTCTGAATGGCCTGGATCTATTGCTTAAACCCCTGCGCTGCAAAGCGACCTTGCGTTTCTAAGGGTACGGTTTCGATGGCCTCGCCAAATCAGCCATGGTAAACGAAAACCTGGAATGGAGCACGAAGCTATTGAGCGTCCACGATTAGGATCTGTTCGATGGCGCGCGGAACTTTGAACACGGTCATCGGCAAAACAGCAATTCGCAGGCCATCGTAATGCCGATAGACAATGGTCAGGGTGCGGGAGTCTTTATCGTATTGATGAGATACGATGTCCTCTTTGAATAGGGAAACACCAACCTGCAGCTTGCGCCACCTGGCCGGTTGGATTCGGCCTTCCAGATGGATTTGATGCTGGCCATCGTATTTGAGCACCACTCGCTTACCGATCTCGGCATTTTCCAGGACTATTTCCTGTCCCCGTTGCGAAGGGGTGTCCAAGGAATCGCTCGGACGGCTAAGTTGCCGCTGGATAATCTGCTTCATGCGATCGAACTCGGCACGGTCAAACAAACGCGTCAAACAGATGATCTTCAGGTTTTGATCCAGTACCACATTGCGCGTCACTCCGCCGCGGGCAAAACGATCGAAAATTTTGCCATCCCCATCCAGCGCCACCGGGTAGCTGATTGGCATTTCCTGCACCATTTGTCTGACCGTATCCGGCCCCTCTCGGTAATCCACTCCCAAAACTACCACGCCCTGAGCTCGCAGGGGCTGCCAGATTTCTCGTTCGATATGAGGAATTTCTTTGCGACAGACCGAACACCACGAGGCAAAAAAGTTCAGCACTAGCACCGATGCCTGGAATTCGGAGAGCCGCTGCGTTCGGCCGTCCAGTAATGTGACCGCAAAGTCATCCACCTGATCTCCAACTTTAACGATATAGCCCCGGGCATCGGGCTGAACCTCCTGACAGAATAATTGCCCAGCCATCATCGCAATCAGTGCTGCCAGAGCTAATATTCGGATTTTTCGCCACATGTTTCCTCCATGGGTTGTGATCAGCAACGCCTAACAACCGCTGCAAATGATCGCTTCGAGCTGTCCCCCAGAATTTATTTCTCGACCTGACTTCACAATCAATGACTTCTCTAAAATAATACCACAGCCACTATGCACTTCTAACCTGACTTACGAAAATGGATCACAGCAATCAAAAATCATTCGCTTTTGCCCGCCGAACACCCGGTCTGAACCGAAACTGAATGACAACCAACGGTTTTCGTGCATTTTCGTGTGGTATGCGGGTCAATTTTTGATACTAATCTTTATCCGAGGATTTCAGCCTTAATGTTTCGATCCGTTGAATTATCCAATGGGAGGCCACCTGCCAGCCAACTGATAGCAACGATTTTGCGATCGACCACAGTGGCTGACGCAAACTGTTCCACCAGTTCATTTTCAAAAATCAGGTAGCCTAACGTTCGTCTGCAATGATTCTATTTCCCTTAGCTCAACGGTTGAAGTTTTTCCATATTTCAGGTCGGTCAATTGTAACAAAATATTCTTTCAAAATCAAGCGAATTTTCTCCCCGGGCCAGAGAAATTCCTTGACTCTGATAAATTTTCTGCTATCTTTTTAGCCGAACTCAGTCAATTACCCGTTTCAATTTTTAAGGCAAGGAGCAAGACCATGCAAGCTGTGATTTTAGTCGCCGGGAAGAGCACGCGCACCTATCCGCTGACGCTGACCCGACCAAAGCCGCTTTTACCCATCGCCAATCGGACCATCATCGAGTTTCTGCTGGAGCAACTGGACGGTTGGGTGGATGAGGTGATTCTGGTGGTCGGTTATCGCAAGGAGATGATCGAACAGCGGCTGGGGCACCAATGGCAGCACATGAAGATCACCTATTGCGAACAAAAGGAGCAATGGGGAACCGGCCATGCCGTGTTACAAGCCGAACCGTTGATTCACGACCGATTCCTCGCTCTGAATGGCGACGATATCTACGATCGAAACGACATGCAGCAGCTATTCAATTATCAATATGCCGCGCTGGTGCGCTATGAAGAAGATCCCTCGCAGTATGGCGTGTATCATGTCGATGAACAAAACCGGGTGCTAAACTTGATCGAAAAGCCGAAAACTTTTGTCGGGAATCTGACCAATGTCGGCTGTTATCTATTCGATCGGACGATCTTTGACATTTTGAAGACCACCCCTCGCAGCGAGCGGAATGAAATCGAAATTACCAGTGCCGTGCTGACCCTGGCCCGGCAGACACCATTCTATGTTCATCTAATTCAGGGCTTTTGGCTGTCCAATGGCTTCCCCTGGGAATTGCTGCAGTCGCAGGAGTTCTTTATGAAACGACAACCACCGGGCGAGATCAGAGGCAGCGTCGAGACGGGTGCTCATCTGCAAGGACCAGTGGCGGTTGGCGAGCATAGCCTTATCAAAGCCGGCGCGTATATCGAAGGACCGGTGATCATCGGCAACAACTGTGTGATCGGACCAAATTGCTTCATTCGAGGTTGTACGGCAATTGGTGACAACTGCACGATCGGCCACAGCGTGGAAATCAAAAATTCGATCATCATGAATGATACCAAAATCAGCCATCTCAGCTATGTCGGTGATTCGGTAATTGGGGAAGGCGTCAATCTGGGCGCAGGGTTTATCAGTGCGAATGTACGCCACGACGGGCAGCAGGTGCGATCACAGGTCAAAGGGAAGCTTTTCGATACCGGCAGAATCAAATTGGGCGCCATTATTGGGGATGGAGTCAAGACCGGCGTTCGAACGAGTGTCTATCCTGGCCGAAAAATCTGGCCAGGCAAACAAACACAAATCGGGCAGATCGTCAAATATGATTTGACAGAATAAACCAGACGAGGGAGGACAATGAAAATTTATTCGGAAACGGGTCATCTAATTATCATGGATCCGGCCTATTTGAAGGCGGCCGACGCAACGGAGATTCAAACCATCGATTTTGTCCATCAGCCGCAGGAGGCAGCTCAAAAACTGGAGCGCAGCCTTTTTCCCGATGCCTACGGCGGCTTGATCGGCCTGGCTCGATTGGAAGAAGGCCCGGGCCTGTATGACGTGGATTTGCAGCAGGTGGCTTTCTGGGATGTGGAGACCAAAGGCAACAAAGTCATTTTCGGCGTGGATCTGGGGAGCTTTATTATGTTTGATATCAAATGGATCCAATTGCTGGTCCAGCGGTTCGATCCCCTGCTGTTCGATCAAGTGGATACCGAAAGCTATTTTCAATCCCTCCAGCCTCAAATAGGGGATCGTCATCACACGATTATCTGGAGTCGCTCGCCCCTTCCTTTTGCCGAAGGCTGGCATGAGTTGCCGCTCAGTGCTTTCAAAAAAATCAATTGATTCTTAACCATTTTTGTATTACATTGAGCCGCTGTCATCAATAGGGAGGAAAACGATTTGAAGACGTTAAAGATTGGTGTGATCGGAGTGGGCCATCTGGGACGGCTGCATGTCCAGAACTACAAACTCATGCCGGAAGTTGATCTGGTAGGCATCTACGATCTGAATTTCGACCGCTGTCGGCAGGTTGCGGCTGAATTTCAAGTGGCCGCATTTCAGCATCTGGAGCAATTGCTGGAGCGGATCGAAGCGGCCAGCGTGGTGGTGACGACCAGGAATCACTTTGAAATCACCCAAGCCTGTTTTGAGCGTGGCATCCATTGCCTGGTGGAAAAGCCCATCACCAGTACCTTAGCCGAAGCCGATGCGTTAATCGACCTGGCAAAACGCCAGGATTTGATCCTGCAGGTGGGGCATATCGAGCGATTCAATCCGGCCATTGTGGTTTTGAACGATCTGGAGCTACGGCCGCTGTTTATCGAGAGCCATCGTCTGGCCTCTTTCAATCCCCGCGGCACCGATGTGGCGGTGGTGCTTGATCTGATGATTCACGACATCGATATCATCCTCCATCTGGTCAAAAGCCCGGTGGTCACCATCGATGCCAGCGGTGTAGCTGTGGTAACCGATGAAGTGGACATTGCGAACGCTCGGGTGGGTTTTGCCAATGGCTGCGTGGCCAACATCACGGCCAGCCGCATCTCGCAGACCAAAATGCGCAAGATGCGCTTGTTCCAGCGCAATGCCTATATCGGCATCGACTTTCTACAAAAGTTCTCGGAGATCTACCGATTGGTGGATTCCACTGAACACCAGATTCAGCCCAACCAGATACCCATTGAAATGGGTCAATTGGATCAATTCGGCAAAATGAAAAAAATTATTTACGAACGCCGTCAGATTGAGGAGGCCAATGCGCTAAAAATGGAGCTGGAATCGTTTCTCGAGGCGGTACGTCATCATCAACGGCCAGCCGTCAGCGGCGAGGAAGGCCGAGAAGCATTGCGCGTCGCCATCGAAATTACCGACATGATTCACGCCCAGGTGCAACGTCTACTGGGCACGGCAGCATTGGGTTCCTAAAATGGCGCCAATTGATCACGGCATCCATTTTCAGTGGCGCTGATCGCAGTTACGGCGAAGGTTTTAATTCAAATTCAGGTTCTATGAGCAAGAAGATAATGATCATTGCGGGGGAAGCTTCGGGTGATTTGCATGCTTCGGGATTGGTGCGCGCGATTGCTGCCCAGCAATCCGATGTGGAATTCCTGGGCATTGGCGGCGATCGAATGCGCAACGCCGGTGTTCAGTTGTTCTATCATATCAATGACATGAGCGTTCTCGGCTTCTGGGATGTTTTGAAACGGCTTCGCTTCTTTAAAAAAGTCTACCGACAATTGGTAGAAACGATGGATCACCAGCGGCCGGCTTTGTTGATTCTGATCGATTATCCCGGCCTCAACCTAAAATTGGCCGCCGCTGCCAGAGCGCGTTCGATCAAAGTATTTTATTACATCGCACCGCAGGTCTGGGCCTGGGGTGCCAGTCGCATTCCCAAAATGGTGCGACGGGTGGATCGCATGGCCGTCATTCTCCCCTTCGAAGAGCCCATGTTTCGACGCGCAGGGATCGACGCGACTTTTGTGGGCCATCCATTGCTGGAGATGGTGGCTTCCAGGATGAGCCGGGAAAAATTTTTTCAGGAAAATGCTCTGGATGCCGGTAAAAAAACAATTGGTATTCTGCCCGGCAGCCGACCGCTGGAGGTGAAGCGCTTGCTGCCAGAGATGCTGGAGATCGTTCGGCGACTGCGACTAAAATATCCGGATATCCAGGCGATCATTGGCAAAGCCAGTTCCCTATCCGGCGAAATTTATGCACCATTGTTAGCAGTCAATCACCAGGCACAATTGCTCGACAACTGTACCTATGAAGTGATGCAACACAGCGATCTGCTGCTGGTGGCTTCGGGCACGGCCACGCTGGAATCGGCCCTGTTGGCCACGCCGATGATCATTGTCTACAAAGTCGATCCGCTCTCGTATCTCATTGGCCGATCGTTGGTAACAATCGATGCCATCGGTCTGGTAAATGTGATCGCGGGACAAAAGATCGTTCCCGAATTTATTCAGCATGAGTTTCGCTGGCAAAAAGTATTGCCAGAAGCTGAGAAGCTACTATTCAATCAGGATCGCCGGCAGGCTGTGATCAACAATTTGAAGACGATTCGCGCCAGCCTGGGACAGCCCGGTGCGTCGGCACGTGCAGCCGACCTGGCGCTCGATTTGATCCATTCCGTGTCCTGAAGTTCAGCGTATTGGTAAAATAGCAAGTAGAATCATTCTGCATGAAAAAGAAACAGAAACAACGCTTCCTGTTGTACCTCGCCACGAAATTGGGCTGGTTAATACTGGTGTTGCTCGGCAAAACCTGGCGGATCAAGCTGGTGGGGCGGCCAGCGATTGATTCCCTGATGCGCGACCGGCGCTCGCATCTATTTGCACTATGGCATGGCCGAATTGTCGTTCCCATTTATGTCCATCGTGGCGAAGGCATCACTGCCATGGTTAGCCTCCATACCGACGGCGAGATGATCGCTCGCACACTGCATCGCCTGGGCTACCGCACTGTGCGCGGTTCGAGCACCCGAGGCGGAAATCAGGCCTTTCACGACATGCTCGCCGTGCTGAAGCAGGGGCAGGTGGGCGCAATTATTCCTGATGGACCCAAAGGGCCACGACATCACCTCAAGCCCGGAGCGTTGTATCTCGCGCAGCAGACCGGTACCTACATCATCCCGGTTAGCTTCGCAGCCAGCCGCAAAATCGAATTTCCAAGCTGGGACCGCTTCGTTCTGCCACTGCCGTTCTCGAAAAATGTCATGATTTACGGCACGCCCAGGCAGGTCCCCACCCAATTATCGCCAGAAGAAATAGAGCAATGGCGGCTGAAGCTGGAAAACGAAATGAATGCCTTGGTAACTCAAGCCGATGACTATTTTCGAAAATAAATGCTGGCAGCGAGCACTATATCCTTTTTCGCTGGCGTACGGATTGATCATCCGGCTGCGGAACCTGGGCTATGATAAAAGAATCCTTCGCTCCTACTCATTGGAACGGACCACGGTCATCAGTGTGGGGAACATCGCCGTTGGCGGGACCGGGAAAACGCCGACCATCGAATTTTTGGCGCGACGGTTGCAGGCAATGGGCTACCAAATTGCTATCTTGAGTCGAGGCTACGGTCGCCAGAGCCGGGGCCGGCTGGTCGTATCCGATGGCAACCAATTATTGGTTGGCGCAGACCTGGCGGGCGATGAGCCGATGCTCCTGGCACAGCATCTAACCGGTGTGCCGGTAGTGGTCGGCGAAGACCGCTATCAAGCGGCCAGGTTCATCGAACAGCATTTTCGGCCGGACGTCATTCTGCTGGACGATGGTTTTCAGCATCGACGCTTGCAGCGGGATCTGGATATTGTGCTCATCGATGCCACCCGGGGCTTTGGTGCCGGCTATTTGTTACCGGCAGGCTTTTTGCGTGAGCCAATTGCCAGTTTGAAGCGCAGCGATTTGATCTGGTTGACTCGCATCGATCAGGCGATGGATTATCAATGTGTGATCGACACGGTGCGGCGATTCACCGCGGCGCCGATTTTAACCAGCGCCCATGAACCGCACGTGCTCATTCATGCCTGTTCCGGTCAGCCCCGCGAATTAATTTCGCTGCGCCACCAGCGCGTGCTGTTATTTTCTGGCATTGCCCATCCCGCAGCCTTCGAGCGGACGGTGAGCGATTGCGGCGCACAGATCGTGGGCCATGAAAAATTTCCCGATCACTTCGCCTATTCCGGGAAAATTCTTCGGCAAGTCCTTGCTCGCAGCGAGCAAGCAGCGGCCGCGTTGATAGTGACAACCGAAAAGGACTATGTTCGGTTCAAACATCTATTGACGGCTGAATTTTCTCGTATTTTTTATTTAATGATTGAGATTGGCCACGTGCATGACGAAACAGTGCTAACTCAGGTGCTAACTTCTGGAACCAATAAAAAAAGCTTGAAAATGTGATTTTATTTTGCTATTATATTGGCGAGCAAACCACCATTAGCAATAGGAGAGCGACGTGAGTAATTCAGACCCAATTTACAACATATTAGCCGTCGATGATGACAAAAGCACGACGATGTTGATCAAGGGAATGCTGGCAATTGAGAAAAACTATGAAGTGCTGACGGTTATAAGCGGCGAAGCATGTTTGAAACATATTCGGGAACAAATTCCGGACCTGGTGTTGTTGGATATCCAGATGCCGGGGATTGATGGCATTGAAACGCTAAAACAAATTAAGGAATTTGATGCCCGAATCCCGGTCGTCATGATGTCCGCGCATGGCACCATCGAAAAAGCCGTCCGATCCATGAAATTGGGTGCGTACGATTTCATCACCAAGCCGTTCGAACGCGATCGTCTGCTGGTCACGGTGAAAAACGCCATTACTACCAGCTCTTTGCGTAGAGAGGTCGATGAATTAAAAAGTGAATTAAAGCAGAAGTACACCTTCAAGAATATTATCGGGCAGAGCGGCGTGATGCAAGAGGTGTTCAAAGCCGTCGAGAAGGTGGTCAATAGCAACGTCACCGTCCTCATTCAAGGTGAGAGCGGAACGGGCAAAGAACTGATCGCTCGCGCCATTCACTTTCATAGTGCCTCTCGCTCCAGCAAGCCGTTCGTGGCTGTCAATTGCACGGCCTTGCCCGAATCCCTGTTAGAAAGTGAGCTCTTCGGCCATGAGAAAGGTGCGTTTACCGGCGCCATTGGCCGCCGGATCGGCAAATTTGAGCAAGCCAATAACGGGACTATTTTCTTAGATGAAATCGGCCTGATGTCGCCCGCCACCCAATCCAAGGTCCTGCGCGTACTTCAGGAACGTGAATTCGAGCGAGTTGGCGGCACCGAATTGATCAAAGTCGATGTGCGGGTTATTTCAGCGACCAACCGGGATCTGGAGGATGCCATGAAAAAGGGTGAATTTCGGGAGGATCTCTATTATCGTCTGTCGGTTTTTCCGATAAAACTGCCGCCATTGCGCGATCGCAGGGAAGACATTCCCCTATTGGCCGCGCATTTTCTCAAGCGATATTGTGATCAAGAAAACAAACAGATTGAAGGCATTCATCCCGATGCACTGGAGCTAATGATGGCCTATCATTGGCCTGGCAATGTTCGCGAACTGGAAAATGCCATCGAACGCGCCGTAGTCCTGGCCTCCGGCACTGAAGTTACCGCCAAAGAATTGCCCCCAGCCGTTCGGTCCATTGGCGAGAAAAAAATCTATGAATCCGACAATACCTTATCCAAGTGGATCGAGAATCTGGAGGAGAAGGCATTGCGGGATGCGCTGCTGGAGAATGAGGGCAATATCTCCAAAACCGCCAAAAAATTGGGTATCGGCCGGGCAACTATCTATCGCAAAGCCAAGAAATACGGTCTGCCGATGGTCAAGTAGCTATCCCATCGCTGGTGCGCCAAACTGGTTGAGCAATCCCAGCCCTATCCCTGACATTCGGGGTTGATGAAATTCGCTACATCGGGCGCACTTAATTGATACGGCTTAACCATCTCAGCCCTATCCTTAACATTTAGCGGGTCAGCGATCGCCCGATAAAAATTCGTGACACTATCAAGCGCTGCCGCCCCATATCATCCCCGATATGGCTCAACATTTAGGTTAATTTGGACTTGCCCGGTTGCAGTTTATCGCCTCCGTTTAGCAGGGTCATCTGCCTTCGCCGATGTGTTTCAGCATGATCCGATTGATCTGTGTTACGGTGAAACATTTGTTTCAGGACTATACAAAAAGAGCCAATCGCAAAGCGATTTTAACGAGATAATTTACTAATAATCAAACTCCAGACCATTTATCCCTCTTGTAACACCTTCAAATATCATGGTATAATATTTGCAATCACCCAAAGGCGTTGACATTTTCCCTGTTATTAACCTTAACTCTATTCTCGGTGCATGGAATCAGCAAAATTATTCCCATTGGTGCGCAATATCTGTGCTCAAAAATATACCCCGGGTGAACTTACCCAGTTCGTTAATATTTCACAGAAGATTGCAATCAGCTATTTAAAATATTTGGAAGTTATTGGCCGAAATATTCGTCCCAAAAAATCCGAAGGGCTCACTGAACTGGAAGATGTTGCTATTGATTGCATCGCGGGATTATTTATCCGCAATGAGAAGGGGGAACTCATCCAGTTGCAACGGTATTTTGGTCCCCGGATAACATCGGACGCGCCACTGAACGAAATGGAAGTGGCCAGCATGCTGCGCCGCCTGGTGGTAAAAAAGACCAAACAGGAATTGTCGCGTATCTTCCGTGAGCGAGATCCGGAAGGGGCAAAAATCATCCGAAACATCAAGGTCGCCATCCGCAGTTCCAATGATTTAATGTCGTTCAAAGAGATGGGTCGGGAATTCATTTATTTTATTCCTGAAAAACAAGCATTGTCAGGGCAAGATTTCGAGCAAGAACGGCAGTTGGGGCCGCTCGCGGAGAATCAATGCCATTCGCGGCTGGAACGACTAAAAAATGCGATTCCCGAAAAGGTGTTGTATCAGCATTTTTTGGATGTTTACGACCCCTCAGATTCGGTAGCTTCCATGATCAAGAAGATGCTGGCCATTGTCGCTCGGTTTCCTGAATTTCAAAATTACCTGGCCATTGATATCATTGCCAGCATCATTCGGGAGGTGACATTTCAACATGTGCGGGAAAAATTGTCCAATGATGTCGATATCAATTCTCCACTCAGTGATCTGCAATCCAAGGAGATCGAACAGGTAAATGAAAGCATCATCCATCTGATTCATCAAAAAATCAATCAGCAGTACTTGAAGAAGAAAAAAATATCCTCCCAGAAGGCCGATATCTACTGTCGCGCCATTGTGGATTTCGTCAATGAACTGACTCAGGGCAAGGAGACCGATTCCAACTTCCGGTATTTAAAGCGATATATGCCGACTCTCACTCAGCATCAGTACCGGGAGCAGGAGAGGTCTATCTTTGAGTACCTGGTTAAAATCACCAAAAAAGCGCTTAGAAAAAAATTAAAAGAGTTACTATAATTTTACGTAAAAGTGGAGGCTTGACTGTATATTCCCATGTAAAATTAAATAAGACATTACTACATCCTTGGAGTATGAACCTGGTGAACCTATGAGCCGATTGAAACCAAAACAGTCATTATGGGGTTAAAAAAAGGCCGGTTTGCTGGGTTGCAACCATACTTATGCGGGAAAAAACCTCGTTTTTAGTCTGAATCATGAAAAAGATAGCTACAAAAGGATGTCCTGAAGTTTACCTGATTGAAGCTTTTGTCTCCGACAATTTGTCTGATGCGGCGGATCGAGAAAAAATTTTAGGCCATCTCCAAACTTGCCCACGATGTCAAGCCATCTGTTCTGAACTGAGACAATTTTATCATATATTCCACCAGGAAATCCATCAACCGGTACATAGCTCGCTATTTAAAATTATCGCCGGCGTGGAGCGCGATCAAATTGCAGTGGCAGGTGTCCTATTGCATCCGTTAGACCAGCAGAGCAACGCGCGCTCGCAACGGTTTCGCGCGGAAGTTGTCTTTTCAAGCCAATCTGCCGAAGATGCTGACATCGATGACCTGGACTGCATCCCGGTTGCTGATGATGAAATTTTCCTCAGAATCATTCAGACCAAGACGACGCAGCAGGCAACAGCATTTATTTACGCAGCAGAGGCAAAATTCTATCGCCACGTGCAGCTCCAACTGGCCAGCGACAGTCGTGTCTTTACCAGCGATGATCTTGGCAAACTCGAACTGGGACCGATGGATATTTCTTCGCTGGAGGATCAGATAATCACTATCACTCCAGCAACAAACTGAACAGGAGTTGCCAGCCATCGGTCGGCTTAATCCGGCGAATGGATTTTTCTCCTGGTTGGCTGTACCCTTCCGTTAAATCCAATTTTTAAAATATAACTGCCAGCACCGATCACCAATCGAATTGACTCGTATGGATAACTTGTTCCGTTTTCCAGACTTCTCTGCAAGAGTGTTGGGCACAGTTGTTATATTATGGCTGACCTTCACCAGCGAAATCGTCTGTAGCAATGACGCGCTACCGGTTAACAACGATCCCCGGATGCATCTGGCCGCTCGCATCGAACGCATTACCCAATGGGCGTTGCGAAAATACGATGGAAAGAAAGTTTGGTTGATCTATGCCACAACGGGAATTGTGCCCGGCCAGCTCAACGCCCCAGAAGAGCCAGGTTCTCGAGCTAACCAGCCAACACTGCAGCGGCTAATCGCTGGTAGCAACAGCAAAATGGCCACGCCACCTTCCCACCGCCAGGCCGGGGTGGAACCCCTACCGCCGGCCCAACATCATAATACCTCACCGCCAGGCTCAGAAGTCAGGCGACCAAATTCCCCCCAATCTTCCCGGGAGAATGCCTTGGCCATCATACTGGACTACTCTTTCGAATCGGGAAGGCCTAAATTGTATCAAGTAAGCTTTCAGCGCTTGACTGATCCTTTTCTAAAAGAAAAACGGCCCATCTTATGGCTGGGATTCGCTGAGGCCGTTCAAAGTCTGGGCTGGCTAAAAAAACAATTGTTTTGTAACCGTTATGAACCGCTCCAGCGGCAAATCGTTGCCGCGTTAGGGCAACACGATTCCCCCGCGGAGTTGGCAGCACTCACCCAGGAACTTGTGGCAGGCAACTACTGCATTGCGGTGAAAGAAGCAGCTATCGCGATACTGCAGCAACAGGCATCGGAGCAGAGCTTGCGTTTGCTCATCGGTTTGATATTAAATTCGGAAGATTTGCGATTGACGAAAAAAGCAATGGCCAGTTTGTGTCAGGGGAAAGACCCGCGCGGGCAGGCGTTCGTTCGCTCCCTCGCCAGGCAGGCGCCATCACCGGCCGTCCGCAAAGAAGCCATCTTCTGGTTGAGCCAGATGGCCGACGCACGAACGATCCTGGTGCTGCAGGAAATAATGATCTCCAACGCTGATATTGAAATCAAAGAAGCTGCGGTGTTTGCCATCAGTCAATTGCCCGATCAAAAGGCACGCGGTCTGCTGGCCAACATCGCTCAATTCGATCCCTCCGCTCGCATCCGCCAGAAAGCCCGGTTCTGGATGCAACATACCAGCGAACATCGGCTGCCGGTATTTTTGAATGAACTGATCCAGGTTGATGCCTCCCCACTCTCCAAATAGAGGTTGCTAATTTTCCGCGCAGTGCCGTTGGATCCGGAACTTTGCTTGTCAGGCAACTGCGGAAGCGGCTGCATATAAATGCATGGCACCTGACCTGGGAAAAAATAAAAAAACGCCGGCAGATTTCAGACGATCAACCTTTCGACAGGCTTGGTCGTGATATTTGCCGGCGCAATCGATCGCCTAAAACTGATCATCACTAAATTTGATCGCGGGATACTCGCGCATTTTTTTCTTGAAGATGGATTTTATCTCTTGCAGCCGCGCTTCGGTTTTTGCTTCGAAACGTAACACCAGCACGGGTTGAGTGTTTGAGGCGCGAACCAGACCCCAGCCATCGCCAAAAAGCACACGCGCACCATCAATATCGATGGTCTCATAGTGCTGCTGGAAACTGTTCGCCAGGTCGGCCACGACCTTGAATTTTACCTCGTCCGCGCATTCCACCCGAATCTCCGGTGTGCTCAAAAAATATGGAATTTCATCCATCAGCTCGGAGAGCTTTTGGGTGGAGTTGGCTACAATTTGCAGCAACCGACCCGAGGCATAGATGGCATCGTCGTAGCCAAAATAATCATCGGCAAAAAAGATATGGCCCGACATTTCGCCGGCGAATGGAGCGTGTTCCTCTTTCATTTTAGCTTTCAATAGCGAATGCCCCGTTTTCCACATCAAGGGCTTGCCACCATGTTGTTGAATGTATTCGGGCAGCGCCTGGGAGCATTTCACATCGAACACGATGCTGGCACCCGGATTCCGGCGAAGGACATCCCGGCTAAATAGCGCAATCAACCGATCGGCGAACAACAACCGCCCTTTCTCATCAATGGCGCCGATACGATCGGCGTCACCATCGTAGCCAATGCCAAGATCTGCGCCCGTGGCCAACACCTGCTGCTGCAAATCAACAACATATTTGGGCACAGTGGGATCGGGCAGATGATTGGGGAAATTGCCATCAGGCTCACAATAGAGTTGGACAACCTCGCAACCCAATGCCTCCCAGATGGGAACGGCTACCGGGCCGGCAGTGCCATTGCCCGCATCGATCACAATTTTCAGTTTGCGAGGCAATCTGATTCTGGATTTTATGGTCTCCTGATACGTGGGAACCAAATCCATGGTCGACACCGTGCCGCGACCGGATTCGAAATCCCGCTGTTCGATCAATTTTCTAAATAATTGAATGCCTTCACCATAAATCGACGCAATGCCCTCGCTGAGCTTCAAGCCATTGAACTCAATGGGATTGTGGCTGCCGGTAACCATCACTCCCCCATCGGTTTTCAAATGCACAATGGCAAAATACAGCACGGGAGTTGGCACCTCCCCAATATCCACCACATCACAACCAGTGGCCAGGATCCCTCGCACCAGGGCATTTTTGATTCGCTCCGACGAGAGTCGAACATCCCGTCCCACGGCAATCTTCCGCTGCCCTTTGCGAATCATGAAAGTGCCATACGCCTTGCCGATCAGCTCAATATTCTCATCGACAAGCTCGGTTTCCGCGATGCCGCGGATATCGTATTCCCGGAAAATATTTGGATTAATCACCAGCGCCTCCTATCACAAGATATCATCACCAGTTCATTTTTGCGCCACCATTACCCGTGGCAACCGATTCAGATCAGCGACAACTTCAATTTTTCTAAAAATTCTTAAATCCGAAAGAATCATTTGCACCGATTCCCGCTGGCCGGCGCCGATTTCCACCACCAACCAACCAGAGTCAGCCAGCAGGTTCCGCGTCAACTCGGCAATTTTAAAATAGAATTGCAATCCATCAATACCGCCATCGAGCGCGAGTCGCGGCTCGAAATTTTTGACTTCTGGCGGCAATTTCTCGAACTCTTCGCGGGAAATGTACGGTGGATTGGATACCACCAGGTCCAATTTTTCAGGAAGCTGCTTCAACTCGGTTGCGAGAATATCTTGCTGCTGGAATCCGATCCTGGCTTGCACCTGATGCATCTGGGCATTGGCCCTCGCCTGGGTCAATGCTTCGGGATCGATGTCAATCGCGGTAATGAAAGCCCGCTCAACATGTTTGGCCAGGGCAATGGCAATATTGCCGCACCCAGTCCCTACATCCAGGATCTGGATCGTTCGTTGCGAATCATCGAGCCGGCGACAGCACGCGATGGCCGTCTCCACGAGCACTTCGGTTTCCGGCCGGGGGATAAGGCAATGACGATTGAGCTTGAATTTCAATGAAAAGAACTCGGCCTCACCCATCAGGTATTGGATCGGCTCGTGCATGGCCCGCCGCCGAAGCAGGTTGCGCAGTGGTTCCTGTTCCTCAGCCGTGATTGGTCGATCGAAGTTCAAATACAGTTGCACCCGGTTCATTTGCAGAAGATGGCCGATCAACAACTCGGCATCCAGCCGTGGCTGCTCCAGCCCTTTTTGTTGCAGATAGTCGGCCGACATTTTAATAATGTCGACCAGCCGATAATTGGTGGCCATGGGGCGCTCTCAATCTGCGGTCGATAGTTTCAGTTTCTCGGCGGAATCGGCCAATTGCAGTTGCTCGATCAATTCATCCAATTCCCCTTCGAGCACGCGATCCAATTTGTACAGCGTCAGGTTAATTCGGTGATCCGTGACGCGATTTTGTGGGAAATTGAAGGTCCGAATTTTCGCACTCCGATCGCCCGTGCTGACCATGGAACGCCGCGAGGCCGTCAGTTTGGCATCTTCTTCGGCTCGCTTTTGTTCATAAAGCCGCGCGCGCAGCACCTTCAGTGCTTTGGCCTTATTTTTATGCTGCGATTTTTCGTCCTGACAGGTAACGACCATCCCCGTGGGGATATGCGTGACCCGCACCGCGGAATCGGTGGTATTGACACTTTGCCCGCCGGGGCCGGAGGAACGAAAAACGTCAATTCGCAAGTCATTGGGATCGATGGTGACGTCGATTTCCTCGGCTTCCGGCAATACAGCGACAGATGCTGCCGAGGTGTGAATCCGACCGCTCTGTTCGGTAATCGGCACGCGCTGTACCCGATGCACGCCGCCCTCAAATTTCAGTTGCCCGTAGGCATCCGGGCCACTGACCTGAAACGATATTTCTTTGAAGCCGCCCAACTCCTGCGGGTGGGAGCTCAGTATTTCAATTTTCCAATTCTTGCGCTCGGCATATTTCAAATACATGCGAAAGAGATCGCCGGCAAACAGACAGGCTTCGTCACCCCCGGTGCCCGCGCGAATCTCCACAATGGCGTTTTTCTGATCCGCCGGATCCTTGGGTATTAGGAGCATCTTTAGTTCTTGCTCCAGCGTCTCTTTCCGAGCCGTCAATTCATCTATTTCTGCTTTGGCCAATTCAGCCAGCTCGCGATCGCTTTCATTACTCAACTCCCGCGCATCGGCCATCTGGCGGATGATTCTTTGCAGTTCGTCGTATTTCTCGACCGTGACGCTTAGATCACTTTGTTCCTTCGCCAGGTCACGAAGCCTATTTTTATCATTTAATACCGCGGGATCGCTGAGAAGCTGATTGATCTCCAAATAACGCTGTTTTATTTTTTCCAGTTTTTCTAACATTGTCGATTGCTCCCTCTCATCGCACCAGATTATGGGCCAACACGATCCCCGGATCATCCTGAAACTGCTCGCCGAGCGACCCCTTCAAGGCCACAATAGCCACCTCCAGCATCGAGTCATCTGGCTCGCGAGCCGTTATTCGTTGCAGCCACAAGCCGGGGGCGATAAATAGCCGGACCAGAAAATTCGCTCGTTGTCGATCGGAAAGCTTGATGGCTTCGTAGGACAAGCCGCCAATAATGGGGATGAAAGCCAATCGCAGCAAGCGATCGCCGACTGTCTCTGGTCTTCCCAGCAGCATAAACACAAAAATGCTCACCAAAAACACCGTCAGAATGAAACTGGTGCCACAGCGGGGGTGATGCGGTCGATATTCTCTGACATTGGCCAGGTTCAGCTCTTTGCCATCCTCAAACGCAAAAATGGTTTTGTGCTCGGCGCCGTGGTATTGGAAAATGCGCCGGATATCTTTCCACAGGGTAATAAACAACAGATACAGCAAAAATATCATCATCCGAAAAACGCCATCAATCAAATTAAACCAGAAGCCACTATGGGCACCTACCAGTTCGGTCAACAGCAACGGCAGATAAAAGAACAACGCCAATCCAATCCCCAACGAAAAAATCAGCGTGGCGATGAGTCCCCAATTGGACATGCCGCCCGCTTTCGCCGGTTCCCTGTCATCGGTTAGCTGCTGTTCTTCCGCCATCGCGATGTCTCCCGAAAAAGTCAGTGCTTTGATGCCAATGACCAATGATTCGATCAGGATCACGCCGCCGCGGATGATCGGCAATCCCCAGAATTTATTGCGTTTGGTCAACGAAACGTAGGGATCATTTTTCAAGACGATTTTTCCATCGGCACGACGAATTGCCAGCGCCACACGTTCCGGGGAGCGCATCATAACGCCTTCGATAATCGCCTGACCGCCGACTTGAATTTTGGATTGTTGCACTAATTCTTCACCTAAATTTAAGGAGCGAAATTGAGAGCGCGGGTCTTGCGCACTGCAAACTGCCGCCATACAAAAAACGGAATATGTGATCCAGCAGATCAGAAAGCATATTCCGTTTCGATGTTCAGATTGAGTCGCTATGAATTTTGGGCGGCCGCGTTGTCTTTATTCTTGAGTCCGTACTTCTTCATGAATTTTTCAACGCGTCCGGTGGAATCGATCAATTTTTGCTTGCCAGTAAAAAAGGGATGGCAATTGGAGCAAATTTCCAAATTCATATTGCCAACTGTGGAACGAACCTGAAAAGTATTGCCACAGGCGCAGGTAACGGTTCCTACTTCATATTTGGGATGTATTTTCTCTTTCACGTTAACAAACCTCCATCAACAAAACTGTTCCATCCAGTTATTCGCCCATCATAACCCGGCCAACATCTTAACCTAACTTTATGATCGACATTTCAGTAATTTTAAAAGCTCAAAAATATAAGAAAATTTTAGCTTGAAAGCAAGAAAAAAATCTCACCTTATTGTTTGCCTCCCAGCTATCGCAAATGATGCTGCGCGTGGTGGCAGCCCCAATTGCGTTGCCGCGACATTCAACCAACCAGCCTGGACCGCGAACTGCTGGCGCGCTACGAGTGCATCGATTCCAGAAATTTTTTATTCGATTTGGTTGCCCGCATCTTTTCCAGGAGGAATTCTATCGCTTCTGCCGGAGTGAACTCATTTAGCAATTTCCGCAAAATCCAGACCCGATTCAGTTCCATGCTCGAGAGCAGCAGCTCTTCCTTTCGAGTGCCGGATTTGTTCACGTCAATCGAGGGGAAGATGCGCCGATCGGTCAAGCTCCGGTCCAGCACCAATTCCATATTGCCGGTGCCTTTGAATTCCTCAAAAATCACCTCGTCCATTCGGCTGCCGGTATCAATGAGCGCGGTGGCAATAATGGTCAAACTGCCGCCCTCTTCGATGTTTCGAGCTGCTCCAAAAAACCGCTTCGGCTTTTGCAAGGCACTGGCATCCACACCACCGGAGAGTATTTTGCCGCTATGCGGCACCACCGTGTTATGCGCACGCGCCAATCGCGTAATGCTATCCAATAGGATAACTACGTCGTGCTTGTATTCCACCAGACGCTTGGCTTTTTCGAGCACCATTTCGGCCACCTGGACGTGTCGCTCGGCCGGCTCGTCGAAGGTTGAACTGATCACTTCCGCCTTTACCGACCTTTCCATGTCGGTCACTTCCTCCGGGCGCTCATCAATTAATAACACGATTAGCCGAATTTCCGGATGATTGGTGGTAATGGCATTGGCAATGGATTGCAGCAGCATGGTCTTGCCAGTTTTGGGTTGAGCAACAATCAGCCCGCGCTGCCCTTTGCCAATCGGGGTCAACAGATCCATAATGCGGGTGGAATAATTGGTCGGAGAGTATTCCAACTGAATGCGCGATTGCGGATACAACGGCGTTAGGTTATCAAAGAGAATTTTTGATTTGGCTTCTTCCGGGTTTTCGTAATTGACCGCCTCCACCTTCAGCAAGGCAAAGAACCGCTCGTTCTCTTTGGGCGGCCGAATCTGTCCCGATACCGTATCGCCGGTGCGCAACCCAAAACGCTTGATCTGCGAGGGCGATACATAAATATCGTCAGGTCCTGGTAGATAGTTGTAATCGGGTGACCGCAAGAAGCCATATCCATCCGGAAGGATTTCGAGCACACCATCGGCAAAAATTAAACCTTCCTGTTTGGTTTGCTCCTCTAAAATTTTGAATATTAACTCTTGTTTCTTTAGACCGGTCGAACCAGAAATATTAAGTTCCTGGGCGACTTTGGTCAATTCCGAAATTTTTAATGTTTTTAATTCTGCAATGTCCATGACATCATTCCTTTTTAACGTGAACTAATTTTGTTTATTGACTGACTGAACAATAGATCATAATCATCTTTTGTTACTTCGGCGTCATATTGATCTGACCGATTGTAGGGCCCTTCGGCCTTGTGTTTTAATTGATGAATCCAGAACCAAGAGGTAAAATATTAGGATTTGGTGGCACTCCGGCGAAGCGCAAAAAGTCTGGTAATTACCAATTTTGAAGATTGGAACAGCCACTACTACAAACATCGTTCGGTTTGGGGGTCAAAAAAATGTCCTTTCGCCATGTTAAATACCAGTTCCATTTGTTGTCCCACCGCAGGATTCTCGTAGGCACCCACGCGCGCAATGAATGAGGATTGACCCGTGGTAAAATACAGGAAAATTTCATTTCCCATCGGCTCAACAACTTCTAACGAGCAGGTAGCTTTCGCAGCCCATTCGATTTGGGGCGTAAATTTGGCATCATAGATGTCTTCCGGGCGAATGCCGAATATGATGGGCTGATTTTGATATGCCGCTAATTTGCTCCGAAATTTCTCGGGAACAGACAGCCGAATTCGACCTTCATTGAACACCAGACCGTGATCCGATTGGATGATGCCCGACATAAAATTCATCGCCGGGCTGCCAATAAAACCCGCCACAAATTTGTTAACCGGATGATTATATAAATTCAGCGGCGTATCGATCTGGTGGACCAAGCCATCTTTCATCACCACAATCCGGTCACCCATGGTCATTGCCTCCATCTGATCATGGGTCACATAAATCATGGTAGTTTCCAGGCGATTATGTAATTTCGAAATCTCGGTCCGCATCTGCACGCGCAGTTTGGCATCCAGATTGGACAACGGCTCATCGAACAGAAAGACCTTGGGCTTACGGACAATCGCCCGACCAACCGCTACCCGTTGCCGTTGCCCCCCTGAGAGGGCTTTGGGTTTTCGATCCAACAATTCCTGAATCTCGAGTATTTCCGCAGCTTCTCGCACTCGCTGTTCGATCTCTTTCCTGGGAAATTTTCGAAGCTTCAAGCCAAACGCCATGTTCTCGTATACCGTCATGTGCGGATAGAGGGCATAGTTCTGAAACACCATCGCAATGTCGCGATCTTTGGGAGGAACATCATTGACCAGGCGCTCACCAATAAAAATTTTGCCTGAGCTAATTTCCTCCAGCCCCGCTACCATGCGCAAGGTTGTCGATTTGCCGCAGCCCGAAGGCCCCACGAGAACCATAAATTCCTTGTCGTCGATCGAGATATTGACATCTTTAACAGCAACGACATTCTTATCGAATATTTTCGTTACGTTTTCTAATCTAACTCCGGCCACCGAGATTGCTCCCTGATTTATCATGCACGATTATCGCCACCGCGCTGTTGGCAGACCCGATGCAACTGCCACCCGGTAGGCGAGATTTTCCATATTGCAGCGACATCAGTGACAAGTTCTGAATTACCCAAATATCCCTATCCCTCACGCTAACATCGCAAGCAACGCCTAAATTGAGAGAAACAGCCATCCAGATTTGTGCAGGTTTTCTTCATAATTATCGGTCGTTCATCAAGGATAAAGCCACCGAAGGAATTTTGGAGTCGATTGATTTAAACTGCTTGGTGAGTTTGCATGGGCAATTTATCAATTTTTCCTGTGAATGTCAAGCATTTTTTTAAATCGCGTCAAGAAAAAATTCGCTCTATCCAATATCTGTGCTGTCACCGCTTTCGCTTACGGGCTTTTTCCGCCGTCTGGCGTGAATCCTCGCCCTGAGCAAAGATCACCGCGAACCTGCCGCTTGAAATTTCTCGCCAGCATTATTTTCCATCCATGCTTCTCGATACTGATCAGTCTGCTAGCGGCGCAATCGGTTCACTGCGGGGGAGAAAAAGATTCCAGGATTTTCCCCACGACATAATGCGAACCGGTGCCTAAAATCAGATCTTTCGGCTGAGCTTGTTCCAGGGCCAGGTTGAAACCATCTGCGATGGATTGGCGGCTGTAAACCGAAGTCAGATAATTTGAAGCAACATTGGCCAGTGTGCGAGCCGATAGGCCCCGTTCCGTTTCAGCTTTGACCGCAATCAGGCAATCGGCAATAGTAGCCAAATCTTGCACCATGCAGCGATAGTCTTTGTCACGACAGACACCAAACACAACAATTAGACGCTCATAGTCGAAAATGGTTCGCGCTGCTCGGACCAAAGTGGCAATGCCATTTGGGTTGTGGGCCACATCCAGGACGATCCTGGGATCATCAGCAATTGTTTGCAGTCGGCCCGGCCAAAAAACATGGTTCAGGCCCTCGTACACGTCCTGCTTCGCCACTCGCAAAAATCTGGCATTCAGGATGCCAATCGTCGCTAACGCCAAAGCGGCATTTTCCAGTTGATGTTCCCCAATCAGTCCCAGCCTCAATTGCGGGTAATCCGCATCGATCACGCTGGCATCGAAGGTGCTTCGCTTCTCGCCCAACTGCGCATTTTCAATCTGCACCAGCTTCAGCACGGGAAGATGCTCTGCCTGACGGGCATCGCAGACCTGGGCGAACACCTGGCTGATTTCTTCGGCTTGCTGCTGGGTGATGCAAATGGTTCCCGGTTTGATAATTCCTGCTTTTTCCATGGCGATTTGCCGCCGGGTGTGGCCCAATTGCCTGGTATGATCGATGTCGATGCGCGTAATTACGCTAATCCACGGAGTGATAACATTGGTCGCATCCAGCCGACCGCCCAACCCCACTTCGATCACGCCAATGTCAATTTTGTGTTCGGCAAAAAATAGAAAGGCGATCACGGTCATGGCCTCAAAAAAAGTACAACCGTATTTTTCAAGCAGCGGCTGTAGTCGAAGAATGTAGGAAGTGAGCTCCTCGAAACCGATACTTTGACCGTTCAATCGAACCCGCTCGCGCACATCAACCAGATGCGGCGAGGTATAGAGGCCGGTTCGATAACCAGCCGCGCGCAGAATCGATTCGATCATGGCCGACGTTGATCCTTTCCCATTGGTGCCGGCGATGTGAATCGTGGGATATTGCGTGTGCGGATGATCCAACTCGGCCAGCAGCGATTTAATTTTCTCCAGCCCCAATTTCCAGCCCCGGCTGGCCAGGCTAAATAGATATGAAATGGCTTGTGTTTGATCCATAAGGTTCAATGACCAGGTAGTTTTCAATGAATGTATCTGAATTTTACTCATAACTTAGTAGATTAACTTTTCATTTGCAAGTATTTTTTTGCCCGATCCAACAGGTGATCAATTCAGATTAGAATAGCATCCAGCATCCTGCTCATGCCATCCGCGCCTGGGCCACGACCTGGTTGCTACTGCCGCTCATTGTTCCAGCAATAGCGATCGGCATTAGCATGAACGAACCCGCCAATCTGACCCTCCGAAAACATCCCACGGAAATTGTGGTTTATCAACGTGGATAATCACTATTCTATGCAACTATTGACCGCCACCTTGGAAAGAAATTGCATAAAATGACCAGCAAGAGATCAAAATAATCATTGAACCAGTTGGGAAAAAGTCAAAAAGATGGCTGGTCAAATTAGCAGGCGATAACAGCAAGGAAAACAACACCCACAATCTTCAGCTTTTCAGCAGCTAATTTGAAAAGAGTCCAGATCGCAACGGGGCGATGGCATGTATTTTGCAAAAAAATTTAAACAATTGATTCTTGCCTGACACTTGATGGCGAGCTGTTTAAAATCGCTGGCGAAGGAACTCTCAGTGGCATGAAAACCCGTATTCTCAAAACTGTGGTCTTGAGCCTGATCCTGACCACTGCGGCCCTGGCGAGCGGATCACTCTCCGGGAAATTGATCGACAAACACAGCGGTCAGGGGTTGCCAGGAGCGTATGTCGTTTTGATCGACACCAAGTTATGGACCACCACGGACAAATATGGCCATTACGCCATCAATAACATTCCGCCGGGCAGCTATGATATTCGCGTGCGCATGCTGGGCTACGCGACGATGATTATCCAGAACGTAACCATTCGGGCGGATTATCATCACAGCTTGAATTTCGAAATGGTTTCCGAACCGCTAAAACTGGGCTCAGAAATCGTGATTACAGCCGATAAACCCCTCATACCAAAAGATGTCAGTGCCAGTTATACCAGCTTCACTACCGCCGATTTGAATCGAAAACTGCCCGGTGACAATTTCTATCAAATCCTGACCCATCAGTCGGCGATGGTTGACGGCCATATTCGGGGCAGCCGTCATTACGATGCCTCCTATTTGATTGATGGTATTTCCATCCAGGAACCGCTGTTCCGCGAAATTAGCGCCCTGGTGCCGCTGAGTGCCATCGCCGATATGAATATTCAGGCCGGAAGCTTCAATGCCGAATACGGCCAAGCCATGGCGGGCGCCGTCAATCTCACCACCAAAGAAGGGCGAGAGAAGGCCGAAGGTTTCGCAAAGCTATACACCGATAATATTGGCCTTAAAATCAGGAATGACCATTTGCGACGGCTGGAGCTGAGCCTGGGCGGACCGTTATTGGTCAGTTTTGGGGGGCCGACGATGGATTTGAATTATCACGTCAGCGGCACTATGAATTTCGACAACATGCAAATTTCCAATCCCCACTCGAACGCCAAGCTGAGTGCCGATCGCAGTCAAAATTACCATTATACCTCGAAGTTCACGTTCACCCTCTGGCATCAATTGAAGATTGTTGTTCAAACCCTGGCGTCACATTGGCAACTTTATGAGGGAGATCAATCGGTGGCCGCAGCCGTGGCCGAGCGATTGGCGGTGGAGCAACAAAAAAGCAGCCATCGCTTCAACGCCGCCATCATTCATACCCTGAGCCCGCGTTCGTTTTACACCCTCAATCTGGGCCGCGACGAGGTCCGCAAGGATTTCTTCAATGTGTTGCAACCACCGGCAGATTTCGAGGCTGCACCGGCCGATTCGAACCATTGGCATAACCAGATTCATGAAGACATCTATTTTTTCAAAGCGCTTTATTATCGGCAATTTGGTGGCGCCAATTTCTTCAAACTGGGTTTCCAGTCCAACGCTTATCGCCTGTTCCTGCATCAATTCTTATTCAATTTAGCACCCGATTCAATGGGGCTACCGCCACTTCTGCCGGGCGCAATTACCGATTTGCTGTCCGTCAAGCCGTACACGGTGGCAGTATTTGCTCAAAATAAAATTGAATACGACAAATTGCTGCTGAGCATCGGACTTCGTTTTGACTATTTCGAACCCAATTTTCGTTATCGGCCCAGCAGCACCGCAACGTCAGATACTTTGACCCACAATGCTACGAAAGCCTCAACTAAGATCCAAATCAGTCCGCGGATCGCGTTGTCATTTCCACTGTTTTTCAGCAATGACCGGCTTCATCTGCATTATGGCTGGTTTTTTCAGACTCCGCCCTTGTATTATTATTACATGAATTCAGGCAGCCAACTGCATCGGCAGTTTTCCGTGCTGGGCAATCCCGAACTGCAGCCCGAACAGACAGAGGCGTTCGAAATTAGCTATCAAACAGCCCTTTCCGCCCACATGGTATTGGGAGCGACCTATTATGTAAAAAAAATCGAAAACATGGTCAACACCCAGATCTATTATGCCGAATCCAATGATCAAGCCAATTTTGCTCGATTCGAGAACCTGGATCAGGCCCAAATCAAGGGATTGGAAATTTCAATCGAAAAAAGACCCAGCGAAGGTCATTTTTCAGGCAAAGTCAGTTATGCCTACAACAAAGCCATTGGTTCAGGTTCCTTTCCGGAACAAAACTATCACTCCTTCCTGCAAAATGTCGCCTCCACACATGGCTGGAAAAGCTACCCCCTGGCCTGGGATCAGCGCCATAAATTCAGCGCCAATTTCTCATTCCAGACCGCGAAGAAAATGGACATTCATCTGACAGCCCGGGTAAATAGCCCGCTGCCGCTGCTCAATCAGAACTTGCAGATGATTGATCGGGGCAATTGGCGCTATCATGTGGACGCAAGGCTCATAAAATCCTATCGCTTCCTGGGCGGAGAAATATCCCCCTATGTTGAGGTGCTGAATTTGTTGGATGATCGAGATTTGGATCGGACGAGCAATCCCTACAGTCTGATGAGCTACGATTATTGGACGTCGGCTTTTGAAGGCTATCAGTACGAATACGGTCGGCGCATTCGATTGGGAATGATGATGCAGTTTTAAATCCTCGCTAAGAAAATCCCCCGGTTGCTTCCACGTTTCGATGATCCTGCTTCCCTATCAGGTGAAGTTGCCTTGTGAAATAAAAACACGATTGGGGGCCAACCCCGACCAGCCTCAGTTTAGAATCCCATCCCTTCCAACTGGCCCGGTGGGTCAATCGATCTGCCCACCGTTGTTCCCAAAAAGCAAAAGCACCGCCTCCATTGGCAAGAAGCGGTGCCTGGTTTACCGGTCAATTTGACCTTAACGGCGGGATTACCCTGGCGAAGAGTTCAAATCTTCGCCAGGGAAAGCTACCCTTGCAGCATGGTTTAAAAAGCCAACACCAGGGTAAACAGATGCCCACTGCCCAATAGTTTGAAATCGGTCAGCGCATAATCAAATTGTACTCGTCCGAAATTAAAATTGTACTTCAAGCCAGCACCGAAAGTGTAGCTGGCCGTAACGTAGCTGTCATATTCATCCTTTTCCACTGAAATTCCGCGATAGCCCCCTCGCAGCGACAGGATGTTATTCCATACATATTCAATGCCCAAATTGGATCGCAATAACGCATCGTTCGGATCGTAGGCATCCACTGCCAGGGTCAGCGTGTTTTTATCGCTGGTAAGCAGTTGCCCTTCGGTACCCACCAATTGGGAGGATAGCCCCATGCGAAAGATGAGCGGCAAGGAAAACCCCTCGGTTTTTAGATAGGCATCGGTGGGCAGCGCGCCGGGATTGTTTTCCCATCGTTCATGCGAGACTTCCAAACCAGGGCCACTCAATTGCATCTGGCCGCCAAAATTGCTCAAACACATGCCCAATTTCATACCCAGCACCCCCGTGTCCAGCAGCGAACCGAGATCGATGGCAATGGTTTGGGCGTTCATGTGATATGCCCCTTCGCGAACATATTTCACCGTGCCGCCCAGCGCCAATCGATCGGTTACCATGCGACTATAGCTAAGACCGATGGCATAGGCCTCCCAGGTGAAATAGCTCTCGGTGCCATTGGGCGCGGCCAGTGTGGTGATCTCCATCTGGCCCATATCCAGATATACTGCACTGACGCCAATGGCACTGCTGCCGCCCAGTGGCTGGACAAATCCCAAAAAATTATAGGCGATATCGGCATACAATTCATTGCGCGAGACCGCCAATGAGGTTTTATCAATGGAAGCAATGCTCGCTGGATTCCAATAGAGTCCGGTCACTTCGCCGGGCATGGTCACCGCCGCCTCGCCAAGAGCTGCCGGTCGGGCACCAACCCCCAATTTCAAGAATTGGGCGGCTGCAGTGCCAACCCGGCTAATATCTTGCCCCAACAATGCGGCGCTGAATCCGAAGATTATGATGAAGATGATCCAGATAATTCGTTTCATTTTTCGCATCTCCTTGTATGCTAATCTTAGTACCCGATAGTTCTTAGATTGCACTGCTGGCCGCTATTCAGTTAGCGCAAAACCACAAATTTGCCAGTTTTTTTCTGACCCGCTGGCGTTTCGATGACGTAGATATAGCAGCCATAGGCTGTCTCTTGCTGATTCACCGATAATAGATCCCACCATTCCCAACCTTCGGTTGCGCTCTCGTGGTGCAATTTGGCTACTCGCTCACCGCTCAGCGTGAAAATGTGAATATCACAAACCGTCGGCAAATTGGTAAAGGCCAATTGCTTCTTGTTGGGATCCAATTCCCACTCCGCCGACACGATGTAGGGATTGGGCACGACTTTGATTTTCTCCAGATCTTCTTTGGTGACGGCCCGCGAAGTATAGACCGACGTATTTAGGCGGAAAAAGTCACGGCTGCCTTTAAATGGTTTGCCAGGAATTAGCCGAACCGCATCGCCAGTCACCGGCGCAACACTGGTGTCCGTTTTGATAAACGTCGTATCATAGCGAAATACATTGGCGGCAACTTCCACGGTATCAATCCTGGCAATCGTCACCTTGAGTGGTGGCTTTGATAATGAAAACGTAAAGGTAAACATTGTTTTGCCAGCAATCTTTTCCTGTACCTTCAGCACATCCCCGCTGGTCCAGGTGTTTTTCATCTCCTCGGTCGTATCGGCTGGATTGGGGGGCGGATACTGGGCAAATTTTGCCTTCTGATTGAGCGTCAGGTTCCAAATCTCAAACGGGACGATCAGCGTGGCCGGGAAGAACGCGGTATCGGGTTCATCCGTAAAGCGAATCTCATAATCATAGGCATCTTTCGCCAGGTAAGTGCCCGAAAATTTCCAGTTGCAACGCGTGGGCGTTCCAAACGAGCCATGATACCATTCAATGGAATCGGGATCAAAATCCACCTTGCTGAACTTTTGGGTAATAGCAAGGGTCATGCCATCCATGATGGGCGACACCTGACCGCTGAGATTCGGCGAATCTTTGATCAGGAATTTCTTGGCTTGTTCATCAAACAGACTGAACGTGGTGGTCGCCTTGCTGGTATCATCGAACGAGATCAGATAGCTATGGCCGGTGATCGCATAGGGATCGACAATTTTTACCTGGAAAATATGTTTGTCATAGGCTCCGGGCAGCGGCTCGACCTTGATGTCCGATTGGACGTAATTGGAGGGCGTTTTTCCCGGCACCACCATTACCAGATTGGGCGAGGCGGATGGATTCGAGCCCTTGGCAGTTTCCAGATAATTCAGCGGCGCCCAGTTATCGGGATTGAGCACCGGGTCGCTGGGCACCCCGCGATCATAAGCCGTCACCGAATACCAATAGGTCATGCCATTGATCAAATTAGAGTCGACATAGCTATGAACCAGTCCGGTGTTTCGGCCCAGGTCCAGATGGGGGTAAACCGGATCGAGATTGGCAATGCTATTGTTCAAATCGAATTGGGCCAGCGGCACAAAGCCCACCTCCAGGCCATAGCCGTCATAGATTTTTTCGCCCCACTGATTATTAACGGGATCCGAGGTAGTGCGATAAATCTTATAACCTTCGAAATCGTGATAACCAGTCATCAGATCCACCGCAGCTTCGGCTTTGTCGTCCCAATAGAGGGTGACCTTACCATCACCCGGGACGGCCCACAGGGTCGGTGTCGGCGGGGGATCGGCACCCTGGTAGCGCAACTCGTACATGAACTGGGCGGTGCGAGCATTGAATTTCACATCGTTGGTATCATCACCCACCACCAGCGCAAAGGAAAAAGTGGTGCTGCTGCCAGCCGGCAGGTCAAAAGGTCCCGAACTCATGATAAACACGCAATCCATGCCTTCGGGGTACAGCTCTCGAAAACCTTTGGGGGAGTCGAAATGCGGATTCAATTTGCCGTCCGGATCAGGCCAGAAATAGGCTTCCTGCTCCTCGGGCGACAAATTGCTGGTATCGCCAGCGATCAATTGATAGGTCATCCGTTCCAGCCGGGTATTATCGATCTGGCCGGGTCGCTTTTCCCATTCAAACCAGTGCCAGCCTGTAATCCCCAATTGTTGACCCTTAAAAACATCGATCTGGCCATCGCCATCCATGTCAATATCTTTTGGAGCTGGCGGGGTTTCCAGAATTTTCAAGGCCGGGATTACCTTATACTCCGGCCCAGGAAAGTTGCCCGTGCCATAACGATAGTCGTAAATGTAGGCCATGTTATAATGATATGTGGTATCATTTTCAGCATCGTACTCGCTCGAAAGATAAGTCATCCAGTCCATCCGATCATTGAGGGTGCCGGTGAGATTATATTCCGGGACATCGCTATCATTATAGAAGCCGATATAAACATCATGGTAGTTATAAGGGCTATTGTTGATGATTTTCATGGGGAAAAAGATGATGTCTTCGGCATAAGAGCGACCATAAGCCAGAGCGCTGATATCCAGTTGGATCCCCAGCCGATAGCCCTGGGTCGAATCGCCATCGCTTTCGGCATAAAACTGATTTTGATTGTTCAATTCATAATCGGTAATGCTGAAAAAGACCTCTTTATCCGAAAAGAATTTACCAACCAGTACCGTATCGGCCGAGGTGGGGCATAGCATCCAGGGGCCAATCGGATTATTAAAGTCAAATTGGTTAGCGGCAACGGAATCCCACATGACCACGCCGGTCTTGGGATCCAATGCCCACATGCCCGGCCAGAAGGGATTGCCATTTTCGTTCTTCGGCCAACTGGCTGGATAGCTGCTGGTAGCCATTAGCGGATAATCCTCCAAGGTAGAACCGGACAGAACATCGCCAAAGATCATATCGCCAGAGTGCAATTTGCCAAATGAGCCGGCCTTTGGTCCCCAATCGTTGTTGGCAAATTTTTCAGATACCGATGGCCCTTTGAGTTTCGCCTGGCCAGTTTGAACATCCACGGTGTATGGTGTCCAGGCGGGGTCTTCAGGCACCCCCACCATCATCGTCAAATCCGGAATATACGACCAACCCTTGTAAAATACTGCCGGCACTTTGGTACGATAAGCCCAGGTGGATAGCAAACCGTCATTGAATACGGCATGCTGGATTTTGCCAGCATCCAGCAAGCCGACGGAAAGATCGATGGTGCGGGCTGGTTTGGCCAAAGATTGAATTTTTCGTTTATCGATATCGGCAGCCCGCAATGCGGAGATGATCAATAAGATCAGCAGTGTACCGATGCTGCCGTATACGCAATATCGCTTCATTGAATTTTCCCTCCTGCAGTTATCGAATTCGATGATGCTGAGCAATTCTTATTTTTATTTCAATAGTGTTCCGCCAACTTGAGCCGCATGAGTCGAGGTGAAGCGGATTTCCCGCTGCCCGATTGGGCTAAAATTCGATTCGGAACCCCAGATCGATGGAGCGTCCTTGCATCCAATTCCAGGGTGTATCCCAGTTGGTGCTATAATTGGTTTTGCTGTACCCGGGATTGGGCTCTGAGGGGCTGCCGGTTTCGGAATAAACGCTCAGCACATTCTTCCGATTCAAGAGATTATACACTCTGGCGATCATGCCCGCCCGGAACTGATTGGAAAACAAAAAGTCTTTACGAAAGACAGCATCAATAGTAAACACAAACGGTCGACGGGCTGTATTGGGTTCTAATAACTGCCCGCCCACCGATGGCGTGTAGGGATAACCACTGCGCAGTTTCACGCTATATTGCATCAAGAAATTCGCCAGTGGTCGGAACCCCCAGAGATTCGGGCCATCGTTTTTGAAAAATTGCATCCCAAAGATGGCGGTCAGCAAATGGGGCGTATCCGCTGGCGACAGGTACTCTTTCTTGGGACGATTTTCCGACGTGTAAGCATCCCAATAGCCGGACCAGGAGTAGAATTGGTTCATTTTGGCTACCGAATAAGTGTACTGGAGCTCGCCAAAATAATTGTTGCTCAGCCGTTTTTCGATGGTAACATCGATCCCCTTGGAACTGCCGAAATCGTTATTGGTGATAATTCCAAAGTTGTAGCCGCCCAGACTATCGGGATCAAAGCCAGAAATGCGAAAACTTCCCGCGTTGCCATTGTTCTCTTTGGCCCAGGCCGCCACGCGGAGAGCAACAAATTGACTCACTTGATAATCAACTCCCGCTTCATAGGAGATCGTCCGCTGCGCATCCATGTGCGCCCACCCGAAAAACGGCGACGGCGCGTTGAGGTCGAGATGCTGATTGGTGTACAAATCACGATAATCGGGGATCTGGAAGAAATGGCCATAATTGAAGTGAAAAGTGGCGCGCTCGGTGATCGGATGGCCTACACCAATTCGCGGACTGAGCTGATATTTCTTTTTGCCCGTTTCCACGCCCGATTTTGGATTGTTCCACTCTTTCCAGGCCTTGCCTTTGGAGTTGGCATAATCCAGCCGAATGCCCACATTGACAATGAAATTTTTAAAATCCATCTTGTCCTGAATATAAGCGGCAAATTCCTCAGGCTTCAAATGATAGAAAGAGGGATAGCCACGGGTCCAGGGATATTGATATTCCAAAAATTTGATGCCGCCAACGTCCTTGCCAAATAGCTTATCGTTGAGGCCAAACGTTTTGTACTCGGCGCCGATTTTTAACTGATGCGCCCGATGCGCTTGCCAGGTAACGTTACCCATAAACTGCAGCGATTGCTGGAAGTTGATATTCCAGTACTGCTCAGCCGCGCCGCGATAAATGTGGCGGATGCGGCCATCATCCAGCGTATCGAAGCGCACAAAAGTTAGATCGTTATAAAAGCCACTGGTTGACGTGGGACTGGGATATTCTTGTGGGCCAAAGTCCACGTCAATATCGCGGCCATAAAAGATGGAATAGGCATCGGAAAATTCCTCTGCATGGCCGGGTGTCAACCGATGGCCATTGATCCCGTGAATGGTATAGGTGCGGCCTTTATAAAAGCGTGAACCACGAATCTCGTAAAACAGTCTCGACGAAATCTGGTGCGTAAAAATGAACGACTGCTGATCGGTCCGATCATCCAGCACGTTCCGCCCGCTCATGGCATAGGTGTAGGCGGGCGACCAGCTTCGTTGCAGGCGCTGATTGAAGCGTAGCGGAATAATTAATTTCATACTGGGTGACAGCCGCCAGCTCAACTTGGCCGTTACATCCCAGTTTTTGTTAAAACCAAAACTGCGCCAGCCGGCCTGGTCATCCCAGGCATGCAGCTCCGCGAAGCCATCGCCATCCCAATCATCGCGGTAGCGCCAGGCCTTGCGCCAGGCGCCAGTAGCCCATTCTCGGAGCACATCGCCGACATAGTAGTAGTTGTTATTATCCCGAAGTTGCTCGATGCTTTTGACCTCAGTGATGATTTTGTCTTTGATCTGCTGGACGATCTTTTGATAACGAGGATCTTCGGGATTATCGATAATGTCCTTGATGGGCGTTGGATCGTAGGTATGATTGTCGAATTTATAATAATAGGGTCGGCGAAAGCTCTGTTCGCCGGATATAAAGAAGGTCATGTTTTTGATAAACGGAACAGGGCCACTGATAGAGCCAATGGCCTGGTGCGCATCGCGCACGTTATCGGCTTTGGAGATCAAGCCAGTGGGTTCACTGGAATTATACTCCGAGACGACATTGAAATGCGTGCCCCCTTCTTTGGTGACGATATTGACCACTGCGGACTGGGCCTCACCATATTCAGCATCAAAACCGCCAATGATGGTCGTCAGTTCCTGGATGGCCTCCCGATTGACGCTGGTGCCCATACCGGCATAGATTGCGTCCTCGACGTACATGCCATCCACCATGTAGGCAATTTCACCGCTGCGGCCCCCGCGCACATGGACCTGATCGATGCCACGGGTCTCGAAGCCAGCGATCTTCTGGCCGTCGTCCATCATAATCACGCCCGACTGGAGCGTCAAAATATCCTGTGCGGTACGGATGGGCATATTTTCGATCATTTCAGCGGTAACTGTGGCGCGTTTGCTGGTCATTTCCGATTGGATCAAGGGCCGCTCCGCGGTGACCGTCACCTCTTCCCCCAGGTCCATCACGGTTGGCCGCAAATTAAAATTGACCTTTACGGTAAGGTCCACCCGAACATTGATCTTGGTGGCTTGGCTTTGATAGCCCATCATGGTAGCCTTGAGCGTATAGGTTCCTGGCGGGACATTGATGATGAAGAAATAGCCATCGAGGTCGGTGGCGGCTCCCATGAGGGTGCCTTCGATAATAACATTCACTCCTGGCAGCGCATCTCCAGTCTCGGCATCCTTAATGAAACCTGAAATTTTACCAGTGGTGCCGCTGTAACTGAGATGGGATAGAATGAGGATAAGAGAAAGCATACCAAGAGCGAGGCTGAGTAAAAGCTTGTTCGCTCGCAAAGTGGGTTCCTCCCTGATTTAGTTAAACAATTAAAAAATAGTTTGGAAACTTTTTGATGCGGGCAGCGTAAGATGGGGCGCACGAAAATAAAAAGACCGACGGTCAAACCCGTCGTTTCAATTGTTTTCGTTGCGTTACTCTAAAAGGTCATAAATGATCGCTCGCCCGTGACATTTATGACCTTTTCTTTTTCTTGGCTATAATAAGCAACTATAATGCCAGCTATGGTCTGCGATAAAAATCATGGTTAACTCTTGTAAATTAAACGCTCGGAATTCTGATCAATCCTCTGGTATCAGGTATAGATGCATCTATTTGCACCCTATTTCGGTGTAATGGTTTGCACGTGAGTCCAGTCATGGCCTCCAGCGATACTGGAAGCCATGATTCGGTATCAATTAACAGGAGAACTGACTCAAGAAATTATGAAAATCAATTTCATCCGCCTGCAGGCCAAAACGATAAATGAAATGGCTGGCCAGCCACGACGAAACGATCGCGCGCAGATAATTCTCTGGCACGCGCTTCAGAATCGTGTCAATCCCAATCAGTTTCACCAGTGATGGGGGGCAGTGCTGTTCTACCACCGATCGCAGGAGGTTCGGATTTTTCCAGAGATCGGAGTTGTGAATGGAGTCCGACACTTTATTGATTTTGTCACTCAATTGATCCGATAATATGGCCAACGGTACTTTCGATTTACTATTTTCATTCCACAGCACCTCAAACTCCAGCCGGGCATTGTCACAAATTTTGTCAATCACATCTTTGACATATTCCTGCCGAAATTTGGAAGCTTTGCCGTTGGTAACACAGAGGAGTTGTTCATATTCTTCATCGGTCAATGCCAGCGATGCCAGCACTTCAAAGGATGAAGAGGTCACCCCACCTTTATTGGCCGACGCATCTTTGAAAATGATCACCCCTTTTTCTTCCAGTGCCAAGCGCGCCTGCTGGGTCAGGAAAAGATTGGCGCCTTCCACAATATACTTGAAGCGAGGCGCGCCGTTTTCATCCAGCATCTGTTTCCAGTTCTGGATCGTAATTGAATTGGGACGGCCGCCACACGGCACAAATAGATCCGCCTTCAACATCGGATGCAGATGAAATGTATTCCGAAACACCAGCCCATTTTCCACCACTGTCCCATCGGGCAATTTCACATTGCGATCATTGATGTGAACGAAGAAGCCGCGAGGCGACAGCTGACTCTTATCAAAATGTTCCACCATAACTCGCTTTTTTGCCAGCCGAATTAATTCCTTACGGTTGATCCCCTCTGGATCATAGAGCACCCCGCTGCCATCAATGATGCACAATGTTTTGTCTTTGGAAATCAGGATTTCATTGCTGCCCAGGTCGCCGTCGGGACCGCCGGTTTGCACTTTGGTGATATTTTCTTCTTTGATCCCCAGCTTCCGCAAAATACCCAGCACATACTCGTGGACCGAATTGGTGGTCATGCCATAGAGGTCATGAGGAATGCCACCTTCGGCGAGCGGTTTACCAGTGGAAAAGGCTTTCCAGAATTTATAACCCCGTTTTTTCGCTCGTTGCGACGCCCAACTCATCAGCTCTGCCGTCCCTTCATCGGGTCCGAGGAACAGTATCTCCTCTTTGCCAAAATAATCTTTGACCAATTCATGGGGCAGGATCACGTCCAGCAGGCCGTCGATGTATTTTTCGAACGCCAACTCACTTTTGTCCTGATGTTCGAGGTTGAGCAAAATCGTGCCTTTGGAACCGCCTTCGGGAATATCTTTGTTTTTCTTCTGTTGGGTAAAGGCCAAATTGTAATTTTCGTCAAAAATGGCATCGGAATTCTGATCATAATTTTCCGAATCGCGCGAGCGAACGATGCGAATCCCGCCGCGGGCAATGTCCCGAAAGCGCACATGAAAGCCCCGCATCTCCTTGGCCAGAATCATAAAAACGCCGAAGGGCTTTTCTTTGTATTCGATAGGATCTAAAAATTGAGTCGGGTCCAATCGGAAGGCCAAGGAGGTTTTATTTTTTTTATAGAAATTGGTTTTTAAAACCACATTGTTGAACAAATAAAAATATCCCAAAATGGCCCGATCGATCTCGTTGACAATTTTGTCGGGATCGAATTTGTAAGTCCGTCGGGTTGATTTTCGGGTGGGATCGAATCGAGCGCTGAAATCCGCATACAATTCTTTAATGACCTTGGGATGATTAAAAATAGTCTGAACAATCCTGGCTTCGGTATACGAATCCTTTACCAGGCGGGTGCGCAGCGTGTCCAGAATATCAACCAGATCGGGTCGATCGCCCAGTTCTTCCAGCAATGCCATGTATTCTTTGTTGAAGCTGCTCAAAAACTGGTGCGTAAATTTCCAGGCCCCTCGTGCGTAGAAGGCTTCGTGCGCAGACAACGTATTTTTGCGGATCAGCGGCGATAGTTCATTTTCAGGATTGACATAGATCAGGCTGATATCGGTGATCATATCGTCGATGTGGGGCTTGGTCGTCTTGCTATCCAGATAAACGGAAATGATCAGCTTGCCATTGGAAAAAGGCTCGGCATATTTATGTTTGCTGACCAGACCATAGTAGTTGATGATGTCAGAGATGCCCGAGAGGAAGCGATAGCTACCCAATTGCGGGACACAAACCATAATTCGGGTCTCACCGAGTACATTTTCGGCCACCTGAATATAGGGCTGATTCCAGCCGATGGATTCTCGCAGCATCTCCTGGTAGCGATCGTGCACTTCCTGGGTGGTCATTTTTAGAAATTGTTGCGAGGCCACTTTATTGATGTCGGTCTCCTGGGGTGAAGCGTCGGGGACAGCATAAACGGGCCGCTCCGCAAAATAGCTACGGAAATGCGATTCCAGGTCAATGCCGGGCGTGCGGTAACTTTGTAGGCGGAAGGCCGGGAATAGATTTTCCATGCGCCGTTCAATTTCCACTGCTTTTTCATGATCATCATTAATCAAATACATCGCCGAATCGGGTTGCTCACTGACGAAATCAACATCCAATTGTTTGCTGCCTCGATTGAGGGCAATAATCTCCGCGGCCAAAATCGACTCGATATGCTTGGCAATCATCTCCACCGGCGTGGTCTTGAAATAAACATTCACCATTCCAATTTTGCAACAAAAATTGTACAATCCCTTCTGCACACGCTCCTTGGAAAAATTGCCGCCCCTCAAAATTAGCGCTTCGATCTTTTCAATGTCGGCAACTGATAAGCCCGTTTTTTGGGAGGCCTCCTGATACATGTCCATGATCCAATTCTCCATTATGCTTTTTTAGAACGATATTGGGCTATAATTAATTTGCGATCATTAGGTCGCCCCATCTATATCCTAATGACCGGAGTAAACAAAAAATGTTACTTGATTGACATGACACCCTTAATATAGTAAAATATTGGAAAATATCAAGGACTTTTTGATCAACCCAGACCCTGGAATCAAAATTTGTGCCGGCAGTTATGCCGTTTCGAAGCCGTGCCACCCATTCACCTTTTTCCGAATTTGTCGCGCTGATGATCAATTGTCTTTTCCCACCGCAACAATCGAATAGCGAACACTCAAAATGCCTCCAAATTTTTATTGCTTTTTACGGGATAAATTTTTATAATGTGACTCGTAATTGCAGCCAAGCAGGACAAGCTAACACATTAATTCCGATCGCACGTCAATATCTTTGCCTGGAATTTTATGGTAGGATCAGAAAATCCTGACCGCCCCCTGGTTAGTGTGATCATTCCCACCTACAATCGGGCAGCCTGGCTGGTAGCTGCCGTTGATTCGGTATTGGCGCAGTCGTACTCGAATTTTGAACTGCTGGTGATTGATGATGGCTCCACTGACCACACGCGGGAGGTGGCGACCAGATACGCGGAGAAGGTTCGATATATCTATCAATCCAATCGGGGACCAGCGGCAGCCAGAAATCGGGGCATCCAGGAGGCTCATGGCGATTATATTGCGTTTCTCGATTCCGATGATCGCTGGCTAAAACACAAATTGCGCGAGCAGGTGGCGCTGGTAACATCCGATCCCTCCCTAAAAATTTGCTACACCGATGAAATTTGGATCCGCCACGGCCGCCGAGTGAACCAGAAAAAAATACATCGCAAATATTCCGGCTGGATCTATCAACGCTGCCTGCCCCTGTGTATTATCAGCCCGTCGTCGGTGATGATTCATCGGGAGGTTTTGGCTATGGTCGGCGGGTTCGATGAAAGTTTTCCGGTGTGCGAAGACTACGAACTCTGGCTACGTATCAGTCGGGTGTACCCCATTGCCTTTATTGCTAAACCGCTCATCATTAAAACCGGTGGTCATCCCGACCAACTCTCCCATCAATATTGGGGCATGGATCGCTTCCGGGTAGCGGCTTTGGTTAAAATTTTAGATAGCGGGCGGTTGGCTCGTGACGACCTTCGAGCGACGATTGCCACGCTGCGGCAAAAATGCCAGATTCTGGCCCAGGGCTTTTTGAAACGAGGCAAATTCGAGGAGAGCCAATATTATCGGTCGCTGGCGGAAAAATATGCCGCCGAACTGGTGGAGGAAATCTGCTGAATGAATAATTTCGACCGCATGAATGTCACCATCGATCAGGTTGACTTCGATGATCAAAGTTACATTTTTACTTTTGAACCATCGCTGTCTGCCATCAGCCAGTCGATTCAGCGCATTGGGCTATTGCATCCGCCGATGCTCGAGCAAAAGGCCGTGGGCCGCTATCGCATCGTATGCGGGCTAAAACGGCTGCTGGCGCTACGGCAGCTCAACCTCACCGTCTTTCCGGCCCGGATTTGTTATTCTCAGGATGACGCGCCAACGGTGGATCGGCTGGTTTTGGCACTTTATGACAATCTCGGCACACGGCCATTGAATCTTATCGAAAAAGCCCAGTTCATCTATAAAATGATCCGAGCTTTTGGAGTTCCGCGCCAGGAAATTCTGGCCACTTATTTGCCATTGCTGGAATTGGGCGCCAATCCGCAGGTGCTGGAACGCTTATTGGCTCTGAATGATCTGGAAGACTTTCTCAAACTGGCAGTGGTCAAAGCCACGGTCACTGTAGATATGGCGCTGTCGCTGCTCCGTCGCACGCCAGCGGAACGACGCGCCCTGTTCGACCTGTTTCAAACATTGCGTTTGGGCACCAACCGGCAAAAAGAGCTGTTCAAGTTGCTGAGCGATCTTTCGGCCCTGACCGAGCAGCCGATCCCAGATTTGTTGCAGACGCCTGCCATTGCCGCCATTCTGGAAAATTCTCAATTGGACCATGTCCTCAAAACCCAGCGACTAAGAGAGCAGCTCCTGCGGATACGATTTCCACATCTGGCCCGGGCAGAGGAAAATTTCTATCAGCTCAAACGGTCACTCAAGCTGCCGCCGAACTTGATCCTGCATCCGCCGCCCTTTTTTGAGGGCGACCGGTTCAAACTGGAAATGCAATTCAAAGATGCGCGCGAATTCAAAAAATTGCTGGCCACTTTGACTGCCATCGCCGAAACCAAACAACTGGAACAGCTAACGACCCTGGTCTAAACCTATGCCCTATCAACCGTACTGGCCGGAACAGGTTTTTGTAGAAAAGCGAGTGCTTACGCATCCTGTCAGCCAACAAATTTTAGCCCGATTGTCCCCGTTGTCACCGGTGGTGATTGACGGTCTCCGGCAGTTAACGGAGCGCCAACCGCATCCGCTTGCAAGACCCTCCTCGCCTTCCAGGCCACTGGTACTGGCCTTTCAGAAATCCAATTTCCTCAAAAAGTGTCCGGGTACCCAAAAGTACATCTGCTGCGGCTATCAGATTTTGAACCTGGTGAACAATTGTGAGCTTGGCTGCAGCTACTGCATCCTCCAGGGCTACCTCGAGAGCCCATTTATTACCGTTTATGTGAATATCGAAGATCTGTTCCTGGAGCTGCAAGAGACCCTTGCTCGGCAGCCAACCAAAATATATCGTATCGGCACCGGCGAGCTGGCCGACAGCTTGAGCACCGATCATCTCACCGAATACAGTGCCCAATTGGTCCAGTTTTTCAGCGATATGCCGAATGCCATAATTGAACTAAAAACCAAAACCACCCAAATTGACAATTTCCTTCATCTGGATCACCGGGGCCGGACGGTCGTTGCCTGGTCGCTCAATACGCCGCAGATGATTGAGAGCGAAGAACCCTGGGCGCCCACCTTGGATGAACGATTGGCCGCTGCCGTGCGCTGCCAAACCGCCGGATTCAAGCTGGCGTTTCATTTCGATCCCATGATCTATTATCCGACCTGGGAAGAGGACTATCAGGGCGTGGTTGAAAAGATGTTTAAGTCCATCCGACCAGGCCAGATTATCTGGATCAGTCTGGGAGCCCTCCGCTACCCGCATCAGTTGGATGCCCTGATTCGAACGCAGCACCCGGAAACCAAAATTGTTTACGGCGAATTGGTGCCGGGATTGGATGGCAAATTGCGCTACTTCAAAGCGCTCCGGATGGAAATGTTTGGGAAAATGTATCGCTGGATCAAGGAGCGTGCGCCCGAGGTGTTTATCTACCTGTGTATGGAAAGCCATGAGGTATGGCAGCGCGCCTTCGGTTGGAGCCCGCGCACCAGCGCTGGCCTGCGACGCATGATGGATCAATTGCTTCTGAAATAAAAAAGGGAAATCGGATCCCCAGTTGTCAGCCCCAGTTGTCGTATTCCGATTTCCCGTTTGTTGTAAAATTCAGCATCAGATTGGTTGCTACTTCTTATCGTCTTTTTTCTTATCAGGGTCCTCTTTGATCTCCAATGCCTTGCGCAGCCGCTTCAAAATTTCATCCATCTTTTGACGTTCGCTACGGATCTTCTCCAATTCGGCCTCGGCGTTTTCTATTTCCTTTCGTTCCTCAGCCACGCCCTTATAAGCATCCTTTTTCTTCTCGCTCTCCAATCCCAATGGCTTCTTCTGCTCTTTGGCTGCCAGCCGCTCTCTGGCGAGGGCGGCCAGGCTCATTTTGACACCAAAATTAACCCGCCAGGTCGGATAGGTCGGCAGCACGCTGGACATCCCTGGCTGAATAAGATCACTATTACTCGAGCGATTGGGTGTCAGGCGAAAATCGAAACCGATCCCCAGAGTGATCCACTGGAAGGGTTTGTAGATGACCTCTGGTGTCACATAGACATAACTGTGACGGCTATACGCATTGGGCGGCGGTTTGGTTATATTGTAATTGCCGTACATTTCAACCAAAAAATCAAATTTGGAAGTCGGCAAAACCAGCGCCAGCCCACCGTTGAGTTCCCGCGAGGTTCGAGAAATTTCGTATGCTTGGCAATCGGCACCGGCTAAATTTATCCCGCGATCATTGTGATCGATCAACCCCAAATTGAGATGGGCGCTGAAACCGTCCTCTGGATTCACCCGGTTCGCAGCATAAGAGAGCAAACCGAAAATCCCCAATTCCAGTCGACCTGCAGAATAGGGTTCCAGACGAAGATTATGATATTTGGCCAGCGGGATTCGCGTCAGAATGCTCACTCCCACGTCGAAGGGACTTTGCTTGATGGGGAAGGACGCGATTTTCATTTTCAGAAATAGGTCATCGGGAAAATTATAGCCCTTGCCGCCTTTGTGATTGTCCTGATAAATAATTTGCGTGAGACCAATTTGGTAGTGTTTGCCGATGCCATAATATAGATTCAGCCCACCTTGAATATCCCAAAAAGTGACCGCCATCGCCGGGTTATTGGGAACATAGAAGGTTTTATTGTTGAAATAAAACCTGGAATTGGCGTGAAAATTTACATCGCCTTTTTCCAAATTCCAGGCCGTGCCCAAATAAATTGGGCCACGGTTCCCCTGTTCTGTGGTGGACCGTGCCGGGATTGCCGTTCCCAGAACGAACATTAGCATCAAGCTCGTCCCAATCAACCCCATCGAGTTGCGGTTTCCTAAACATCCCATCATCTTTTTTGTCCGACCTCTGTGCCTTCCCGATAGCTCGTTGCAAATAATGTAATGACTTCATTGACCACGTCCCCCCTGTGGGCTGCAATTTGATAACCGAAAATACAACTTCTATGCCAACGGCCAGCGCGATCGGCTGAGCACAAATTTGAAATTAAACCGCTGTCCTGCCATTATTATCTTTTAAGTTTATACTTTGAATTTATAGTGCTTTAATTAGCAAGATTATTCTTACCCATTTTTTATCAATAACTATTAATCCATTTGAAAGCAATTTCAACAAAAGCGAAGGGTGTCTTAAGGTGAGACAAGATGATTTAACCTGAATCATCACCAGGCAACCGGATCGGGGTTGCCTTAACCACTATTTCGCAGCGCTTGTCACCGTAATTTCCAGATGCTGGAGCGATCGTTGCCAACTACTGCCTGTTTCTGGTTAGCAGCCAGGCTATCGCCGAAAACCCCGCAACGGGCGGAGAAGGATTTCTCCACTGGCGTATAGTTGTCCTGTAATTGCTGCATCTCATTGGCAATTCAATTGTCGCTCGGTAGAAGCAGCAATTCGCAGGTGGAGTGGCCGCGAGGTAGGGTGGCGATTTCATCCCACCGCTTCTCGCGAGGCAAGCAGGGGCTACCTGAATTCCTAAACCGGAGCAGAGCAACCCACTATCGCACGCTTTTGCCCCACGAAACACGCGGAACGACATGAAAAAGAGCTGACAAAATCGGTTTTTATTTTTTTCGGAAGCTTCGTGGGCCAATTTTGGTTAATAATTTTCATTTAAGAATTTCAAGTTTTATTAATAATTCAAAAAGACCTTGACTAATTCAGAAGATTTATTTAGCTTTAACCAAAAACTGATACTCAAAATAAGGAGACGAAAATGAACAGCAACCTTGTCCGAGCAGCAGTAGTCATTCTATTTTGGGTGGTAAGGCTCACCTGGATCCCACCTCAAACCGCCGGTCAGGACTTATCCCAGCAATTCACCGTGGGTTTACTGGCCGGTCCAGTGAAGATGATTGGTGGCGCTGTCGATCGATCGACGATCGAACAGTGGGCCGGTGCGCAATTGGGTTACAACATCGATCAGTCGCTGGCGCTCACGGTCAGTTTGGCTTATGGCTGGGTCTATCCAAAAGCCATTAGCGGTTCACAATTTAAGCCAATCGGTAATTTCAAAACGTTCCTGACGCCCATCGACCTGAATCTGACCTATCGACTGAGCAATTCTGCCCGTCTCCGGCCGTTTGTTTCCGTTGGTACTGGTTTTGTTCTGTGGGATATCCGAAAATTGAGCGGTGAGTTTAATTTCCTTTCTCGTGGTATCAGCGTTAGCGGCAGCCAGATCAATGGTACGTTGATTGGCGGGCTGGGAATAGAAATGATGGCCACTTCGAGTTTGGCCCTCTCAGTCATGGTCAATTACCATCGTTTATTGAAAGGCGATGAAGATACCATTGGTTTTGGCGATGATGGCAATAATGGCATCGCCGAGTTGCGACTGGGTTTATCTTACTTCGCGAAAACCAGGCATGACCGGGATAACGATGGCATCGAGGATAGATCTGATCTGGACCCGCTGCATGCTGAAGATGTTGATGGTTTTCAGGATACCGATGGCGCGCCTGATTACGATAACGATAACGACGGTATTCCCGACACCCGGGACAAAAATCCAAACGAAGGCGAGGATCATGATGGCTTTCAGGATAACGATGGGATTCCCGACCCGGATAATGATGGGGATAAAATTCCAGACAAAGAAGATAAATGCCCCAATGAGCCGGAAGACTTTGACGGCTTCGAAGATCATGATGGCTGTCCGGAATTGGATAATGACCAGGACGGTATACCGGATGCCCAGGATCAATGCCCCAATTGGCCCGAAGATATCAATGGCTATCAGGATGAGGATGGTTGTCCTGATAGCAAACCAGAACCGGCGCCAGAACCGGTGGTCACACCAGAACCAGCGCCCATTGAAGTGGGCCAAACCATCATTCTGAAAGGGATCACATTCGAGCCGGCAAGCAGCAATTTGCTGCCGGAATCCTATGCCATTTTGAATTCATTTGCCCAACAATTATTGAAATATTCACGGATCGAAATTGAGATCCAGGGCCATACCGATAGTATCGGCGAAGCAGAGGCGAATCTGCGACTCTCGGAGCGGCGGGCCAACACGGTCCGAATGTATTTGATCGAACAGGGAATCAACCCCAATCGGTTACGCGCCGTGGGTTATGGCGAAACCAGGCCCATCGGCAGCAATATGACCAAAGAAGGTCGCGCCGCCAACCGCAGGATCGAATTCGTCCGGCTGAAATAATTTTCAACGCCCAAACGCCTCTGGTTAGCGGGTCAAAGCATCTGCAGGACTAAAAAAATATTCGCCATGGTAATTTTTCTATTGCTTAATAGTCCGCAGATGCTTATTTTTTAGCTAATCCAGTGACAGCCGCCAATCGAGCATTATCCGTCGCGGTTCGTCCGATACCAATAACCAACAACGCCATTGATGATGAGCAATCTGTATTTGACTATTCACGGACATTTCTACCAACCGCCGCGGGAAAATCCTTCCATCGAAGCGATCGAGCGCCAGGAGAGCGCCGCGCCCTATCATGACTGGAATGAAAAAATCGCATCCGAATGCTATACTCCCAATGCTGCCTCCCGCATTCTGGATCGTCTGGGACGAATCGAAGCCATTGTGGACAATTATCAATGCATCAGCTTCAATTTCGGCCCGACACTTTTGAACTGGCTGGAGCGAAAAGTTCCCGAAACTTACCAGGCCATTCTGGCCGCCGATCGAAAAAGCGTCGAGCGTTTTTCCGGACATGGCAATGCCATTGCCCAGGGCTACAATCATATCATTTTGCCTCTGGCCAATATGCGCGACCGGGCTACGCAAATTAAATGGGGATTGGCCGATTTTGAATTTCGCTTTCGGCGCGCTGCGGAGGCCATCTGGTTGCCGGAGACCGCCATCAACGCCGCCACGTTGGCCGCTCTGATCGATGCCTCCATTCGCTTCATCATTTTATCGCCTTTTCAGGCTCAGCGAGTTCGTCGCCTCAACGCAGGAGAAAACGAACCCTGGCAGGATGTGGCCGATGGTTCGATCGATGTCAGCCGGCCCTATCGCTGCTTTTTGAAAACAACCGATGGCAAGGTCGATAAGACCAAATTTGTCGATGTTTTCTTCTATCACGCGGGGCTGGCACGGGCCGTTGGTTTCGAGCACATTTTGCGGGATGCCAAAGCGTTTGCGCAGCTCATCCAGCAGTCGTATTCCCCGCGGCCAGGCAGTAATCAATTGATTTCCATTTGCACCGATGGCGAATCCTACGGCCATCATGAGCCTTTTGGCGACATGGCCCTGGCCTATCTGTTGCATCGAGAGGCGCCGCGGCGGGAGTTCCAATTGACCAATTATGGCGAATTTTTGGCGCAGAATCCGCCCCAATGGGAGGTGGAGTTGAAAGATGGCCCGAACGGTGAAGGCACGGCCTGGAGTTGCTTCCATGGGGTGGGACGCTGGTATCGGGATTGCGGCTGCAATGCCAATGCACCGACGGGCTGGAATCAAAAATGGCGGTCGCCGTTGCGAAATGGATTGGATCTGCTCCGAGACGATCTGATTCAACTCTATGAGGAAGAAGGGTCAAAATTGCTGCGCGATGTCTGGGCGGCGCGCAATGACTACATTCAGGTGGTGCTGCAACGGGATCAAAAATCTATTCAGGAATTTTTGGAGAAACATGGCTCAACCTCCGCCATTTTTGACCACCAGGCGGAGGTGCTCAATCTACTGGAAATGCAGCGCCACGCCATGCTGATGTACACCAGTTGCGGTTGGTTCTTCAACGATATTTCGGGCATCGAAACGGTCCAAATTTTGCGCTATGCCGCACAGGCGATCTCGCTGGCGCAATCCTTTGGCAAAGATGAGCTTGAGAAAAAATTTTTGGATCAGTTGCAACGGGCGAAAAGTAATCTCCCACGTTTCCGGGATGGCGCTCACATTTATCAAACCATGGTCAAGCCTTCGCTCGTCTCCTTCCCAAGAATCGCCTATCATTTCGCCCTGTTATCGAGTTTTCAAAAATACGAGGCCGCCGATTCGGTCTATCATTTCAAAATCACGCAGCACGAAAAGGAAAAGCTGCCGGTTGCAACGAACCAGGTTACGGTGGGCAAGGTTGAAATCGTCTCTGGTTTGACCTTTGCTAAGCGTATTTATGCCTATGTGTTGCATAATTGTGGGCCATTGGATGGCCGTGGTGACATCAAGCTCATCAGAACTGATGCGGATTATGCGCAACTCAAAAACGAGCTTATAAGCCAGGCCAGTGGCCGTAAAAGCCAATTCGAAAAATATCTCCGTGAAAACTGGACCGATGGTCACTTTTCTCTGGTGGATGCGCTGTTCGAGGAGCGCGAGGACTTTTTTCAATTGCTATTTCACGATCAACTGGATCAGCTCTACCAGGTCTATCAAAAAATCTTCACCGACAACCAGCGGTTCCTGGAAATTTTATTCAAAAAGGGATTTCCCATTCCCGATCAGTTGAAAATACCCGCCCAAACCACTCTTAGCCGGCAATTGCTGATGGCAGTCAACAGCGCCAACGGCCATTTCGATAAAGCATTCTACAAGCGCGCCCTGGCTCTGGTGGACAAAGCCCATGCGTTCGGCTTTGAACTGGACACCGGTGAGGTGACTAAGATCGTGGATCAAGCGCTTCAGGAACGAATGGAGCGGCTCTATCGTAAACCAGAGCGGCAGACCTGTATCGAATTGGTCGAAATTCTCGAAATCGCGAACCATCTAAAACTTAAAATCAATGAGGGGCGGCTGCAAAATATCATGTTGAAAATTCTAACAGAAAAACTGCCGCCGCTAATCGACGAAATCATTGCCAATCATCTGCTGAACACTCAATTCGAGTTGGTCACCAGTTTGGTGCAATTGGCATATAAGCTGAATTTTGCTACCACCTGGTACAAGCAACAATTGCGCGACCTCGAAAAGAAAATCAGCGACGATCCACGATATTGGCCATAATCAGGTAACCAAAGGGAAAGGATGAAAATATGCAGCAACTTGTTGATCAATTGGTCATTGAAAATACCACCAAAATCATATTTTTGGTCATGGATGGTCTGGGGGGATTGGCTGCGAGCGACAAGGGGGGCACCGAATTGCAGGCGGCTCGCAAGCCCAATCTCGACCAGTTGGCCGCCCAATCCATCTGTGGCTTGATGGACCCCATTCTTCCGGGCATCACCCCCGGCAGTGGGCCGGCGCATTTCGCCCTTTTTGGCTATGATCCTATTACCAGCAACATCGGCCGGGGCGTTCTGGAAGCCGCGGGCATCAATCTGCCCATGACCGATCGAGATGTGGCCATCCGGATCAATTTTGCAACGGTCGACAAGAACGGCAATATTATTGATCGTCGCGCCGGCAGGATTGATACCGAGGAAAATCGCCGCATCTGCCAGAAGATTCGAGAACATGTTTCGCTGCAGCCGGAGGCGGAGTTTATTATCGAAACCGTGAAAGAACATCGAGCGGCCCTCCTGTTGCGCGGGGATAACCTGGGAGGGGATCTGGCCGACACCGATCCGCAGCAGTTGGGCATGCCACCGCTGGCTCCGCGAGCGTTGCATCCCGATAGCGAGAAAACCGCCCGGTTGAGCCAGAAATTTCTGGCCCAGGCTCATCAGGTGCTGGCCGATGAACCCAAAGCCAATACGCTGCTATTGCGTGGCTTTGCCAAGCACAAGCCCTATCCTTCCATGTGGCAGCGCTATAAACTGAAAAGCTTAGCCGTAGCCAACTATCCCATGTATCGCGGGATCGCCTTTTTGCTAAATATGGATTTGCATCCAATTACGGCCGATATTCGATCGGAGTTTGAATCGGTGGCTCAAAAATATGATCAATATGACTTTTTCTTCGTTCATGTCAAACCAACTGATTCCAGAGGCGAGGATGGAAATTTTGATGCCAAGGTGAAAGTCATTGAAGAAGTGGATGCTCTCCTGCCTTTGCTGACCGGTCTGAATCCGGACGTCATGGTGGTGACCGCGGATCATTCGACGCCAGCGATTTTGAAAGCGCATAGCTGGCATCCAGTACCGGTGTTGCTATATTCAAAATACTGCCGGGCCGATCAGGTGCAACGATTTGATGAGATCTCCTGCATTCAGGGCGGTTTGGGCCGGATGCCGAGCATGCAATTGATGCCTATTGTGCTGGCCAATGCCTTGCGGCTGAACAAATTCGGGGCGTAATTTCCATCAATTTCATTTTCATCGAATCGGGCGGCCATCATCAGTAAGCGACTGAGTGGCAGATCCTTGATTCAGCATTGCCGGCGGTTGTCATGTGTTTTCGTGAGTCAACGGCTGGCGCAATTTGGCTACCAGCCCCTTTCGTTCCTATTGCCAGCAACGGTCATTGCTTTTGCTGATCACCTGCGGGGGCTGGTTACTGTTTATTTCTAACTTGGAATGGAGTCGCTATGAAAAGACAGCTAATACTCGTAATGTCGCTGTTGCTCGCCGGGGTATCGATCGGGCATGGTGAAAATTATCTTCTTAATGGAGGACAAACCTCGCGTATTCGTTACAAAATGGTTCAAACCGTGGAACCAAATCCGGCCATCTACAAGCTCTATCTGAGCTATGTGGTTCCCGTGACCTACCAATCGCCAACTTACAACCAGAGCATTGTCGAAGCGAATTTCGACTATTCGCCGCCGCCAGAAAACAAAGAGGAATTTCTGGATAAGCGGGGTAACAAGGTAATCAAAGTGAGTTGGAATAAACCGGCTACGACCATTCGGACGACCATTTCGTTGACTGCCGACAACAAGACATTGCTGCAGCCATTGAAGACCACGTCTTCCTTCCCCCTGGTCAATGTGCCGGCCGACGTGCAGCCTTATCTAACTGCCACCAACCAGGTACCATCCGCCGATGCGTCAATCCTCGCCAAAGCCAAAGAGCTGACGGCGGGATCGAAAACCGAGTTCGACGCCGTGCAGCGAATCCTCACCTGGGTTATCGACCACATGAATTACGTGCTCACGCCGCCGGATTATGGTGCCATGTATTCGTTTAAAACCGGCAAAGGCAACTGCCAGAACTATTCCCATCTGGCTTCGGCATTGATGCGAGCCGTGGGCATTCCCGCCAGGATTGTCAACGGCATCACGCTGAAGCAACCCTACACCATCTCCATGAGCGATCGCAATCTGACTTTGAAGATGGCCGAAGGCCGGCATTCGTGGATCGAGGTGTATTTTCCCGATCTCGGCTGGGTGCCGTTTGATCCGCAACAGACTCAGCTATTTGTCAGCAACCGGTTCATTCGGGTTGAGGTAGGCCTGGATAATGAAGAGACGGCTCAGGACGGTTTGATCCGCTGGACTCAAACCAATACGGAATTGGCTTCGCCGCAATTCGAGGAGACCATTGAGGCTGATTTCGTGGCCGACAATGTCAACCTGACCGCCAGGAAGGAAAACTATGGCCCAACCAAACTGCTCCTGACACCTGCCGTGCAAGCGACCTTTGAGCCGCTGGTAGTGGCCAAAGCGCCCGAGCCCAAACCCGTTATCAAAGCCGATCAGGTCGCAAAATTGGCCTATACCAAACCATTTATGTTTGGCAATCTGGAATTTCCCAAGAATGTCGATTTTTTAGCTACCCGCGGGCCGGCCCAGAAAGCGGACGCCAATAATTTCGAGATGCGCAAAAACTTCCTGGTGGAAACGGCTGAATATGTCACCGAGCAATCGCAATATGCCCAGGCATTTGTACTGACCAAACCCGTGGATATCCGAAAAATCGGATTGGTCTTGCATAAATTCGGCGGCAGCGGATTTCTCTGGCTGGAATTGCTAAAAGATGACAATGGCTTGCCTGGCGCTACCATCGCCACCAGCGACATGGTATCCGTGGAACAGATGAAATTCACGCCCGGTTACGATTGGGTGGATTTTGATTTCAGCTCGGAGTCACCCAAAACGATGCCGGGACGGTATTGGATTGCGCTGGGATTCAGTGGCCGACCAGTCATTAACTGGTTCTATTCCTATGGCAAGCCGGTTGGGCCAGAAGATGGCACGCGCTATAAAACGATTCTCGACACCAACTGGAGCAATAGCCTGGCCTTCGAGTTCAATTATCGGGTGCTGGGTTTTGCCACGGAATGAAAGTCGGTTCACCCGCATCCTTATTGAGCCGAGCGCTCCCATGGGTTCCGCACCCAATGACGCAGCGCTCGGGCCTGGCACTGATCCCCTAACGGCCGGATCGATACCAGCAGAAAGTAACAGCGCGTGCTCATTTCGAGGCCATGCCTTTTCCTGGTGTCGGCCATGACCAGAGCCAGCGCTGATGATAGCTTGCTTCTGATTGGCAACGCCATTGCGGAAAAAGCGCCCTGGTTTTTCGCCGCAAACGCGATGCTCCACCGACGACGTCACCCAGGTAAAAATGTGATCATCAAATCCCTGCCTCAGGCAGGGATTTTTTATTATAACCCAACCTGGACAAACCAGAACCAAAAAGAAAAAATCTGGTACATCCGCCAACTAGCGGATGAAGGAACAGAATTGAAATTCTTATTGCTTTTTTCCGTGTATTTCATTTCCGTGTCCTTAAAAGTTTTTGCTCTTTGGGCAAGAACTGAACTATTTAGGTACTAAATTTCTAAAATGAACCAGGACCATCGAAAATGACAACTCGATGCCCACGAATTACACGGAATGACCCAGAATTCAAAAAACAAAAAGCGCTTTCTTTGTTTATTCGTATGTTTCTTGGCGCGCTTATTGATAATAATTTCCATTATAGGAATTCAGGTATCAATATGGGCCGCAAGAATTTTGCAGTTGCAGGGTTCAATACAAAAAGGACAGCTATGGACAGAGGAATTGAGATAGTTGACTATGAAAGATGAAGACATCGATCTGATGCTGCAACTGAAGGCGGGCGATCAGGCGGCTTTTCGCACTCTGGTCGAGCGACACAAACTCACGGTTCTGAATTTGTGTCTCAGATTTACCGGCAATCGCGACGACGCCGAAGATTTATCCCAGGATGTCTTTATCCGTGTTTACCAGGCTGCCCCGCGCTACGAGATCAAAGCCGCCTTCACCACCTGGCTGTATCGGATCACCGTAAACGTCTGTCTGAATCATCAGCGCCGGAAAAAAATCCTCAATTTTTTTTCGCTGAATCAACGCCATACTGCTGCAGCCACCGCTGACCATCACTGGCCAGAATTGGTGCAACCGCAGCGTCCGGATACGGACCTTGAACAGAAAGAATTACAACAACTGGTGCAATCCGCCATCGAATCATTGCCAGAAAATCAAAAAGCGGTGTTAATTTTGCACCGCTATCAGAATCTATCCTATCAAGAAATTGCCACCATATTGCAGACGACGGTCTCTGCCGTGGAATCTCGGTTGCATCGGGCCAGGGTGAATTTGAAAAAACAGTTGCGAACTGTCGCTCGTGAATTAGCGGCAACCTGAAGTAGGTAGCATGATCATTTTGGGATCGAGTTGGACTCATCATTACCATCTTCGCCTTTGCTTGTCCTATCCGGTTGCGTGACACGCAAGTTTGGGCCGCGATCGGTGTTTAATATCATGTAAGAAGGAGCTAAAAAAATATGAACTGCCAGCAAGTGCAAAAAAGGCTGTCCGCTTTTCAAGATGGCGAATTGTCCGCCGCAATGATGACGGCAATAGCCCGGCATCTAAAAACATGTGAGCGGTGTTCGCAATCGTTGGCAGAATTGCGAGCAGTCTGGAATATCCTGGGACAGGTCGATCGCATCGACCGGGCACCATTTTTCTGGACACGCCTGTCGCAACGGCTGTCAGCCAGTGCTGATAGCCTGGCTCGCCGCAAACGGTCAATCCTGCCGGTAGCGTGGCGACCACAGCTTATCATGGTCTCGTTGCTCCTGGCAGTGGGCTTGTTCCTGGGATTCTACGTCGGCAAAAGCCTCTATCAACATACCGCAGCCGGTCAAACAACCCCGGTGGAGCAAACATTGGAGCACGTGTATTCGCTGAATGCCTTTGATGATTTTCCCAAAGAATCAATTGCCGACATCTACGTCACTTTGATATCTGACGATATTAAAAAATAGGTTTTGAAAATGAAAAAACAGACCATTGTTTGGCTATTCATTGTTTCGCTGTTGATCAACCTTTCGACCATAGCCACCTTTAGCTATTATCGCTGGTTCCGATCGTCAGGGACTTCCACGTCCTTTCATCGCAACCTGCATCGAGAGGAGTTCGCGCGGCGACTGGGCTTGACCGAAACGCAGACCGCTCAGGTGAATCAGCTTCGACAGCAATTGTGGACGGAACTGAAACCATTGGGTGAACAACTGCGGCAAGAGCGGGCTGACTTTGCCGAGCTACTTATGCAAGATCCGGTCGACACACTATTGCTGCGTCGAAAGATCGCTCGGATAGCAGAAATTCAGCAACAGATGCAACAGAAATCCATTATGAATCTGCTGGCGCATCGTTCGCTGCTCACGCCGGCGCAATGGCGAAATTTCACCGGCATGATGATCAACCGCATGCATCGTGGCGAGATGCGAATCGGACCACGGCCATCGTTCCGGCAGGCGCCGCGTGATTCCGGCAAGGAAAAAACGAAAACCGATACTTTGATTGGCTGGTGAGTGGGAGACATAAAATTTTATTGACGAATGGTTTTTCGATCAGTAGATCAATTGACGGCTATTCCCACCCGCGTGTTTCGAGTAGCAAAACATCAACCCCAACATTATTAATTTAGAGAAGGAGTAACAACTATGAAACGAATTACTTATTTGGCAACCGCGATTTGCATCTTGCTGTTGGCATCGCTGCTGATGGCGCAACCGGCCCATCGAGGCATGATGTGCAAAGGTGCGACCGGAATGCCTCAGCGCATGTTTGAGGCCCTCAACCTGACCGATGACCAAAAAGCCAAGCTGGAAGACCTGCAACTGGAACATCAGAAAGCAATGTTGCCATTGCGAACTGAACTGCAGAGCAAAATGGCCTCGCTGCGGTTATTGCAGACCGAAGAAAGACCAGATCTCAAAAAGATCGACCAATTGATTGATGACACCCAAACCCTGCGCAGCAAAATGCAGAAAGCCCGGGTGCGCCACCATCTGGAAATCCGAAACATCCTGACCCCGGAGCAGCAAAAGAAGTTTGATCGACGATTGTTGATGGCGCCTGGCATGCGAGGCATGGCTGGCGGCCGCTACTTCGGTATGACACGAGGACATTTTTAGAGAAATAGGAACACCGGTCGCAGGGCAGGCATACAAGCTTGCCCATCACTCGGGCTCCGATCGATTCGGCATGTTGGTACCTGCCCGAGCAATCAATGCCACGGGTCAATCTGGTAGATGCGAATGGTGCGCAAAGATCGATACTTAGATGGATGGGGCGCCAGCGAGCAAATTGAATTTGCCCGAGCTTCGCTGGCAGCACGTCCTCCTGTTCAGACTTTGCAAGGATAGCCTGTGAACCTTCGGCTGGCATTAAAATCAAATCTATTTCCGAAATTAGCTATTCGGATAATCCACCACTCCCGAAGCCATCAAACCTAACTTGAGGTGATGACCAACTGGTGCTGGAACCTGAATCCGTCGGGTTGAATTCCTCGGTCCTGATCACTTTGATTTTGCCAACCCGATGGCTTCGTGACCAATGGTGATGATTTGGGCCGGTCGAATTGGGAATGGCAATAATTATCGGCAGTGGCAGGGTTTAGAAGGTGTTACCCTTCTCAGTTTCCGTCTCCAATAGCCGTTTGATTTTTCTGACCTCAGACAGACACAGCGCTTTTTCAGCCAGGGCTTTTGCTGCATTCGAATCGATGCTGCGGATTAGCTTTTTGACTTTTGGAATGAAGTACGAGCTCATGCTGAGATGATGATACCCGAGGCCAAGCAACAGTTGGGAATAGCGGGTATCTCCGGCCATCTCGCCACAAATGCTCACCTCTTTGTTAGCGCGGGCCGAGGCATCGGCAATATGTTTCAACAGCGACAGCACTGCGGGATGCAGCGGCTCGTAGAGGTGACTGACTTCGGCATTGCTGCGGTCCACCGCCAGCGTATATTGAATCAGGTCGTTGGTGCCCACACTGATGAAATCAACTTCCATCAAAATCGAAGCAATGGACAGGGCTGCGGATGGAATTTCGATCATTGCACCGAGAGGAATATCTTCCTTGAAAGCTTTTTTTTCTTGCTCCAGTTCGCGCATCGATTGAAATAGCAAGCGTTTCACATGCTTCACCTCTTCGACGCTGGCAATCATTGGCAATAGGATTCGGGCATTGCCAAAAACACCGGCCCGCAAAATCGCCCGAAGTTGCTGTTTGAATAGCTCTGGATATTTCAGGGACAACCGAATCGCTCGTAAGCCCAGGTATGGATTTTGATCCCGCAGTCGCAAGTGATTGGGGTAATACGGGCTAAATTTGTCACCTCCCAGATCCATGGTGCGGATGGTCACCGGTAGCGGCGCCATCTGCTCGACTGCGGAACGATAGTGTTCAAACTGCTCCTCTTCGGATGGAAAATCGCTGCGATCGAGGAAATGAATTTCGGTACGATAAAGACCAATGCCATCGGCATGAAACATCCGCGCCAGTTCGATATCTTCTTCTGAGCGAATGTTGGCACACAGCTCAACTTTCACTCCATCGCTGGTCACCGAAGGTAGACCAACAACCTTTTTCTCCTGTTTTTTCTCCTCGGCCATTTCTTTGACCGAGATTTTATATTTTTCGATCTGCTTGAGGCTGGGATGGATAATCACGTCGCCGGTGTAGCCATTCATTAGAATGGGCGTGGACAGCTCGATATGCCGCGCCAGATTGGGTAGGCCGGTGATCAGGGGGATTCCCAGGGATCGGGCCAGAATGGCGGCATGCGAGGTCGGCCCACCTTTTTCGGTGATGAGGCCTTTGATCTGATTGGTATTGAACCCCGCGGCTTGCGACGGGGTGATCTCCGGTGCAATGATGATGATGGATGTCTCTTCGCCAAGCAAACATTGTTGTGAATAGCCAAGCAGATTTTCCAGAATTCGGCGGCCAACGTCGCGAATGTCATGGATGCGTTCTTTGAGGTAGGCATCCTCGGTGGACGAAAAGGTGACGATGGATTCCTGAATCACCTCGTCGATCGCGGCCTCGACATTGATCAGATTCTCGACCATCTTTTTTTGGATCTGCGCCAAAAATACGGGATCATTCAGGAAGAGCAGATGGGCGTCAAAGATGCTGGCCTCTTTGGGGCTCAACGTATCGATGACCTTCTGTCGTAATGCTTCCAGTTGGCTATGCGAGGCCTCGATGGCCTGGGATAGGCGAGCCAATTCGCGGGAAACCTGCGCGGCCCGAATGCGATGTCGGGCAATTTTGGGTGCACTGCCAAAGACACATGCTTTGCCCCAGGCGATGCCGGGCGATATGGCAATTCCATGAAACTTAGTCTGCTTAGTAACCATGATGCATTTCTCAAAGTTGCTGATTTATTGATAAGACAACCGTCATTTGATCAAGGCGATCTTTTTTGAATAAGCCACCGAACGCCCGGTCAGACGGCATATATAGATACCCGTGGCAACTGGCATGTTCCGATCATCCGTTCCATCCCAGAGCAACTCATAAACGCCAGCCACCTGCTTTTGGTTCACTAAAGTTTTCAACTTCTGACCGGTTAAATTGTAAATGTTAACCGTGACGCGATCTGTCTGCGGCAGATAATATTTGATTCGGGTCACTGCGTTGAATGGATTGGGGAAATTTTGCCATAGTTCATATCCCCGGGGAACTGCCGGCAAAGGATGAGCGTCCACCGCAGTCGGCCCTGCGAGCCAGCCCAAAATCCGATCCAGCAGCTTTTTTGCGGTATCCGAATGGGGGCCGGAGATGCCTTCCATACCAAAGGCAAGATAGACCAGCCGGGAACCGGTCGCTGGATCCTCGTAGCGAATCCCGGCGCCGCTCATTTGCGGCAGGTATTTGAGGATGAGGGCTGCGCCGTCGCGCGGGGCAATTGCACTGGGCGACAATTGGTTTCTGGCGCCGCCCGTTCTGGCATCGATGTACACAAACATGCCACCGGCAATTGGATCACCTGAGATGCCCATCATCATCGTCGTGGTTACGGTATCGGAAATAAAATCGGCATGCAATACCTGCTGGTAGAAGGCTGAATCTTGAGCGCTGCCATCGCCCATCAAATCAAAGCCGATGTCCTGCCCGGTGAGCAGAAGCCGGCCGCCACCCGCCAGATACTCCGCAATCGCCTGCTGTTCCTCAGCGGTGAGACTGCTGCTCCGATCGTCACCGGTGAACCAGATCACGGTTTGATATTTTTGCAGCGCCCCGGCAGCGGTGGGGCAACCCTGGCTGCCAGTATTCCAGCGATCGAAATAGACTTTGCCTGATTTCAATGGCTGATAGAAGAATTGCTCATAACTGGCCCCGTGGTCGTCATCTACCAGCAACAAGTTAGGGTTTCCGATTTTGACCATGAAACTATCGATCGCCTGATAGGCGTTGTTGGCTGTGAATCGAACCTGAAAGCTCGCCAGATGGGCAGCGGCGGTTGGGCTCACCGAAAATGACAACGGCGGTGGCGATGGCGACGACATCTGACCGTGATCCAATGGACCCAATTCAATTCGACTGGACTGCAATTGAATATCAGCGTCTTTGGTCAGCAGTTCGGCCTGAATTTGTTCCGCTAATAGCCCACGATTCCTTATTTGCAGCAATAATTGAACGGTCGCGCCGGGGTCAGCCGTCTCAATGCCGTGGCCGGTGGCATCCAGCAGGCGATGGCTCACATATTCCAGTTGCGGGGTATTTATTCGCGTGATTTTTTTCAACACCCAGCCATCCTTGTCAATTTGCAAATCAGTTGCCGGCTCTGGGAGCATCCATTGAAACGTGGTGGTGGTATCTCTAACGATTTCAGAGATCGTCGATTCTTTAGCGGCGGTGCGAATGGTAAAATCCAGGGGCATGGTGAACAGCGGAGCGTCTGGCTGAACTTGATCAATGAACCCAATCAGACGGTATTGGTGCTCAGCCAATTGTTCCTGACGATAACCGAATGCATAATGCGGATAATTGGGCTGATAGATCCATTGCCGAAAAAACCACCCCAGGGAATCGCCAACCACCTTTTCAAATGCGTGCTGCAAATCCTCGGTGGTTGCCGATTTGTATTCGAACTCCGAGCGATAGGCGCGCAACCCCGCCCAGAACTTGTCCTCTCCGATCACGTGCCGCAGCATGTGTATTACCCAGGCGCCCTTGTTATAAACGATCTGAGCATAGACACTGTCGGGATTGGTGACATTATGGCGATAGATGATGCCTTTGGTTTCTAATGCGCTATTATTTTCGTTCATGTGTTGATGATAGCGAGCCGGGCCTTCGAGATGACCAAAATATAGCGCCTCGGAAAAGGTCGCCAATCCCTCGCTGATCCAGGTGTGATGAAAATCCTTCGGCGTGATACAGTCGCCCCACCATTGATGGGACAGTTCATGAACATAGACGGCATCGTAGGTATGATCACCGGTGATCAGATATGGCTGAATCGACGACAGCGTCTGGTATTCCATGCCACCCCAATAGCCAATGTATTCCGCTATGCCATATTTTTCGTTATAGTAAGGGTACGTGCCGTAATAGGATTCCAGAACTTGAAGCATGGTATTCACATTGTCGAAATCCACCAGGGCTTTGTTGTAGTGCTCCGGATAGACGAAGTGCTGGATCGGCAGAGTATCGCCGCTGGCACCGATATAGCGATCCGTCATTACCCGATAATTGGTTACGGTAAACGCCACCAGATAGGTAGCAATGGGATTGCGGATTTGCCAATGATGGGTTCTGGTGCCATTTTTATTATCGATAATTTCGACGAGCCGACCATTGGAGGCTGCGGTCAAAGTGGCTGGTACGGTAATTTTGACATCCATCGAATCGGGCTTATCATCGGGGCGATCCTTGCACGGCCACCAGCAGCGAGCATAAAAGGGGCAGCTCTCACTGGAAATGGTCACCACACCTCGACTGCGGTCAAAGGTCATGGGATTGAATCGCGTACCAGCCGACGGGTGACCGCTATAGTGAACCGTTACTGCCAACGATTGCTGGCGAAGATAATTGTGATCCAGTTGAATCACCAGGAGGTGATCGTGATGACTGAAACCAACCACGTTGCCAGTTACAGCAGTAACCTTCATGTTGTCATAAAGGTCCAGGGTTATTAGGGCCAAATTGTCGACCAGACTGGTGGCGCAGACAGTGACCGCACCGTTAATCGTTTCCGCCGTGGGATCGATAGCAATATCGAGCTGATAATAATAGACATCATAATCATCTTGATTGGCAGCGGTAGCGGAAGTCAGAGCAAACAGAGACCAAAATAGAATGAGCCAATGGTGGCAATTTTGCAGGTTGAATTTCATGATCACTTCCTCCTCGGATTGGTAGATTGAGCGTTGCATGATCTTGAAAAAACCAGCGGCTTGACCACTCACGCTGGGAGCGTCAGCCTCGAGCAACGGCGCTGGGTTGTTAAAGCTCGGGCATTGACTATCACTCATGGTCATCAATTTGAAGTCATGCCACCGCACACCGACGTTCTGCTGGCAGACCTCGTACCCAATATAACCAAAATAATTTTTTAAGTCAAGTAACAAATTCTGGTTACCGATGGCTCTATTAGGAGCTAAGAGAATATGCGATCAGGCATCAGGAGCTGAAATACGTCGGTGATTTTGAAGATAGATAACAGATTTAACCCAGGGCAGTGGCTGGCCTGCCGATGCCAGGCGATTCTGGGGAGGAATGTTCGAGTCTACTCTAAAAAGCCGTTGACCATCCACCAACCGGCAGACCAATCGGGGCAATTTGATTTTAGCCACCAGTCGCTTTTTGGCATCAAGTTAAGTATTGGGAATGCCACCAAGACACGATGACCCAAAGAAATCAGATTGCATTTTAGAGAATAGGCCTAAAAAGCACTCCATTGTCATCGAATTCTGTTGCCATAGCTTCGTTTTAAACCATAATTGATGTCAGGTGCTTCAGGTCCTGGTTCCTTTTTGGCCGATATAATCTGAGGTTGACGACTATTACCAGCCGGCAAGCAGATGCCGAAATTAGCGGTTGATAAAGTGCAGTCATGCTTGAATTATTTTAAAAAAGGCGAAGACTCTCCCGCTAATTTCCACAGGAGAGCTTCGCCTGGAGGAGGGTACCATGCCCGATTTTAAAAATGGTAGCCCAATTTAACCCATACATTTCGTCCTGGCAGCGAGGAAAGCACTTCTCGCCCCGCATTGTAGTTATCCCGGTCCAGGAGATTAACTAATTTCACAGTGAGGTCAAAATTGTCAAAAATATTAGGATAATACCCTGCCAGATCGATGGTTGTATACGCCGGAGCGCGCAAGGTTGGATCGCTGGCGACCTGCCAGGCGGCGCCGACCTCATTAAATTTCACTTCGGGCAACATCCGCTCACCCGTATGCCTGGCTTGCAGGGTTACATACGCCTTTTGAGCGACAAAATAACGAACGCCAACCCGACCTTGCAATTCGGCAGTGTAATTCAAGCGAACATTGGTCTCCACATCGCGTGGCTTCCGATAGGTAACATCGGCATAGAGCAACCATCGATCCTGGACACTATAAGTAACTTCCGTCTCGAAACCTCGGGTTTCCCAATTCCCATGATTCACCTGCTGGTTATAGTCTTTGGTGCCATCGGGGCGCTGGGCTACCGGGAAAACGCTCTCACCTACCAGCGGCTCGGTTTTGGCTCGTTTCTGGTAAACAATGACATCAGTAATATTGATATCGAAAATGCTGGCCGTTGCCTGAAACGTGTTTTTATAGGCATAACCGACCTGGAATTCGTAAGTGGCATTTTCCTCTGGTTTGATGGTCGGATTGCCATAGTAGGCATTTTTACGATAATAGTATAACTCATGCAACGAAGGCGCTTTGAACGCAGTGCCATAGAGTGCCTTGGCGAAGACATTTTTCAATGGTGTAAACACCAATGCCAGCCGGCCATTATTCACTTCTTTGAAAACGGAATGGAAATCATGCCGAACCCCAGCAGTCAATTTCGCCCAGTTGAGGGGCGCATACTCACCCTGAAAATAGAGTGCCCAGGTATCGATTTTGAACTGAGGGCTTTCTAATTTGTCTGCATTCCAGACCTCGGGATAGTACCAGCGGGTTACATCCCACTTTTGATAATCGAATCCCATAATAAAGGACAACTTGCTGTTGGGTTTAAAATTACCCTGGCTTTCGAAACCGTAAACTCGATCTTTGCCATCCATCTGCCGAACGAAATGGCCACTGGCCGAGGTACCGGGGTCAACAAAACTGCCGGCAAACGGCTGATTTTCATATTGTGCGCCTTTGCCCCAGGCGTAGTAATCATAAAATCCGCCGGCCTTCACACTAAATGCCCTGGATAATGATCGCTCCCAGCCGATTCGAATATATTTTTTATTCATTACAAACCGCGTATAATCGGCCCCCACGGCAAAGGACGAAATGCTTTGGTAGCCATCGGCGGTGCTTTGATGGCCCACAACGGAAAAATCGCCCAATCGCAATTTGAAATACATGTTGTTGTTGAGCCGTTGGTTGGAATTGAATATCACATCCTCACCGGCAATCTCCGACCATTCCTGGACTTTTCGGGGAATATTATCGCGGTATTGCGAAGCAAAAAAGGCAATCGAGCCACGCTCCCCAAATTTCTTGAGTAATTGGATGTCTCCACTGTAGGTATCGCTGGTACCGCTCGTTACCGTTGCCGCCGTACCTTCCTTTTTGTCGGGAGATTTGGTAATAATATTGATGGTTCCCAAAAACGCATTTGCCCCCCAAAGCGCCGATGACGGCCCACGCACGATTTCGATGCGCTCGATGTCATCCAGCGCGATCCAGGCCGTGGAAATATGATTGCGGTAGAATTGGCGCCAACCCATGTCATGGCCGTCCAGCAACATCTGGAAGTGCTTGCCCATGGCCATGCGGTCATTCACCCCACGAAGGCCAACATCCAATTGCCCCTGCCCCGGATCGTTGATGTCCATACCCATCACATCATACAGCAGTTCGACGAAATCGTGATACCCCATTTTTTTGATCTCGTCGGCGGTAATCACGGTAACATTTGCCGGCGATTCTCTCAGCTTTTGCTCCTGCTTGGCTGCGGACACTACTGCGATCTCACCGAAGGTAAACTCAGATTCCGCACTAATTTCTTGATTGATCAAATCAATTGTCTGGGGCGTCGATTGCGGTGCTGGCTGAGTAGTGCTCACCGCAGGATTGGTTGGTTTTAGCGCCATCGCCAGGGAACGATCGACCGCATTATAATCCTGCTCGGTGCCATCCTGAACGGTCACAGTCCTTCCGGCAACGCTAAAATTGGTTGCATTGCAATCGACGACAATGAGATTGATTAATTCGGGATTGGCAGTTGCGGCGATGATCACCTTGTCGCAATAGCGAATAATGCAGTTATCCAGTGTTGACGACTGCCCGCCGGCGGCAGTAAATTCAATGCCCCGCCAATCTTTGGTTCCCGGCATGGTTGGCGTTGATTGACGGGTGATCCCAAATTCTTTATCATGAATCGATGTAAAGATAATTCGTTTGCCAATAACCCCCACCGCGGTTAAGGTTCCTTCTACGCGTATTCCATAATAACCGTTGAACTTTACCACCACGCCCGGTTCGATCCGCAGCGTCATGCCCGCTGGGATCACCAAATCGCTGGTAACGATATACGGACTATCATCAGTCGTCCAGACGCCCGACTGCGTACCGCTTACATCCGCTCCTTGCGCCACCCCACCACTGACGGCATAAATGCAAAAAGAGAGCAGAGACAGAACCAGAAGCCATGATGTTTGCTGTGAAACTCTTTGCCTCATGATAACTCTCCCAAGTTGATTGAACAGGCCCAGTTGACTGTACGAATATAAGAAGGCTCACCAGAAACGAGTATTGTTTGTTCAGCAACTCTCATACCACTCGCCCGGATCTTGGTGCGTAGATATAGTTAAATATATTTATTGATATTAGATTTTTTCAAGCCAAATGATTTCAATAAGAACAAGTGTTTCAATTTGAAACTCTATTTCACATTAAGACAAGTCGAATCGGAAAAGCAACAGCAGAATCGAACCCACTGAGATTTGATCCGCCTAAAATAATAATCTTATTTCGGAATTCTTGCTTCTTTCAGGCCGCGGTTATCACTTTGGCTGTGGCATATTGTTTGCACTTTGTGCTCTCCGCAAAATATTGCCTTTCCTGCGGTGATACCGCGTTGGAGTCTAAAATCAGAGACCCGGGCGCAGGTATTCGCAACGCAGTGGAAGGCATCTAATTTTTGCCGACGGCAGGAACTTGGCCGCTGATCCGGTTCAAATTCATCGCCAGCGAATAATTGGCTTCATTTCAACCACGGATACAAAATAGGGGTAAGCATTATGAACGGACAACACCGAATCCAGCACGCTGCTATTTTTTGGTTCATTCCTTTGCTGCTGTTAGCTTATCATCTTTATGGTCAGGACGATGCAACAAGCTGGTTCAACCGAGGCACTGCTGCGGCCAGTGCTCAAGAAAAAATTTCCTGTTATTTGCAAGCCGTCAAGTTGAATCCCAAATTTATTGAAGCCTATTATAATCTGGGTTATGTTTACAAGAGTCTGGACGATTATGAGAATGCGGAGCGCGCGTTTCGGCAGGCGCTGTTGAGTGATCCAGGCCGGTTGGATAACGAGATGAAGTTGCGCATCGCTTATGAATTGGGCATGACCTTCAAAAAACTGAATCGCCTCAGTGAAGCGCTGGAGATGATGCAGGCGGCCAAAAACTTAGCAGTCAAAACGGAAATACGGGCAGCGGTGCTTTATGAAATGGGGCGACTGAAGGCGGCCATGGGTAATTTTGATGAGGCAATAGCCGATTTCCAGGAAGGGCTGCAATTGAATAGCAGCCGCCAAAGCCAGTTCCAATCGGCAATTCAAAATGCCAATGCCATGAAAGAAATTGAAAAATACTATGCCCAGGGGATCAATTTTCTGGTAAAAGGTCAATATGATGATGCCATCAAAGCCTTCACCTATGTCATCAATGAAAATCCCAACTATAAAAATGTGGCTCAAAAATTATCCCAGGCCCGGAGCGCAAAAGAAAAGCCGTCTCGCCCGGATGAGTTGGAAAATACCTATGCCCGTGGTCTCGGCTATCTAAAAAACAACGACTGGAAAAATGCCATCCTGGCCTTCTCGCAAGTGGAGCAGCAAAATCCCAATTATAAAGATGTCAAAGCCAGATTAGAAGAAGCCAAAACCAAATTGGATCAGTCGCTGGTGGAGGAGGGCTATGAAAAATTGTATAACGACGGCCTCGCAGCTTTCAAAGAGGGCAATTGGGTCAAAGCCCTGATCGCGTTTGAAAAGGTACGGGAATGGAATCCTTCCTACAAAAATATCAGCCGAATGTACAATGATACCCAGAACAAATTGAATCAGGAAGAACAGGGCTCGGTGAAAAATCGCTATTACTCCCAGGGCAAATCCGACCTGGCCAACGGCAATTGGCAGGCCGCCATTGTCAGCTTTCGCCAATTGATCCGCCTGGATCCCAATTTCAAAGATGTGCAGGAATTGTTGAGTCAGGCTGAAGCACGCAGCCAGGCCGAAGCCCAGCTTGAGCAGCAATATACCGACGCCATGAACCATTTCAATAATGGCGATTGGCTCAAAGCCATCGTCGCACTGGAGCGCATTCAGCAAATCGACTCCAACTATATGGATGTCAAAGAAAAGATCATGCTGGCGCAAGAAAATTATAATAAGACCCAGGCCGCGGTCGAAACTGATCACGGCTCAACACCAGCGGAATCGCCTAAATCGTCAAATCGAAAATGGTTGTTGGTGGGTGGAATCCTGTCGCTGATCATGGTGCCCGGCGGGCTGTCACTGCTGGTGACACCCTCCAATCGGGCCAAATTCTATCTAATGCAGGGCAATTTTCCCAAAGCTGCATTGATATATGAATCGACTTTAATGAAAAAACCCCATAAAATGAAACTTTATCCTGCGTTGGCCAGCATCTACCTGCTTCAAAATCGCACGGATGAGACAGCCATGAAGGTGTATGAGATTTCGCTGCAACAAAAAATCGATCCTCAGATGCGCCAGAAGATGTTGGAGATCACCAATGGCAAATCGTTCAAAAAAATCCAGCCCGATCCTATCGAGAATCTGGAAGAAAAGCTGAAACAGGAGCTGGAGCGACTGAAAAAATCGGTTTGACAATCTACTTCACTTTGCTATATTTTTTGGAAGGCCAGAATCAATAACTTCTTTCTTGCCAGGCAAGGGTGGCGATCGACGGAAAGCATCAGGCAACTGGCAACATTATTCGGCAATGCCGCCGACGATGGACACTTTCGCAACCCAACTGCAGCTTGCCTGGCAAGAAAGCGAAAATAGCTGGCTCCATTAGGTAAAAATCAAGCGCCCCAGAAAATATGTTGACTACAACAGATTTTTTTCTTACATTCTGCTTGTTGTAAATCATGCGTTGATCACAAAATGAATTCGCACCCATTGGGCTGCGATCGCCCAGTCCATCAGAAAAATAACCATAGTTTAATTACAGCCAATTCAATATGCAAGCCAAAATTGACCTGAAGATCGAGCTGCAGCGCCCTCTGGTCTTTTTCGATCTGGAAACGACCAGCCTGGAAATCGAAACCGCCCGCATCGTGGAAATCGCTCTTATCAAAGTGTATCCAGATGGCCGCACCGAGTCCTTTCTCACCCGCATCAATCCGGAAATTCCCATCCCGGCTGAGGTCAGCCGCATTCATGGTATTACCAATTTCGATGTGATGGATAAGCCCACCTTTCGCGACATCGCCATCGATGTGGAAGCCATCATCAAGGGTTGTGATCTGGCGGGTTATAATTTGATCAACTACGATTTTCCGGTGCTGTTGAATGAATTAAAACGCGCGGGCATTGCCTTTTCCACGGACGAGGTTCATTTGATCGATGTCATGGTTATTTTCAAATTGATGGAGCGCCGGAATCTCGAGGCGGCCTATCGTTTTTACTGTCAAAAAGAACTGGATGCTGCCCATAGCGCGCTAAAAGACACTCAGGCAACGCTCGAGGTGTTTTTGGCGCAGTTGAATCGCTACGCCGACCTGCCCCAGACCGTCGATAAATTGCACGCCTTCTGCAATCCCCGCAATGATCGATTTGTGGATAGTCACAAAAAGTTTATCTGGCAAAATGGTGAAGCGTGTTTCACGTTCGGTAAATACAAAGGACAGCCCTTAAGAAAAATTGTCCAACAGGATGCCGAATACCTTACCTGGATCACCCGCCAGGATTTTGCTCCCGAGGTGGTTCGCATAATCCAGGCCGCGCTTCAGGGCCAATTCCCGCAGCCGCCCCAGAAGCCGCAAGCTTCTAATCAGAATGATATTTTTGACTCGCCTAAAAATGACAACTGACCAGAGAACGCAATTTCGGCAGCAATTGCTGGCCTGGTTCGAGCAGAACCAGCGGCGGCTTCCCTGGCGTAACACCCGAGATCCATATCGCATCTGGATCGCCGAGGTCATGCTGCAACAAACGCAGGTCAAAACGGTGCTGGATTACTACGATCGTTTTCTCGATCAATTTCCCGATCTGCCATCGCTGGCGACAGCCTCGCTACAGCAGGTGCTGAAGCTCTGGGAGGGACTGGGATATTATGCCCGAGCGCGCAATCTGCATCGCGCCACTCAGATCCTTCTGGCCGAAAAACAGGGGGAAGTGCCTGCCGATAGGACAGAATTTCGCCAACTGCCCGGAGTTGGTGATTATCTGGCCGCCGCAGTGCTCAGCCAGGCATTCAACGCGGCGCTGGCTGCGGTGGATGGCAATGTCAAACGGGTGCTGGCGCGCGTCTTTCTGCTGGAAATTCCCATTAACCGGTCCGCCTCTGCCAAAGTATTCACTGAGCATGCTCAATGGCTTTTGGATCAATCACAGCCGGGTGCTTTCAATCAAGCAATGATGGAATTGGGCGCCACCGTTTGTCGGCCCCAGCAACCGGAATGTCTTCGCTGCCCGGTGCGCGCTCACTGCGAGGCATTTCGATCGCAGCGGCAGTCAGAATTGCCAATTAAGACCAGCGCCCGGTCCGTGCCCGAGTATCAAATTGCTGTGGGCATCATTTTCGACCAGGGCAAGCTGCTCATTGTGCGGCGCAAGAATGATGGCTTGCTGGGTGGGATGTGGGAGTTTCCTGGCGGGCGTCTTCGCAGCCAAGAAGATGCTGCTCAGGCTTGCGCCCGAGCAATTAAGGAGAAGCTCAATCTGGAGACGACGGCAGTTCGCTTCTTGATAGAAGTGCGCCATGCCTATTCGCATTTTAAAATTGTGGTTCATGTCTTCCAATGCGTTTATCACGCTGGGGCTATCGTGTTAAATGGACCGGCAGAGTATCGCTGGATACCGGTGGCCGAGCTCGATCGCTACCCCTTTCATGGAGTCAATCACAAATTCATTCCGCTGCTCAAAGCAACCTTCGGCAAGTGAAGCCATTCCCCTTACCGCTTCGAGCAAAACCAGCAACCGATTTCTTGTTCGTCTGGAACTTTCTGGCGCTAACGGTTTTGAAGAATGTGAAAATCACTTGGCTAAAAATAAAATTATTCGGTTGTAGATTGAAAGTAGTAGCGATCGGGGGAAATGCTGCCACAAAGGATCGCCTCCCCCAAAGATCCAAAAACCGGAGGTCGGGAGGCGATAATTTAGCTCTTTGAATTCATATTTCGCCGGTAATTCCCATCCTCTTCAGATGGAGGTGGTCGATTCATAACTGGCAAGTGATGCAAATGTAGCTATCGAAATTCGACAATCATTGCTCCACCATGGAAAGACTCAAATTATTTTGTGCCATTGTTCATATTTCGCAGTCAAAAAGTTGGTTGAAATTACAGGATATTGGTTATGCCATCAAAAAAAGCGTTACTGGTAGTTGATTTGCAGAATGATTTTTGTCCCGGCGGTGCATTGGGAGTTAGTGACGGCGATCAGATTATCCCCAGAGTGAACGAATATGTAGCGCTGTTTTCGAAGTATCGTTTGCCGATTTTCTTTTCGCGCGATTGGCATCCGCCGGTAAGCAATCATTTCAAAGCAGCCGGAGGTCCCTGGCCGCCACATTGCATTCAGGGCACTGCGGGAGCTCAGTTCCACCCCGAGTTGAAGTTGCCAGCAGAGGCGATTATTATCTCCAAAGGCACAGATCCGCAGGCCGACGGCTATTCGGTTTTTGAAGGACGGGACGCCGCTGGGAACTCGTTCCTGGAACTGTTGCGCCAAATGGGGATCCAGGAATTATTTATTGCCGGCATTGCCACCGATTACTGCGTCCGCTGGTCGGCACGCGACGCGATCCACCATGGCCTTGCGGTGAAGGTGCTGCTGGATGGCATCAAAGGAGTAAATAAGGACGATTCGGAACGTGCGCTGCAGGAAATCGTGGCTCAGAACGGCCGGCTAACCTCTTTCGCCGAGGTTTCCAACGAATTGGAGCAGAAATGGGTTGCGTCCGAGTCAGGCAGCAGCCACCTCACTGTCTCTGTTCCATAACAATTGGAGCAGAAACAGGGCTGGTTAACACCGGGGATAAACTAAAGTCGGTCTGGTCTGACCTTCCCCGGGGTCATCAGATTGTCTCGGTTCGGCCAATTCCATGCTCAACTGCTGTCACTAATTGAACCCTATGGCGCGACCAATCCGATGATCTGGCAACAAATGGTTGGTTTCGCCCGGCTTTGGTACAGCAATTTGAAATTTGCTGAAAATTTTCTTGCTTCTTTGTTTTAATTTTACTATCTTTGGTACTTTTAAAAATGATCAGTCATTGACTCTAATCCATGCATTTTATTATTTTTTGGGAGATGACAAAATTGAAGACCTTTACACCAAGACCAACAGACATTCATCGGAAGTGGTATCTGGTGGATGCGAAGAACCAGGTATTGGGACGGCTTGCCAGCCAGGTGGCCCATGTTCTGCGGGGCAAGCATAAGCCCATATTTGCGCCGCATGTCGACGTCGGCGACCACGTGGTTATTATTAACGCCGAAAAAATTCGAATCACCGGCAAGAAAAGCACCGCCAAGCGCTATCGCCGCTATACTGGTTATCCCGGTGGCTTTCGGGAAATGGGTTATCAAACCATGCTGGAAAAGTATCCCGAAAAGATACTGGAACATGCCATTCGAGGCATGTTGCCTCATAACCGCCTGGGACGACAGATGCTGAAGAAAGTGCGGATTTATGTCGGCGAAGAGCATCCGCATCAGGCTCAGCAAACCGAGCCTTTGCCGCTGCGCTAATGCCCAATGGTTTTGGGCTATGATTTGATGCTAAATAAAAACGTGAGTCAATTTTATTTTCATGAGGTAATTTATGAAAGCAAACGAATTTTTAGCAACCGGCCGGCGCAAGTCGTCGATTGCTCGAGTTCGATTAATGGAAGGAACTGGAAAAATTGCCGTCAACAACCAATCCCTGATTGATTACTTCAAGCGGGAAACCTTGAAAATGATTATCGAGCAGCCGCTGGAAAAGACCGATACGCTGTCGAAATTCGATATCATTGCCGATGTTCGGGGCGGCGGCCTTACTGGCCAGGCGGGTGCCGTCCGGCTGGGCATTTCCAGGGCGCTGGTAAAATTCAATGAAGAGCTACGGCCGATTTTGCGGACGAACGGTTTTCTCACGCGCGACCCGCGCGAGAAAGAGCGAAAAAAATACGGTCTGGCTGGCGCTCGCAAACGTTTCCAATTCTCGAAGCGCTAATTTTTGTCTGGGGCAATGATCGGCTGCCTGAAGCTGTTAGGTGGCAGGGAAGCATGGCTATTGGCCTGACCGGCTAACCGCCTGGTGCAGCCAACGAAATACAAAACACACACTTCGTTGTTACACCTGGGGTGCCAGATGCAACTTCTGGTGCAGGTGTGAGTGCCGCGAAGTGGCGGGATAAACCCAAAAAATCAAGGAGCATAATCATGAATGTTTCACTGCAAGATTTATTGATGGCCGGAACCCATTTTGGCCATCTTACGCGACGTTGGAATCCGAAGATGAAGAAATTCATCTTCATGGAAAAAAATAACATTTACATCATCGACATCAAAAAAACCCTGGTCTATCTGGAGCAGGCTTGCAATGCCGTTGGCGATATCATTCGATCAGGAGAGCGCCTGTTGTTCGTCGGCACCAAAAAACAAGCCCGCGATATTATCCGTATCGAAGCCGAACGTTGCCAGCAATTTTATGTCAATGAACGGTGGTTAGGCGGCACGCTCACGAATTTCGTTACCGTCAAAAAAAGCATTCGACGGCTGAAGAATCTCGAAAAAATGGCCACCGACGGCACTTACGATAAACTAACCAAAAAAGAAATTTTGGGCATCGAACGAGAAAAGGAAAAGCTGGAAAAAGTTCTGGGTGGGATCAAAGAAATGAACAAACTGCCCGGAGCGCTGTTTGTCGTCGATGTCAAAAAAGAGGCCATCGCGGTGAAAGAGGCCAATCGCCTGAATATTCCAGTCATCGGACTCATCGACACGAATTCGGATCCGGATCTGATCGACTACCCCATTCCCGGTAATGACGATGCCTTTAAATCGATCAACCTCATTACCCATTCCATCGCCGACGCCGTTATCGAGGCGATGCAGGGACGAGTATATGAAACCGCTGAAGAAGAGGGCATTGAAGAGAAAAAAGCGTTAGAAATAGAATCGGAATTACAGGAAGTAGAAGAGTAAACTGATATTTTGTGTTTTAAAATAAAGACGACGCCACTTGACCAGCGACTTCTGTTGATCCTGCCCGGGCTCAATGAATGAGCTGCCAGCGGAGCGGAGGCAACGTCGGCTTGCTAATAATAGACGCCAGCCTGCCCGAATGAACCTTTCGGACCGCTATTGATGATTTGAGGATCATCAAGCAGTGCAAATTTGCCGTCTTGGCAATTCGCGATTCGCACAGGTAAAAGTGGCCTGGTCAATTAAATAGCAATGAGTGCACTTGAAAATTCGCAATTCCGCTGTCCGCGCGCCGGCGGCAGCCAGGCTCGCTAATCTGATCTTCGATAGAATCGATTAGCCGGTATTGGCCGGCCCATTGGCGAACAGTCAACGGTTTGTTGGAGTAGACTCATCAATAAGTTTATGGCTAAAAGCTGAGGAGTAAAGCATGTCGGTATCTGCTGCTGATGTGAAAAAGTTACGTGAGATTACTGGTGCTGGTATAATGGATTGCAAGCAAGCACTGGCTGAAACCAATGGCGAGATCGAGAAAGCGATAGAAAATTTGAGGAAAAAAGGGATCGCCAAAGCGGAGAAAAAAGCGACCCGGGAAACCAAAGATGGGATCATCGACTGCTACATTCATCCGGGCAGCCGATTGGGTGTAATGGTCGAGGTGAGCTGCGAGACTGATTTTGTGGCGAAGACCGATGACTTCCGCAAATTTGTGCGCGACATAGCCATGCAGGTGGCGGCCAGCAATCCGCTGGTGGTCAAGCGGGAAGACCTGGCACCCGAGATCATCGCACGGGAGATGAATATTTACAAGTCCCAGGTTATCAACCAGAAAAAGCCGGAGCATGTCGCCGAAAAGATCGCCCAGGGCAAAATGGAAAAGTTCTATCAGGAAGTTTGTCTGATGGAACAAAGCTTCATCAAAGATCCCAATAAAACCATCACCGAACTGACGAAAGAGTTGATCGGCAAATTAGGTGAAAATATTGTCATTCGTCGTTTTGCCCGCTTCCAATTGGGTGAATAATAATAAGAGGAGCCAACCCGCCGATGCCGATGCCAATTTTTAAACGGATTTTGCTAAAACTAAGTGGCGAAGCACTGATGGGCCGACAGGGATTAGGGATCGATCCTGAAACCGTCGCCCGTATTGCCGGGGAGTTGAAGGAAGTAAAAGAATTGGGAGTCGAGATCGGAATTGTCATCGGCGGGGGGAATATTTTTCGTGGCCTATCGGCCAGCGCCCGAGGCATGGATCGCGTGACCGCCGATTATATGGGCATGCTGGCCACGGTCATCAATGCCTTAGCCCTTCAAGATTACCTCGAGCGCAATCATGTCTTCACTCGCGTACAAACCGCAATAAAAATGGAACAATTGGCCGAGCCATTTATCCGGCGCCGGGCCATCCGCCATCTTGAAAAAGGGCGCATTGTGATTTTTGCCGGCGGCACCGGCAATCCGTATTTTACCACCGATACGGCAGCGGCCTTGCGCGCCATCGAAATCGAAGCCAATGCCATTATCAAAGGCACCAAGGTGGATGGAGTCTATGATGACGACCCCAAAACCAACCCCAGCGCTCGGAAATTCGATCGCTTGACCTACTTCGATGTGGTCAAGAAACGACTCAAAGTAATGGATGTCACTGCGGTGACCCTGTGCATGGAAAATAACTTGCCCATTTATGTCTTCAATCTAACGGAGCGAGGAAATTTAAAAAAGTTAATCCTTGGTGAATCGATCGGAACCAAAGTTTGCGAGGCACAAAATGATTAACCAAATCCATCAATCCACAGCCGATAAGATGAAAAAAGCCATCGAGAATCTTCGTTTTGAATTAAATAAAATTCGTACCGGCAAAGCATCACCAGCGATTCTGGATGGTATCAAAGTGAATTACTATGGTTCGATTGTTCCGCTGAAGCAGGCAGCCAGCATTTCCACCCCAGAGGTTCGCTTGATTACGATTCAACCCTGGGACAAGAGCATGATCAATGAGATCGAAAAAGCGATCCAGAAATCGGACATCGGTTTAACCCCAATCAATGATGGACATATCATCCGCTTACCAATTCCGCCCTTGACCGAAGAGCGGCGCAAGGATCTGGTGAAACAGACGAAGCGACTGGGGGAAGAGGTGAAAGTCTCCATCCGTAATTCCCGCCGCGACGCCAACGAAAGCCTGAAAAAGGGCGAAAAAGATGGGACCATTTCGGAGGACGAATCCTTTCGCGCCCAGGACCGCATTCAAGAATTGACCGATGAATATATCAAAAAGGTGGATGAGATTCTTCGCATCAAGGAACAAGAGATCATGGAAATTTAATGCTTTCTGTCTGCCAATCCAGGCGGGACAGATGCAGTCAGAAGCCAAATTTGGGTGCGCGGATGAGGTGACCTGCTATCGGAACGTGTCGGCTACACGCTCGGCATAACTGATAGATGATCGCCTCATCCGCGTGGTGTTTCATTACCTGCCAAAGAAAAAAAAATGACCCTGATATTGCCACAACTATTTCAAGCGCGAAGGAGCATCCGCAAATATTTACCAGCACCGGTGGAGCGGGACAAAATCACGCGCTGCCTCGAAGCGGCCCGGCTGGCTCCTTCGGCCGAAAATGTCCAGCCCTGGCGGTTCATTGTGCTGGACGATCCCGCGATCAAAAATGAATTTTCCCGCCAGGCCTTTTCCGGGATTTATGCGCCCACCCGCTTTGCCGCGAATGCACCGGTAATCATCGTGGTTCTGGCCAAGTTGGATGTGCTGGCCAACCGCATCGGCAAGCAGATTCAGGGCATTCATTTTTATCTCATCGACATTGGTATCGCTGGCGAGCATCTGGTGTTGCAGGCGCAAGAATTGGGTTTGGGATGCTGCTGGATCGGCTGGTTCAATATCCGACGGGTGCGCAAATTTTTGAAAATTCCGCGCGCCTATAAAATTGTCTCGCTCATCAGCATGGGATATCCCGAAAGCACCGAAATCCGTCCGAAACATCGGCGGCCGCTGTCGGAAATTGCCTGGTTCAATGGTTTCAAACAGCCGCTGCTACCATGAAATTTCCCCAACCGCTCATCGCCGCAAAACTGCTCAAGCGGTACCAACGATTTTTGGCCGATGCCGAATTACCAGATGGCACCCGAATTACCGCTCACTGTCCCAATTCGGGCAGCATGCGCTCCTGCAATGCTCCCGGCAGCGATATTCGGCTTTCCTACCACCCTGATCCCCGCCGCAAATATGCCTATACCTGGGAGATGATCTACGTAAATGGCATCTGGGTGGGCATCAACACCCTCGTCGCCAATCGCTTGGTTCTGGAAACCGTCCGCCGTGGGGAGATTGCAGAACTTCAGGAATATGCGGAAATCCGCAGCGAGCCAGCTATTGATCCGGGTACCCGGCTGGATTTGCACCTACGAAGCGCCTCGGCGAGCTGCTATGTGGAAATAAAAAATGTGACCTGGGTGGAAAATGATGTGGCATTGTTCCCGGATGCAGTGACCACGCGCGGGCAAAAGCATCTGTCGACGCTGATCCAATTGCACCGCCAAGGACATCGCAGCGTGGTCGTTTTTTTGATTCAGCGCCAGGACGCGCAACGATTTGCCCCGGCTGATGAAGTCGATCCCGCCTACGGCCGGCTGCTTCGCTTGGCGGCCAGTACCGGGGTTGAAATTTTGCCGTATCGCGCCGTAGTGACCACGCAGGAAATTCGGCTGGACCAACGATTGCCCTGTGAATTGGATTCGTAGCCGGATCCATCATCCATCATGGCATAACCCGTTCCGCCATTGCGCCAGGGTCATCCCAGCGCGGCCCTCCCGCTCACCGCGCCTCGAAAAATTATCATGCCCGAACAAATTGGTGCTTCGACTCAGCAACTGCCGAATGTCTTCCTGAGTCCGAGATGCTGATTTTTTTTCTGCTGCGCCTGCTGGCAACTCGGACGCGATGATGCCCCGGTTGCCAGCTCGGCCCGGATGATGCTCAACCGGGCCATGTCCGCCGGCCTCGCCGATAGCCAATGACCGTCATGCAGCAGTGGAATCCGCAGTTTCTTGTGCGCACCAAAAGCAAAACGGATTGAGTTTTTCTAACAGGAAATTTCGCCGGTAAACCCAATCCGTTTTAAAAGACATCAAATTAGTTAGGGGCTAATATCCAAAAACATACGTCTGACGATAACTCATTACCCCGACCGCAGGATCACTCTCACCAAAATCATTCCAGCGCCGAATGCGATTTATCATGCATTTTAGCAATGACTCCTCAGAAATAGTTGTTTGCAATATCTGAACCTCGCTGATGCTGCCATTCGGCGTAATGGAAAATCGAACCACTACCTTGCCTTTTAAAGCTGGTTCCCGCTTTAATGCCTGCTTATAGCAATCCTGAATGGCAGGATTGTGTGCCAGCACCACCCGAGCCACGGCGTCCGCCCGGCGAGCGGCCACTTTTTTGCCACTCTTTTCCAGCGCTTCTGGCACAAGGGTCTCTACCTCAGTGTTCTTAGGGATGGTGCTCAGGCTGGCTTTCTCTAATGGTGCGAACGAGGAACTCTTTTCCGCAGCAGATACTTCTCGTTTGGCGCCTCTAACCAGGCCATCTCCGCCACTGGCTCCGGCGGCACCGCGACCGTTGCCCTCAATGGTGCGCTGGCTGACAAATTTCACCTTACCCAGGGAGGCTTCTAATGGCTGGGTTGGTTGACCGCTCGACCCGAAAACTGATCGCAACTCTTCGTTGACACGGCCCCTGCCATCGCTGGTGATGATATATCCCAGGAGACCTTCCGAGGCAACTTCGGCAGATAAGTCCTTCGCGGAAGCACCCGCACGGCCGTTGTTTCCAGCGTTCCCCGGCGAAAATCGATTGTCAATCTCGGAGGCAGTTGCCGAGCCACTGCTAACGAATCGCGTGTTGGTGGTTGCCGACCGCCGAGAAACCCTTCCCGAGGGCAATGAACCGGCGGCGGGATTCAAGTCTGCCGTTTCGCTTTCCAATGGGTCGTCCACACCAAAGAGGAAAGTTTCCTTTTTTTTCTCGAAGAGGCTGCCAGTATTATCGGTGGCGGCATAATTTTCCAGGAAAATACGGGCATATTTCTCATGGATCCTATTCAGGGACTGCTCATCCTGATTCACCCACGAACGCAACAACAATAGCCCGCCGATCTGCAGGAAAAAAGTAAAGAGCAGAATTATGGCAAACCGCGCGTCCAGTTGGGCGTACCAGCGTCGCTTAAATTCTCGCGGGAATTCTGCGACGGGAAAGAGTTGAGAATTCATTTCCAGTTCCTGATGTGAACGCATGTGTCTTTCCTTCTTTGCGCCGGTTACGAATGTGGCTCGCATCTCGCCTGAAAGTTTTTCATTTAAGAGGAAATCGTTACTCATTTCTACAACAAAAATCATGCCGCTGAATCCAAACTGCCTCGATGCTACCATATTTTCAAATTATTAACTCAGCCGCCATGGCGGGCGGCAACTTCGCTGTCAGCCCTAACTACCACAATTTTTTGTCTTAGCGAGGCACAGTTTGTTTTGTTCTGCAACAATTTTGATAGCGGGATGATCAGCATTTTTTTTAACTCACGGCTGATCATTCAGCCGCATGAATGGCCATTGGTTGTTCTGCGGGATAGCAGCTTCGGCGTTGGATTGTTTCGGCGAGACGCCTCTGGGGCAGACCTTTCATTTGGAAATTTTTGCTCGGGATCTGCTGTCTAATCCGCGGTGGGAATGCTCCGGTACCGGAATTAATGCTGACCTTGGTGGCTCACATTTTTTAGAGCCCTCGGGCCAGGATTTCAAAATTTTGGCTTGTTTTCAATTAAAAAAATCATTACATTTCGATGCTAAAATTGGCAGCAAGCAACCTGAGGTCGTCCCTTGTTCCGTAGATTTTCCCAAAAACTTCGGCATCCAATTGTCATTTTTGCCACGGTCCAATTAACGTGGCTATTGCTGGTGGCGCTATGGATTCATTTCTATCTCTCCAACCACATCATCATCAAAGAAGTTGGGGATCAGATTTCGCCCGAGTTGCGGCCAGGGAGCTATCATGTGCTGGTTCTTATTTTTGGCTGTGTGTTGCTGATTTTGCTGCAAGGTGGATTTTATTTTCTTTTTATCTATCTCACGCGACAGATGAATGAAAAGCGGCAGCAGGACCATTTCATCGCCAATATCACGCACGAGTTGAATTCCCCCATCGCTTCGATTCAGCTTTATCTCGAAACCCTGGCGGCCCGACAGGTACCTGAAAAGCGACGGCAGGAATTCATTCAGTTAATGATTCGGGAGTCGAATCGGCTCAAAGCAACGATCGATAAGATTTTGGGGACCGTCATCATCGACCAAAAGCAACTGGCGTTCAATTTCAAAGTGTATAACATGCGGACGATTATCCCGATCATTTTGAAAGATGTGCTGGCCAAATATCAGCCGGATTATACCCGAGCGGTTCAGTTGGATAACTCGAGCGAGTGTCGCTGTGTCCTTGATAAAAATGCATTCCGGATTATTTTTATCAACTTGTTCGATAATGCCATCAAATATGCCGGGAATCATTTTTCCGTGATGATTCATTGTTACTGTGATGACCAATATTTCAAGCTGGATTTTGTCGACGCGGGCGTCGGCTTTCCGCCGGGAGAAAGCAAACGGATTTTCCGGAAATTCTACCGGGTTTACAACGCCGAAAGCCCACAGCGCCAGGGGACAGGTCTGGGCTTATATATTGTCAGCGAGATCATTCGCTCGCATGGTGGCCGTATTCGGGCCGAAAGCAAGGGCAAAAACCAGGGCACGACCATTCACATCGAACTGCCAATCTATAAAAAAACCAAAAAACGCTTTACCAATCGATTGCTCAAACAAACGATCAAACGAAAAAAACGCAGTGAAAACAAAATCGCCAGCCGCCCCGGAGCCATCCAGTCGGGGCAGTAAAATATTGGTGGTCGAGGATGAAGAATCTTTGGCCGTCGGTCTGGAGTACAACCTCACTGCCGAGGGGTATGAGGTCACTCTGGCAAGGGATGGGAAAGAGGCGCTGAAGCTATTTGAGAAATCCGCCTTCGATCTCATCATCCTCGATCTTATGCTGCCGTATTACGATGGTTTTGAAGTCGCTCGGCGCATTCGGGAACAGTCCTTGCAGATACCCATTCTCATCTTAACGGCACGGTCGGCAGCGGATGATCGAGTACAGGGACTGGAAATCGGTGCCGATGACTATATTACCAAACCCTTTCATCTCAAGGAATTGTTGTTGCGAGTGAAACATGCGTTGCGCCGAAAACGATGGTATCGCACGGTCATTCAGGAACGCCCGATCTTCAAGTTCGGTGATAATGAAGTCAATTTTGCGGATTTATCCTGTCGGGCCGGTGAGCGGACCTTTAAATTGACCCAGCATGAGGCGGAAGTACTAAAATATTTGGTCGACCATCAAGGTAAGATCGTTTCGCGGCAGGAGCTATTGGAACAGGTGTGGAAAATGAGCGGCGATGTCGAAACCAGGACCATCGACAATTTCATCGCCCGGTTGCGCAAGTATTTCGAGCCGACGCCCTCGCAACCAATTTTCATCAAAAGCGTTCGCAGCGCCGGTTACGTGTTTGTGAATCCCGTTTTGCCTTCCCCCAAATGACTTACTGACGCCCGTAACTCATCGGCTGGCCTTCCATCGCTTTGCCTTTCAATTGAGCCTGGCGGCTGGTAGCGATGAGTTGAATAAAACGCCGGGCATAGCTATAAACCGAGAGCAGAATGAAACCGACGCTGACCGGAACCAGGATTCTTTCGAGCCGCTCGAGATCGAGGATAAAGGCAATTACCATCAGCGCCAGCACATTGGCGGTCACTTTGCCGATAAAATTAGAGGGCATGACAAATTTATATTTTCGGGCATAGAGCAATCCGGCGATTAAAATGGCCACGTCCCGACCAATCACCACCACCACCAGCCAGAGCGGCACCTGATGTTTCAAGTAGAGCACCAGCAAAATCGTACCGATCGCCAGCTTATCGGCCAGTGGATCTAAAATTTTGCCCACTTCAGAAATCTGATTTAAACGACGGGCAAGAATACCATCCAAAAAATCGGAGGCCAGCGCGATCACGACAATAATCAAGATCAGCAGTAGATTGCCCTGCCACACAAAAATGGCCATTGGAACAATTAATAGGATCCGCAATAGCGATAAGAGATTGGGAATGGTCACCACGGCAAATGACTTTTGCTCGTTCACGGCAATCCTATAAATGATAGTTAGTGAAATATTATTAACAGCGCGGTTGAAAATAAACAAAATGCAATAAAAAGTCAAGTCAAATTTTTTGGGGGGTGACCGAGAGCCGACGGGGAGGCGCACCTGGAATCATATCCCTACCGACTGCCTTTTGCACCCGCACCGGAACACAGCCCCCCTGCGCCGGTCAACATATCAGGCCCTGGCAGAAAAAAGGCTTGACTTTTATTGATAATTATCTTAAAATTAGTTCGTCAACCGGCCGGTGGCCGCTAAATTTAGAGTTATCTATCTAACGGAAGAATACTCAATTTCCATCGGGCCGAAAAATTTTCATATCTCTGGAATGTTGGGATCGAATAGCAATCAGATCTTCGGTGACGACAACCGGGGCTGCATTTAATTTTGAGGGCATGTGTGTATTTAGAAAAGCTGAAAATTTTCGGATTCAAATCGTTTGCCAAACCAGCAACTTTCGAGTTTCTTCCCGGAATCACCAGCATTGTGGGACCCAATGGCTGTGGCAAGAGTAATGTCGTCGATGCCATTCGGTGGGTGCTGGGTGAACAGCGCGCCGGGACCTTGCGCAGTGACCGCATGGAGAATGTGATCTTCAACGGCTCGAAAACCCAGAAGCCAATGGGCATGGCCGAAGTGTCATTGGTCATTCAAAATACTCGTAACGTTCTCCCGATTAGCTATTCGGAAGTCGTCATCACCCGACGGCTGTTTCGCTCTGGCGAGAGTCAATACTTGCTGAACAATACCGCCTGTCGGCTGAAAGATATTACCGACTTATTGATGGACACCGGCCTCGCTCCCGATGCCTATTCGGTGATCGAGCTGAGCATGGTGGAATCGATTCTCAACGGCAAAGCCGAAGACCGGCGACGCTTATTCGAAGAAGCCGTGGGCATTACCAAATACAAACAGCGCCGCAAATTGACCCTCAAAAAGCTCGAGGCCACCGAGCAAGACATGTTGCGACTGTCCGACATCATTGGTGAAGTACGGAGCAAAGTGAACTCGCTCCAGCGCCAGGTGCGCCGTGCCCAGCGCTATCAGGAACTGGCCCAACGGCTGCGTGAACTCGAAATTCAGATGGCCACCCAACGCTACAGTGCAATCTATGAGGAACTCATCCCGATTGGCCAACAGTTTGAGGAATTTTCCCGCCAGCGCGAGAGTTTGACTTCCCAGATATCCTTCAAGGAGGCTGAAACCGAAGCGTTGCAGGCCAATTTGTTGCAACTGGAACAACAGCATCGCGACCTGCAACAACAGTTGAATCAGATCAATAACACCATCCACCAGCGGGAAGAACAGGTTCTGCTTCAGCGGGAACGGCTGAAATCACTGGCTGAGAACAAAACGCGCTTGCAGGCCGAGATCGAACAATTCAAACTGCGCATCGAGGCCCAAAAGGAGCATCTGGTCCAATTAGAGCAGCAATTGGCCAACAGTGCCGCCACCATTCAGGCGACCAGGCAACTGCACGATGAGCAGCAAAAGGTATTGGCGGAATTGGAGCAGACCAGCGCTACTTCCCGATCCGAAAATCGCGAACTGGAAAAAAAGGTCTTCGAGCGATTGCAGGCATTATCCGAAACGCAGCGCCAACTGGAGCGATTGAATGCCCAATTGGATCACCTCAAACAACGGGAGAAAAATCTGCTGGCAGAAAAAAATGATTTGCTGCCAAAAATCGAAGCCAACGAAAAACAATTGCGGCAACTGCAACAGACCGAGACCCAGCAGCAAAGCGAATTAGAGGCGCTGCTGGAAGAACAAAGTACGGTAGAGTTGCAGGCCGAGCAGGTGGCCGAACTGATTCAGCAACATAAGGACGCCCTTGCCAAAAAGGGGAATCAGGCCGATTCAATCCAGCAGCGCATTGGTTTTATGAGCCAATTGCTGGAGAGCTATGCCGATTATCCTGAGGGCGTGCAATTTTTGCTGCGACAGCGGGGAGAAGCGGATCGTTTCTTAGGCACTATCGCCGATGTCATTACAGTGGACGAAAACTATCGGCTGGCCATCGAGGCCGCGCTGGGCGAAGTAGCCAGCTATTTATTATTGCAGGACGATTCCGCTGCCTACCTCGCCATCACCGATCTCGTCCGAATGCAGCAGGGAGTGGTGACTTTTGTGCCCCTGAAACAATTGACCGGTACCAAGGGACGCGTCGATCTCTCGCAGCAAACCGGCATTGTGGGCTGGGCGGATGATCTGGTGCGCTGCGAGGACCGCTATTTGGCAGCAATCCGCCTTTTGCTGGGCTCGTATCTCGTGGTAAATGATCTGGCGACAGCGAAAAAGTTGCTGCCCATGCTGGGTAATTCAGGCACCAACATTATTACCGTTGCCGGCGAAGTGCTGTACCATTGGGGCGGCGTCAAAGGGGGGCGCAAAAGCGCCGGTTCGGTGAGCCTGATCGGGCGGCAGGAAAGCCTCAAGCAACTCCGACAGCAGTACGATCAATTGCAGATCGAAATATCGGCTACGGAAAAAAAGCTGCACGAGCTGGAACATCAACGGCTGGAAAAAATGCAGCAGAAATCAGACCTGATGCAACGATTGAAATTGGGGCAGGAGGCTTTATCTCGCACCCGCTACGAGGTGTCCCAACTCCAATTTCGATTGGCCCAATCCCGGGAGCGAATCCAGGCCATCGATAAAGAGCGACTACAGTTGCAACAAGAATCCGAGGGGATTGCCACTCCGCAACTGCAGTTGACCGAGCGAATTCAGCAACATTCAGCCGACCATGCGTCCCTTAACGATCTGCTGCAGAAACAACAGCAGATCATCGAAGCGCACGACCGACAGCGACAGGAGCAGGCCGCCAAAGTAAATGCGTTGAATCTAAAGATCGCCGAGCAATCCGGTATCGAGCAGAACCTGTCGCGCGAATATCAACAGACCCGGCAATCCATAACCGAATATGAAGCGGCGATTCAGGAACGAGCCCAAAATCTGCAGCAGATCGATGAGCAAACCGCGCAAATGCGATCGAATATGGAAGAATTGTCCGACGTGCTGGCCGACGATTACACTGCCAAAGAGACCGCCGAAACGAAAGTAACCGAGCTTGGCCAGCAGATACAAAGTCTGCGCGGCAACGTCGACGAAAAAACCAGGGTCATCACCCAGCTTCGCCGTGAGCGGGAAACCAATTCAGAGAACTTGCATCAGATAGAACTGAAGAAGTCCGAATTGCGCATTCAAGCGGATAATCTCTACCGTCGCATGATCGAAGAATATGATGTGGAATTGCAGCGCGTGGCGATTGATCCTCAATTCAATGCGCCAGCGATAGAACAAGAAATCGACAGCTTGCGGCAGCAGATCAAAAATTTGGGACCGGTGAATTTATTAGCCCTAAAAGAGTATGAGCAAGAAAAAGAACGGCTGGATTTTTTGGAAAAGCAGCAATCAGATCTAATTGCTGCGGAGCAGGATTTGAAAGATACGATCAGCCAGCTCAATCAAACGGCGCAGGATCGTTTCGACTCATCGTTTCAGGAAATCCGTCAGAATTTCATCAAGGTTTTCAAAAATTTCTTCCCGGAAGGCGAAGCGGATCTGGTGGTTATACCGGACGAAGATCCGCTGGAATCGACCATTGAGATCAAAGCCAATCCCAAAGGGAAAAAAATGGAATCGCTAACCCTGCTTTCGGGCGGCGAGAAGGCATTGACCGCCATCTCCCTGCTATTCGGCATTTATCTGGTGAAGCCCAGCCCCATCTGCATTCTGGACGAAGTCGATGCCCCGCTGGACGACAATAATGTCAAGCGATTTTTGAAAACCATTCGGGAATTCGCCGAATCTACCCAGTTTATCATTGTCACCCACAACAAGTTAACGATGAAGTCCGCGGATTGCCTGTTCGGTATCACCATGGAAGAAAGCGGCGTTTCCAAAATCGTTTCGGTAAAATTAGAATAATCGATCATCCACCAGGAGTGAAGGAGATGGCTCATCATAAAATTTTATTACCTGTTTGTCTGCTACTTATTAGTCTATTTACCGGTGTGTTGCCGGGCGTTTCGCAAACCCAGCAAACAGGCCGCAACGCCACCAATCAGCTCTATTTCGGCTTCGATCTGGGACGTTTCCGGGCCCAACAGGATTTTGTAATCGTCGAGCTTTATTACTCCACTTTTCGGAATCTGTTGACCTTTGCGCCCGACTCGACCGGCTGGAAAGCCAGCTTTAATTTCAAAGCCGAGGTTTTCCAGAACGATTCCTTGCTCGCTACCGATGAATGGATCAATTTCGACCGGGTCGATAGCCTCTCGGAGATCAAGCAGAATCAGAAACTATTTGGGACGGGTTATTTTGCTCTCAAACCGGGCGATTATGTGCTAAAAGTCAGTATGACCGATTTGCATTCGAATGTTAGCAGCGAGAAACGGCGGACCCTAACGATTGTACCCTTTGGTGCTGATAAACTCACTTTCAGCGACATTGAATTGGTTACACAATACCATGCCTCTACCACCCAGAATCGCTTCTACAAAAATGGCTTTCAAGTCATTCCCAATCCCGATCAAATCTACGGCACGGGATTGCCCATGCTCACTTTTTATACCGAAATCTACAATTTAAAAAAGGACGCGGCAACGGATACCGGCAGTTATAGCATCCAATACCGGTTGCTCAACAGCGAAGGATTGCTGGCGCGTGAATTTGCGCCTCGCCTCCGAAGAAAACCGGGTAAATCGGCAGTGGAACTCAGCGCGGTAAATATCATCTCTTTTCGCTCCGGCACCTATTACCTGGAATTGGTGGCTCAGGATCTGCAAACCGGTGAAATCGCCGCGCAGCAGAAAAAATTTTTCATCTATCGCGAGGGGGATCTGGCTCTTTCGGATAGCGCCATGCAAAAGCTGAACGAGGAAAAATTGCAAGCTATGCTCGAACGAACTTATAAAAACATGTCTTCGCAGGCGCTGGATGAAGAATTCGAATCGGCCTCTTACATCGCCAACAATGAGGAAAAAAATATTTATAAAAAATTAGATTTGCCGGGCAAGCAGGCGTTCTTGCTGGAGTTCTGGCGCAAGCGCGATAAAACGCCGGAGACACCCCAGAACGAATATCGCGATGAATATCTGAAGCTGGTGAATACGGCCAATCATGAATTTTCAGGCTTCAAAAAGGGCTGGAAATCCGATCGGGGGCGTGTGCTACTGGTCTATGGCCCACCCGACGAAATCGAACGCGTTCCCTTGAGCATGGAAACCAAAGCCCATCATATCTGGAAATACTATTCCATCCAGGGAGGGGTGATATTTGTTTTTGTGGACAAACAGGGCTTTGGCGATTTCGAACTGGTGCACTCCACTGCCCGAGGGGAATTGAGTGATGACGACTGGGAGCGGTGGATCGATCCCAATCGTTGATTCACCTGCCGCCGCATCCACCCAAAAATCTAACAAGGTCGCCCATTTCAGCATTGGGCGACCTTTTTTGTTGCCGAGATTCCCATTTATCCTATTTTCGATGGTTATGTCTTGCGGTTTCACTGCTGCCGGCAATCTCCCCGGCGGTCATGAACGGCATCTCCTTTGAATAGCGATTCCACCTGCCAGATGGTTGCTGCTACTTGAGCAGTACCAGCTAATGAGCGCCACCGCGGGCGGCTCGTAATCGGCAAAATTCGTTAGGACTCATAA
>CAZYNP010000002.1:0-250874 GCA_964647995.1 uncultured Cytophagia bacterium
ACCACAGGCTGCACCTGTCATGGGACGTTGAGCGCAGGAAATTCGGTGGTCACCATCAGCGCCTCGCCCGATATTTTTTCCAGCGCTGGCTTTGCAGCGGGAAATACTTACACCTTGACTATTACCGTCACAGGTGGGCCTGCTGGCAATTCTGGCGGTTTCAATTTGAAGGCTTCGGCAGGAAGTTTCAGCAATCCCAGCGCTGCGGCCAAATTGCAGTCGGGCGAGGTCACCCATAAAAATCCTTCGGCCAGAAGCTGGACCGTGGATTGGACGGCGCCAGCAACGCCAACCGATTCCGTCGTGTTCAATTTTACAGGAAATGCGGTCAATAACAATGGTGATTCCTCTGGGGATGATCCCACCGAGGTGGCTCGAAGAACGGCCTATCAGTCAACACCAGTCGTTGATCGGGAGATGCTGGTCGCCACCACGTTCCAGCTCTAACAGAATTATCCCAATCCCTTCAATTCCGAAACAACCATTGGCTATCAGATCCAAACACCTGGGGAGGTTTATTTGAAGATATTTGATGTGAGTGGGCGGGAAATTTTTAGCGGCACACAGCGGCATGGTTCGCCTGGTAATTATTTCTTCAACTGGAATGGCACCAACCTGGATGGCAGACCAGCAGCTTCGGGCGTCTATGTCTACCAGCTCACTTATAATAACCTCACCCAGAGCAAAAAATTAATTTTGTTGAAGTGAAAAAAATTATTGATAAAAAGAAATAAAATTTGCATATTATATGCGTGAATAATCTGACATTCCCACCTTTAAAGGGGGAATTGGGGGGAAGTTGGATGGAAATAGAACCAGAAATTGCTGGCTGTATAATTTCATTATTTAACCCAATCAGGAGGGAGTATTATTATGAAGACAAATGTCGGAGCAACGGACAAGCTCATTCGTATTGTACTTGGGATCGTACTCATTGTCCTGGGAGTTTTTGGCTCAAGATTATGGATCATCATTGGGCTCATCCCATTGATCACAGGCTTGATCGGCTATTGTCCGCTTTATACTTTGCTTGGCATTAATACCTGCAAAGTAAAAACTGAAAAGTAAGCGACTCCACCGAAAGAAGTGTTGCCCTGATTCCATCTGTCAATGGGCGGATGGAATCAGGTTCTTTTTCTTCTCATTTGGACCCTAAACGAAAACTTATTATGTTTGATTCTTTGCTCGATATCCTCAACCAACGAAAAGCATCTCGAGCCATTTCACCGCAAGAATTGAGCGACGAGATCATTAATAAATTGATGCAAGCCGCCCAATTGTCTGCCTCCTGTTTCAATAACCAGCCGTGGCGATTTCTATTTTTAACTGAACCAGCGGCGCTGGAAAAAGGGCGCAAAGCGCTATCGGGCGGCAATAGCTGGGCCAGGACGGCGCCGCTGCTGATCGTGGGTTTCTCGAAACCCGATCTGGATTGTCAGTATAAAGATGGCCGAAAATATTATTTATTCGACCTGGGCATGGCAGCGCAATTGATTTTGCTGCAAGCCACGGAGTTGAACCTGATCGCTCGACCTATGGCGGGTTTCTCGCCCCAGGTGATTCGTGACGAATTCAATATCCCCGCCGAGTGGGAAATTTATGTCATGATTGCTGTGGGCTATGAGGGCGATATCAGCCAGTTGAGTGAGGATCTGCAACAAAAATCTTTAGCGCCGAGAACCAGGAAGCCGCTGGCGGAGAATTTTTTCATCAATAAATTTGCATAAATTTGTTTTATTAAAATTGTTTTTTTAGCATTCTTATCATTCAAAAAGTTTGCCAACGAGATTCAGAGGTCACATAGCAACAGAATATTAGCCAGGAAATAATTCTCGATATATTGGCTGAAGTAAGCAGACCATCTTTATATAATTTCTTAAAAATAGAACTCCGTGAACTCTGTGCCTCTGTGGCTGTGAATTGTTCAGGTTTAAAAAGTGAAATTATAAGATCATGTGCTATCGATACATCCGTTGGCTTCATCAATCCGTTGGGCATTATCACCTCCCAACTGATAGATGAATCCAACGGATCAAAAAATAAACTCAAAATTTCTAACCGAGAGAGGTGTGGTATGCGGAAATTGATTTTGATGGCAGTGAGCCTCATCGTGGCAGTTAGCTTAGCAATCCCTATAGCTGCGCAAGAAAAAAGTAAGGCCGAAAAACAAAAGGAGGACAGCCAGAAGCAGGTCACGGCGCTGTTCAAAAAACATTGCGCCACCTCAGGCTGCCATCGGGGCCAGACTCCCAAGAAGAAATTAAATCTGGAAGCGGACAAATTTGTCGCTGCGGTGGTGGACGTTCCGAGCTTGCAGGTGGATTCGCTGAAATTGGTCGATACGAAAAATCCCGAAAAGAGCTATTTGCTGATGAAGGTCAAAGGGACCAAAGGGATTGTCGGGGATCGCATGCCAGAGGAAGCGCCGCCGCTAAAACCAGAGCAAATCGCTGCCATCGAGCAATGGATCAGCAGTTTGCAAGCCTCAGTTCCATCAGAGGGGACCGAGAAAGTTCCTGAGGCTGAAAAAAAAAGCCCAAAAATGAATGATGAAGCGTCGGGGGGCGCTTTTGAAACGCCAGCGTTTTGGGGGATGCAACTGATCAATCTGCCGACCACGCAATCGATAAGTAAAAGGGAAGTTTTATTTCGGGTCTCGCATCGCTTTTTCCCTGCTGTCAGCGAAGGGTATGATGAGTATTTCGGCCTCAATGGCCCTGCCAATATTCTTATTGGACTGGGCGTTGGGATTACCGAAGATCTAAGCTTCGGGTTCGGGCATAGCAACTTCAACCACGAGTGGGAGCTGGCGCTGCAATGGCGCCTCCTGGAACAGGGCAGACAATGGAACTTTCCGCTTTCGGTGAGCTTGAGAGCGAGCGGCAGCCTCATCACTCAAAAAACGGATGACGAATCGGTATTCCGCTCGGAGAACTTTAAATCCAACTGGCAACTGATGCTATCACGGCAGTTCACCGATGCCCTTTCCGTGCTGCTGGTGCCATCGTTGGCGACCAATACCTATTATCTGGATCCATTGACGGAAAACACTTTTGCGCTGGGCACGGGCGCCAGGTTTATGTTCATGGAAAATATTTCGCTGGTTGGCGAGTGGGTGCCAGTTCTGTCGGGCTACAAATTCAGACACAATGCCTGGGGATTGGGTCTGGAATATAAAGTCGGCGGGCATGTGTTTCATGTCTTCGCCACCAATTCGTTCGGCCTGACTTCGGATCAGTACCTCACGGGTGGGAATCTGGATTTCAAGGAAAATGATTATCGGCTCGGCTTTAATATTTATCGGAGTTTCTGGTTTTAATTGCTGAACAAATTGGCAATTTGTCCAACTGTAGGACAGGTTGGCAACCTGTCCTACAAATCACTAAAACATGAGGATTGATTACATGGCTTCCAATGGCAAAGGAATTGAGAAACAACTTTTCGCTCTATTTTTAGTGGCGCTGGGAGGCTGGCTGTTGCATCTCAGGTTTCATCCGTTTGCGGATAATCCAACCAATTATGTCCCTTTCATTTTTGGGATTGTTAGCGTTTTCTTCGTGCCCATTCTGCTCAGTTTTCGAGGGACGTTTCTGATCGGCTACTTGCTCAATGGTTTTAGCGTGGTCATTGGCGTGGTGGCCATGGTGACTTTCAGCCTCTCTGGCTTATCGAGTCCAGTGACTTTTTCCGATGTGGTGCTCCGAACGACTCTGCCGCATAATCTGATTTTGCTTTCGAAACTGTTCATCGGGCAGATAGTGCTGTTCCATTATTATCCGACAGGACTGGGCAGGATGTTCACCGCCTGGTGGTGGGCGAGGCATTTTGTTTATGTGGGGAGTGTGTTTGCGGTGGGGCATTTGTTGTGGCGGTGATTGGGTAATTAGGTAATTTGGTAATTTGGAGAATGATATATGTTAAAGCATTTCATGCGAGGCAAACTGGGCTGGTGGATTTTGCATGTGGTGGTGATTCTAATCGTACTATGGCTGGGGCATTTTGTGCAATTTTAACAGACAAAAAAAATTTTCCAACGGATAGATGAACCCAACGGATAATTTTTTTGGTGATGTTGCAAATAGTATTTGAAATTCAGGCATTTTGAAGTTGGGATTGAATTATTTGTAAATTAGGATTTGTGGCTTGAGTATTTCATCAGTTGGTTTCATCTATCCGTTGGGCAAAAATATCTTTTTGAAATAGATCAACAATTTAAAATCAATCAAAGGAGTTGCAGGAATGAAAGTCAAAGACATCTTAGCTGAAAAAGGAACTCATGTCGTGACAGTCAATCAGGAAGCCACGGTCTATGAAGCGTTGCAGACTTTTGCCGCCAATCGGGTGGGGTCGCTGCTGGTGCTGGATGAAAAAGGAGGAATTGTGGGCATTGTTGCGGCCAGGGATGCCCTGATGGCCGTGCTCCGAGCTTGCGAAGAAATTCGTAAAGTCAAGGTCAAAGAAATTATGACCACCAAAATCATCATCGGCGATCCCGATGACGATCTCGATAGCGTCGAAGTGATTATGACCGAGAACCGCATCCGCCATTTGCCGATCATCAAGGATAATAAATTGGCTGGTATTGTCTCCATCGGCGATGTGGTCAAGGCGCAGTTGAAAAATATTCACGTGGAAAATCGATATTTGAAAGATTATATTCTGGGGAAATACCCAGCCTGATGCGCGATTGTAGCTTTGCGATTTTAGCGCTTAAATATAGGATGCTGAGATGAAAAAGACATGCGTCTGATATTTGATATCAGATACCCAGTATCCAATTTCAGTCCCTTCGTCTTATCGTGACGATCATTATTTTTATACAAATTCATTTATAAACCAAAACCATTTAAGGAGACTCGTCATGCAAAAGTACGTCTGCCAGGTATGTGGTTATGTTTATGATCCTGCTGAGGGCGATCCCGATGGCGGAATTAAACCAGGAACCAGATTCGAAGACATCCCCGACGATTGGGTGTGCCCCGTCTGTGGAGCGGATAAGAGCCAGTTTGAACCGACGGACTAAGAGGCGGTTGAATTTTTACTTTTAGAAGTTGTCTTTGGATGATTTGAGTGGTTGGGGGGAAGTTGATCAGGGATCAGTAGTCAGTGATCAGTGATCAGTAATCAGTGGTTAGTGAGCAGTAGGTTAGTGGAAGCGATTGGTATTTGGAATGGAAGCAACATCATACGATTGCAAAGAACCCACTCAACTTACTTAACCATTTAACGACTCAACTAACTGATCAGAAAACCACTCAACCACTCAACGAATCCCTAAAACAGGAGCAATCGATGATTATTAATAATATGACGATATTAATGGGCGGCGATGCAGGACAGGGGCTGGACTCCAGTGGTTCTGGATTTTGTAAGTCCTTAGCTCGGGCGGGATTGCAGGTATTTAGCATGCAGGACAATCGCTCCCGCATCCGTGGCGGCCATAATTTTTATGTGATCAAAACCTCGGATCAGCCGATCCTCAGTTGGACCGAGCCTGTGCAGGTGCTGATTGCGCTGACAGAGGAATCGATCGGCATCCATCAATCGAAAATCGTACCAGGCGGCGCCGTAATTTTTGATTCCGAAATGAATGTGGATCAGGACGCTTTGAAACAACAGCAGATCAAACCCATCGCTGTGCCGTTGGGAAAAATTGCCCAGGATGTGGGCGGCAGCAAGGTGATGGCCAATACCGCTGCCCTGGGCGCATTGGCTGGACTGACCCAATTTCCAATCGAACATATCTTTTCAGTAATTCAAGATAATTTCAAGAAAAAAGGCGACCAGGTGGTTGCGGTCAATTCCAAAGTCTCCCAGGGAGCTTATGATTATGTGCAACAGCATTACCCCAATTCATTCGACTGGAGGCTGCATGCGGTGAAAGCGCCCGAACGCATGGTCATGAACGGTAATGAAGCGATTGCATTGGGCGCATTGGTTGGCGGCTGCAATTTTACCGCTGCCTATCCCATGACGCCAGGCACATCGATCTTCGAGTGGCTGAATAAAAACGCCGATACTTACGGCATCGTTTCCAAGCAAGCCGAGGACGAGATCGCAGCCATCAACATGGCGATTGGCGCAGCGCATGTGGGTGCCAGGGCGCTGGTGCCGACGTCTGGCGGTGGTTTTTCCTTGATGGTCGAGGCGCTGGGATTGGCGGGCATGACGGAAACCCCTGTGGTGATCGTGCTGGCGCAGCGGCCTGGCCCTTCGACGGGATTGGCCACTCGAACCGAGCAGGCCGATTTGATGTTTGCGCTCCATGCGTCGCAGGGAGAATTTCCCCGATTCATCATTGCCCCAGGGGATACTAAACAGTGCTTTGAGGCGGGCGCTCGGGCGTTCAATCTGGCTGAGAAATACCAGACTCCCGTGATTATTTTGACCGATGACTTTTTGGCGACGTCCAATCGAACCGTTGATAGGGCCGAGATCGATTTCAGCCAAATTAAAATCGAGCGGGGCAAATTGCTCAGCGACGCTGATCTGGATAATTTAGAGGGCGAATACAAGCGCCATGCCTATATTGCCGACGGCGTTTCTCCCCGTGCCTTGCCAGGACATCCGAAAGCGGTGTTCCGAACCACCAGCGATGAGCACAACGAGGTGGGCGAGATCATCGAAGATGCCGAGACTCGGATCAAAATGCACGAGAAGCGGATGAAGAAATTGGAAACGGCTCTGCCCGATATGAATGGGCCAATTTTGTACGGACCCAAAAAAGCGGAAACGACCTTCATTTGCTGGGGCTCCACCCTGGCGCCGCTGCAAGCGGCTGTTCATGAATTGAATCAAGCGAAGAAAGACAGCGCCAATATTCTCCAATTTGTCGATCTCTGGCCGCTCAATGAAGCGAAAATTCGACCCTACTTGAATAACGCAGGCAGGCTGATCGCTGTCGAAGGCAATTTTACTGGCCAATTGGCGACGCTGCTGAAGATGACCATGGGCGTTGAAGTGGCTGGCAAAATTTTGAAATACGATGGACGGCCGTTTTCGCCTGAGTATATTTTGAGAAATGTTGAAAAGATTGGAGACCGCTAATTTCGCTAATGGTTCGAATTGCGCTAATTTAAAATTATCCTTTCAAAGGTTTGCAGCCTTTGAAAGGATGGGGGAGACAAATTAATCGAAGATAGGATTTGATGAAAATCGAAAAACGAATTGATATCTGGGTTCAACAAGCTGCTCACGATTTAGAGGCAGCAGAGAAAAATTTAAGAATGTCCATTTATGATTATTGTTTGATTGGATGTGAGCAAGCCGTTGAAAAAATTTTGAAAGCTTTTTATTTAAAAATTACAGGTAAAGAACCGCCTCATATCCATGTCCTGGAGGAACTTGTTGAAAAAGTTGATCTCCAGAACGAATTGGCAGATTTAATCGTTGAATTGGATGATTATTATTTTTTGGTCAGATACCCTGGCTTTAGTGATGAGGTTCCATATCAACAATGTTCCGAGGAAGATGCCAAGAGTGGATTAGAAAAAACCAAAAAGATATTTAACATTATCCAACAAAAATTAAAAGCAACTGAACAGGAAGAAGAACAGAATGAACCAAAGCAATCCTAAAAATTCCGAAAGAATAAAGGATGAGAAAATCAGTTACTTCTTAAAAAATTATTATCAAAAAATAATTGATAATTTTCAGCCCCAGGAAATCTGGTTTTGGGGTTCCAGAGTTTATGGCGCTGTTCGTGAGGATAGCGATATCGATATGTTGATCGTGTCAGATGCTTTTTCAGGTATCCGATTGATCAAACGGCGCTCGACTTTTTTAAAAGCCATTGGCAAATTGAAGGATAAAAATCTTCCTGTGGTGGATGCCTTTTGTTTAACACCGAATGAATTTATGAATAAAAAAGCTGAAGATGGTTTTTTTAAAGATTTAATAGAGAAGGGGATTCGAGTGCTTTAAGAACAAGCATAAATTGTCAATTAAAGATGAAATAGAAAAATCCCCTTCTGAAGGTTCTGAACCTTCGGAAGGAGAAACCCTGAAATTGTCAATTGTGAATTGAAAATTGTTAATTGTTAACTATCGAGGAAAACATGGCTTCTGTCAAAGATTATGAAACCCACCATAAGCCGACCTGGTGCCCTGGCTGCGGAAACTATGGGATTTGGAATTCATTGAAAGCGGCACTGGTCAACCAAAATATCGAACCGCATCAGGTGTTGATCGTGTCGGGAATCGGCTGTGGGAGCAAATTGCCTGATTATACTTATGCCAATGGATTTATGAGCTTGCATGGCCGACCGTTGCCAGTGGCAACTGGAGCGCATCTGGCAAATCATGAGCTGAAGGTTATCCTCACCCATGGTGACGGTGATGGTTATAGCATGGGTGGTAATCATCTCATCCACGCCATTCGGCGAAATATCGATGTGGTGGATATTTATCAAAATAATAAAGTCTATGGCTTGACTAAAGGGCAATACTCGCCGACCAGCGATAAGGGATTTGTGACCAAAACAACCTTGAACGGCTCGATCGAAGAGAGCGTGAATCCCATTGCCATCGCCATTGCCCAGGGAGCGACGTTCGTATCCCGTGGCTTTGCTGGCGATATGAAACATCTCACCTGGCTGATCGAGCAGGCATTGCAGCACAAGGGCTACAGCCTGGTGGATGTGTTCCAGCCCTGCGTGAGCTTCAACAAAGTCAATACCTATCAGTGGTACATGAAGCGAGTCTATAAATTGCAGGACGATCCCAATTATGATCCCACCAATCGGACGCTGGCATTTGAGAAATCCCTGGAATGGGGCGACCGCATTCCCATTGGGATTTTCTATCAAGTGAAGGGCAAGCCCACTTATGCCGATCAGTTGCCGGTGCTAACGAAAGGCGCATTGGTGAAGCAGGGATTGCGACCAAATGTGTCTGAAGAGGTGAAGAATCAGTTTGTTTGATAGAAAAGAGAGTTTTGCTTTTACTCGCCTTGCCTGGTTACTGCTATTTTTAAATGCGATGCTACCGCCAGTGGCGGTTATTGTGCGCAATATTTCGGAGAGATTAAATAAAGCACAACATCCTTTCGAGGTTTTGAATCTTGAAAGGATGTTGTTGTTGGCTCATTAGTTTTGGCAACTATTTAGATGGAATATATCCTTTTTCTTCCAGATATCGAATCACTGCATCGGCGCATGCTTCGATATTCATTTTGTCGGTATCGAGATGGATTTCCGGATTCTCGGGCGCTTCGTACGGTGCCGAAATACCTGTGAACTCTGGAATCTGTCCTGCACGAGCTTTTTTATACAATCCCTTTGGATCTCGATTTTCCAAAACGCTCAGGGGCGCATCGACAAATACTTCGATAAATTTACCGGGTTCATGCAACTGCCGCGCTTTATCCCGATCTGCCCGGTACGGGGAGATGAATGCCGTCATGGTAATAATGCCGGCATCGGCAAATAGCTTCCCCACCTCACCGATGCGGCGAATATTTTCCTCACGATCTTCAGGCGAAAAACCCAAATTTTTATTCAGACCGTGTCGAATATTATCGCCATCCAACACATAGGTCAGGATTCCCCGATCGTATAATTTTTCTTCAACAGTATGGGCGATGGTTGATTTCCCTGAAGCAGAGAGTCCGGTGAACCAGATGACAACGCCCTTCTGATTCAACAATCGCTCGCGGTCGGCGCGAGTGATGCTGGCATGATGCCAGGTAATATTGGTTGCTTTCTGGATGGTCATTGGTTATGCCTCATTATTTATTGTTCGATAATAGTCAATTAAAATTTCAATAACCTCGGGGCGACTGAACTCCTTAGCGGGTTTTTCACCTCTGGCTAACATTTCCCGCAGTTTGGTGCCGCTGATCAATAATCGGTCCTCTTTGCCATGGGGGCAGGTTTTGGTGGAAGCCATGCCTTCGCATTTATAGCACCAGAAGGTCCAATCGATGTTGAGCGGCTTGATAGCTAATTCATCGGCTGCGAAATCATCGAAAATTTTTTGGGCATCAAAGGGGCCGTAGTAATTGCCAACTCCGGCATGGTCACGGCCGACAATCAGATGGCTGCAGCCGAAGTTCTGGCGGAAAATCGCATGGAGTACCGCCTCTCGGGGGCCACCGTAGCGCATTTCCATGGGATAAACCTTGCAGATGACTCGATCCCGCGGATAATAATTTTCTAACAATACTTCATAGCATTTCATTCGGACTGCGGCCGGAATGTCATCATCTTTTAGTTTTCCTACCAATGGATGGATCAAAATGCCATCGCTGACTTCCAGAGCGATTTTGGTCACGTACTCGTGGGACCGATGAATGGGATTGCGTGTCTGGAATGCAGCCACTTTTTTCCAGCCCAACTGCGCAAAAATTGCACGTGTCTCCGCAGGCCGAGCATAAAAAGCGCCAAATCGCTCAGGATAACCACCTTCACTAAGCACCTTTACGGGGCCGGCCAGATAGATGTCGGACTGGGCGAAGACTTTGGCCACACCGGGATGGGCTTGATCCTCGGTGCGAAAAACATGCTTGGCTTCGTAATGCTTGTCATACGTAAACTTTTCCTCAACTGTCATCGTGGCCATCAGGGTATCGCTTTCATCGTCAATCAAAGCAATGTCCTGCCCAATCCGAATTTGTCCCGATTGCTCTTTGCTAACCGCCAGAGTAATGGGAATGGGCCATAAGGTTCCATTCGCCAAATGCATCGTCTGCACGACTTTGAGGTAATCATCGCGATGCATAAAGCCCTCCAGCGGACTGAACGCACCAATTCCTAACATAATTAAATCGGATGTCTCACGAGAGGTCATCCGGATTGGCAGCAAGGATTTCGCCCGTTCCAGTTCAGCCACTCGCTGATCCTGATCCAGCAACAATGGTTTGAGTTGACCACCGTGAGGCGGAACTAAATCACTCATCTTCAAATCTCCTTCATCAGTTAAATGATACTTATTTCAGTTGTAAAGCAAACGATTATTTAAAGTAAATTAGATAGATCATGCCAATGGCCATAATGCCCATGAAGAGATTCATTAACACTCCGATTTTCAAGAAGTCGGTATATTTATATCCACCAGGGCCATAAACCATTAAATTGGTTTGATAGCCAATCGGGGTGGCAAAGCTGGCCGAAGCGCCAATGGCGACGGCAATGGCAAATGGGTGCGGGTCGTAACCGGCTTCGCTGGCGGTGGCGATAGCAATGGGAAAGAGAAAAGCCGCCGCCGCGTTATTGGTAATCAGTTCGGTGTAAAGACTGGTCATAAAATAGACACCACTCAAAATGCCCAGTACGCCGAACGAACCTACCAGATCGATCAATGCCTTTGCCAGCACCTGGGCAACACCTGAATTGCTCAGCGCACGGGAAATCCCAAAGGCGGATGCGATGATCAAAAGCACATTCCATTGCACGCTGCGTTGTGCGTCCTGAGGGGAAACGCAGCGGCTGAATACCATGACGACAGCAGCGATGGCGGTGGCATAGACAATGGGAATGACCTCGAGCGTCATGATTGTTATCATCAGCAAGAAGATTGCAATCGAAAGATAGACCAATTTTTGTGGCTTCGAGGGAATGCTGGCAGACTCAGACACCAGATGGAAGTCACGCGAGTTGTACCATTTCTTGAGAAATTCCGGCTGGGTCAGGATCAAAAGGGTATCTCCCTCACGAAGCACGATGTCTCCGATCTTTTTTTGAATCCGCTCGCCATTGCGATGGATGGCGATGATAACTGCATTGTAACGGCTACGAAAATTGCTCTCGCGAACGTTCATCCCTCGCAAGGGAGAGCTGGAAGAGATAACCACTTCAAAGGTTTTCAGTTGGGAGGAATCATAATTTTTCAGATCGAAAGAGGCATCTTTGATTACCGACAGGCCAGGCGTTTTTTGTAATTCAATGATGGTCGCTGGTAATCCGGTAAAAAAAAGGCGGTCCCCCAACCGAATTTTCTCATCCGGCCCGATGGGAGCTAAAATTTGTGATCCCCGCTCGATTTGAAATAAGAATAGTCCCTTAAGGTGTCGTAAACCTGCGGCAGCAACGGTTTTGCCGATATGTTGATAATTGGCTTCAACCTTTAATTCGACCACAAATTCTCTCGTATTGGCGCCCAACTCGACGATGGGGTCTTTGCGGTCTGGCAACAGGCGATGCCCCACTAAGGCGATGGCCAGGATACCGACCACTGCGATGGGGACGCCGATTTTCGTCAATTCAAAAAACGAGATTCCCGGCAATCCATTTTCAATGAGCAGACCATGAACCACCAGATTGGTGCTGGTGCCAATGAGTGTGCAGATACCTCCCAAAATGGTGGCATACGAGAGCGGGATCAGAAATTTTGACGCGGAGTAATCATTTTTTTGAGCCCAGGAGTTGACCGCCGGGATCATCATTGCCACAATTGGCGTGTTATTAAAAAAAGCCGACAGAAATGATATCGGAAATAAAAATCGGAGCAATTTAGCAGTGATACTCTGCCGATTGCGGCCTAAAAAAAACGAACCAAGTCGGTTCAATGCGCCAGTTTGATTCAAGGCTTCAGCCACGATGAACAGGAAGCCAACGGTTAACATTCCGCTATTCGAGAAACCGTTCAGCGCTTCTTTGACATCCAGCACGCCACCCAGAGCCAATAGCAATAATGCCGACAAGACAATAAGCTCCGGTTCAAAAATCTCCTTGATCAGGAAGCCGGTCATTACTACCAGTACAATTATTGTATACCAGAATGGGAAATCGACCATATTAGACCAATGCTATTTCTGATTGTGATCGAGACGAATTGTGAAATTTTTGCACACTAAAGGACCTTCTTTCGCATTTTTTGCACACCAGGAATCGCGAATAGCTTTCATGATCTGGTTCGAATGAATAGAAAATATTGATCTCTGGCCTATAAGTCAAGTAATATTTTGTGAATTACAGATTTTTAAATTGATTTTCGGAATCAACGAATGCGCCAGCCATAGAAGCGATTTGCCAGTGCTTGATCGAAGTTGTGGAAAATCATTTTGCTAACTGAATATACTTTCAAAGCAAATGAGATGCAGAAATGACCGGTCGTTAGTGCCGCTTGGTGGGAACCTCTCTGATCAAATCGCATCTAATGAGATGACCAGTCATTGAGCAGAAGTCTTATTTTATATGATTCATTCAGCAAGAAATGGCATGGATGTTGCAAAATATTCAAGCAACTTGAGCCATCCTGGTGTCAACGTCTTGATAATTTCAAAAAAACGAATTCAACGAACAATTATTTACCTATTAACTCAGGAGGTTGCTATGAAGTTTCTAAAAATTTCAGTAACGGCGATTTTAATGATAGTTGCTGTAATGGGCAGCGGTCTATTTGCCCAAAATATGGGTAGCGGAACTATTGCGGGAACGGTGCTAAGTGAAATTGGCAATCGGCCCATTGCCGAGGCCACTGTTTTGGCTATCAATGCAGAGATGGGCAGTTTTATGCCGATGCCGAAGAAATATCAAGCCAAAACCGATGCGGCTGGTGCTTATCAACTAAAATCTCTGCCCAACGGCAAGTATTACGTTTATGCTTACGCCGATAGTTTTGTATCAGAGTTTTATGATAACACTCGAACCATAATCGCGGCCAAGGCCCTAACCATTTCCAATGGCACTAATTTGAGCAACATCAATTTTGTGCTGAAGCAAGGAGGCATCATCACTGGAGCCGTCGTCGATTCAACCGGCAAAGGGATTCCCAATGCGATTGTCGCTGCAGCGCCATTTGATGATCCGATCTTTCCGCCTCATCCCGCCTGGATGGATTCGATCATGATGTGGGGCTATGCGTTCACCGATAAAGCGGGCAACTATCAGATTACTACGCTGGATTCAGGAAAGTACCGGGTTATGGCCAAGTTAACCACCGGTGCCATGTTTTTCCTCCAGATCAAGTTCTGGGAAAATACATCAGATCCATTCAGTGCCAAACCTGTTTTGGTCGACAATGGACAAGTGACCCCAAATATTAATTTTGAATTTGAAATCGGATTACCGACCGGTGGCATTGCTGGTACGGTGAAGGATGCTGCTGGAAAGCCACTGCCGGGAATTTATGTCTTTGCCTGGAAGCAATCCAATGGCGACTCGTTCTATAGCAATTTCAGGGGTTTGCAGAATCTGGAAGTCACCGATGAGAACGGGAATTATCAAATTGAAAATCTTACGTCAGGCAAGTACATCGTTTCAGCTACCAGGATGGATTGGTGGCAGCGTGAGACGATCTATTATGATAATGTCACGGAATACGATGATGCAACACCAGTAGTCGTGACCGATACTGTTACCCAAAATATTAACTTTGTTTTTGGGCAGCCAAAGGAACTGGGAGCGATTTCGGGCAAAGTGATTTCCGATGTCGACGGCGCTCCGATTGCTGGTGCTTATGTTGAGCTGTTATGGCACGGGACTTTTGTTGGGACCGGCAAAGCGCGTTTCAAACCGTTGATGTATGCCTGGACCAATGATGAAGGTAAATACAAAATCGAGAACGTGGAAGAGGGAAAATATATCGTTCTGGTGCACAAAAATGGCTACACCGAATTTTATGACAATACCCAGGATATCGAAAAAGCGACCATGGTGGAAGTAAAGGCGGGGTTAGAGACAACCGGAATTAATTTCGATATTCCGCCCATGCCGCCTGGCAGCAAAGTATCTGGTGTGGTTACCGATGATTCCACCGGAACGCCCATCGAAGGGGCCATGGTGACATTGTTCCCGATCAGCAATCATCCGTACGGCAATGCCTTCCAGGGCAAATTCACCCTCTTCGATTTTTATGCTACGGTGACCAATGCTAATGGCGAGTATCTCATTGGCGGTATTCCCAAAGGCAAGTACATCGCAGTATGCTGGGCGCAAAATTACATTGTCGAATTTTATGATGATAAAACTTCACCATGGTCGGCCGATCAAATTTCCCTGGACGGTGCCGAGGAGAAAACCGGCATTGATTTCGATCTAACCAGGGGCTGGGGCTTCAAGATGAACGATCCATTAGCCATGGGTATGATTTCCGGACAGGTGACTGATACGGAAGGCCGCTATGTCAGCGATGCCTATGTTTCGCTGATCGATGCGCAGCAAAGAGTTCGCGCCACCCAGAAAACCGGTCCCGATGGCAGCTATGCTTTGGTCGGAATTCCTGTGGGTGATTATTTTATCAAGGTCGATCGCATGCCTTATGGCTCAGCTTATTATGGTAATGTCGCCAATATCAGCCAGGCAGTGCCAGTGAGTGTCGGTCAGGCCAGCAGCTTTACGATCACCGGAGTGGATGTTCAATTATCCCCGATGTCGGCCACGGCTATCGGCCAACAGGGCGCAGCGCCGGGAATCCCGAACCAATTTGAGTTGGCGCAGAATTATCCCAATCCTTTCAATCCGTCCACCACGATAAGTTATGCTTTGCCAACTGCGTCTCGGGTTACGTTGCAAATTTTCAATTTGCAGGGCGAACTGGTGAAAACGCTGGTGAATGGCCTGCAACCTGCCAATCGCTACCAGGTCTCCTGGAATGGTGAAAATGAATTGGGGCAGAAAGTGGCTGCCGGAATTTATCTCTACCAGCTTAAGACCGAACAGTTTAGCCAGACGCGACGATTAATTTTGATCAAATAAAAATTGCCGCCATAACCTATGAATGACAAACAGGCTGGGCATCCCAAAAATGCCTGGCCTGTTTGTTTTTTATCCTGCCACCTGACCGCAAAACTTTTTTGTTACCGGAGTCGTCTAACTATTGAAACAAGATAGGCCAACCGCAACGAGGTTCTATGACCGATACGCAATTGATTAATAGTATACTGGACGGCGATCGTACGCGATTTAATGCCTTGGTCTGGCGGTGGGAAAAACCGCTGTATAATTTCATTCTCAGATACTTGGGCAATAAAGAACTGGCGCGAGATCTGACCCAGAAAACCTTTATTCGGGTCTATCGAAACTTATCAAAACTGAGAGATGCTTCGAAGTTTTCATCCTGGATTTATCAAATCGCTGCTAATCTCTGCAAGGATGAGATCAAGAAGCGCAATCATCGCCAGTTTGTTTCACTCGATTTAATTCAGGAGCATAGCGATGAAAATGGCGTGTTACTGCCCGAAGAGCTGCAGCAATCTCCAAATCAGTCGCCAGATGTGAAAGTGAATCAAAAACAGATTCGTAACATTGTTCAGAAAGCATTGGAGCAATTGCCCGAGGAACAGCGGGTGGTAATCATCATGAAGGAGTATCAGGGATTGAAATTTAAAGAGATTGCTGAAGCGCTAAATGAGCCACTCAATACCATTAAGTCCCGCATGTATTATGGCTTGAACGGTTTGCGGAAGATTTTTGAACAATGGCAAATCACCGAGGAGGTTTTTCCTTATGAGCTGTAAAGAGATGCGATCTTTGCTGATGGATTTTTTGTATGATGAAATTTCCGCTGCGGATCGGGAGCTATTTCTGGCCCATTTGGCCACCTGCAAGTCGTGCCAGCAAGATTACATTGCCCTTAAGCGAACTTCCCGCATGTTGCAGGAATGGGAGGATGTCAATCCCGATTTCAATTTCATTGTAGTCAGTGAGAAAAGCCACTGGGCAAACTACCTTAAAGACCTGCTGGCCAAGCTGATACCGCAGCCCAGGAAACTTGCCTATGGGGTAATCGGCAGTCTGGTGGGGATTTTTTTGCTGCTGGCTGCGGCCAATACCGAAATTTCCTATCAGTCGAAGGAATTTAAGCTGCGGTTCGGGCTATTTCAAAAGCCGACCAGCGCTGCAGCGAGCGCCGACAAGCTGGCAACTCAGCACCTGATTGAACAATTACAACAAGAAAATTATCTTTTGATGACCTCGTTGATTCAACAAAGCGAGGCGCGCCAGCGAAAAGAGATGGCGTCGGCGTTTATTCAGTTGCGTCAGGATATCGAGCGGCAGCGCATCGAGGATCTGAATCTGGTGGGATTGGGGCTGGATAATATTGAACGGAATACTTATCATCGAATCCAAAAAACGGATAACTCGCTGAATGAATTTATTCGGTTGATCAATGCGCAGCCGAAATAGCAATCGTAATGCGTGGTTCACGGTTGGGTAGGTGACTGATTCTGATTGCCGGTAGAAGTTAACTCACTCGTAAATTAGTAGCTGCCGGCTCCATTCAAAAGAAAGTAATTAGCAAAAGAACCAACGGAATTTGAAGAGTTATATCTCAATTTCACCGAAGAAGGAGTGCAAGATGTGTCGTTGCCAACGAATAATTGTAACGTTGTTATTGGCTTGCGGCTTATATAATAGCCGGGTGGTAGCCCAAACCACTTCGGTCGATAGAGAATTATTGGCAAATATCGCGATTATGGAGACGGTTCTCGATCGACTTCTGTTTCCCGACCGCAGTCAGTTTCGATTCATGGACGGCGGTACGCAAGGTTACTATTTGATGAATTACGGTGTCATTTTTAATGTTCGAGCCTCTCTCCTTACCAATAGAATTATGGCTCAAAAAACGCTGAAAAAATTGTATGAAATGCACGAAAATAAGTTGGTATATATTGAAACAGATGACACGGAAAAAACCCAGTCTGATGATTTCTCAAAGGAAGTCGCCAGGCTAAAAAAATCAATTGTTCGATTCATGGGCTCCTGGACTGCGGCGGTCATCCATTTGAATCCTTCGGCCAGAGTAAGTGTGATCGTTGACTTTGAGCATCTCATGCCGCCAATTGCCGACGAACCGGATCAACGGGTAAAGCAATTGATCGCCTCGGTGTCGATTGCAGATATTATTGACTATCGCAAAGGACGCCTGAGCGATGATGAGTTTGCCCGGAAAGTCATTTTTCAAGAGCAGAAATTGATGGATGAAGACGTTACGATCCTATCGAATGTGATCAAGGCGTCGTTGGAAGAACCCAGCAATCAACTGCAATGGGGCATTGCTGGGGAGGTTCGTGGTATCTATTTCAAAGGCTACGGTGTGGTCTTTTTTGCCGACATCATTCCCGGAAGAAGCGCCGTTGCGGCCTATCAAAAATACCTGGATCGGTTGAAGGACCGTTCGGTTACGATTCCCGACAGAGATTTCGCTTTCAAAGGCGACGAATTCAAAAAAGATCTTATGGAGCAGAAGCTGATTCAATTGATCTCGAATTACGGGTTCAACATGAGAGATTTAGCTGCCGATGAATGGTTCGAAGTGGCACTAAACTACAAAGGGACACCCATCGATGGCCAATATTCCAGGATCATTTTCAAAGTTCAAAAACGAGCCATTGATGACTATCAACGAGAAAGGATAAGATTCGATCAATTCAAAAAGCTGGTTCAGGTGGTCTATTATTGATTATAGCTTCTGCTTCATCCGATCCACCTTGTCCGTAAGCTTGGACGTTGTCAGGCGAAGTTGACGATAATTTTTAATGTAGTCGTAAATCAAATTTTTCAGTTCCTGGTCGTTGCGGAGTTCGGTGATGATCTCGTCCAGTTGATCATCGGAATCGAGATCGCGAATCGCCGCCAGGCTCTGATTGTCAGCAACTGAATAGGTGATAGGAGACACAAACATCGTTCCCTTTCCGGTCAACAACCAGTTGATGTTGACATCATAAAATTCATGCAGCTTGATCAAATTTTCCCAGGTAGGAACCGTTTCGCCCCGTTCGTATTTGCTCACATGTTGAAATTGAATTCCCAGCTTTTCTCCCAACTCGGATTGCGTGATTCCTTTTTTATCACGCACCAGCCTTATTCGTTTTCCAATTTCGTGTCTCATGAATAGTATAGTTTGATTAGTTCATAAAAAAAAGCTTGACTTTTTAATAATAATATACTATATTAGCCGCCATCAGAAGAGCCAAAAGAACTTTTTCAGCGCCTAAACTATCAAATAATTATTATCACCATTTTCAATCGGGCAAATGGCTTTTTTGATGCTGACTGGGTGGATCGACCTTTGTTGACGTACAATTGGTATCATTTTCAATTAATAATAGCAAATTTATTTCAAAGATGCAACAGCTATTTTTGAGAGGACCCTGGCATGGAAAAATATCTCATCGAACGCCTCACCGAATTGGCCAAGCTGCTGAACATCATCAACGAAAAGCTGGAATTGATCCAAAAATCGATTATCGTCGGCATAAAGCTGAATGGCAAATTTCACGGCATCAATCTGAATGTATCAACCGATGAGCTCGATGCCGATTGGCTCGATCAAAAACCACAGTGAAGGATCAAAGCCCAATTGTCGCAGACGGCTGCTTTCTCCGGGTGCTGGATGATAGGCTAAATCATCATTGATTACCGTCCACGATCACCAGTATCAGTTCATGGGTCAGCAATTGAATGCGTTGCCGAATAAGCTGGCAAAATCAAGGCCATGGTCGGCAAACCATCGTAGGGGCTACCGGTATTTTGTATGGTGAGGCCTTGCTTCGCCGCCAGCTTTACAACGGTGCGAGATCTTTTACTTAGCCAATGATCGCTCCGGCCAACATCGCGAAGCGGGAACGAATCAATACACCAGATCCCCTCCCTGCTGGCCGATGAACGCCACGATCGGCAAATACAAAAAGATCATGATCGGAATGGCCAATTGAATCCCCTGGGGATGGGCCAACAATTGCAAATTGCCAGCAATTGAAATCAATACGATGATATCGAAAATGAGTACGACGATAGAAAAGATAATCTTTCGGGTGACATTGCCGATCGGTTTGCCCAGATAATTCACCTGCCACGAGAACCATCCCGTTACCAAGGCGAAGGGGAGGGATAGCGTCCCCAAAATATGCAGGTACCAGATGGAATTCAATAGACAGGGAGCAGGGCTGATCACATAGTACCAGAATAGAAAAATCGATGTTATCATGAAAAACGCCATGGGAAAATGCACCACCATGGGATGCGGATGGCGTTTGAAGAACGGATATTTATCCAGGAAATTATTGATCCAATTGGGCAATGGCGGTCGCACCTCTTGCTCCTGTTCGGCCTTCAATGTGCCCACCTGTTGGAAACGAGTGAGTACTTCAGGACCGTGCGGTGCTGCGCCAATCGCCTCGGTCAAATCCTGCCCGGCATGATGCCGATTCATGTGCAGGCCTTTTTTCCACATTTTGCTAGTAGTCACATCATAGACTTTTCCATCGAAAGCCACATAAGTGGGTTTGCCGTCCTGGCCGTTGTGTTCGCTTAATTGGTTCTTGTCCAGTTCCAAAGTTCGTTCCTCCGTTAGATGAAATTGATGGTTAATGAGATACTTTAATTGTAAGCATCGGTACAATCCTATTGGTTTCATTATTCAGAAAACAAACACCGAAAGATGGTGACATTTTTAGCGGCAAATGCTTTCTGGATTGTTGAAATTGATGTTCATAAAATCGCTTACGTTCCTGTTTAATTCTGTGGATTGCTGCTTCCCGCTGGAATTTTTGATTCACGAGTCGAGTAAAAGCATAATAGCCGACAGCAGCAGCGCCATAAATTGACAAAGCCGTTCGTGACGAAATATTGCGGTGCGAATGCCACAATTGATAGAGGGCCAGGGTTGCACCAGCAATGGCAGGACACGCTTCTGGTGATAACAACGGAGGGGCGGTTTGCATCTGTTGAACAATTTCTGAGTGAGTTATGGCATTATTAAAATCATCCACCGCGCCGCCGCGAGCCTGTAGCTCCGATGTCAAAATTAGCTCATCTCCGTATCGAATCAGAGGTTCATAAAAATAGTTGTTTTGGCTTGTGGATTCTGGGAATTCTTTAAAACGGCGATCATTTGCTAAATTTTGCTCTACCCTTGCTTTCAAATAAGGGCTTACCCAATAGCCGTCATAATAGATGAGCTGTCTGTCTTGGTAGTCAGCTTGTTGTTGTTTGGTTAGCCATTGCCCCTGATATTCAATTAAGCCTACTTGCTGGCATTCAACGGCTGTCATATTATCAGCAAAGATATAAACAGTTGTCGAAACTTTCACCTGTTTAGATGCAGCATTCGCGATAGATGCACCCAAAGCCGCACCTATAAGCGGGAAATAAGCAAATTTAGTTGCATTTGAATTATGAACGCTTTCGACTTCCTGTTCATATTGACTTTGAGCTTCTTGTTGTTGACTTTCCCTTCTCTGTTGTTCCGACTCAGTTAAGTTCGGATCATCAGCATGATAATCAGGAGGAGGTGGTGGTTCTTCCCGCTTGGTGACGTCTGCTAAAAAGAAGCCAAAACCACCGCCAACTAAGATGCCAGCTACTACGTTTTGTGAATGCGGTTTTGTGAATGTAGTGATCTCTTTAATATTCGAAAACGATTGTGCCTGGTAGACATTTTGATTCTCGATGATCAATAATGAATCTTGTGCTTTGACAAATCTTCCCTGAACAATGATATTGGCTCTGGTTTTAATGAGGAGAAAATTGGCGTTACTGAGCTGGGGGAGATAATTATGGATCAGCTTTTGATTGACGACAACCGTATCGCCTGATGAACCAGATCGCTGTGAGCTGCTCAACGGAGATACTGTCACTATCAAAATGATTGCTAAAAATTGAATTCTAACGTTCATTAGTGTCCCTCCTCTATTGATCAATAAAAATAAATATAAGTTTTGAACTGTGGATATATTTGCAGGGTAGGAGCACCGAGATGAATATGATCCAATAAATTTAGCAAACTTTTAATCAATCGATTCCTTATTGGGAAATGACTAAAATCGAAATCAATCGCCAGGTATAATTGTCGGGTACGATGGGGTCCAGTCCACACCTTATCAACTCCATAGCCGACGGCCACCCAGAGAAAATGGGGGTAATATTTTTTGTACCCATGGGGGATCAATTGACGAATATTAAAACTACACCAGAAAGTCATTCCATCATAGTCTTCAAAAAGATCGGTCCCCCCGCTGAGATAAAATGGGGAGGCGCGATAGCTCATTTTCATTTTTACATGTTGCAAAGGGGGATACTTCTGCTGCCAATAAGGAAAGAATGCGCCGCCCAAATCAGCCAGATAATCGGGAATGCTGAATCCATACCGACGGGTAAATCCGTCCAAAATTTCCGTCTCACTTTGAGTAACCATGGCAGAAATCGCACCCCAGAAATAAGCCTGTGACGTAGGCCAGCCCAGGCTCTCGCAAATTGCGGCCCATTGCCGCGCCAAAAATTGAGCGGCAAAAAAATGGCTAAACTTATCTTGTTCCAGGGCATAATTCTTATACCAATCGTTGATAACATGAAAATGGGCGCCGTCACCATCCCACCAGACTGGTTTCAGTCCTTTATAATACCAGTAATTGTAACCTGCCACGCTAACGCTCAGCGCGATTTTTGAAAGAAGCGGCACTTCAGCCATCATCTTGGCAGAATCGATGGATAAGCCTATCGCAAATGGTAATATTGAATCGGTTGGAACTGCATTCAGTTCAACTGGATTCATTACCGACCTACTATTAGGAATCTCGGAAAAGCTTTTTCCCAATGTCATCTTGATTGGATGCGAAAAAGCCATCGCCCCAGACAGAACATAAATTAGGGCGAAGCGATTAAGCCATTTATGACTACCCATAGCACCACCTGTTCATGCTTAGCAGCTATTTCAGATAAGCGATCAGACCAACCAATAGTGCTTATTTGAGATATTTTTCTGCTGGCTTAACGGGAATGATCGGAATAAAGACCGTCAGTACCACAGGCAAATAGACCACAATCAAAACAAAGATTGCCCCTAAAATCAAGCGAAATTGATGACCATCCAACAGTCCAGCAATCAAATAGCCAGTGATCAGCAGGATTCCTGTAATATTATGGATGCGGATGGTCAGCATGTTAGCGGGTGACATTTTTTGGGCATCCTGGTAATGGCGATGCAAAATCGAGAACGCTCTGATGAACCATGGCAGTGTGAGCAAGCCCAATAGCACCCAGGGACGGGTGATCTTCAGCAACGGCGCAACCAACATGATCCCATACGCCAGTATCATGCTGACGCCATACAGCCAGACCGCTGTCTTTTTGCCAAACAGCACCACCAGATTATTCTTACCGCCCGCCCGATCGTCGGCTTCATCGGGAATTTCATTGATCGTGATCATCGAAAACATCATGAATCCCAATGGCAACAAGGCCCAGGCAGCCTCGGCAGAAAAGGACTGGGTTTGAACGTAGTAAGCTCCCAGCCCAATCGTCAGGCTGAAATTGATCAATTGCGAGAGCTCACCGAACCCATGATAGCCATAGCGGATCGGCGGAGCCGTGTAAAAATAGGCGCAGCCCATACCGAAAGCGCCGATGACAAACACCCACCAACCTCGCAGGGCGGTGAGATACAAACCGAGCAGGATGGTAATGAGATAGCCTGCCATCAGCACCCGATACATGGTTGCTGGCTGAATCAGCCCCGAGGTGAGCGTCCCGCTGCCGCCTGAGTAGGGATTTTTCTCCCGATCTTTTGCCCGATCCACCGAATGTTTGTAATCGAAATAATCATCGGTCATATTCAGGGCGATATGGTTGATAGTTACCCCGATCACAGCGATGAGAAAGTACCCGAAATAAAATTGTCCCGTCAGCGCCCAGGCGATGACGCTGCCCAGGATAGCTGGCAGATAGCTGGGCGGCACAAAATGGAAACGAAACGCCTGCCACCAAATTGCGATGGATTTCAATCTGCCCCCCTTTTAATTCCATTGCATGAAATGTTCTTCGTAGTCGTCTTCCAATTTGACCTTGTGGCCCTGTTCTTCAGCCGCAAGGGCACTGAACAGATTTTCCAGCTCAGTGCCCAGGAACTGATCTTTCAGCGTGCTATAAAAATTGAACGCTCGCTCTTCTTTTTTAATGGCGAAGATCATGACTTCTTGAGTGGTTGCATTGGGCTTTAATTCATCCGTATCCGCCAAAAATTCCGCAATGCCTCGGCTCTCTTTGGGGATCGATTTGCCCAGCACAGTGAAGTCTTTTTTGGCCACCACATGTTCCAATTTTCTCCGATGCCCCAGCTCCTGCTGCGCCAACTCTGTCAACATGGTTTTGGTGCCAGCCCCGCTGACCTTTTCGGCCGCATTGGTGTACAGGGTATAGGCTTGAATTTCGGCATCAATGGCCACCTTCAAGGCCTGTTCTACGGTGAGTGACATGTTTCTCTCCTGGAATTTTCGTGACGATTCAGCTCCATTAACAAATCCCAGATCCCAAAATCCAAATAAATTCTAAAATTCAATTTCCAAGTTTTAAACCGACAACAGCTCCCATCCTTTCAAAGCTGCGCAACCAAAGAGCCCTGACCGCCAATTTTGCTAAAATGACACTTTTGGCCAGACAGCAAGTTAGCGTCATTCGGTTAATTAGCGCACTTAGCGGTCTTAAAAACCCGCTTATCATTGGATGATTGAAAGTTATCTGCCAGTGGTTAGATAGGTTTAGGATTTGAATTTTGGGAATTAGAATTTCCGAATTTAATCCTAAAATCTAAAATCGAACTTATTCTCCCCAAACCCACAAGCCACCACTGTTGGCCATTTGATAGTACTCATCGCTCAGAATCCGACGGTGCATGGTCTCTTCTTCGGCCAATTTCTCAAACATCGCTTTGCCATCTTTATCTTTGGTCTCGCCTGCCATCCGTTTGTAGTGTTGATAGGCTTTGGATTCAGCATCGATGGCCATTCCCAGGATATCGAGCACATCTTCTTTGTGAGCTTCTGCCTTTCTTGCTGCCTCGGGCGCCTGTTCGATCTTGAATGGTTTGAACTCAGTCCCTTGGTATTTGATAAACTTGCCCTCTTTTTCCAATGAGATTTTCAGCTCATTTAGCTTATTGTAATGGTTCTGTTCGAAATCGGCCAGTTGCTTTAACAGATTCTTCCCCTGCTCACTGGTCACTTTTTGAGCCGATTCCGAATAGAATTTATTTGCTTTCGCTTCCGCATCCATGGCGATCTGAATCGCTTCCATAAGACCAACATTTTTTCCTGCCATTTTTGCCTCCGAACTTAATTTTGATATGATCTTGCTAAATTGTTTGCTTGAATGAAAAGCAATCTCACTGTAAAACCCTTTTCCGCTAAGAAACAGCCCGATTCAACCCTGCTACTGCCGACTGAAGACTGCCAACTGAAGACTGCCGACTGAAGACTGGCGACTGTAGACTGGCGACTGCTGACTGTAGACTGGTGACTGCCTAAAACTTCCCATCCATCTGAAACTCAGGAATCCCAAACCAGAATCCCGTGCCCTGGATCGAATCCAGTTCCGCCTGGATGAGGTCGAAATGGGCGTCTTCCCATTCCGCCAAGCGGATAAACAGCGCTTTGGCTTCCGCATCAGAGACCAAATTCGCCTGCTCCCTGAAAAATTTTGCCGCCTTGCGCTCCAGATCCAGCGCTGTATTCAGCGCATCGATTTCCAGCAAACCCGATTCGCCTCGGGTTTTCTGCTGCTTCTCTCGCATGGTCGGCGCCACCCGTTCGATCTCGGATTTGGGTATTTCCACTTTGACCAGCGGTTTGCCCTCCATCAAATTGGCCAATTGCTTCTCAATAATGCGACGATGCTCGTGTTCGTCCATGGCCAATCGAATGAACATATTCTTGCCCGTGGTATCTTTGGTCTGGCGAGCAAATTTCAAAAAATTGAATAGCCCCTGATCCTCTATTTCGATGGCGGTTTTCAAGGCTTTGATAGCGGTGGTTTGGTCGGACATTTGATTTCTCCTGATAATTTTTGAATAAATTATGTTTTTCGAATTAGTTCTATGAATTCTTCCAGGGTCAATCCAGCCTGCCGAATGACCGATCTCAAAGTTCCTTTGGCTATTTCGTTATGATTCGGCACGGTCAACCTTCGATAGGGCGGATTTTCATTTCGAAGAATAATGTGACTTCCAGTTTGATGATCAATACAATAGCCGATTGATCTGAGAATACGACATAGCTCTTTCCCTGATAATACAGGCAACTTTGTCATGCCAGAACCTCGATAATTTCTTCGGTAATTGGCGGCGGAATCGGCTCATTATGTTTTCTCAAACTCTCTAAATATCCTTTTATTGCATCTTGAATATTCTGCAGCGCTTCACTTCGAGTCTTGCCCTGCGAAATGCATCCAGGTAATGACGGGCATTCCGCAACAAAAACACCATCTTCATCATGTTCAATAAAAATTCGGTACTGCATAATTGTCACCTTCATTATAATTGATATGTGAACCTCCTTGCAAAGGTAATTTTCCCTCTTATTATTAAATTGACAGACAATGGATTTAATCAACAAAATCTAATCCTAAAAACCATTGGGATTTGCAAATTATCCTTCAGCGGTATGGTGAAAATACCATTCCCAGAACGCCCTGACATCCCGTGAAATTCTTAGACTGTTCAAATACTTGGCAATGATCTCAAACGGGATCTGAGCGATATCCCTGGAGGTGCCATGATCCAACACTCTGGCGAGATACCATTTAAAAAATCGTTCGGTTTGAAAATCTTGGGATTCGAACCGATAGTCCCAGATTAATTTCTCATTTACAGGAATGTTAAATAACGTTGTTGCCACTATCAATCCTTATATTCGAAACGACAAAAAAGTATGCCATCCCCTTTGGTCTGGTGAACTCTATTTTGCCAGTTGTTGGATCTAACCTTAATCCCAATGATTCAAGCGTCTCAACTCCAACAACGGTCTGAGCACCTTCAAAAGTAATACTGATGGCAGGGGCTTCGACATCTGCTATGGTAATCACTATTGCATACGCTTCGGCATTCACCTCCTGACCATTTCCTAACTCAAGTTTAACTTCGGTAGGAAGCAAAGACGCACCGACTTCATCCAAATCCTCTTTGGGAAGAACCGTGTAAGTTGCCCCTGTATCAATGAGCACTTCTTTCAGCTCTTTTGTACCACGAGTCCCTTTGATAACAATATCGGTATAAACATGTCCCATGATCAACGCCTCAGAAAAAGCTCACTTCCACTGTTCTATTGAAAATTTTAAAACTTGATACTATTTGATTTTTCTCAACCGCTTCTTAATTCCATTCTCACTGTGAAGTTACGTTTTATACTCTGCTACAAAAATATCATCCCGATCTTTCCCAGCGCTGGAAAAGACATCAATTTTATTATGGCTCTTGCAAATAATCAAAGCAAATAGGATCACGATCGCCTTCGATCTTATGATCTCGATAATAGGTCAAATATCGGGTTACCTGCTCGATGTCGCCTCGGCGTAATTCCCTGGCTTTCAAATCAACGATGATAAAACAGCAAATCTATTTTTTCCCATTGATCGGCAATCAGTATTTTCTGCTGACGAGCCACAAAGGCAAAACCGTTGCCAAACTCCAATAGCACTTGTTGAATGTTATTCAGCAGCGCCTGTTCCAGATCGTGCTCGCTCTTATCCATTAATTATCAAAAATTGAAAATCCAACAATTGAGAGGATACTGGTGCAACGATCTGAATTGTGCACGCAGTGCCTGCACAATTGAATTAGCAGTAAATTACACCTTTGCCCAGCATCCCCAAATCGATGCTCCACCACCATGTTCTTTAAATTACTGTTACCTTCATCGTTTTTAAATTAAAAATTGCTTCCTTTTCTAACAGCATTTCCATTCCCATTAAGGCAGTATCAGAATCAGTCGCTGTGATTTCGACAGTATAAGGCTGATTATCGACGATGACCTCTCCGATATAAACATCTTCTTCGATGTAGGTTCCATCAGCCAATTCAAAAACTTCATTAGCAAGCGGCGGAATCTCGAGCTTTTTAATAACCTCCCTTGGAATGCAGAATGAAGCGTTGAATCCAGTATCCAAAATTGTTTTTAGTGGCATGACATCGCCTTTTTTGGTACGAACAAAAACATCGTTCAAAAGAGGCTCTAATTCATCGTTGATAAAGCCTGTTATCATTACCCCTCCTGCTTGACAATACCTTTATGTGAATGGACAGCACGATAACCGATTCGCTTCAAATAAAATTTCTTGGCTGGGTATTTTTTTTGAGCGAGTGTTATCGCTTTAACAACGCTTGATTCAATAAAATAGTCACCTGTATCAACGTCTATAGCCATAATTTTTCCCTTTAAATCTTCGAGGGATATCCTGGGAAGAATTTTTGTGTTATAAATATCCTCCCCTTTTTGTGAAAATTCGGATAAAGTTAATTCGGGCATTTTAGTAACTCCAATTTGCACTATAGTTTTCGTTTTTATTTCGAGTGGTCGTTGTTTTAGAATTGGATGCATTTGAAAATAGAAAAACATCTTGACATTTCCAATACAATTTATTATCTTGAAAAAAATTTCAAGCTTAAAAATAGAGTATAATCATGGACACCTCACTTGACGATTTAATCCACGAAATGGACCATTTAGAACAGCAGATGAGAAAATTTGAGTGGAAATACAGCATTAAATGGCCCGAATTTTATAAACTGGTTCAGTCTGGAAAAATCGAAGAAACTTTTGAATTTCATGAATGGCTCGGATTAATTAAGCTCTGGTTAAGCAGACGAAAAGAATATCTGCAACTCTTAAAAAAACCATCTCCATTAATTCGTTTAGAAAAGCCTCTGGAAGCAGATTTTTTTGAGAAGGTAGAAAGTGTTTTATGATTCCTTCTCTAAAAGAATATGAAGAATTTATTTACTCTCTACCTCAAACATATCATGAAATTCAATACTCGACTCTCGTATTTAAAACAACCAGTCCCTCATCTGCACAAGTTATTGGTTGGCTTCATTTCAGAAATAATGTAAAATTACGATTACTTGAAACCATAGACTTCAGAGAAAAGATACTTCTAGACTACAGCTATGAAGTATGGGTTGATAACCAAAAACAATATTGGTATGATTGCTGGCCTCACCCAACAATTCCTGAATTATCTGAAACACATCCACATCACAAGCACATCCAACCCGATATCAAACACTACCGTATACCTACTAAACAACTAAGCTTCAATAGACCGAATTTGCCATTCTAATCCAAGAAATCATCGTTAACTTTAACAAAGAATAATTTATATCCCAATCAAATTCTTCCGCAACACCGCATTCAAAATCCCCCCATGCTGATAATATTCCAGCTCCACAGGCGTATCCAATCGGCAGTCGACCTTAAATTCGATGACTTTGTTGTCCTTCGAAGTCGCCTTCACCGTTAATTCTGCCCCAGGCTTCAAATCGTCCGCAATGCCGATAATATCAAATGTCTCGAAGCCCGTCAAGCCCAGACTTTCCACGCTCTGGCCTGGCTTAAACTGCAGCGGCAGAATGCCCATGCCCACCAAATTAGACCGATGGATGCGTTCATAAGTTTCGGCAATCACGGCCTTGACGCCCTGAAGCAATACCCCTTTGGCCGCCCAATCTCGGGACGAACCTGAGCCATATTCTTTGCCCGCCATAATAATTAGCGGCGTCCCATCCTTCATATATTTCTCGGCAGCGTCCCACATCGCCATCTGCTCGCCCGTGGGCTGGTAAATGGTATAGCCACCTTCGACGCCAGGAATCAATTTATTTTTGATGCGGATGTTGGCCAATGTGCCTCGCATCATTACCTCATGATTGCCCCGACGGCTGCCGTAAGAGTTGAAATCTTTGAGCTGAACGCCGATGGAAATAAGATATTTCCCCGCTGGCGAAGTGGGCGAGATGGCTCCTGCAGGCGAAATGTGATCCGTCGTGGTCGAATCGGGCAGCCAGGCCAGCACTTTGGCGCCCACAATATTTTTTAACGGCGGAATTTCGGCAGTGATATTTTTGAAAAACGGTGGCTCTTGAATATAAGTACTATTTGGATCCCAGCGATAAACATCGCCTTCGGGAATAGCCACCCGATTCCAGGTTTCATTGCCAGCAAACACATTGCTATATTGCTGCTCAAACATCTCTGGCTTCACATATAACTCGACCATCTGCTGAATCTCGTCCGCACTCGGCCAGATGTCTTTCAAATAAATTGGCTGGCCGTTGGGATCGTGGCCGAGCGGCTCATTCATCAAATCGACCTCGATAGAACCTGCCAGGGCATAAGCCACCACCAGTGGCGGCGACATCAAAAAGCTGGCCTGCGCATCGGGATTGATCCGCCCTTCGAAATTGCGGTTGCCCGAAAGAACCGCCACGGTTACCAATTTATTTTCATTGATCGCCCTGGAAATATGCTCTGGCAGCGGGCCTGAATTGCCGATGCAGGTGGTGCAGCCGTAGCCCACCAGATGAAATCCCAGCGCCTCCAGATACGGCAGCAGTCCCGTGGCCTGCAAATATTCGGTGACCACTTTTGAGCCAGGCGCCAGCGAGGTTTTAACCCAGGGTTTGGTTTTCAGCCCCAACTTCACCGCATTCCGAGCCAATAGTGCCGCTCCGATCATCACCGAGGGATTGGAGGTATTGGTACAGGAGGTGATGGCCGAAATCACCACCGACCCATGTCGCAGCGGAAAAGTCTGTTCCCCAACGCTCAAAGTAGCAGATTTGTCTTTATCAGTCTCTTTTACAGCAAAGCCACGCTTGTCGGTGGGCGCCTGCAAAGTTTCATACCAATATTTTTTGACACGATCCAGTGCCACCCGATCCTGCGGCCGTTTAGGACCTGAGACACTGGGAACGACATCGCCTAAATCTAATTCAACTGTATCAGTAAATTCTGGATCAGAGGTCTCATCGGTTCGAAAAATCCCCTGCTCTTTGCAATAGTATTCAACGATTTTCACCAGTTCCTCTGGCCGCCCTGAATTCCTGAGATAGCGCAATGTCTCCTCATCCACAGGGAAATAGCCGACCGTTGCGCCATATTCGGGCGCCATATTGGAGATAGTGGCTCGATCGGGCAGCGAAAGCGATGATAATCCTGCACCGTAAAATTCCACAAATTTTCCCACCACGCCTTTTTTTCGGAGCATCTCCGTCACCGTCAGCACCAGGTCGGTCGCAGTGGCGCCTGCTCGTAAGCGGCCAGTGAGCTTGAAGCCAATCACTTCGGGGGCGACCATGTAATAAGGTTGGCCCAACATGGTGGCCTCCGCCTCGATGCCGCCGACGCCCCAGCCGAGCACGCCCAGGCCATTGATCATCGGTGTGTGCGAATCGGTGCCTACTAATGTGTCAGGAAATAAAATCCTCACTCCGTTTTCAGTCTGTTTCTGTTGAACCACTTTTGCCAGAAATTCCAAATTCACCTGGTGGACAATGCCCATGGCAGGTGGCACGGTACGAAAATTTTTGAAGGTATTGGTCGCCCATTTTAAAAATTCATACCGCTCCCGATTCCGCTCGAATTCTTTCTCCGCATTGAACGCCAGCGCCGTCTCCGTTCCAAACCGATCGACTTGCACGGAATGATCGATGACCAGATCGACAGGGATTTGGGGATTGACTTTCTGCGGATCGCCGCCCAGGCGAACGGCTGCCGAGCGCAGTGCCGCCAGATCGACCACGGCAGGAACGCCCGTGAAATCCTGCAGCACCACCCGAGCAGGCAGAAACGGCAGTTCGATTTTTTGTACATTTTTAGCATTCCAGTTGGCCAAATTGATGATGTCTTGTTGGGTCACTTCCACGCCGTTCTCATTGCGGAGGAGGGATTCGAGCAGGATTTTGATGGAGAAAGGAAGATGATGTATTTTTCGATTCAATTGACTTGATAATTTTTCTAAGCTGTATAATGTAAATTTTTTTGCACCGAAATGAATTGCTTTTTGAATATGAAATGAATTTTCTTTACTTTTCATTCCCTGTCCTCGATAATTGGAATTTGACGTTGTGAATGATTGCCCTTTGTGTCTTGACTGTCCCTTCCTAAGCAGTTAGTTTATCAATTTCTGCTGGTGGAGCTGCTGGAATTTCATTTAACGCTTCAATAAAGTCTTGCTCCGAAAAACCATTTCCTTTGTCTTTAAGTGGAATGTGATACTCACCAGCTAACCAGGCAGCATATTCAATTGCCTGCTGAAGGTCACTCTCCTCAAGCTCTGGATAAGCAGCCAAAATTTCGGCATGGGTCATCCCCGAATCCATCAGTTTCAGCACAAAAGCCACAGTAATTCTCATTCCTCGGATGGTCGGCTGGCCCAGGCAGACATCAGGTTTTACAGTAATTCGATCTAACCCGAATTATTCAAGAATTCTCACCGCAGAGACGCCAAGACGTAAAGAATTGATAAGTTATTCTAAGCCACCATCGAAAACCAAGTTTAACGATGGAGAAGAAATTTTGGGACTCTAATCTAATTTTTATTCAAACTTTGCGTCTCTGCGTCTTAGCGGTTCATGAATAATACAGGCTAATAGCTTTGACATTACAAAAATCTTTTTTTTATTTTTTAGAGAAAATTTATCTATCTTTATAAATCAGATTATATTTTTTCGATCCCGACAGATTAAAGGGATTCAAATTTCTTTAAGAGTTTTTCTGATCCCATTAATTGTCTGCATGACCTTTTTTATAACCCATTTTGTTACGTTGTTATAAAATTTCTAATCCAGGAATATTTTCAAAATGTTTAACATTTAAAGTAGCCAATTTCATATTATAAAAAACGGCAGTGTTACCAATGAATAAATCTCGATATTCGATTAATTTGTTTTCTCTTCTCATTTTTTTAAAGATTTCTCCAGTCTCTTCAGCAATCGCTTCATCAAAATCAAGAATATCAAACCATTTTAAAAGTTTCCTTACATCATCTATCTTCTGATCATTAGTAGCACCTGCAAATAATTCAAAAACGCTGATCGAAGAAATTGTTAAATTCTGATATTCTTCTCTTAACTTCCACAATCTTGATTTTTCTTTTTTTTGCTTACGCAAAAAATCAATTAGAATAGTTGTAGCAACTAAAACTCTTCTATTTTCCATCTGCTGAATCCTTTTTGAATCTCATCAAAATTGTCATCGTCCCATACAGAAATGCTTCTAAAGTCTTCTTTCCAATTATTGCTTCTCTCTTGTTCTTGAATAAATTCCTTATTGTCTGGAAAATGATATAAAGCCTTTTTAGCTGCTCCTCAGGCATTTGAGCAATATCGCTTATTAATTTTTCTTTATAAGTTAACATATGTTGCCTCCTACCAAGCACAAAAACTAATTGATGTTTTATCGATGGTGAGAATTCAAGTTCATTTTGATCGATTCTATTTTAATACAATTCTAAAGAATTTGAAGTAATTATCTACTCTACAAGTTGCTCATAACACGATTGATAAGTTGCCTGACCTTCTTATAATCAATCCTTTTCCACGCCTCCAAAATCGGAATATATTTGGCATCCCCAGTCGCTGCCACTTTATCCAGCAACATGAGAATCATCTCCCGATTGCGATCCTTCAAATAACTCATATCAAAATCGGTCGTGCCACTGTTGAGCATCTCATCAAATTTCTGCAATAGCTCATCCGAATAAGTATCCATTTCGATTTCCCAGCCCTTGCGGGTGTAAACCAGCAGCGGCAGACGATAATCGTATTGAATACCCAGGTATTCGTTCAGGATCAGCCAATCGATTTTGATGGTTATTTCTTTGATGGAAAGATCTTTAAAATAGCCATAAACAGGACATCGATCCAGGTTTAATTCTGATATTTTTGATTCTCTCGATCATTTTAAAATCTTGGCTAACAGGGTGCGTCCATCGCTCATGATGATTGGATCAGCGCCTCGCAAAATCGCTTTTATTTCATCAAAAGGTAATGTGGTCGTTGATCATCTATATTGAGATTGACAGGGACTCGTCTGACTTTCTTCCCATGCTGGAATTCCATTCTGTTATTAAATGGGAGTATTCACCAATATCAGTTCAAAAAATTATTTTCCCACCGAAATGTATTCCCACAGAAAAGCAATTAGTCTTTTTTCAATTCTGTGGCATTACAATTCTGTGGGAGAAAAGAAAAGTGATATTCTCCTATTGATTTCAATCCTATGAACCAAACCTTACTTCATCACTAAAAATCCAAAATCTTCTCAATAGGCCTTCGCTCTGGTACCTGAACATGCGGCACCTTGCCCGCATTCCAATCCTCGGACACATACAGCCAGCAGTAGCAGGCGCCGTATTCTTCAATATCGGGTTTGGCATAGATACAGGGGCAAACGATATCCCGATCTTTCTCTAATACGCCTGCGGCAGGCCGACAGGGACAGGAGCGATAACCATAACGCTCGCCATTTCTCAACAGCCCCTCCAATAGCGGTCGAACGATTTCCCAATCATTATTTAAAATCAAGCCCTGCTTGGGCGCAAATTTTTTCAATACTTCAAGATACTGTTCCACGGTCATAAGCCTAACACCTCCTTAGCGCCTTCATAATCTTCGCCGATCACTGCCAGTTCACCCACGATCAAGGTCGGGAACGATAGTCGGGGATTGATCGGCTGCAAGAAGCGCATGTGTGTTCGCTTTTCTTCGGCGGGTAACAAATCGACATCGACGATTTTGGCCTTCACTCCATTCATTTCCAAGAATTTCTTCATCCGTTGACAACGGGGACACGTGCTGATCGCCATCAAGATCGGGACGTTATTCTTTACTTCGTATTCAAACATTTTTTGCTCCAAATTTTATTATTGCATTTTTTGTATGTGATTACCAATCGAGAAAAATTCCAAAATTCAAAAATCAAAAAACAAATAAATCTCAAGAGACAAATTCAAAAACTCAAACAGAATGAGAGGGGCATCAATTGGGCGCCTGGTGTTTGGAATCACCCGCCGACTGGCGGGGATGCGTCCTCTAACGCATTTGTGTTTTGAATATTGAAGTTTATTTGGAATTTATTATTTGAAATTTGGAATTTTTGATAGTTGACCGTTAAAGAACTTGCAACACTTCATTGGCATGACCTTCGGGCTTCACTTTCTCAAACACATGCTTGATCCGGCCGTCCTTGCCAATGACAAAAGTGGTTCGCAGGATACCCATGTATTTTTTGCCGTACATGCTCTTTTCACCCCAGGCGCCATACGCCTCAGCCACCTTATTATCGGGATCGCTGAGCAGGGTGAAATTCAAATTCTGCTTCTTCACGAAACTCTGATGCGATTTGACGCTATCAGGACTAATGCCCAGCACCACCGCATTCTTCGCCTGAATGGGCTGGATATTGTCTCGAAACGAACAGGCCTCTTTGGTGCAGCCTGGTGTATTGTCTTTGGGATAGAAATATAAAACAACATCCGACTTCCCGAGAAAATCTTTCAATGAAACTTCTTGGTCTTGATCTGATTTCAGGGTGAAATCAGGCGCTTTATCTCCGACTTTTAACATGACTTTCCTCCAATTAAAATAGTTATGAGTAACGCTGAAAAATTCCCAGAACCTGCTTGTTGAACCACACAAAGTTCCGCGAGCCAGGCACGAGCATGCCTCAGCAACAAATATCCAGGCTTTTGTGTGCTGTGTGATTGAAATATACCAATTCCAACGGGGAAAAGCAATAAAATTTTTCTTGAGGGGCGAATTATGAAAATCAGCAAGCTCTATTTAGAGTAACGTCTCACCAACTGATGATGGCTTCCCCAAGCAGAAATTTGCCATCCGGCTGTTTGAGTTGATCGATCATAACCAGGCGCAACACGAAGAATGAACTTCGACGAAGATCAATTTTTGAGCGAATGATTTGACGCGTGGAATTGTAGCTAATTTGAATGGTGCCCAGCCAGGAAAAATAGAAAGGCGTCCAGATCAAATTGCCATTTTCGCGTGAAACATCAAAACCCAAATGGCGCCGGGAATAGAAGATAAGGCCCTCGCTTTTGTAATAGGGTGTGACATCGCGATAGAATTGCGTTCGCAACGCAGGTACATAAACACCCAAACCTCGATTGGTCAAACCAGATTGAATATTGGTATGGAAATAGTGGGTACGCTTTCGTAGTACGATTTTCTCTACTTTCCATTCGACAAAGTCGATTTTCATTTTTCGCAAATGCCTATTGGTCGCATCAGCAATGATATTGACTGCCCCGCCGGTCACGGCCATGCCGATCATGGCAGTCTGTTTCTGAGTTGGCAATTGGCGCGCGATCTGCACCAGTTCGTTCACGGACTCATAACCATGAACGGCACGATACTCTACCATTTGCACCAATCGTCGTAGATCTTGTACCAGGCGATAGTCGTCGCGAAAGTAAGGTGGGCGCGGCCGGACATGATAAGAAGGAACTGGCAAACGAAGGGTGGATTTGGCGCGCAACGTGGTTGGGGCGACAATTTTGGGCACGCTCCCGGTGTCGGCCGTGGTTTGGAATGGTAGCTCCCGTTCATCCAGCCGCGATAGCTGAGCCAGCAACAGAGACGGTAGCAACCCGATGATTGCCGCGGCCGCTAAAACGACGCTAAAATTGGCCCGATTTTGATATGGGATTACCCCAGTTTTCAGCCGGGCTTGGTGTTTGGTGGCTGATCTCATCCTCACTATATCCCACCCAGAAATTTGGCATGCAATAACAAAAGCGTGAATGCTGCTATTGGCCACGCGCTATTTTTGTAATGCTGCTACTGTTTTCAATGTATTGTTCGATCAACATGTTCCCAGGATTGCAAAAATGCTTCAAAAATAGCTTGACAATGAACAGCAAAAACATTATATTGACCGACTTAAAAATTAGCGGCAAGCCGCTCCGAACAACGTCCCGTGAAATAAATTGATCCTGGTAGACGCTAATTTGGAGTATTGGATACGAACATGCGCAAGTCACCAGAAGTCTGCTGGTTCGTAACACGGAGAAATGGGGGAGCTGCTAACGCCAGAAAGGAAATTACCAAAGCAGGACAACCACGAAAGCGGTAGCCAAAATCCAATTTTTTGAGCACCTGAAAAATTGAGCAACAAATGTGAGGGAGATATTTTATGGCTCGGTATCGAATTGCCTGGTTGCCAGGCGATGGCATTGGCAAAGATGTGATGGATGTGGCAAAATTGGTGCTGGATGCGCTGAAGTTTGATGCGGAGTATATTCACGGTGACATTGGCTGGGAATTTTGGTGTCAGGAGGGAGACCCCCTGCCGAAGCGCACCATCGATATGCTCAAAACAACGCATTGCGCTTTGTTTGGAGCGATCACCTCAAAACCGAAAGAGGAAGCAGCCAGGGAATTGCGGCCCGAATTGCAAGGCAAAGGTTATGTTTATACCAGCCCGATCGTGCGACTGCGGCAGGAATTTAACCTGCGAACCAACCTGCGCCCCTGCAAGGCCTACCCGGGAAATCCGCTCAACTATCGGGAAGGGATCGACATTGTGGTGTTTCGGGAGAACACCGAAGACCTCTATGCCGGGGTGGAATTTTATCCCGTGCCAAAACCGGTGATGGAGGCGCTACAGGCCAATCATCCCAAAATGAAGCGATTCGCCCAATTGCCGCCAGAGGAGGTCGCTATATCATTGCGGATTATAACGCAACCAGCCGCGCAGAATATCGTCCGTGATGCTTATGAATATGCCCAAAAGCATGGGTACAAAAATGTAACCATTGTCGAAAAGCCAAATGTTATTCGAGAGACCAGTGGTTTGATGATTCGTGCGGCTCGTGCCGTGGCCAAAGATTATCCGGGCATTGAACTCTGGGAGACAAACATCGACGCCATGTGCATGTGGCTCATTAAAAATCCTCTGGATTATGGCGTTCTGGTGACGTCCAACATGTTTGGCGATATCATCTCGGATTTATGCGCTCAATTGGTCGGTGGACTGGGATTTGCCTCCAGCGGAAATATCGGGGATCATTATGCGGTTTTTGAACCAACGCATGGTTCCGCACCCAAATATGCTGGAAAATACAAAGTGAATCCGATTGCCATGTTGCTTTCGGTGAAACTAATGTTCGACTGGCTGGGCGAGACCGACACTGCTGTCCGTCTGGAAAATGCGATCGCCAGAGTGATCCAGGAAGGCAAAGTGCGGACGTACGACATGGGCGGAAGTTCGAGCAGCCTGGAAGTGGGGGAAGAGGTTGCTCGAAAATTGTGATCGGGTTCTGCCGGTAATCTATAGTAAGGACGATCGGAAAACGCTAATTGCACGAGCTTGTCACATCGGCTACCTGGTGATGGAACTGAATACCAGGGACTCCAGATCGAGGCCAAGGCTGCACTATTGATTAAACATTAATTGAGTGCTCGGCGTGCTGCGTGAATTCTTTGCAAAATTGCGGCTAAAATAATGAGCGAGATTCGACGGTTATCGTTTGAATGTGAAATAGATTGTGACGATTGCCGTCCATGGCCTGATGGCGAAGGAATTAATTTGCCTGGATCAGTCATCCTCACAATTGGCGGGTTGACGGTCGAATCCGTTTTAGGTTAACTCATTGACGGTTGTAACAAGCTGCATTAATCAGAAATGGGGGTAATTAAATCAACTTGGTTTGGTTCTAATTTTAGGGATTGGTGTGAAAAGGATTAAATTTGCCATTGGAATACATAATCATCAGCCGGTGGGCAATTTTGATTTTGTATTCGAGGAAGCGTATCGCAAAGCGTATTTGCCATTTTTGGAGGTGCTGGCGCGTCACCCACGGATAAAGATTGCACAACATTATACCGGGGTGCTCTTTGAATGGCTATTGCAGCGCGATCCAAATTTTGGTGTGCGCCTGCGTGAGTTGGTGGCGGCAGGACAGGTTGAAATGATGAGTGGCGGCTATTATGAGCCGATTTTGATTAATATCCCGGATGAGGATAAGCTTGGCCAGATCGATAAGCTAAACCAATTTGTTTATGCAACAACTGGCTATCGGCCCGTGGGTTTGTGGCTGGCCGAGCGCATTTGGGAGCCACATCTGCCGCGGACATTGGCACAAACCGGTGCCAGGTACGTGGTCATCGATGACTCCCATTTTAAAACCGCCGGTCTGGAGCAAAAGGAACTATTCGGTTATTATATTACCGAAGACAATGGCCATGTCATCAATATTTTTCCTATCAGTGAAAAGCTTCGGTACACCATGCCTTTCCAGGAGCCGGAGGCAACAATTGACTACTTACGATCCATTGCAACTGAAGACGGGGACAAGCTGGTGGTTTTTGCTGATGATGGGGAAAAATTTGGCATCTGGCCAGGAACTCATCACCACTGCTACGAGGAGCGCTGGCTGGAGCGGTTTTTCGTTGCGCTGGAGCAGAATTTAGACTGGATCGAGTTGCTCCATTTTTCGGAAGTGTTAGCCAAAATGCTTCCGGTCGGTCGGGTGTATTTGCCTACGGCTTCCTATCGCGAAATGATGGAATGGGCGTTACCAGCGCCAGCGATCGAGCGGTATGAGCAATTTGAAAAGCAACTCAAGAATAACCAGCTTTTTGATAGCTTCAAAGAATTCGTGCGGGGTGGATTTTGGCGCAACTTCCTGGCCAAATACCCGGAGTCGAATAATTTGCACAAAAAATCGCTCTGGGTCAGTCGCAAAGTCAATCGGTTGATCGGTGATCATCAATACGACCAAAAGCTGGCACAACAAGCGCGCGATCACCTCTGGGCTGGACAAACCAATTGTCCATATTGGCATGGCGTTTTCGGAGGTTTGTACCTGAATAACCTGCGGCACGCAGTTTATAAAAATATGATCCAGGCAGAAGCCATGGTCGATCAACTGGTGCGAACTGCGGCAGAATTGGAACAGGGCTGGACGGAGCTGCACGTTACCGATTTCGATGCGGATGGCCGGGAGGAGCTGGTGGCTGAAACCAAAGTCTACAATCTCTACTTTGCTCCTCACGCGGGAGGGACGTTATTTGAAATGGATTACAAGCCGAAAGCGGTCAACCTGCTCGATACGATGACCCGACGGAAAGAGGCGTATCATAACAAATTATTAGCAATCAAGGACCAAAAAGCCGCGCCCGATCCATCCGGTGTGGCCAGCATCCACGATCTGGTCATCGCCAAAGAGCCCGGTCTGGAGAAAAAGTTGCACTACGACCGTTACCGGCGGACATCCTTGATCGACCACTTTTTCGCAGTGGACACGCGATTGGATGAACTGGCCCGGTGTGATTATCGAGAGGTCGGCGACTTTGTGGCCGCAGCTTATAATTATGAAACCGAATCGACTGCGGAATGTTTAATAATAAGGATGCATCGCATCGGTCTGGTTTCGGCCAATGGGTCAAATCACAGGATCCGCTTGTCCAAAACCATTTCCATTTTTCCGAGCAGCGCGTTGATAAAGATTGCCTATCAGCTTACCAACCTCGCCGCGGTGCCGGTGGCGTTGTGGTTTGGGACGGAATTCAATGTTGCCCTGTTGGCAGGCAATGCGCCGGATCGATATTACTATTTCGATCGTCAGTTTAGCGATGACCGGCATCTTGCCAGCAGTGGAATTGTGGAGTTGGTTCGGCAGATGGGACTGAAGGATGAATGGCAAAAGATCGATGTGCAATTTCAATTTGATCAGCCAACCACGGTCTGGCGGTTTCCGATCGAGACGATCTCCCAATCGGAAGGCGGATTCGAGCGGGTTTATCAGAGTTCAGTGATCGTGCCCAACTGGAAATTGAAATTGGCGGCATCTGAAGAATGGACGGTGGAAATCCATCAACAGGTTTTAGACATATAAAAATGATAGGTTGAATCATGCGTACAAAAAAAAGAATACTGCTGCTGTGGGCGACATTGACTATGATCAGCCTGGTGCTCATTGTTCACGTGACAGAGAAATATCTATTTTCGGCGGATTATTATCTCGAACAAATAAAACGTTTCATGGAGGTATTTAATCTCGTTCGGCTATACTATGTGGAAGAAGTCGATTCTCCCAAATTGGTTTCGGGCGCCATTCAAGGGATGCTGGAGCAGTTGGATCCCCATTCGGTTTACATCGAGCCGGAAAAATTGAAAGAGGTGACGGAACAGTTTCAGGGACGCTATGAAGGCATTGGGATAGAATTTATTATTCAAAACAAAATACTGACGGTGGTGTCGCCGATACCCGGTTCGCCCTCGGAGGCCCTCGGTCTCCGGCCTGGCGATCAGATTATCAAGATCGAAGGCAAAAGTGCCTATGGCATCACCGAGCAAGAAGTTCAGAAACGGCTCAAAGGGCCCAAGGGCAGTCGGGTCACGGTGTCGATTCGACGCCCCGGCATCGATGAACCATTCGATTTGACCATTACTCGGGACGAGATCCCTATTTTCAGTGTGATGGCGCATTTCATGATCACCGACAAAATCGGCTATATCTATCTGGGGCGATTTGCTCAGACTACCGATGAAGAGATGGAACGTGCGCTGCGCGGGCTGGAAAGTCAGGGCATGCAAGCGTTGTTATTAGACCTGCGCGGCAATTCCGGAGGCTATCTGGATCAAGCGTTTAAGTTGGCTGACAAGTTTATCTCGGGCAATCGAATCATCGTATTTACCAAAGGCCGGGTTCCGGATGCGAACGATGAATTTCTGTCCAGTTCATCCTCAAGTGATCGGAAATGCCCGTTGGTGGTCCTGATCGACAAAGGCACGGCCAGCGCCTCGGAAATTGTAGCGGGCGCGCTGCAGGATTGGGATCGCGGCATCATTGTCGGCGAAACCAGTTTCGGAAAAGGGCTGGTGCAGACGCAGGTGCCGCTGAAAGATGGTTCGGCGTTACGCATTACCACGGCGCGTTATTATACCCCCAGCGGCCGATTGATCCAGCGCTCCTACGATAATGGCTTGTGGGAGTATTATACCAGCGGTTACGACGAGGTCAAGGAAGAGATCGAGGATAGTACTCGCCAAAAACCGGTTTTCTACACCAGTGCGGGTCGCAAAGTCTATGGGGGAGGGGGGATCACTCCCGATGTGAAAATCGAATCCAAACGGATCACCAAGCTGGCCAGCGAGTTGATCTTTAAACGGCTCTTTTTTGAATTTGCCTCCCAATATGCCGTCAAGCATCCTGAGTTGAAGACAAATTTCAGCTATTTCCGGGATCAATTTCAGGTGGATGAGAAAATCCTGGCGGAGTTCCGGCGGCTATTGGCAGCCAAGGAGGTGTTGGTGAATGAGAAAGAATTTGCGGAAGATCTGGATTATATCAAATTGATGATCAAGAGTGAGATGGCCCAAATTCTCTGGGGGCGGGATTCTTATTACCAGATTCGCATCACCGGAGATGAGCAGGTTCAGGCGGCGCTGAAATATTTTGATCAGGCAGCACGAATTGCTGGCCTGGCACCGATGAAATCTTATTAAACAAAAATGCAGCCGATTTTGGGGATATCGAAAACCACGGCCGGATTTTCGAGCCTCTGTTAGTTATCTGTATTAAGAAACCGAAAAAAAATATTGACTTTTAAGAAAAAAATGGTTATAATGAATCAGATAGTTGGCAATTCAACACGAGAATTTTTTAGCTCATCTAATTATTAATTTTTATGGAGGGATCCTAAAAATGATAGACTATTTTCTGCGGGGTGGTTTCTTCATGTGGCCGATTCTTGCCTTCTTCATCTTTGGTCTGGCTGTAAGTATCGAGCGATTATATACACTTACGCGCGCCTCAATCAATACCAAAAAGTTCCTCGGCAGAATCAAAACCGCATTGAGAGAAGGTGGCGTTGAAGCCGCAAAAGAGATCTGCGAAAATACCCGTGGGCCTATCGCCTCTATTTTCCACGCCGGACTATCCCGCGTCGACAAGGGGATTGAGCAGGTGGAAAAATCAATTGTTAGTGCAGGCTCCATCGAAATGGCCTTCCTGGAGCGAGGCCTGGTTTGGCTATCGACCGTTATTAGCGTGGCCCCGATGTTGGGCTTTTTGGGGACAGTCCAGGGCATGATTATGGCGTTTGACGATATCGCTGCGGCTAATGACATTTCGCCCAATATCGTGGCTACTGGTATTGCCGTTGCTCTGTTGACCACGCTTTTTGGTCTGGTGGTCGCGATCATCATCCAATTTTTCCATAACCTGTTTGTTTCTAAAATTGACAAGCTCATCATTGAAATGGAAGAGAGTTCCGTTGAGTTGGTCGATAGCTTGATCGAATTAGAAAAAAGATAAATAGAATCCATTTGCCATCGGGAGAAATAAAACTATGATGGTCGAAAGAAAAAAGAACAGGAAAGTAGAGATTCCCCAGGCGTCATTGGCGGATATCGCTTTTCTGTTACTCATATTTTTCCTGTGTACCACGACAATTGATGTGGATAAAGGAATTGGGCTGGTTCTGCCGCCTAAGGGCGAAACCAAGGAAGTTCCAAAGAAGAATATCGCCAATCTGCTCATCAATGCAGACGGTCGGGTGATGATCGATAACGAAGAAGCCAATATTCAGGATGTTCGGATGATCATCCAGCGCAAACTGGCCGAAAATCCGAAATTGATTGTGTCCGTCAAAACCGATGCAAACACGGACTATCAATCGTATATCCGGGTATTAGACCAGCTCAAATTGGCCAACGCAACCAAGATTTCACTGGCCGAACCCGAAAAATAGCAGCATCAGTTTCACATCAACCACTACATTATAAAAATAGGAGAGATAGTGCCTTGAAGTTTGCAAAAAAATCCAAAGTCGAGGCAGGCATCCCCGTGACATCGTTGCCCGATATCGTTTTTCTGTTGCTCATTTTTTTCATGGTATCGGCGGTGTTCAAACAGGCTCGAGGCATACCGGTTCGAATCCCGGCTGCGGTTAAAATCGAGAAGCTACCAGGAAAGCGAAATGTGGCTTACATCTGGGCCGATGACCGAGGCCGAATCTCTATTGATGATAAATTTTTGAGCGTCAGCGAGATTTCAAATGTGATCTATGCCAAAGTCTCTGATCCGCTGAATCCACTGCGTGTCGTCTCGATGAAAATCGATGAGCGGGCCAAGATGGGTTTTGTCTCTCAAATTCATGAAGAGCTCAGGGAGACGGGCGGTGCTGCCTTAAATGTCAACTACTCCACCAAAACTGCCAGCAAGTGAGGTGATCAAACATGGCAATCAAAAAGAACCCAGCAGTCGATTTGCGGCTGAAATATCGACGAGTGATCGAGATTAGCCTGGCGATTGCGCTTGCCCTTTGCATTGTCATTTTTCAGGCGTTCAAAAAGTTTGAACGAAAGCGCGTCAAAAAAGAATTTGAAGCTGCTAAAATCGAGACCGTGGAAGTCCCACAAACGCAGCAGGAAAAGATCGCACCGCCGCCGTCGCGACCGGCCATCCCAATTGAGAGCGAAAGCGAGGACATTCCCGATGATGTAACCATCGAGGATACCGAAATCAATTTTGATGAAATTCCCCCGCCCCCGCCACCACCGTCAGCAGAGGAGTCCGATGAGTCGGCTATTATTTTTGTCCCCTATGACGAGCCACCGGAGCCCATCGGGGGGTTTGGCGCCATCCAATCGAAGTTAGTTTATCCAGAAATAGCCCGCAAAGCCGGTATCGAAGGAACTGTAACGGTGCAGGCTCAGATTTCCGAGACGGGCGAGGTGATCAACACCCGCATTTTGGTGCCATTAGGCAATAGCGGCTGTAATGAAGCTGCCGTGGCTGCCATTCGTGCGGTTAAGTGGAAACCGGCCAAGCAACGCGACAAACCAGTGACCGTGTGGGTTAGCATCCCGGTCCGTTTTAAATTGAAATAGCAATTCAGTCGACATTTTGCATGTGCAATATGGATTGTCAGCGGTATATACGTTAGTATATGCCGCTTTTTTTTATGGCTGACAATTGGGGCAACCAGCGATCGTTTGCTAACCGCGCACGCCTGCAGCCAACCGCAAAGGGCGCGTCCGCCAACCGGCAGAATAGCTCTCGGTATTCAATTGTGGCTTGCTGCTGCGGGAGTGGATTATTTCAGCCCACCCGCCGCGAAGCCCCCTCAACGGCCGGGCGGTTCTGGGCGCGACCAAATATTGGTTCAGCGGGCGGAAACCTCGCTGCATTGGCTTTCAATAGGCCACCGTTCCAGCAGCGATCATTGTGATGCATCAGTGATTGGCGCGGCGGTTTCAGGCGTAAATTGATGACTGAAATTCTAAAATGAAAAAGATTATCAACAATTGGCCCATGAAATATACACGAACCTGGACCAAAAGCACTTTTTCTTGTTTGACTTTCGTATCAATTTCGTGGGCAAAGAGTGGTCAGTTTCGATCGTCAGGGGTCGTTTTAGAAATTCAGGCGATATTCGATGAAGTTGTGATATAAGTTAATTGATGTAGGGCACTGTGACCATGCCATTTCGTTGGATCAACTTAATATTGCTGTTGAGCCTGCTCATCCTGGTAATTGGCAAGTGCGTGAATCCCTTCGCGCCTCGATTGCAGGAATCAGATCAAAATCAGTTGATCATCACCCCGCAAACCACGCCGGATGAAGTGCTGCAAAATTTTAAATATGCCTATGTGTTCAAAGATTCAGTGCTTTATGCCGACCTCCTGGATAGCTCCTTTGTCTTCATCTATTTTGATCCCAATCAGGAATCATCCGGCCGCTTTGTGAGCTGGGGCCGCGATGTGGATTTGCAAACCACGGGCCGATTGTTCCGAAATTTCGATGTCATTGACTTAATCTGGAACAGCACCATCTACTCGTTCGACGAAGGTGATCGCTCCGAGTACTCTAAAAGTTTCGAGTTGTCGTTGACCAAAGATAATGAAACGATCAGCATTTCGGGCAATGCGATCTTTATTTTTCAAAAAGGACCATACGACAACAAGTGGCGGATATTGCAATGGAAAGATGAGTCGGATTTGTAGGGCTCGCTTGCGGGTAGCAATGGTTTTCGCTTTCTTAGGTACGACTGGCGCTGATTTCCAGATGCTGCCCGCTGAAACCAACGCCAGGGTTGTTAAGAGTTCACTTTCGAAAATTGGAATGGGAATACGGTCGTCACTGTGCCGGAAGGGATGGGATCAAATTTCAGGCGCTTGATCAAACTCAGGATTTCCTGCTCGAATTCCGGTAAATTCACGGTGGACTCGATGATTCGAGCTTCGCTAACAAAGCCATTGGCGGCAATGGTAAACTCAACGGAAATTTTCCCTCGCAAATTAGGATTGCGTTTGAGGTGCTTTTCGTAGATATAGGTAATCTGGCCTGCCCGCGCCATAACTGCCTGCATGATCGATTGCTCGGAGCGATGTCCCAGGGCCTCGGCACTGCCGGTCACTTTGCTGGGTTTCACCAAGTCTACTTTGGCCTTTTTGGTCAGCGTTACCTGTGGGACATCCTCTTCAATGGCACTTAAGAAATCATCGATGCCGCCAGAACCTCCGGTTCCGATCAATTGATCCAGGGGATCGGCATTACTTTTGCCGTTGCCCGAGCCGACCTTCAAATGCGTGCCACCGCCAACGATATTATTCAAATCAGCCACCAGGCCATGATCCACCAGTGCATCGATGACCGAACTGGATTTGCCACTACCACCGGTGCCAGCCAGCAAGCCCAGCAACCCGGCGGCGGCTGCGGGATTGCCGCCACGGCGTTCGCCACCGCTGCCCTTGCGACCACCTTTGGCGCCGGATGATTGATCCCCACTTTTTTTGTTGGCCTCTGCATTTTCCGATCCCTCCCCCAGACTTTTTAAGGCGTTATTATCCACCTCAAAAATCGCTTCGGGAGGTTTGGGGATAAATTTAGCGAGCCGTTCTGGTACCCGGGTGATATCAAAAGTCTTGTTGATATGCACCTCGTAGTCGCGCAGGGCATAAATAACGATTGAATGCAGCAACAATAGAAATAGAAAAACGAATTTGAACAGTAGATCCTTTTGCAAGTTTTTCAGGGTCGCCCGCTTCCACGAAAACACATCGAGGTTCATGGGAACCGCCGGCCTGGGCGCAGGCGCGGTTCTGAATTCAAATTCGATCTTAATATCGTTGATGCGCAGCGAGCCCGCTTTGGGCGGCGCCAGCCGGATCTGATAGCTATCACCTTTGCGGGGCAGGATATCATGATGTAACAGATCACGAATCTGCAACCGGGAGTCCTCCAGCGCTACTTCGCCATCGACAAAATTTTGTACATTCAGACAAAAGCCGCCGTCCTCCTGCGAGAAAAGGATATGACGCTTGGGGAAATGTTGTCCATATAACGTCAGATCGTTATCGCCCCGCTGTCCCACAGTGAATTTGCCGCCCTTATGAATCACAAACTGCCGCACCTGATCCGATTGGTGTACCTGTATAACGAGCGGTTTAATTTGCTTTTCCATTTATTTTCGACTATCGTTTAATCCATCGGTTTTAAAAGGGATTAGATAAATCATTCTTCCTGGGTCACGGCTAACATCATGTCGTTATAGCCGACCTGTCCGCAGGTGAACATGACTTTTTTGATGACCTGGTAATCCAGGTCGCGATCGCCCTGGATCGAGATTTTGCCGGTAAAGCCTAACTGGGAGCTGATTTCACCGACCTTTTCGTTAATAGCTCGCAACTGCTTCAGCTCGGCTTGCAGTTCTGGAATCAACAGTGTGCTGCTGGCCAGCACTTGATTGGTAGTAATTACCTGCTTTCCATCCACCAAAATCCAACTGCGAGTGATGGCAACGATGGAACTGGTTTTGGGTGGTTTCTGCGAACTGGAGAGCGGCAATTCCAGATCCGCAGCCACGGCCATGACCTCGGGATCAGAGGAGGTGTTGATCAAAATGTACACCAGCAGGATCGTAAACATATCGATCATCGAGGTCAGCCGAAGCACAATCTCGGGCTTTTTCCGGGGTTTTCTTTTGCCTAACGGATTAAAACTGGTTTGATTTTTTTCTTTAGTAGCCATTGTTCATCATCTTTGGTTTGCTAATGATTAGATACCTATTGCCAATTCCGGCCGAACATTCTGCTTCAACCGTACCTGGTTTAGCCGGAAAGGGATACATTGGGGAAGCCACTTTCCCGACACCGATCCATGACTTTGATGATTATATCATATTTGACGCGCGCTTCTGGCGATATGATAATATCTTCGGCCTGGGGATGTTGCAGTTTAATTTCCTTCAACTGGTTGACCAAAAGATTATAATTGTACTGGCCATTGATATTGTCGATGGGGTCAAACTTGAACCCCAGGCTTTTTAATTGAAAGCCATTTTCGCGAACGGCCAGAATGATCAGTACCAGTTTTTCCTGATCGTACTGCGGCGGACCCTCACCTTTGCCCAGCGTGGGCAGCGAGAGTTCGATGACCGCCAGCCGAACGAACACAGCCGTGAGCAATAAAAACGGAATCAACAATAAAAAGATGTTCATCACGGGCAGAATATTGACATCGATGTCTTTGGCGGCTTTTCTTTTTTCCAATAACGCTTTCAAATTCATATTAGTGACCCCGCGCGACCGCTAAGCGTTTGTAAACCACGGATACCTGTTGATTGATTTCATCAATGAGTTCGTTGACTTTTTCTTGCAATACGGCATAGCCCACCATGCAGGGGATGGCGGCAATTAATCCAAAGGCCGTGGTATTCATGGCCTGCGAGATACCTGCCGATAAGAGAGTTGCCTTGGTCGCTGCATCGGCCACGGATACTGCCTCGAATGAAGCGATCAGGCCAAAGATGGTTCCCAGCAGACCCAACAGAGTCGAAATATTGGAAATGGTGGAGAGATAAGGGGTTCTCTTCTCCAGTTTTGGAATTTCTGCCAGTGTGGCCGTTTCGAATGCGCCCTGGAGGTCTCCATTGGGTTTGGTGGCTTCGATCAGACCAACGCGCATAATCCGCGCGATCGGCGCCTGAGACATGCCACAAAATTCGATGGCGCTTTTTAAATTGTCGCGTTGAATGAATTCCAGAATCCGATTTACAAACGCAACACTGTCGATGCGACACTTGACCATGATGTAAATGGCGCGTTCAATAATGATCGCAAAACCCGCGATCAGGGTTAACAGAATTGGGTACATGAACCCGCCCCCCTTGACGAAGAAATTGACGATGAAATCCAAGGTCATAGCCTCCTATAACTGATTAAATATAGTAATTCAAAACTGAACCATTACGCGTGCCAGGGACGCATGCGGTTTGGCGCGCGGTTATGAACATATTAGCGGATTAAGAACGAAATCGATTGATGCCCTCTTCGCTCCGTGAGTTTCACCAGAGAATATGATCTTTCTTGTCCTTTTCCTGCTGGTCGCGCACTCGGTGCAAGGCACTGCGTTCGACAGGGCGGAAAATGTGGGAAAAGAAATGGCGTTCTATTCGCAGGCCGTCCACCCGGGGATCGGTCCCCGGAATGATGAACACGGCTTGAGGCTTGGCAATCTGGCCATAGATTTCGATTTCTTTCAAAAACATTTTAACCGCATCATTAGAAATCTGTGGCTGGTCCGATTGCTTTGAATCTTGCTGTTGCTGTTGGGGCAATGGCAGCGATTTGGGGTGATTGGGCAAAGGCTTTTCGGCACTTACCAGATAAAAGAAATTGCCACTGATAGCTAACCACAAAAATAAACCAATCACTATGAAAAACCAATGCTGACGATCCGAAGTTGCCTTTTTCATAAGATCAATTCCCTTTAATTTGACTTGCTGGTACAATGTTCGATGAAGTTGGTTCCTGAGAGTTCACCTTGGTGCCCAGGCCTAATTCGATAATCAACGATTCCATTCGCTGTTTGCTCTGTTCGATCCATTCATTGTGAATGTTGCTTTTCTCGGCATTGGCGACGTTGGCTTTGTACACCTCTAATGCCTTCTGCTTGGCAGAAAGCGCCTGCTGATTGATGCCGGCAACATAGGCCGTGCGGTCTTCGCCGGAGAGCTCGGGCGGAATATAAGAACTGGTGAACGATTCGGCCAGGTCTTCAAACGTCTGGCCAGTTTTATAAAGGGAGGCCGTTGTCCAATCGGCCACCTGAAATTTGCCCGCGTTGACATACTCTTTCAAAACGGTTTGCAGCAACGTGGTTTTCCGCTTCAACGTTACCTCGAGCGGTGGCACCAATTTGACCTGTTTGTAGCGATCGAAATTAATTTCGGCGATCATATATTGCGCTTTGGCCGGAATATACTCGTTGACGGCAACCCCGCGGCGTTTGAGTTCTTTGTACTGTTCCACGGTTTTCAAAAATTCGGTTGCCGCACTGTTTTCATCCTTCAACGTCAGAGATAGCTCGCCGATTTTGTATAACGTTTCAATATACTCATCGGGATCATCATCGGCATAACTGCTGGTGTACTGTATATAGGTCTGTTTGGCCTTGTTGTAAAGCTTCAATTGCTCGTAGCAGTTGCCGGCATTGAGTAGCGCTCGTGGTGCAAATTTTGAATCTGGAAATAGGGCCACTAACTTTAGATAATTGTCCGAAGCGCGCACCCAATTTTCCATCTTTTCATAGAGCAAGCCAGTTTTCATGTATAACTCGTCAATAAACGGCAGCCGCGGCTGTTCGGTAATCATCCGCTCGCAGGCTTTTACCGCCTTATCGAGATCGTTCGCCTTCTCGAATTGGGCAGCGGCCTCCATGATCGAGGCGCGCGCGATTTCCGGGTCGGAAGTGCTAAACGCAATGGTCAAGAATTTAACGGCTGCTTTGGTCAAATCGCCATCGTTCCGCATTTTTTCGGCCATCTTATAATTGGCCGAGGCAATCATCTTCTTGGCTTTTTGCACATATTGTACCGAATCTGGAAACGCCTCGGATAGCTTTTGAAACCACTTTTCGGATTCAGGATAATCGCCCAATTTAAAATGGCTCTGAGCGGTCATGTTGAGCGCCTGGCCATAATAGGCATGATTTTTATATTTATCTACAGCTACTCGCTGGTAAACCCTGGCCGCCAGTGCCCATTGCTCGAGTTCGTAAAGGCTTTCGGCATATTTCATCAGCACTTCTAGCGCGTTGTCGCTGTTGGGTAACAGCCGAATAAAATCATTGCACGCCTTTAGCAAATCGACCTGGGCCGGATAGGCGACCTTGATCGGCGTAAGGTTGCCGCCTTCGCCCAAAAAGTCTTCCAGATAAAAAGTGGTCGAATCGACCTTGGGATGCTGCTTGAGCAATTGGTAATACGATAAAATGCGATTATAAGCCGCGGCATCTTTAAATTCATTGTCCCCATACAGCGTCATTACCTTGAAGTACTCATCCGCGGCCCGGTCAAAGTTATTGATCGCATAGTAGCATTCGGCCAGGTAATAATTCACCTTGGAGGCATCTTTCGCATCGCGAAATTTCTTGAGAAAATCTTCGTACTTGTCGATGGCAATCCGATATTCGCGCTCCCGGTTCTTTTCCTGAGCTTTGGTTTGATAGTAAACTCCCAGCGAGAATAGCATCTCCTGCGCCAGGGCCAGGGCATTATTGCGCACTTTGCCTTCGGGATATTGATTGAGCCATTGACTATTAGGCCCATATTTTTTAACAAAGATGTCCTTGGCTTCGATGGCCTTTTCCTCTTCCATATCTTTCTCATAGCACTGGATGATCTCTTTCTGGATCATTGGCGCTTCCGGATAAAGCGGGAAAAGCTCCAGCAGTGCTTCATAGGTGGCGATGGCTTCCGGGTAGAAATTTCTTTTCTTATAAATTTCGCCCATCCGCAGAAATATTTCGATGGCATAGCCTTGCGGCTCCGGAGCATTCAGCAGCTTCTTGGCGGTGGCTGGCCCGCCATATTCGGTCAATGAATGGGCGATATAGTCCATGGCTTCATTGCGAACATCCGCCTTGGTTTTGCCCAGGAGCTCGGTATTGAGCGTTTCCAGTAGATTGATATCGCTGATCAAATAAATATAGGTGCTGATCGCATTGGAATAGTCATTGATGTTATAATACGACCACCCCAGTTTGTACAGCGACATATTAAAATAGGGATCATCCCAGCTTTTGAGCAATTTGCTATAATGTTCAATCGCTTGATGAAAATCTCGTTTGCTGAAATAGTATTCTCCCAGCCGAAAGTGGGCTTCGGAGATTTTCGTGCTCTGCGGTGTCTCGAAAATGAGCCGCTGAAAGTACTCTCTGGCCTTTTCATTGTTACCTTCGTCCAGATGGCAGATGCCCAGGCGATACAGAATTTTATCCTTGAACGGAATATCGGGGAATTTCTCAAACAGCTTGTAACATATCTCAATGGTGCGCTTATAGCTGATACGCGGCAATACCGGCTCGATCGTCAATTCGCCTTTGTCTAATTTTTTGAGATCTTCCTCATATTGTTTCATCTTTTGTTTGAATTCAAACTGGGCTTTGCTGGCGTGAGCTTCGGCCAATTCGAACATCATGTTCGGAATAAACGGCTCCTGTGGATACTTGGCGATAATGGCCTCATGATGAACAATGGTTTTTTCCAGCAAATCCAGATTGATCGTGTCGGTGGTGTCCACCGCCTCATAGCGGCGAGGTAGCTGCTGGGTTTTGGATTTCTTGGCAGTTTGGGCCTGGATATCGGCTGCCAGCCCAACCATGATGAACATCCCGATAATAATACCGACAAGGCTATCAATCGGTCGAAATGGGTATTTTCTCATATCCCTTTATTCCCAGAAAAATGAATTCCGATGACTAATTGCCGCGGGCGGTTTTCATATTTTTTAGAAAGAGTGCCCGCGAAATGCCATACTCGGCATAGCCACGCCAGTCCTTGCGCAGTTCACGACGCTCGGCCAGCTTTTTGAGACTCCGGATATTCTGTTGCATGAGCAACAGATTATCTCGCTCGGCCAACAGGTGCGAGATCAGGTTCTCTCGGTAATCTTTGAGCTTTTTCTTTTCGTCAATCACATGCCTGGGCACATTTTCGCCATAACCATCCATGGCAATGGCATCGAGCAGCCGGCTTTCCTCGATAAGCACTTTCACTTTTAATTTTTCGACGCGATCCGCTTCCTGATCCAGACTGGTGCTCACCTTTTTAACCAGGGTCGGCAAATTGGCATTTCCTTGATAGATGTCGACAATGGTCTGATAGGAACGAATGGCGGCATCGTAATCCCCGCGCGCGATATGTGCCTGACCCAACAGGAAATAGGCTTCCTCAGCGTTGGCGCTTTCGGGAAAAAGCTTGATCAATTTTTCCAGATGCTTGATAACGTTTTCATAGTCTTCAATTTTCAAGTACGCCCAGCCCAACGCCAGCAGTGCATCCTGGTAATTATCATGTTTATTGGAAATATCCAAAAATAATGAGATGGCTGGCTGATAGGTTTTGAGTTCATAATAAATGTAACCCAGTGTTAGGCGGCTGTTATCGACAATATTGCGGCGTTCTCCGCTCACAATGGGCAGGGCGATCACCTTGCGGAAATAATCCACGGCCGTCGCAACGTCGGATTTTTTCAAATAGGACAGCGCAGTGGTATATAGTGCACAGTCATAATAGTCGCTGTGGCTGTCGATTTTTTTGAGCACACTGATCGCCATGTCGTAATTTTTCAAATTGAAATGACTCAAACCGGCATAGTAGCAGGCCGTGTTCAACAATTCCTGATCGGCCGGATTTTTCTTGAGAATCGCAAAATAGATCGACAGTGCCAATTTGTAGTTTTCTTGCAAATAGTAGGCCTTCTCCAGTCCAAGCAGGGCAGCCGCAGCGAACGGGCTGTCCGGATATTTCTTTAGCAAATATTTGTAGAGTCGAATGGCCGAGGTCGAGAGATTCTCCTCGAATAAACATTGGCCCAGATAGAAAATGACCTCATCCAGCTTATTGTAGTTGGGGTAGTAATCCATCAAAATAATCAGCTCCCGAGCGGAATTCCAATAGGCCCCTTCGTTGAACAACTCAATGCTGCCCCGCAGCACCTGATTGGCCGCTCGTTCGATCTCTCGCTGCGAGCGGGGATTCTGTTGGGTTTGCGGAGTGTCCTGGAATTGCATTGCGTTGCTCCAGGCGATCTCCCTGGCGCTGACGGATTGGCCAAAGAAAGCAATGATGATGATGATGACCGACCAGCCGATCCGATTACGATGATTATTGATGGTTGACATGTTCATGCATCGAGACCAACGTTATTTTTTTTCAGACTTATTCTTTTCTAAAATATTTTTCATCTTAGTTAGGTCCTGATCTGCTTTTTCACGCTTTTTGCGGATCTCTTCCAGCTTGCGCAATTCTTCCATTCGCTTCTGGCGCTCGAGGCGAGCGGTTTTATCAAAATATTTAAATACAGTGAAATAGTGCGTAATGCCAATGGATGCTTTCCAATTAAAGTATTCTTTATGAAAACGATCTCTGTTTTTCAATGAGTCATATTTCGTCAGCGAAAAATCGAACAACACGTCGATGGTATTTTTCCACGGGCCCAGGAAGCGGACGCCTGGCGTAATGCGCATGGAGTTTTGACTGAAATCCACCTGCTGCGGCACATTGAAAAACACTTCCGCGGTATACTCGGTGAATATTTGCAGCGAGCGGACGGAGAATTTGATGCCCGAGCCAATTAGAAGTTGATCGACTTTAGCTCTAAAATAAGGATCGTAGATGTTATGATCCATATAGCCGAAATTAACATTCAATTTTACGGGAAACGCGGGCAGGACGTCCAATAGGTCGAGCGTGACCAGGGCTTTGGCACCCCAGGCCGGTTTGTCGGTTGTGAAAATTTCATACGGTACGTTGGCTCGTTCCGCTGTCGGAAATTTGTAAAAGCCGGTAACCCCTAATTTGAACGCGTCAGTGGCTAATGGCGAAAGATACTTGACGCCCAAATAGGTATCTCCGATGCGGCCGATGAGATGATATTGATCGTCCTGATAAGGAACAAAATTGATGAACGCCTCCAAATAATGGGCAATGCCCACTGTGGCATTGATATTGGCGTTATAATATTTGGCCAATTGTTCAGGACCGGTCTTTTCAAAATAGGTCGAAAAATTGGCATTGACAAAGATGTCGGCCGGAGTAACCGGCTCAGCTTCTAACACGCGAAATAATCCCTTGCCCCCGTGGAACGCGACTTGAGAATAAGCTGGTGTCAGCATCGCTGCCAATGTGATGCTGCAAATCAAAACAAATATTCGCTTCAAGTTCTCACCCTCACCCATGACCTTATTGTTCATTTTCATCTAAGCTACGCAGCCGCCCAGGGATAGGTGCTGCTGGTTCAATGGAAGCATTTCAAAATTGAATCAGCGACATTTCAAATTGAAAGCCTGGAATTGGGATAATCGTTATTCCGCCAGGATGAAAACAGCCGTGGTGTTTGAAAATCGTTCATAACCGATCGCTGGCCGAATTCATGGCGCACAGGCTAATCAATTCATTAACTGGTGTTCGCACCATTAATTAGTTATGCAGGAAGCTTCCCCCCACCAAGGCAGTCGCTGCTGAAAAAGTACTTTGGATATATCAATTATTATGCCAGAATTTTTGAGGCTGGGCGAAAAATGAAAAAATTATAGCAAATTGATATTCATAGAGATATACTTTCAGATGAAGTTATAAAAAGGAATATCATATTGTTGTTTTTGGAAAATGGTGGTTCAAATTGATACAAATGGAAATTGCGGTGGTCAAATTGACTTGAAAATTGCCACTCCGGCCAGCTTGAGTAACCAATCAAATTTTTTTGTGATAGCGATATCGAATTATTTCCCCACATTAGAAAGCAATGGTAACTACAAAATTGTAATCCATATTGTCTAAGATGAAACAATTATCTGTTGCTGAGGTAAACTCTATCGAAAAAAAATTAATTTCTATTGCCAACCTTTTGTCTTCATGACTGTCTAATCAGTCGAAACCAAAGGAAAAAAAATGAATGTCGATGAAGAACTGCTGATTCGAAAGGCGCAGCAAGGAAATCTCCAGGCTTTTGAGAAATTGGTTGTAAACTACGATCGGCAGGTGATGCGCTTGATCTATAATATGGTCGATCATCCTGAGACGACCCGTGACCTGTATCAGGAAGTATTTTTAAAGGTATTTACAGCGATCGGCCAATTTCGATTTGAGAGTCAATTTTCTACCTGGCTATTTCGGATCGTGACCAATACCTGCATCAATTATCGGAAGCAGCGACGGGTACGGCAATGGGAAGCGCTGGAGGATGATAGCGATGGCGACCAGGATCAGTGGCGGGTCGTAATGCCCAGCCAGGATCGCAATCCCGAAGAGCAGTTGTTGAATCGAGAATTGCAGCAGGCGCTTCAGCAGGCACTGAATGGCCTATCAGCCAACCAACGAACGGTTTTTATCCTGCGGCATTACCATGATCATAAGCTCAAAGAGATCGCTCAGATCATGAAGTGCTCCGAAGGCACCGTCAAAAATTATCTCTTTCGTGCGATGCAAAAAATGAAAAAGTCGTTGGCCGGCTATTATCGAGTTTAATGATGGGGTAGCTATGAATAATTGCAAACATTTTCGGCAGCAGTTAATTGCAGCCGCGTATCAGGAACTCCCGCGTGAAGAACAGGAATTGCTGCAGCAGCACTTAGCGCAATGTCCAACCTGCCAGGCCGAGGCCGCAGAGCTAACTGCAATCATGAACCTGCTCGGGCAAAAGCTACAACTGGAGCCTACCGAAGGGCAACTGGAGACCCTTCGCGGCGAATTGCATCGACGACTGTTGCTAACAAAGAAACGATCATCTGCAAACCAATGGCTGGCAGGCGTCTGGCGGTTGGTATCGCTGGACTATGCGCCGGCATTACGGTTCGCGACGGCCCTGGGATTGTTGGTGCTTGGCATCTGCCTGGGCCGAATGTTTTTTGTGCCGACCAGCGCCATGCAGCAATCACAACTGATCCAACTGGCTGAGTCTAATCTCTCGCATATCGAGACGATCGAATATGATCCCCAGCAGCGGCAGGTTGCTATCCAGCTCAGTGCCATCAATCAGGTGACCATCGCCGGCGATCTGGAGGATAAGGCGATCCAGCGGTTGCTGGCACAGGTGCTGGTGTACGATGAACGGCCCAACATTCGTCTGAAAACCGTGCGCGCGTTGGAGCGGATTCGTCACTTTGACCGAGAAACGGTCATGGCACTTTCCAGACTGGTCGATAAAGAAGAAAATCCGGGGATTCGTTTGCGGGCGATGAAGCTATTGGCAGCCATGCCGTTCACGGATGATATGAAAGAGCTGCTATTGACCCTGTTCTCGCGCGTGCTACTCAAAGAGAATAATTCGGCTATTCGCATCGAGGCCTTCGAGGGGCTGGCGCGAATCGGTGATGCCTCTATTCGACCGCTCATTTTGAACGTTGCCAGAAAGGATACCAGTGACTATATCCAAGTGCGCGCAAAGCAAGTATTGGCACGCATCGAAGCCCCGGCCATCGCAGATAATGAGGTGGATTGAGTCCGAACTGCCGAACAACCAGTTCGCTGGATTGCTCTCCCCGCGGCCGCTCCCCAGGGCCTGGTCCAAATTCGGGCGATGCCGGCGAGGCTATCCCCCGGGCAGTGGAGTTGACGGGGAATGATTTTTTATCGCAATGAAACGAGCAGATGCATTTTCTCATGGAGAAACGATATCGCGATTTTCGGAGATGAATATCATTTTGAACATCTCAAATCATGCCTCAAAATGGTCTGGATGTCGTTGGAGGACTCCATTGAGCCAGAAACAACATCAAATAAGCAAGTTACATACCTACCAAGGAGGAAATTGGAAATGAAAAAGCAAAATTGGACCATGATCGTCGTGATGGGATGGCTGATGATTGTGCTAAATCCGCTTTCGATTCTTTCCCAGTATAATTTAAGGAAAGAGGGCCACTATTACATGGCTGACATCACGAAAGAATATCAAGTAACGCCAGGGGGCGAATTGATAATGGACAAGGTTCGTGGGGATGTTCGGGTGCAGATATGGGATAAAAATATCGTTGCCATTCGGGAGATCCGCCAGATGGATGTTTATACCGAGGCCGAGGCCAAAGCAATCTTGAAGGAGGTGGAACTGGAATATAAGCAAGATGGCAATACGATTCTGGTTAAGGGTGCCTACGTCCGACGCTCGATCGCGAACAGCACCTTTGATATTCGGCTCCCGATGGTATTTAACATTCAAATCAACACTGCTGGTGGGGATATTTCGGTCCGCGGATTGAAGGGAAATGAAATCCTGAACACCTCGGGCGGCGACATCGAACTGCTTGGAGTCGATGGTCGCGTGGAGGCAAAAACGTCCGGTGGCGATGTGACGGTTATGGAGAACAAGAAAGAGGTCAGGGTGAAAACTTCTGGTGGTGATATTGTCATTAAGGATGTTCAGGGTGCGGTGGAGGCACGCACCTCTGGCGGTGATATTGCGATCATAAATAATCAGGCACAGGTAACTGCTCGCACCTCGGTCGGTTCTATTAACCTGTTAAATATTGGCGCAACGGTGGATGCCCATACTTCGGGTGGCGACATCGAAGTGGATGGCAGCAAGGGCAAGTTGAATTTAACCACTTCAGGTGGCGATATCGAGGTGCGAGATGCCTCGGATGTAGTATCTGCCAGCACTTCCGGCGGCGATATCAAAGCAGCCGCAGTGCTTGGTGGTATTTCGGCCAAAACCTCTGGCGGTGATCTGATCCTCAGGGATATCACGGGGTTTATTGAAGGCCACACTTCTGGCGGCGACATCGAGGCACAGATGAGGTTAACGGATTTCTCGAAAGATCTTCATGTCGATTTGCAATCAGTTGGAGGTGACATCACCCTGTACCTGCCCGAAAAGCTGCCGGCCACGATCACTGCGATCCTTTTTGTCGAGAGAAGTGCCTGGCAGACCTATGACATCTATTCTGATTTTCCCCTTACGAAGTCCAAAAAAAGCGAAGGCAAGGATCGCCAGAGAGGAGGCGAGGAGATCCGCAGTGAGGGGGCAATAAATGGTGGTGGCGACGCCATTCGGTTAGAAACCACCAATGGTGACATCAAAATTAAAAAACTATAGATCGTATTGTCGCCCGTTTTCAGGCAAGAGGGGAGAGCGGCTCAAAATGCTCTCCCCTTTTTTTATGGCTATGAAATCAGTCATGACCGCCTGGTCCGCATTTTTTGCTTCAAAATTATTACAATTTTTTGGTTTTTGCCAATCTATTGCTTGCTTCATTCAACTAAATTTTTTATATTGCTGTTCAAAAAAAGTGGGTGTCAGAAAATAAGAGCAGAGCCGGGGGATGAATGCTACTCCTATTGGCTGCACCATGCGACTACAGTCGATCCATTTTAGAAATTAAAGTAGGTCGGATTTGGTTAGCAGAGAGGCGTTCCATGAATAGCAAAATCATTATCAGCGGGGGAACCGGTTTTATCGGACGGCCACTATGTGGGAAGCTGTTGAAATCAGGCTATGAATTGGTAGTGTTAACTCGTAATGCACGGAAAGCCCAACAGATCCTGGGCAACCAGGTGACGGCGCTGGAGTGGTCTGCGCTGCAGACTCCAGCTTCGCTGGATCAGCTCGAGGGCGCGCTGGCCATCATCAATCTGGCGGGCGAAAACATTGGTGCTGGGCGCTGGACGAAAAAGAAAAAGCAGCACCTGGTAGCCAGTCGCATTCACGCCGGTGAGGCGATGGTCTCGCTGGTGGCACAACTGAAAAGTAAGCCTCGCGTGTTTTTACAGGCTTCGGGAATTGGTATCTACGGCGATCGTGGGGCAGAAGTGCTGGATGAATCGGCGTTACCCGGCACTGGCTTTTTGGCAGACCTGGCACAGCAATGGGAAGGCTCGGTGAAAAAAATAGCGACGCTGGGCTGTCGATTGGTTTACCTGCGAACCGGGGTGGTGCTCGGCCCGGGCGGCGGATTCATGAGTCGCGCCGTGTTGCCGTTCCGTTTTTTCATGGGGGGCCATTGGGGGCATGGCCAACAATGGATCTCGTGGATCCATCTGACGGACGAAGTGCGGGCCATCGAGTTTTTGCTGGTGCAGGAAAATTTGTCGGGTGTGTTTAATTTGTCGGCACCGAATCCATTGACCGCGCACGATTTTATGAAAACCGTCGGCAACGTGCTGCGTCGACCATCATGGCTGCATGTGCCGGCGTTGGCATTGAAAATGATCCTTGGCGAGATGGCGGAGAGCTTGATATTGAGCGGCCAGCGGGCGTTGCCCAAACGCCTCCTGGCTGCGGGCTTTGAATTTCAATTTCCATCTGCCGAAGCGGCACTTCGAGATATTCTGAACAGGTAGGTTGAATGAAGACGACGAGTAATTATTTGCAAACATTGTGGCAACGAGAAGATTTTCGTGCGTTTATTTCCCGCAGTTGGACCGTAAGCTGGCCCATGACCGTGATTATGCTGTTTGAATTTTTGATCAGCCTGACCGATGTGTACATTGCAGGAAAAATCAACAAAGAAGTCCAGGCTGCGTATGGCTTTGTGATGCAAATCTATTTTATCTTCACGGTCATTGGTAATGCCATCACCATCGGGACGGTGGCGGTGGTATCGCGGTTGTGCCAGGCGATAGATGATGATGACTTTTCCATTGCCATTTTTTCGTCGATGACCGCAACCCTGGTCGCTGGCCTCGTCCTGGGCCTGGCTGGCATCTTCCTATCTCCCATCATTTTTGACCTGCTGAAGATACCCGAGGTGCTGCGGCAGTATACGCATTCTTTGGCGAAGATTTTTGCTGCGGGTCTGATCTTTCATTACCTATTGATCAATAGCAACGGCATTCTGCGCTCCTGCAAGGGGATCAAAAAATCGCTGCGGACCATGGCCATTGTCTGCATCACGAATATTGGGCTGAATTTTTTTCTGGTCTTTCACACCTCTATTGGCTACCGGGGAATTGCCCTCTCCACCGCCATTAGCGTGGTAATTGGGAGTCTCTGGAATTTATGGCTGATCAAGACACCATTGTTCAAGCTGAAAAAAATGTCGGTGGAGTATATTAAAAAGATTGCTGCGATTGGTTGGCCGGCGGGTTTGCTGCAGGTGATCTGGCAACTGGCTTCAATGGTGCTATACTTGATTTTGAGCGCGCTGCCAGAGAATAATATCGAGGTCATCGCTGCATTTACCAATGGTCTGCGGATCGAAGCCGCAGTCTTTCTGCCCGCCTTTGCTTTCAATATGTCCAACGCAGTCGTGGTCGGCAATTTGCTGGGGGAGAAACGACAGCACGACGCGTTTCGTGGCGGGCTGGTGACGACCGGCATCGGCGTGGGGATTGTGGTGCTGCTGGCAACCGCGGTGATTCTGAATGTCCGTTCGATTTCCACGATGCTGTCCAACAATCCGCTGGTCATCAACGAAACCGTGAGATACCTTTATATTTGCATGATCTGTGAACCGATCATGGCCTGGGGCGTTATTTTGTCGGGGGGATTGAATGGCGCCGGCGACACCAAAGGGGTGATGATGATCGTGGCGCTGAGCGTTTGGCTGGTGCGAATTCCCTTGAGCTATTTATTTGGAGTGATATTTGCGTTTGGCGCGGTGGCCATCTGGTGGTCGATGAATGCGTCCCTGGTGGTGCAGGCGATTTTTATTTCGCGGCGTTATTTTAGTAAGAAATGGCTGGGAGTTTAATTCTGTTGGGACATTCAATTGATGGGAAGTTAAATTTTTAAAATGAACCAGAACGATTGACCCTGGCCACTCTTTATCCACGAAGGACACGGAATCACACGAAATTCAAGAAATAAAAAGTGCTTTGCCTGTTTATTAGCGTGTTTTGTGAGGCAATTTTTGACAATCATTTCCGTTTTAATTCAGGAGGAAATAAAGCTAAATCGGTCCCCTCGACAACGGAATTTGGCATCTGTCCGCGGGCAGAGTGATTTGGGCTAATTCATCTGGTTCGCTTGCCAGTCAACGGCGTCAATTCAGGCTTCTTATTTGATTTTGCCGCCGGGATTTTTGGCGTGAACTTGAATGCGAAAATTAGCCAATAACGAGCGCATCAGATCAAGAAGATTGTTGCGATAGGATGTATCCTCGTGTCCGCCTGGGGGCGCTGGCGCCAACAAAACTGCCGGGGCGCTACCTCCCTGGCCAGCCGACGGTTCTGTAAAATTAGGGTAATTTGGGGTTTTTTGAGGGCAATGAATGGTCTTTTTAACTTTGGCCACGTAAGAAGATGAAATTTTCGATCAAAGATATTCGCGAATTGGTCACCGGTCCGGTCTACAACCGCGGGGTTCAATACTATAAAAACAATCAGGTGATTCTAACCAGAATTGAAGAGGATAGCTTCGACGCTGAAGTGTCCGGCTCGGAAGTCTATTTTGTCCACGTCGCGGTGAGCAATGGCCGATTGCACACCTCGTGCACCTGCCCCTATTGGGACACTTGCAAGCATGTCGTGGCGGCGCTGTTGGCGGCCAGGAGCTACTACGATGCACAGCAGAAAGAAATGCTTAAACGAAAGCGTACGCCGAAATGGCAGGATGTGATGCGCGCGCTGTTGACGCCGGAGACGAGCTTCGGCAAGCCAATTTCGGTCGCCAAAAAATGGAGAATTATCTATACCATCGAATTGGAAGATAGCCATTGGATTATCACGGCTCAGAAAGCTTATCTCAAGAATAGCGGGGAAATAGGGCGGATAACCTCCATCGCTAATTTTAATCCCGATGCGGCGAATATCTCCTATGCGCCGAACGATCCCATCATAATCAATTTTTTGCAAACGCTGCCCAGCAATTATTATCTGTATCACAATTATCAGAGCAACTATCGGCGGATCTTTTACCACTATTTTGATTTCAACTCGAAATTCATGACCTACGGTGCTAATTTTGGGAGGCTGTTTGACCTGCTACAAGAAAGCACGGTATACGAAATAAAGAATGGACAGCTTGGCGCTCCCATAACGATTGATAGCGCTCCCGCCCAGCTGGAATACCGGTTTGAAAGGGAAAATTCCAATTACATTTTAAAAGCCAGCATAATATCGAATAACCAGCGGTACAGCATCGATTCTTCGTTTTATGTCATGACCACCAATCCAGTCTGGCTGTTGTATCAAAACCGGTTGATCAAATTAGGAAATTGCCTCGATGCCAGGTTCTTGCAGTCGCACAGTCGCAATAGAACGCCGCTGACGATTCCCGAAACCGAGATGTCCCAATTTATCAATTCCTACCTGCATCAGATCAACTCCTTCGGAAATTTTATATTGCCAGAGGAATATCAGTATCATCTTGTTGACAGGATCACCGGAAAAAGAATATACCTGAAAGAGGGCGAGACGCATCTTCAGGTGATGCTACGTGTCGTTTACGATCAGGTGGAGGTTGATCTGTCACAGTCAGAAACCGAAATCTATTCGGCCCGCTCGGACAGCAAGGTTATCATTCGGGTTCGCCGTGATCCGGTCGCAGAAGCAGCAGTGGTGCAGCGGCTGCTGGAATCCGGTTTGCGAAAACATAGCGAGGGTGGGCTAAATATTGTCCATTCTAAAGCGCTACGCTGGATTTTTGAACAGATACCGCGCCTGGTGCAAGAAGGATTCGAGATCTTTGGCAAAGAGAAACTCACGAATTTTAAATTCAATACCGCACTGCCACGTGTCAGTTTCTCCCTCAGTTCGCAAATCGACTGGTTTGATCTGAAGGTAGCGATTGATTTTGATGGCATTGAACTGTCGCTGCATGAACTACGCCGGGCATTGCAAAAGAAAACGCGCTATGTCCGACTGGTGGATGGGAGTCTGGCGGCGTTGCCTGAGGATTGGTTCGTTAAATTCGAGCATCTGTTCAATTTTGGCAAGCTGGAGGAGAAAAAGGTTCGGCTGTCAAAGTATCATCTAACGCTGATCGATCTGATGCTGGAGCGCGCCCATCAGGTGGAAACGGACGAGCGGCTGGATACGCAATTGCAGCGGCTCCGTCGTTTTGAAACGATCGCTCCCGCCTCGCTACCAGAACACTTCCAGGGGACGCTTCGGGACTATCAGAAGGCGGGGTATGATTGGCTCTATTTTTTGCAGGATTTTTCGTTTGGCGGCTGTCTGGCCGATGATATGGGGCTGGGCAAGACGGTGCAGGCCCTGGCCTTGTTGTTGAATGAAAAACAGAAACAGGTGGCCAGGCCGTCGTTGATCGTTTCCCCAACCTCGGTCATTTTTAACTGGGAGCATGAGGTCGAGAAATTTGCGCCGCAGTTGCGGGTGTTAAATTATACCGGTCTCGACCGCATTAAAGATCCTTCAGAATTTGATAAATATGATATTATTCTCACCAGCTATGGCATTGTCGTGCGGGATATCCGTTTGTTGTCACAGTACCGATTTCATTATGTGATTGTGGATGAATCCCAGAAAATGAAGAATCCACTGTCTTTGACAGCCCGATCGATACGACTTCTGCAATCCAATTATCGACTGGCACTGACAGGAACGCCCATCGAGAATAATACCAGCGAGCTGTGGTCGCTATTCTCCTTCTTGAATCCCGGGCTGCTGGGCTCGGCGAATTATTTTAAAAAGGCGTTCGCATCGGAAATTGAGAAGCAACAAAATGAGGTCACTGCCGAGCAACTCCGCCGACTGATTTTCCCGTTTATCCTGCGACGGACCAAAGATCAGGTGGCCTCGGAGTTGCCGGCCAAGGTCGAGCAAATTTCCTACTGCCACATGAGCGAAGGGCAAAGCCAGCTCTATCATCACTGGCGCAACTACTATCGGGCACTGATTCTGAAACAGATTGACGAAGTGGGATTGGATCGGTCACGGCTGCGAGTGCTGGAAGGATTGACCCGGCTACGACTGATTGCCTGCCATCCCCATTTGGTGGATAAAGACGTCCGAGACACTTCAGGCAAATTCGATGCCCTCCAGGAGGCAATGGAGGATATTCTCGCCGAGAAACACAAGGTGCTCATCTTTTCCCAATTCGTAAAAATGCTGACCATTATTCGCGAATACCTGGATCAGCGACAGGTGGCTTATGAATATCTGGATGGTCGGACCAGGAATCGGGAGCAATGCATCGGACGTTTTCAGCAGGATGAAAACGTGCCAGTTTTTTTGATCAGTTTGCGCGCGGGAGGGACCGGTGTGAATTTAACGGCAGCCGATTATGTGATTCACTATGATCCCTGGTGGAATCCAGCCGTGGAGATGCAAGCTACCGACCGAGTGCATCGCATCGGTCAGGATAAGAAGGTCTTTGTTTATAAATTCATCACCAAAGACACAATCGAGGAAAAGATATTGCAATTGCAAGCCCAGAAGCGAAAGCTGGTTTCCCAACTGATCACCACCGATAGCAGTTTTTTCAAAGCAATTACCAGAGAAGATATTGAAATCTTGTTTGGATAAAATGAACCGTTATCATCACCTAATAAACCTGTTGATCCGGCAGAAGTTAACCATTGCCACTGCCGAATCCTGTACTGGCGGACTAATCGCCAAGCTGATCACCGATGTGCCCGGCTCGTCCGAGGTTTTCATTGGTGGGGTCGTCTCTTACAGCAATGCCATGAAAATAAAATGGCTCGGCGTGCGACCGGAGACGCTGGAGCATTTTGGTGCGGTGAGCGAACCGACTGTGGCCGAAATGCTGCTGGGGATTCGATCGGCGACGGGTGCTAAGCTGGCCGTGGCGGTGAGCGGCATTGCCGGCCCATCCGGGGGCACGCCGGAGAAACCCGTGGGGACCGTTTTTATTGGCATTGCAATTGCGGAACAATGCATCATCCAAAAATATCTATTCGCTGGTAGCCGGGACGAAGTGCGTCAACAAGCGGCCATGAAAGCCGCCGAGATGATTTTGGATCAACTCCCTCAGGCAACCCCCGAGACCTGAAATTAAAAATCCAGCCGCGTTGATGAGGGACTCGTAACCTGGCGACTAAAAATGTGGAGGAAAATCAAATCGCCGAGCTCACTCGAAAACTGAATCTGCCCCATGTGCTGGCCATCATCGTGGGGACCGTGATCGGCTCCGGTGTCTTTATCACGATTCCCATTGTGGCACGCGAAACCGGTAGCCCCGGCCTGGCCATTCTGGCCTGGTTCATCGGTGGCATCATCTGGATACCGCAAATTCTGATCCTGGCGGAAATGGCAACGGCTTATCCGGAGGAAGGCTTTGGTTACCTCTATCTGCGAAAGGCTGGCAGCAAACCCTTCGCCTTTCTGTATGTCTGGACCGTTTTCTGGACCAGCGATACGCCTTCGATTACGATCATCGCCCTGAGTGCCAGCGCAGCGTTAAAAATCTTTTATCCGCCGCTGGAGCACGGCCTGACCGCTAAATTATTTGCTGCGGCTCTCATTATCATTCTTACCTATATTCACTATCGGGATGTGCAGCAAGGGGGCAATGTGCAGATAGTTTTGACCCTCGCTAAAATTTCGCCGCTCGTCTTGCTGGCAGTGGTTGGCTTATTTCATTTGCAGTCCGGGAACTTATTTTTCATGCCGTCAAGCGAAGGCTCGTCCAGGGGCATCTGGACGCTGCTGGTAGCTGGCATCGCGGCCACCACCTGGTCCTACGCCGGCTTTCCGAACGTATTATACATGGCCGGCGAAATCAAAGACCCGCGCAAGAATCTCCCCCGGGCCTTGATTGGCGCGGCGCTGGGCATTACCGTCGCCTACACCTTGATTGTATTGGCCACCAGCGCGATTGTGCCGCAGGAAAAGCTGGTGGGCTATGTCGGCTCGTTTGCCAATCCCTTTGAATATCTGCCGTTTTTTGCCAGATTTGCGGCAGCATTTTTAGCCATTGCTGCCTTTATTTCGATGATTGGTGCTGCCAGTGCCTGCATCATGGTGCAGCCGCGCATTGAATATGCCATCGCCCGCGATGGTCTGTTCTTTGGGATCTTTGCCCATGTGCATCCGCGCTACCACACGCCAGACTATTCGATTCTGTTGCAATCGGGGCTGGCGATCGGCCTGCTGTTGGTGGGCAATATTGAAAATCTGCTGGGCTATTTTACCCTTTCCTATTTGCTACAGAATGCCCTGGTTTATCTGGCGTTGTTCAAATTGCGGCGTCAGGCCGAGTATCAGCCAACATTTCGGGCGCCTCTCTGGTGGTTGATGGCAGCGCTGGCGATTTTGACGCAGTTCTATCTGGCCTACGGTACCTTTGTGGCCTATCCGCTGGGCGGAGTTCTGTCCGCGGCCATCCTGATTGGGAGTGGCTTACCGATCTATGTCTACTTTGCACGCAAGCAATCCCGACAGGAGCGCCGTGGTTTTTAAAATTTAATTAAGGAAGATCGATCGACTGGCTAATGTCAGCGAATCGATCACCACCTGGATAAACCGATGACAATTCCGATGAAACCAATCTCATGTTTATCCATCATCGGCTGGCTATGGCTCGGAAGCAGCCTGGGCCTGATGCGCTGCGTTCAGTCGCCCACGGCACCAGCTCTGGTTCCCACGAAGGAATTGGCGCAAGTTCCCTTTGACCAATTATCCGGCACCATAGCCTTTCGCCGGGCCTTGAAAGATCAGCCACAGCAGTACTATTTCATGCTGCTGGATGCCCAACGCAGAACCCTGCGGGACATTGCCTTTACGGAACTGCTCGTGCCTACCAACCTCAGTTTGGCTCCCGATGGGACACGAATCCTATTTGCCAATTTTGTGTTCAAAGCCCAGCTCAATCGCTACGTCTGGCAACTGTATGTTCTGGATATTGCCACTTTAGCGCTCCGCAATGTCGCCCCATCGGAAGAGGACGATAGTTTTGGTGCCTGGGCGCCCGACGGCCAGCGCATTGCCTTCTGGTCGAATCGTAATAAACAATCGTCGCTCTGGCTGGTAAATCTGGAGCAAGATTCGGCCTATTTTTTGGTCGCAGTGGATGAAGTGACTCGCACCCGGCCGGCCTGGTTCTCGGACAACCAACGGCTGGTTTTTGCCAGTACTGACTCGATATTTCATCCTGCTTTCTATGAACTGGATCTGTTCGCATTGTCGCCAGAGAAAATTTATGCCGATGAACTATCGTCTGCCGATGTGATCTTCAAGCATCCCGCGATTTCGCATGATGATCGTTTCCTGGTTTTTGTCAAATCCTATCGGAGCACATACGATGAAATCTGGCTTTTTTGCTTTGAAACCAGAACGGCCCGACGGCTGACAACCGGCGCCTGGGATTGGCATCCGGCCTGGTCACCAGATGACCGCCACATTTTGTTTTCGCGCGGCTCACATCTGTTTATGGTTACCAATGCTGGCGACAGCCTCTGCCAGGTGACGTTCTCCAAACATACCGATGAATATCCCTCCTGGGCGCGTTAGTTTCGGCATCCATTGTCCGGGTGGTTTATTAACAAAAATTCACCGGGCATGGCCATCATTTCAATTGCATTTTGACCCCTTTTTGGTTATATTAATGGCAGATGTTGAGAAAAGAACGTCCATACACGATTTAGTCAAGGAGTTTGAACGGTGCCAATCTACGAATATGTCTGTCAGCAATGTGGCAGAAAAAATAGCTTTTTGGTTTTCCTGAACCAGCAATTTTCGCCCACCTGCAATCGCTGCGGGAGTCAGGAACTGCGGCGGATTATGTCCCGGTTTGCTGCTGTCCGCTCTGAGGAGAGCCGGCTTGAAAGTCTGGCGGATCCATCGAAATGGGGCGATTTGGATGAAAATGACCCGAAAAGCATGGTTCGCTTTATGAAGAAGATGGGCCGAGAATTGGGTGATGAAATGGGGGAGGATTACGATCAATTGATCGAAGAAGCCGAGGCCGAGGCAGCCAGTGCCAGCGAACAGGGAACCGCTGCCAATGACGAGTCGGTGGATTGATCAAGGAGCCCCTGGTTCTCAGAAGTCATCGCTTCCAGGGCTCCTCTGCGGCTGAGGAACCTTAGAGGCCACAGTTTTTGGCAATGAATACCATGAACGACAACAAGGGGAAAACACATGCCCTCTATGAATCCATGCCCCCGATGCGGCGAATATTCATTTCATAAATCCCATACTCGGGGCTATTATGAAAAAATCCGAAAACGACTTTTCCGGCAGCAGCCCTATCGGTGCCACAAATGTGGTTACCGTGGTTGGATTGCCAGCAAGGCCGTTCGATCCCGGCCAACAACCAAACAATTGCTTATTTATCTGGCGGTGCTAATTATTTCCGTCATTTTCAGCTTGTTTATCAAGGGCTTCCTGCTTTAATTATCACTTGAAAGCGTACCGATCGCTTTCGAACGCCAAAATCGCGCATCCATTCCTGGCTTTCGACCGATGGAGCCAGGTGCAATTGATAAGCGCTTGCTCGATTAGGGAAACGCGCCTAATTGGTGGCCATCCCAAACGTCGAGAATTCGGTAACGCAAGCAGCTTATTGGCGAAATGGATGTTGAAGTTAGCTGAGATTTATTCGACCAGCGGGAAGCTGGTGTTGGCTTTTCGGAGGCACACCAATTGGTTGTTGTCCAAAACAGGGGACTGACCGGCCGCGTACTAAGTTGGTATTAACGAAATTTCAGTGACTCATGCCGCTCTGCTAAGCCAGTAACCGATCAGTTTTTCGATTTTTCAGATGTGATCGAATGACTGCCATCGACGGCATCCGCGGCAGGAAATATTTTCCCTGGATTCAGAATGTTCAACGGATCGAACACCCGTTTGATCGCTCGCTGCAATTCAATGGACCGCCGGGATAGCTCCAGCCCCAAAAACGGCTGCTTGGTAATCCCGATCCCATGCTCGCCCGAAATTGTCCCGCCCAACTGCAGCACGACTTTAAAAATCTCCTCTGCTGCTTTTTCACCCAGCTTGATAATCGGTTCATTTTTTTCTCGATGGGTCAGATTCACATGCACATTGCCATCGCCCAGATGACCGAAATTGTAATTATCCAGTCCCAATTTTTTCGATATATTTTCACAGGCAATGATCAACTCTGGTATCTGGCTGATCGGCACCGTCACATCCTCAGCCCGTTTGAACTGATTGCCCTCTTTGATCAAATCCCGCAGCTTGCGTCGCACCTCCCAGAGTCCCTTTCTCCGCTCTGATCCCTCGGCGATCAGCACATCCAGCGCCCCCGCATTCAGACAGATTTCTCCCACGATTTCGAGCTGCCGATCCAATTCCTCGGGCTCCCCATCCAGATCGATGATCAGCAGCGAAGAACTCTCCTGCGGCAGATTGATCCCGATTTTTCCTCGAATCAATCCCACGCAGGCGGGATCTAAAAACTCCAGAGCGGCAGGTACGATTCGGCTTTTCGTCATGCCAGACAGGCTATGAACCAGTGAATTTGTGTCAGGAAAAAAGGCCAGCAATGTTACTATTTTCGCTGGGATAGGAATCAGCCTCAATGTCGCCTCGGTTACGATAGCCAGCGTCCCCTCCGAGCCGATAATCAAATTGGTCAAATCATAACCGACCACGCCTTTGCGGGTTTTCACGCCCGTATTCAAAATCGTCCCATCGGGCAGAACGACTTTTAATCCCAGCACATAATCTCGGGTGGTACCATACTTGTAACAATGCGGCCCGCCAGCATCTTCGGCAATATTCCCCCCAATCGAAGAGGTCTCATAGCTGGCTGGATCAGGCGGATAGTACAGCCCCCTGGCTTCCACGGCCTCGTGCAGATGCAGATTGATCACGCCAGGCTGAACCACCACAATCATATTGATCTCATCGATTTCTAAAATCTTATCCATCCGCAACAACGACAGCACCACTCCCCCTTGAATTGCCAGCGCGCCGCCGCTCAAACCCGTCGCCGCACCTCTGGGCACGACTGGCACCCGATACGCCGAAGCCAATTTCATCAGCTCTGAAATTTGCTCCGTCGTTTCTGGCTCGACCACCACATCGGGCAGGTAGCGGTATTCGGTGCCGTCGAAGTTGTAGGCTTCTAAGATTTCAGTATCCGTGTAAACATATTTAGGGCCGAGAGAATGTTTTAGTTGTTGAATGAATTCTTTGGTAATTTTTGTCATGTTGTCTTTCAGTTTGAATGAGTTGAGAGATGGACTCCACTTCCGAAGTGAGTCCATCTCTCCTAACTTGTTCTTTCCTTAAGTTATTCTGATTTAGGATAAAAAGCAAGAAGATTTTTGAAACCCAAAATGATGATTCCAGCAATAGCGTTGAAAATCATCACTGTGTCAACATCTGAGCAAAATTAAAATTTATATTGCATGAAGCTCGACTCCGTCTAAAAAACACTTGACTCTATCAAAAAAAATGATACCTTATGGCATTCATTCTTCAGCAAACTAACTTCGTACTCAATCAAAATAGGAGAACCATTCATGCTCAACTGGATCTGGCTATTTTTGATGGTGATTGCTCTAATTGTTGGTGCTATCAACGGCCGCATTGACGCAGTAACCAAAGCAGCGTTCGATTATGCGAACATCGGGGTGAAAATTGCCATTGACCTCATCGGCATCATGGCGCTGTGGCTGGGGATTATGAATATAGCGAATGAGGCGGGTCTGGTAAAGCTGCTGGCCCGGGGCATCAAACCAATCAGTCGGCGGCTGTGGCCTGAGATCCCTCCCGATCATCCAGCCGTGGGGGCGATGATTCTTAATATTGCTGCCAATTGGTTGGGATTATCCAACGCTGCCACGCCGCTGGGGCTTAAGGCGATGGAAGAGCTGCAGAAAATCAATCCAGTCAAAGATACTGCGTCGAACTCGATGGCGACCTTTCTGGCGCTGAATACGGCCAGCCTGACGCTGATCCCGGCGACTATTATTGGTATTCGGGTATCCCTTGGTTCCCAGAATCCCGCCGAAATTATTGGCACCACAATTTTCGGCTCGGGTTGTGCCACCATTTTTGCAGTTATCGCTACGAAAATATTGCAGCGACTACCGATGTTCAAAATTAAAAATGCCGCGGCAGATGAGGTGGCGTCGCCAACGGCAACTCAACCAAATTCAGCGGAGGAGAAATAGATGTTCGAGCAATTTATCCGATATCTCTCGATCTGGGCGATCCCGGTTTTGCTGTTCATCATCCCGATCATTGCCCTCAAAAATAAAGTCAAAGTCTATGAAACATTTGTTGAAGGCGCCAAAGGCGGATTCGAGGTGGCTGTGAAGATAATTCCCTATCTGGTGGCGATCCTGGTGGCGATCGGTATGTTTCGCGCATCGGGGGCAATGGATATTTTCGTGAAGTTGATCTCACCGTTGACCAATCTCATTGGTCTGCCGCCGGAGACGCTACCTGTCGTGCTCATGCGGCCATTGTCCGGCAGCGGTACGCTGGGGATTGTCACTGAGTTGATGAAAACACATGGGCCCGATTCCTTCATCGGCCGGCTGGCATCCACGCTATATGGCAGTTCCGAAACCACATTTTATGTGGTGGCGGTCTATTTTGGCGCCGTAGGGATCAAAAAGACGCGGCACGCTATTCCCGGCGGGCTACTGGGTGACCTGGCGGGCGTGCTGGCCGCGCTGTTTATCTGCAAACTTATGTTTGGTAACTGATGAGTCGGCTGGCAAATCGGCTTGAATTAGAGCCGTCAGTCTGGCTTTAAGCTGGATCAGTTCTGCCCGCTGTTTCTTTAATTTCTGTTCCAGCTCAGCGGAAAGCGGGAGCGATTCGGTGATGGCGATTTGCGCTTGCGCCTCCGCCCATCGGCCCAGCTTTTCGAAGCAGTGCGCCAGCTTCACCCGGCAGATATATTCATTGTACTCGTTATCCACCGGCGAAGTGATGATCGAGGCGAGCAATTGTTGGAAATGATCAGCGGCAGCGGAATAGTTTTCCAGCGCCAGCGCACTCTTGGCCGCCCCCCAGAGAAAAAAACGGCTCTGGGGGAATTTTCCCAGCCCGATCAAAGCCCAACCATAAGCCTCCTCTGCCTGGCCCGCATCCAATAAGATCCAGATCAGCTCATTCATGGCGGCATATTGCGTATATTTCCCCTGTTCGATTGCCTGCCGAACCCTTCGGATGCCTTCGGCTCGATCGTCTGAAACCAGGGGCAGCCAATTGATCAATCTGGTTTTCTGGCTGCGCCAGTATTGATAGGAGCCGATCCCAAAATAGGCATCATAAAATTCCGGTTCGACTGTGATGATCTTTTTTAGAATTGAGATACCAGCCAATCCGTGGCTGATCGCGTTCAGATAATTGCCGCTTCGTCCCTCATAAAACGCTAAATAACACAACGCGCTGCCATGATAAAACATGGACCAGAGCTCGGGCTCCGGGTTGGCTGCTGCGTTTCTCTGGGCGGCGCCAATTGCCAATCGAATATAGTGATGAAAATCCTGGCGCCACTGATCGGATTCGTAGTCCATCATTTTCGCCTGAATCGTGGCGGCCATAAAAAAATAGCCGAGGGGATGATCGGGATGATCTCGTATCAATTGCTGGAAAATTGATTCGGCGCGTGAATAATCATGTTGAATGGATAATCCGATGCCAGATCGAATCAAGCTATCGGTTCTGGTATCGAGCCAGGTCTGTCCGAGGGATGTTTCAGCAAAAAGAAATATAATCGGCAAAATCAAATACAAAACTGGCGTGATTACTTTAAAAAGGTGCGGCTGGCTTAAACCGTCAAAGAATTTTCTCCCACAGCATCGTCCGCCAGTTGGCGGAGCGGTCTGCCTGCTGGCGGAACGATTTCCCACAGAATTTTTTGATGTCATTTTCATTCACCCACCTCAATCCACTTCACCCAATTCTAAAATTGTAAATCATAAATCTAAAATCTAAAATCTAAAATCAAACGGTTCCATTTAACCGATCGCCGGCATCGCCCAAGCCTGGCAAAATGTAACCATGTTTATTCAATTCTCGATCCAGACTGGCGGTGAAGATTTTTACCTCGGGATGCTTCTGGCTGATCAGATGAACCCCTTCCGGCGCAGAAATAATCGTTACCAGGGTGATGTTTTTTCCGCCATGTTCTTTGATCAGCGATAGGCAATAGTCGGCACTGCCCCCGGTGGCCAGCATGGGATCGAGTACAAAAACCTCTGCCTGGTCCAATTGCGGTGGCAGTTTCTCATAATAGGCCTGCGGCTGCAGCGTCGTTTCATTGCGAGCCACGCCCAGATAGCCCACCTGCGCATCAGGTATCAAATTGAGAAACGCCTGAGTCATCCCCAGCCCAGCGCGCAGGATCGGGATCAGGCTGATGTGGTGAGCAATAATTTTGCCGACCGTTTTTTCCAGCGGTGTTTCGAGCTCAATGGCGCTCAATCGACAATGAGAGGTGGCTTCCACGGCCAGAATCATTGACAGCTCTTGGATCAAGTGTCGGAACGACGCGGTGCTGGCATGCTTGTCCCGCAGTCGGGTCACTTTGTCGACGGCCAGCGGATGATTGACTAAATGGAAATTACGCATCTGGAACTCCTGTTAATGGAAAGTGGGGGCAACTTATCAAAAAATTGGTTCAATATCAAGCAAAAAAAATGTCGTTAAGCAATTTTAATGGTTGCCAGAATAATAAGCTTGATTTTGAATCATAAAGGAAGTATATTACGCCACCTTTCTCGCAAATGAAAATGAACTGTCAGGACTTACGAACCCAGGAATAAGATGAATAAAGCAAATGGCTTGCTCGTTGGCATTACAGTGGATAAATTCAAAGGCATTCCAGCCGCAGCATTATTGATGATTGTCCGCAAGATGGGCGTGGAATTCGTGGAAATTACGAAAGCCGTATTTGAAGACCTGCCGGCGTTTTTGGCGCATGTGGATGGCATTCAAACCGGTTTTCATTTGCCCAATCGCCATGATGCCGGGTACGATTTTTCATGTCAGGATCGTGCTGCGGATATTGAAAAACTGACGCAATTGATCAATCGCCACCATCAAGAACTCAATATTTATTATTGCCTCTCTCATCCTCCGGAATTTCCCACGGCGACGATGAGCGAAGCCGATGCCATCGGCTATTTGCTCGCAAATTTAAAGAAGTTACGGCCGCCTATCGTATTGGAAAATATTCAGAGCTGGTCGCAACTAAAATTCGAGCGCTTCTTCCAGCAGGCGCAGCAGGTTCTGGGGGAAAAATTGATTGGACAGTGCTTCGATGCGCCACACTATTTTCTCCAGGGCGGAAATCCGGTAGCCTTTCTTCACCAAACCAATGGCCAGATCCAATTCATTCATCTTTCGGACTGTCGCCAGGGCTACGATGCTCACATGCCCTTTGGCTTGGCCGGAGAATTGCCGATCGATGAAATATTAGCGACGCTAAAACGTCAAAATTTCCAGGGTGTGATCAATCTTGAATTGCTGCCCCGAAGAATTGGCGACATCAAGCCGCTGGTAAACAGCTATCTTAAGGTGGTACGAGCGTTCGATCGGCGCAAGTATTGGAAGGTAAGGCTCCGATTGATAATCTATGCGCCCAGGTTGTTGCGCTTTATGAAGCAGGTATTGTAGCTGCTGTCAGCTTGCCGCGATTTGCTTGTTGGGTTGGCGGCGTCGCCTGGTGCGGATCGGCCAGTAACCCGGCTGCCGAAACAAAGGCTGCCGTTCTATCGGCAACTATGCCTGTCGCACGCCTTCGACTTGAGAACTCGGTTTCTTTAATTCGATATTCATATTTTTCAGCAAGCGATTTCGGATCTTCAACAGATCGCTTTTGCTCTCGCCGATGATGAAGAAGATAATAACTTCACTTTCGAGATAGACATTGATTTCACCGGGACAAAAGCTTTTTAGGCGAGCGGTTTGGCTTTTCGATGGTGCTGTGTCGATTTCCGCGGGGATGTATTCGCCGTCGGGGTAGGTGTAGATGCCGAGCCAGGCTGGATAATTTTTATCATCATTGCGCACCAATTGATGCTTCTTCGAGATCTGGAGCATCTTCTCGGCTGCGGCCCATTCGATGATATAATCGGCCTGAGTTCCCTCAACGATCTGTGTGCCGATGCTGGCCGGGGTTTTCTGTTTCGATCGTATCTTGACGATCATCGCCGGTAATGAATCGACAATGGACACTTCTTCTTCCAGTTCAGGATTGGCAAAGAAGCGAATCAATTTATTGCCCAGCATGTGCACTTCGGCTTTGTTGCGATGAAGTTCCTCGCCAGCGATCTCAATAAAATAATCAGCCAGATATTTGCGAGTTAGATAGCTTAGCCCATGAAACGGTGAGGTATTGGGTTGGCTGGTTTCGCCATAATAGAATAGCCCCAGCTTGTTGGTGAACATAAAGGTGCGACTCTGCCCCTGAGGCACAATTAGCACCTTTTGTGGTTCGGAAGCCGGTTCACTGGTTTGCCCGACCAGCATGGTACTCGAAATCTGTATCATGAACAGGAGAACGAATAGATGTCGGAACATGGCATCTCCTCTACTTATGTTATCAAACGGTCGAAATTGCCGTCATCTGGCAACGGGTCGAAGATGATGACCGGCGAATTTGGTGGTAGCATGCTCAAGACACCAGTGATCCGCCAAACGGCAAGACCCTGGGCGGCTTTCTGTGATCGATTTCATCGGTTCGATGGCCGATCATTATCAGCGGGAAAAACATCCTGCTGCAATGTGCGCACGTTGGGTGGCGTCGATGTCGCTGTTTTCGCGCGCACGATTTAGACGAGCTGCAAACCCATCCCAATTAGGTTCTGCTAATCCTAAACCTGATTAAATATACTGACGAAGATGGTGATTCTCGGAATTTTTAGGCAGTAAGGCTTGCTATTTTTTTTGATACAGTCATTGCGTTAACGTTGACATGGCCGATGACTGTAAGGAAACAGGATGATTGACCCCGCGAAGGACACTGCTTTTCGGGAATTTTTTTGCGCCGAAGTATTGGTGGAATCATAATTGTGATGAGTGAAAATAGAGGATCAGAAAAGTGCTAAAAGATTCCAATCAAAATTAAAAATTTGGATTGGCAATCGCCTACCGCAGATAGGGTGGCTAAGCCGACTGCTTGCTGCTGATATGAAGGTCTACCGGTGAGCTGCGAATTTCTCTTTTGTCCATTGTAGACTCTATGAATTCACCTGATCATTGTGGTGCGGTAATTGCGTAGGTTGAAAATCGTCAGCTACTATAAAAAAGCACAAAAATAGCTTGATTTTATGCATTTGATTTTTTATATTTGCCCTAATTTAAATTACCTCAAAAATCATGACGAGAGGAGGTTTGGATTTAATGCCCAGCGTTAAGGTGCGAGAGAATGAAAATTTTGAAAAAGCTTTCCGCCGATTTACCAAAGCTTGTGAAAAGGCTGGTCTGATGTCTGAAATCAAAAAGCATCAGCACTTTGAAAAACCAAGCGAACGTCGGAAACGAAAAATGAACGCCGCCAAACGCAAAATGCGCAAGCTGCAAATGATGGAAAATATGTAAAATTCCAGTAGCAAATCGGCGATGTTGGGAAATGGGTAATTGGCGAAACGCCTGGCGAAAATCCTTTCCTGAATCGTATGCATGGCTGAAAAATTTCAATGGTGGAGGATTGAGCATGTCAATTTTGCAGCAGATTACCGAAGACATGAAACAAGCGCTGAAAGCTCAGGACAAAGTCCGGCTTAACACGCTGCGTTTGTTGCTTTCGCAGTTGAAAAATGCCAGAATTGATTCAGGAAAGGAATTGACGCCCGAAGAGGAAATTGCGGTGCTACTGAACGCCGCCAAAAAGCGCAAGGAATCCATCGAGGCCTTTGAGGCGGGCAAGCGACCGGATCTGGCCGAACGCGAGCGAGAGGAATTGGCCATCATCCAGCAATATTTGCCACAACAATTGTCCGATGCTGAAGTCGAGCAGAAGGTGGCCGAAGTCATTGCCAGTATCGGTGCCACGAGCATGAAGGATCTGGGCCGGGTAATGGCTGAGGTCATGAAAACGTTGAAGGGCCGGGTGGATGGCAAAAAGGTCCAGGAACTGGTGCGCGCAAAATTGGCTTGATTGGACGCGAAGAGTTCGAAAAAATTATGGTGTTTAAAAAAAGTGGATAAGGTCAGAGGCGCTTTATTCGCTTTTTTATTAGAGGAGTATTGGGATCGAGAGTATGATACAGGCTGCGATTGCATATATTGATCTATTGATCATTGCCACAATGTGTTTTTTTATGTACAAAGGCTACAAGAATGGTTTTCTGCCTGAGGTCACGCGAGCCATGGGAATTATACTGGGATTGGTTTTAGCGACACGGTTCATGTCTAATTTATCACTGTTTCTCTTCGGCGCAGTGAAAACTTCCCCCGTCTTGATCGCTATTGTTTCATTCATTGCTATTTTTACCGCAAGCGTGCTTGGTTTTAAATATCTCTCGACCAAATTTATTACCGCAGTTAAGTTTTCCATGACTCTGGGCGAGCTGGATCGTTTCGCAGGAATTGCGCTGGGGTTGGTGAAGGGCGCAGTGGTGGTGAGCTTGTGTACGGCGCTGCTTTCGCTGGCCACTTTTTCTTCGTTCATCCGAAATGATATTCGGCAATCCGAGTTGTTCAATCCAATGCGCAGAGTGCTGCCGTTGGTTTATAGCGTGGCCAAGCTTTTCATTCCTGATAGCTATAAACCATTTTATCAAGAATTGGACGAGAGCTTTTCGGGTTACACTGCCGAGAGCCGGGGGGAGGCGGATGATCTATTGGATTTTTATCGACCGAAATAATTATGGTAGTTTATTTTGAACACGAATATTTTTTCGACATTGGAATTTGATAAAATTCTGGAGCAATTGAGTCACCTGACCCTTTCCTCCCTGGGTCAGGCGCATGTCCTCCAATTGGAACCGCTTGCCGATTTAGATGAAATCAAGCTCAGATTAGCTGCCGTAACGGAATTGAAAAATATCCTTGAATTTGACGATCCGTTTCCGCTGCCAGGATTGGAAGATATCACTCCCGCTTTGAAAAAGGCACAGGTTCAGGGTAGCTTTTTGTTACCCGAGGAATTTGCTCGTGTGCTCCGTACCCTGGAGGTGGCTCGGAAGATACATTTTTATTTTCAGGACCGCAGCGAAAAATATCCTCGCCTGGCGCAGATAGCCACGCACATACACTCATTCAGAACCATCGAAAAGGAAATCAGTCGCTGCATCGATACCGCCAGTTATGAAATTTTTGACCATGCCAGTTCCAACCTCCACCGAATCCGTCGCACCATTGCTGCCACGGAACAGCAGATCCGGAAAAAGATGGAGCAGTTGTCTGCCGAACTATCGCGCAAGGGCTATCTGCAGGAGAATTTGATTGCGGTGCGAGAAGGCCGGCTGGTCCTGATGGTCAAAGATGAGTTCCGCAATAAAGTGCCGGGTGTCATCCACGATCAATCTGCCACTGGTTCGACCTTGTTTATGGAACCGCTGACAACCTTGGAATGGAACAATCAGATCCGAGCATTGCGAATGGAGGAGCGGCGGGAAATCGAAGTGATTCTGAAGGGATTGACGGATCTGATTCGCGAACATTTGATGCAACTGGAGGCCACCGTGCGCGGCCTGGGGCAATTGGATTTTATTTATGCCAAGGCGCGGCTGTCGCAAGCAATGCAAGGCAATGAACCGGCTGTCAATTCCCGGAATCGGCTGGACATCATCCAGGGCAAGCACCCGTTGCTGATGCTGCGTCGCGACGGCCGGCCCGTGATTCCGTTCAGCTTACAGATTGGCGAAAATTTTCGAACGCTGGTCATCAGCGGACCCAATGCCGGGGGCAAGACCGTCGCGTTGAAGACTATTGGATTATTATGCTTGATGACTGCCTGTGGGTTGCATATTCCGGCTGATGCCAGTTCGGATGTGGCCGTCTTCCGACAGATCTTTGCTGCCATCGGCGATCAACAATCTATCGAAAATGATCTGTCGACCTTTTCATCGCATGTGGCTCAATTGCGCGAGATTGTGGAGCAGGCAGAGACCGGCGACCTGGTGTTGATCGATGAGATTGGTGCAGGGACCGATCCTGATGAGGGGGCGGCGCTGGCCATTGCCATTCTCGAGAAACTCACTGCTCTTGGTTGCCTCACCGTGGTTTCGACACATCTGGGCGCGCTGAAGGTGTTTGCCCATGAGACGCCGGCCGTGGAAAATGGCTCGATGGAATTTGATCGGGAGACCTTGCAGCCGACCTATCATTTTCAGTTAGGCATTCCCGGTTCGAGTTATGCCTCGGAAATTGCCCGGCGCTGGGGCATTCCTGAAGCTATCATCGCTCGGGTGCAAGAGCTGGTGGGCAGCAAGAAAAATCGGTTTGAGGCGCTGCTGGAAGATCTGGAAAACCGTACCCAGAACTACCGCAAGTTGACCGCTGAGCTCTCCATTAAACAAAGTCAATTGGATGGCTTAATGAAGTTGTATCGGCAAAAGTACGATGAGTTGAAGAGCGAAGAACGAAAATGGAAGCAGCAAGCCATCGATGAATCCCAGCAACTGCTGCGGCAAGCCAAGAAAACCGTGGAGCAGGTGATTCGGGACATTCGCGAGCAACAGGCCAGCCGTGAAGCGATCAAGGCGGCACAAGAACAATTGAAGCAACAACAGGCCGCGCTCGATGAAGCGGAGGCCAGAATGGCCAGTCAGCGTGGCATTGTTGCGGAGGAGGAGCGATCGGCAGCGCTGGAGCAGGTGGAAATCGGGCAGGAAGTATATTGGCCGACCTACCGCGTGCATGGTACGGTGTTGTCAGCCCCCGATGCTGAACGCCGCGTGCTATTGCAGACCAATGACATGAAAGTGAAAGTGCCAATGGAGGAACTTGCGCTCAGTCCAGCGCCGAAAAAGACCTCGGCTACCTCGATTCAATTGAATTATGAAAAATTAGGCAGCAACGAAATTGATGTGCGTGGTCTGAGAGTTGAAGAAGCGGTGATGGCAGTGGATAAGTTTTTGGATGAAGCGATTCTGGCCGGATGGGAGCAAATTTATATCATTCATGGCAAAGGGACCGGCGCGCTAAAAAAAGCAATTCATGAATTTTTGGAGCAGCATCGGCGGGTAAAAAGCAAGGGGTTTGCCCGCTGGAATATGGGAGACACGGGAATGACCGTGGTGGAATTGGAATAGAATGGTTGAAAATAGATGGAGAGATTGCAAGTGAACGAAGATAGAGCAAAAATTAGTCGAGCATGTCGATTTGTGGGAAATCGAAATGAATTGATCAAACAGTTGGAGCGAGAGGGGAAGCTGATTTCGCCGCGTTATTATTGTCAAGCCAAAGGCGGCTATTGCGCGGATGACAGTGTTTGTGTGGCGTTGGTGTCACGCGCCCACCTGCCGACACGATATGGGGAATTCGATATTGCCATTTTTGAAAACAGTCGTGATGGCGAAGAACATCTGGCGATTACACGCGGGGATCTGGTGAATGCTACGGAGGTTCCGGTGCGGGTGCATTCGCAGTGCCAAACTGGCGATATTTTTGGTTCATTACGCTGTGATTGCCGGGACCAATTGGAACACGCATTGAGGACTTTTGGGCAACTCCGGTGCGCGGTGTTATTATACCTCAAACAGGAAGGTCGCGGGATTGGTCTGGCCAATAAAATTCGAGCCTATCATTTGCAGGAGCAAGGATTGGATACCGTGGAAGCTAACGAGGCGCTGGGCTTTCCGGATGATCTGCGCACCTATGAACTTGCTGCGGCCATGCTGCGATTGCTCCAGGTACAATCCATTGTTCTTTATACCAATAATCCGCAAAAGATAACTGGACTGGAAGAAAACGGGATCTCGATTGTGCGCCGCGAACCAATTGTTATGCCTCCGAATCCTTATAATATCAATTATCTTGATACCAAGAAAAAAAAGGCCGGCCATTTGATCGATTGAGATGGCAAATCCATCGACCTGCAGCTTGAATTACCAATTTGTTAATCAATACCTGGAAATGTTACTGGATTTTTGCAGCTAATCGCTAAAATGGTTGTTTACGATTCTGCACTCTATGGTCGCTCCAAAAAATGAATTGACAAAGAGCTTTTTTTTTAGTACATTTTTTCTCGCATCAGAATTGGACGCGGATGGTGGATGGCAATTGCCAGGCAAACATCAGCGGGAGGAATACGAGTCGCAGTATTTGAATCACTGAATCCCGGATACTAATGCTGTGAACCATTTTTTTATTTTTACAAAAAGAATTTGAACGCAAATGATAGTTGTTCATTGTATCTTCTGGTATTGAATCGCTCCGCGAAAAATTTGGGTTTAGTTTTGGCAAATCATGGCCTTCTTTTAGTGAGAATAGATTTGATGGCTGGGAAGAGGTAGGTGTTCCGATGAATCATGGATTGGGTGAAGAGGTGATCGAACTGAATAATGAAGTGGCAAAATATTCTGCGGATGTTCATTTGCAACTGGATGAACTAAAGGAAAAATTCCAGCGAACTCAGAATGAATTCCAGGCAGTGCAGGCGGCGCAGAATCAGCAGATTCAGCACCTGGAAGAGACGCTGATCCAAAATTTGCAGGAGCTGAAAACGCTGTATCAAGATTTGCAGCAGAAGTTCGAGACCGACATGCGCGAATTGGCAGCGCAACGAGTTACTGCTCCAGCCGCGAGCGGGCCAGAGGCGGGGCAATTGCCGGCCATTCCCGTTGACTTTGAGGCACATGTTGCTGCTCTCCGGAATCTGGAACAACAGATGCGCGTGTTCTCACAGTTTTCGCCGGAGAAATTGCGGGAAGAACTGATCACCGGCATCCGGTTGCTGGGCGAACGAGTTTCCAAAGCGATTCATGAGATGAACGATCGTTTTGAAAATTTTTCACGGGAATTTCAATCACAACGCGCCACCGAAACGCAACTGCCTGTGGTGCTGGAAGCACCCAATCGGGGTGATGAATCCAAATCGTTCGCGGAATTAAAAGAGGTCGAACTTACGGATGTGACGGATTGTGAAATTGTACCCCGAGATGCCATCAAAAAGCTAACCGATCTATCTAAAAAACAGTCGCTGGCGATTAAAAATTTTATCGACAAACATGAAAGTCAACTGTCCAGTTTCGAGAATCTGCTAAAGACCTATGATGAAGAAAATGCCCGATTGCTGGAACTGTTAGATAAACGAGTGAAACGGAATTTTAGAATTTCCATCGGCGCCATTTTGCTGATCATCCTATATGCTGTTATTAGCCGATTGATCTAATTGGCCAAGCGAAAGGTACGTTGATTCAGGTAGGTTTGCTATCGGTGGGCGTCAAATGCAGATGCATAGTAAACGCCCGCTTGGGCATTGGTTTTCGTATTCCCAGCGCAGTCAAACTGTAACCCCAGAGTGATGAATTGGGATAACAGAATTCTTGCATAACACTGCAAAACGCGCGGGGCAATCGCATACATACCGATTTGATTATGTACATAATTGAGCTCCACCCCTGGAATGTCACCATTGATCAAGCCAAAGATATTCAACTTGCTCTGCAACCGAAGATAGTTCTGCAACCACTAACAGCGCCCCCTCATCGGGTTGCTGGCGCTGATGTCGCTTACAGTCGTGATGGAAAACATTGTTTTGCTGCCGTGACGGTGTTCGCTTTTCCCGCCATGACCGTAGTGGAACAAGCGACCGCCATGACGGTGGTGACTTTTCCCTACGTGCCGGGCTTTCTCACCTTTCGAGAGGCTCCGGCGTTGCTGATGGCATTCGAGCAAATCCAGCAGGCACCAGACCTCATCCTATTCGATGGCCAGGGCGTGGCTCATCCACGGGGACTGGGAATTGCGACGCATCTGGGGCTGTTGCTCGACCGGCCTGCCATCGGTTGCGCCAAAAGCGTATTGGTGGGAAAGTACGAGCAGCCGCTGCCGACCGCCGGCAGTCGGAGTGATTTGATTTATCGGGGTAAAAGCATTGGAGCCGTTGTCCGAACGCGCGACCAGGTGAAACCGCTGTTTATTTCGCCTGGCTTCAAAATTACGCTGGAAGAAGCCATTCACTGGGTGCTACAGACCTGTTGCGGTTTTCGGCTACCAGAGCCGATCCGCAGAAGTCATGTAGCGGTTAACCAAATGCGAGTGAATTATGAAATCTCCAACCACGAAATCCAGGTCTCGCCGAACCGGGTTGATCTATCATGAGGATTACCTGTTGCATCTGGCGGGCACCTGGCATCCCGAGAGCCCGGAACGGCTACGAAGCATTATCGACCATTTGACCGCTACGAAGCTCATCGACCAGTTACTACCGATTGCGCCGTATCCGGCACCGATCGAGTGGATTGCTACCATTCATACTCCCGAGTACATCGATTTCATCGAACAGGCCTGTGCCCAGGGCGACACATCGCTGGATGCTGATACGGGGATTGGTGTTCAATCCTATCGCATTGCTCGATTGGCGGTGGGCGGGGCGCTGGCCGCGGCGGATGCAATTATGCAGCGCCAAATCGACAATGCCTTTGCGGCGATTCGGCCGCCGGGCCATCATGCCGAAAAAAATCAAGCGATGGGATTCTGTCTGTTCAATAACGTCGCCATTTTGGCTCGTTACCTGCAACGAAAATACCAACTCGAGAAGATTTTTATCATCGACTGGGATGTCCACCATGGCAATGGTACGCAAAATGCCTTTTACGATGATCCCACTGTTTTCTATTTTAGCATTCACCAATGGCCACATTATCCTGGTACGGGGCGCTCGATCGAACGAGGCATCGGGCCGGGAGAGGGATGCACTCTCAATGTGCCGTTAACCGCCGGCCACGGGAATGACGATTACTTTCAGGCCTTCGAAACGCAATTGGTCCCGGCGGCGCGGCTTTTCAAACCGGACTTTTTCTTGATTTCTGCTGGCTTCGACGCGCATCTGAATGATCCCCTGGCTGGAATGCAACTCACCAAACAGGGGTACGCCAGGCTCACTCGGATCGTGGTCGATCTGGCAGATGAGCTGTGCAATGGGCGTCTTATTTCGTTGCTGGAAGGGGGTTATCACCTGGAGTCGTTGGCGCGGAGCGTGGCCGCGCATATTCAAGCACTCATGGCAGGAGGGGAACGATGAAAATAATATCCCGACTGATGCTCATGCTGCTGGTTATGGCGCACTGCCGGTCAAACAACGATGCTGCCCGGGGTTGGCAGCAGGATTTAGACCCATTGGCAAAGCAACGCTATCAAATGGTGCAGCAACAGATTGCCTGGCGAGGAATTCGCGATACGCTGGTGCTTAACGCAATGCGAAAAGTGCCACGCCATCTGTTTGTGCCGGATTATCTGGTGGCCCAGGCCTATTTCGACTCGCCTTTGCCCATTGGCGAGGGGCAAACGATATCGCAGCCCTATATTGTGGCATTTATGACCGAAGCGCTGAAATTGCAGGGGAATGAGCGTGTGCTGGAAATTGGCACTGGCTCCGGTTATCAGGCTGCGATTCTGGCGGAAATCGTCAAGGAGGTCTACACCATCGAGATTGTCCCCACCCTGGGAAAACGGGCCGAAGAGCTGCTACAAAAAATGGGGTATAAGAATGTTCAGGTGATCATCGGTGATGGCTATCGCGGGCTACCTGCTAAGTCGCCATTCGATGCGATTATCGTGACCGCTGCCCCCGATCATATTCCGCAGCCACTGGTGGATCAATTGAAGGCCGGGGGGAGGTTGATCATTCCAGTAGGCAATCTGGAACAGGAATTGATTTTGATCGAAAAGAAAGCAGACGGTTCGGTTACCAAAAAATCGGTGCTGCCCGTGCGATTTGTGCCGATGACCGGTGAGGCGCAACAAAAGCCGCTAAAATAAAGTTTTGACGCTAACGAAACATATCGCAGCTTCTTTCGTTAATAGCGTGAACTCAAAATCGGAAAATAGTCAGAAAGGATGAATTTAATCATGGACGCCCAACCTGAAAACACGATCGGTCCCAGACGCCTGTATCGATCAAAAGTCAATCGAATTATCGGCGGAGTGGCTGGTGGTTTTGCCGAGTATTTGAATATCGATTCAACCGTCATTCGGATCGTTTGGATAGCGGCGCTGTTTTTTGCCGGTTTCTGGCCCGGATTCATTCTCTATGTGACCTGTCTATTTGTGATGAAAGACAATCCAACTCAAAACTTTGCTGATCGCAAGCCGCAAAACACCGCAATCTACTGGGGCCTGATCCTGGTATCCATCGGGATTTTGCTTTTGCCGTCGGTCCGGCATGGGGATTGGTTCTTTTTTCCGGCGTTTCATTGGCGTTTTTTTCGGCCCTGGTTTTATCATTGGGATCAATTCTGGCCGGTGGTTATTATTCTGATTGGCCTGGTCTACCTATTCATCGTCTGGCGTCGGGATCAGAAACCAATAGCGACTGCGACGACGGACAAGGAGCCGCCGCTAAGCCCGCCCACTCGTTTGTATCGTTCGCGGCAGGAGAAAATTATTGCCGGCGTTTGTGGGGGCATTGCTCAAAATTTGGACACGGATCCGGTTCTGGTGCGTATCGCCTGGGTATTTCTGACCATCGCCACGTCCTTTTTCCTGGGTATACTGATCTATTTTATCTGGATGATTGCGGTACCTGAGGAGCCAATGGCGCCCGCTCCGGTCGCATCCGCCAATGCACCGGCCGATCGCCCGGAACGGAAAGCCCCTCGCCGCATCAAGAAAACATCAGCGATTTCGGGCGAAAACCCGGACAATTTATAACAGAAGGAATCAGACAATAGGAGAATTAGCGATGAGCACTCGCAAATCGTCCATCTGGCCAGGAGTGGTTTTAATCATCATTGGCGCATTGTTATTGGCCAATAAGCTTACCGACTTTTCATTGGGCTGGTATCAGATTTATCCGGTTCTGTTCGCAGCGCTGGGGATCATGTTCTTCAGTTCGGTCATCAATCGACAAAATAAGGGGGCGGTCTTTCCAGGGACGCTACTGCTGTTGATGGGGGTGTTTTTTGTGCTGCGCAACTGGGATTTGGTGCCATACCGGTATGTTCGAGATGTGTGGCCGATCATGTCGGTCATTCTGGGACTGGCTTTTCTATCCCTTTTTTTGGTCAAGCCCAGCGATTGGGGCGTGCTGATCCCTGCCAGTATCTTTATATTTTTTGGTGCAGCGATCTGGCTGGATAAGCTCGATATTATTTATATTGATATCTGGGATCTCTGGAGCAAATATTGGCCCGCGCTATTAATTCTGATCGGTATTGGAATCATCGCCGGCAACTTGAACAAGCCATCCGAGCGCCAGCAGCCGCCTGAAGTGCAATGAGTTTTCAAGTTGCCGGGCTTGCTGGTGGGTGACCATGTGTCCGAAGCAAAAGATGCTGTTCGATATTCGCCTCTGGTGAAGTACTACCGAACCGAGAGGCCTGAAAGCCCTGGGGGTGCCATCCATAAATTTCTGCTTTATGATACCTAAATTTCTAAAATGAACCATGAGCGTGGAAAATGATCACTCGTTGCCCACGAAATACGCGGAATGAAACAAAATTTAAAAATGAACCAGGTCCTTTCAGTGTTTTTTCGAGTGTTTCGTGGGCTAATTATTGATAATCGTTTCCATCTTAGATTTTCAAGTGATATTCTAAATTGGTCTATCGCGCCGATAGCGTTCATTAAATCTTGCCAATGCAAAACCGCCGCCTCAATTATTGCTTGACATCGCCTTGAAAAATTAGTATATTATTTGCGCCAAAATTTGAATGTCTGATCCGCAGGCAGATGAGCCTCCCGAGCAGCGTGGCATTGGCGCGGCAAAGTCAGAATTCAGTTCCGGAACATTATGACAAAGGAGCAATCGCTGCATGTATTTCCTAATCATTAACGGCTTATTGGCAGCTTTTTTTTTGTTTTTGATCTTCATCGGCCTTCGGCTCAAGTTTTGGGCTTATCTGCCAATCAATGTGGTGGGACTGATTATTATCGGCATCTGCTTTTATCTGGAATTGATGAAGTTGCTGAATCCCACCAATATCCTGTTGCTGTTTGCGATGTTGGTTGTGGTGTTCATTACCAACATTGTTTTTACGTTTCGGGACTTCAAAGAGGATATTTCTGAGGTTCAGATTCAGCGGCGATTGAAATATCTCGTTGAGGGCATCGGCAATGAACACTATAAGCTGATCGCCGATGAGAAATTGATCAAGAGCGAAATCGAGCGGCATCGAGAAATTCCAGCCCAGGATCGGTTGCAGGCATTGGAAATGCTGAAGCTGGGGAACAGCGAATTTGTCCGGGGCCGAAATAAAGAAGCATTGGAAAAATACGATCTATCTACCAGTTGGGTGGAAACGGCGATCGGGTATCTCAATCAGAGCGGCGTCCTGTTGAAATTGGGACAGTTTGAAGATGCGCTGATGATGGCTGGTAAAGCGGCCGAGCTGCAGCCTCAGTTGTATGAGGCGCTGCTTAACCAGGGGGTTGCGCTGGAGAAAATGAAGAAATTCGAAGATGCCCTGGGGAAATACAAAGCGGCCGCCAATCTGGTTCCGGAAGATTACGAAGTGTGGTATTGTAGTGCCACAGTTCTCTATAAAATGAATCGATTGGAAGAAGCGATCGAGTGCTACGATAAATCCATTACCATCTACGGTCGGCTGTATGAGTCCTGGTATTATAAAGGGATTTGTTTGCAGCGGATCAACAAAGAGGTTGAAGCGCTGCACTGTTTCGAGCAGGTGGTAAAATTGAATCCAGCCCATTCCCAGGCGTTCTATCGCATGGGAAATATTCTATCAAAATTAGATCGCTATCAGGAAGCTATTCGCGCGTATGAAAAGGCCATCAAATTGAATTCGGAGTTCCTCACGGCCTGGAACAATTTGGGCGTGGTTCTGGCCAAGATTGGGCGCACCAAAGACGCCATCAAATGCTACGATCGCGCCACGCAAATCAATCCTGAATATTATGAATCGTGGCTAAATATGGCCTTGGCGCAGGATAACCTGGGCCAGTTTAAAAAGGCTTTTTATAGCTATAACCGTTTTTTGGAAGCGGCGCCAAAGGATCTGGAAAAGCGGATTGCCATCGCCCAGAAACGTGTCAATGAGTTGAAAACGAATGAACAAATCAAAAAGATGAAAATGCCTGCCAGCAAAAAACCTACCAAAAAAGAAAAGAAGCAAAAATCGAATGCATAAGGTCTGATGTAAATTGTCATTGAAAAGTGAAGCCATGTCAGCTCAGCAACCACAACCGCAGCCAGGCCCTCAATTGGAATTGGCTTTGTCTTCAACATTGCCTTCGTTGATTTATTTAACCGGATTTATGGCCAGCGGCAAGACCACGGTCGGTTTTGCGCTGGCACAAGCATTGCGTCGCGATTTTTATGATCTGGACCTGGAAATTGAGGCACGCCTGGGCAAATCAATCGCCGATATTTTTCAGCAAGAGGGTGGGGCTTTTTTTCGGGAAGTCGAGAAAGCGGTGCTGGCCGACCTATCGCAGAAGGAGAACGCCGTTATTGCACTGGGCGGCGGAACGTTGCTGGAGGATGAAAACCTGGACGTCGTCAAACGAAGGGGAGTCACCATTTGCCTGGTTACGACACCAGAAGAGATCTGGAAACGTATCGTCGACAGCGACAAACGCCGACTCATTGCTGGGCCGGACCGCATGGGTCGGGTGCTTAGCAATGATCATCAGATTTATCGCCGCATCGAATCGCTGATGCTCATCCGAAAGTCGGGCTATGAGGAATCCGATATCATGATCGATTCGACCCACAAATCTGTGCCCCAGGTGGTCCAGGAAATTTTGATTTTTCTGGAGAGCTATCGCTCCGCTCATATTATCGGTGCCGAGACCACCGAAGCTGCCACTTCGCAAACCATGCGATAGGGGATCGCAGGCGGCAAATCTCCAGTCCCGACATAGTTCAATTTTTTATCACCTGGCGGACAATTTTCTGCCAACGCGCCGATTCCCAGAATGATTTTTGCAAGCGTTATTTCCCTGATGACGAAAAATTAGCCTGCTGCTGCCAGTCTTTTATCCCAGTGCCCCAACCAGATGTTGGCTTTGGCGATGAACACACGGTGATTTTCAACTGTTCATGATTGGCAACGCACCGTGGTTACAGGGATGATGAATGGTCGGCATTGCCCCATTTCTATTTAAAGTGGTTCAGTGCGATACGTTTGTCTTGTCACAATACATTATCTTTATGAACTGTTTAATGTTAGCGGAGACGACTTCGTTCTAACTTATAAAATCATTGCCGGTTATCGGGTTGATAACGATTGGTAGGCGTGGCATGATGTTTGTAATTCTAAACCCTGATCTTTGTCCGAAAAATCTAAATTATGGGATTATTGGAAAAGATGAAAGAGCTATTGTATTTTTCTTTTGCTGACCTCCTGGTAAAGGTTGATTATTCCAAAGAGATGAACTCGCTGCAGTATGCTTCCCATCGAGAGCTGTCATTAAGCGAGCGGGTGGTAGTAGAACACTATCTGCTCTCCAATGTGGCCTTGAAGACGGAATACTATCAGCGGCAGCCGTCATCGCTGATTTACCAGGGCCAGGATGCAAAATTGATCCGCGATCTGAATCTATTTCACCTGAGAAATACCTTGAAATATCTGGCGGAACGGGAGAAGGAGATCAAAGAGCAGGTGGATGATTTGATCAATAGCTCGATGAGCACGTATTACTTCGAGCAAATTGGGGATACGATTTTAGAATTGCGGCGGCGGCTGCAACATGTGCCCCAGGGCAGTCCCAACACCATCACCACCATCAAGGCGACCAAAGATAAAATTGATAAATTGATTCAAGCATATAATACTTACTCGGATAAAAAAATCTCCTTGCACAATGTGGTGCCATTGGACCTGAAAGAGTATTTTGATTATAACTGAGGAGAATTGCTGATACCAGGTGTAATAACCAAATCACACAACCAGCAGGGAAGTTGGGGGGGAAGAATAGGAGCTAATAATGAACTGGCAACGTTTAGGTATTGCATCCATCATCCTATTGACCATTGCTGTAAACGCCACCGTTCAGGCGCAGGGACTTTCGGCAGGACGCCTGGGAGTGGGGTTTAATCTTGGCGGGCAAAAAATTTATTGTGAGACCGATGGTGGCGTGGGCTTTGGCATGGAAGCCTATGCCAAGTACAAATTAAGTCCTCAATTTTTTTCCACTCTGGCCCTCGGCTACGGCGAACTCAATGATTCACCGACACTGTTTGGCAAGTCCAACTTTACCACGGATCTGATCACGCTGGATATCAAGGGTGGTGCCAATTTGATCAGGCAGGGCAATTTTGTCCCGTATGCTCAAGTTGGGATCGGGCTCTTCTATTTCAATTATAATGGGCCGAACGATAATGCGCTCCCGGGCCGCTTTTTGGGCGGGTATGGCGATGTCTCCTTTTTCTTCGGCGGCGGCTTCGAAGCCCGCATCAATCCCACCTTAGCCTTCGATGGCTATGTTGATTACAGAATGACGACTGGCGATGATTTAAATAACATCAAAAAAGGGGGCAATGACAGCTACCTCAATTTTCGGGCAGGCATCACTTATTATTTAGCGCCAACCTTTGGTGGCGGCTCTTCTTCCGATGTCGAATTAACCGAAAAATCACCGCTGGATGAGATTGGTGGGGAGGGAAACCAGGATTCACCCGATGATGAATTGAATGCGCTGGTGGAAGGCCTCGACAACTATAACGAAGCGTCTGATGCCAATATGGCCATGGAAGAGTATATTAAGCTCAAATCGCGCGTGGATCAGTTGAGCGATGCGATTCGGCAGAAGGAGTTGGAGATCGAGGAATTGAAAACGCAACTGACGGTTCGTAAAGAGAAGATCGCCCAACTCGAGAACAACCTGCGCCAACGCGGGGGATCGCTGGAATCTTCTCTGAATGCCGACCTGTCCGATTTTGCCGCCAGCTATGAACAGGCTTTGCAGCATTACTATTCGCATGAATTCGAAGCGGCAATTTACCTGTTTAATTCGCTGCTGGAGACCAGCCCCACCCACAAATTGGCGAGCAATTGTCAATATTGGCTGGGCGAATGTTACTTTGGCCAGGGCGACTATAGCCAGGCGGTCGAGGCATTTCAACGAGTGATGGCCTACGATCAATCATTCAAAAGAGACGATGCCCTATTGATGATGGGTCGTAGCTATATTAAGTTGGACCAGAAAGAGCTGGCGAAACAGATGTTCGATCAACTAATGTCCGAATTTCCGGATAGTGAATATTTTCAGAAAGCGCAGCAGTATGCCGCAGGCATTCGATGAGCGCTAAGATGCTATAACTATTCATTTTTATTTTTTTTCATATTTCATTTCACCTTGCTGGCCTTGAATCGGGCGAATGCTGCCTGGTTCAGGGCTTTTTTATTTGGTTGCAAAAAAGGAAAAATAGTGTATATTTAAGCTATGCTAACTTTCACGCATTCTTTGCTGCTGCACCTGGCCGGCGCCACAATTTCACCGAAATTAAATTGGTCAAACAAGGTCGAATTGGTGCTGGGCAATGTGGTGCCGGATTTCATCACGCATCTGGGGCGTTCGAAATATCAGGCGCTGGCCCACGATCCCGGTGTCTTCAAATCCCACACCAACATCGGTTGGCTGGGTTGGGGCGCGCTGTTCCATATTTTGTGCGATAACTATTCCACTTTGGGCACGATCACTTTCGAAGGGGACTATCGATCCCAGCCGAAAAACGGCTTTATCGAACGATTGGCACAACAGGTCAGTGTGAATATTCCATTGCAGGTGCCCCGGCGCCGCATTCTGCAATGCGCACTGGATATACTGGTGCTGCGGTCTTACAAAGCCGATTTGGTGGTGATGCTGGAAACTGCGGCTAATTATTTAAGCAGTCATTTTGCGGAAATCGCGGCGCAGGTGGCATATCTTTATTATCTCGATCCGCAACAGTTGACGCCGGGGCTGCATCGCTTTTGTCAACTATATGGTTCGAGTTTTATCCAGGAAGCCGCGCGCGAAGAATACCGATTGTTTCCCCTGGTGCGCAGTTTGCTCCATTTATCCTCGTTGACGCCACCGCCGGTGATCCTCGAAAAAATCCATCAGCATCCTGAGCTAATGGCATTGGTCACATCGAATATGCACCTGATTCAGGATTGCTGGCAGGACTGGTTGAATGCGACCCTGGTAGCAGTGAGAGAATTTCCAGGACTACCAGAGCTTTGGTGATGGTTGAAAGGATGATCACACCAGCCAAAACCAAAAACCCCTCTGTTAAAATAGCAGAGGGGTTTTTTGGTTTATGGTGAATTAGGATGGAAGGTGCTTAGAAATTATAGCCCAGACCGAACATAATGTTGTCCACGTTCATTTTATAAGTTCCGGCCATATTCTCGAAACTCTTCATGTCTTGAGCCATGACCCAATTGGATACAGTTCGGTCGCCAATGAAGATTTTCTCATAGCTGGCAAAGAGGCTCAGTGGTCCGAGGTTATAGCTGGCGCCAAAGCTAACGGCATGACGGCGGTTGATGTCCGGAATGGTGATAGTCAATGTTTCGTCAGGAATGGCCGAGGGCTCGGTGTAATAGCCAGCACGCAGCTTGAAGGGCGCAAATAGCGTATATTCTGCGCCCAGTCCGAAGCGGATGCCATCTTCCCAATTCTCGACCAGTTCCATTTTGGTACCATCTTCCATATCGATGGGGATAACGTCCCAGGCTGACCACTGCGTCCAGGAGACATCGGCACTGAGCAGTAGATTTTTAACGCCGGTGAACGCCAGGCCACCGCCGAGGGTCATCGGCAAGGGGAGCGTGGCATCGCCTTTGGCCTGGTCATAGAGAACCTGCTTCTGCCCGCTATAGACACCCAGAATCTGCTGGGCCTGCGCAGCCGTAATCATGCCCCCCTGAACCATGGTGTTGAGCGTGCCTTGCAGGGTGGCAAACACCTGGTCAGTGGTTTTGGCATAGTAGGTGGCGGCGCTGATTTTGCCATCGAGAGAAATATCGTTATAATAATTGCCGGACAGACCGAGAGATAGGCATTCGGTTAAATTATACTTCAGACCGAAATTGAAACCAAAACCAGTGCCATCACCCTCCAGCTTGGTTTCGGTAAGAATATAATTAAATTTGGTATCGCTTAATCCCAGTGGTGCCAATACGCCGGCTTTGAGCGCAGCATTGGCTGGATCGGCCAGCAATGGATTGGGAGTGGTGGTTGGTTTCCGAATCAATATGTTGGTCAACACAAAACTAAAGCCTACGCCCAATGATAGTTTGTCATTGACCTGAAAAGCAAAGGTGGGATGAATGTCGATCACTTTGAGATCATCTTCAAAATCAAACGCGGGATATGCCGGATTGTAGGCCTCGGTGTTCATGGCATCCCACTTAGCGCCCAAGCCAAACGGCGCAAAGACGCTCAAGCCAAAGCTCATCTTGTCGGTGCCATAGACCAATCCAGCGGCTGGAATGGGGAAGGTTTTGGGTTCATTTTCGAATTCGCCAGTTTTATAAACACCAAATGGCAGCGCGTATTGCGCCAGGGTGAATTTCGAACCCGGCATAATCAACTCGAAACTCCCGCCGACATGAACGCCTTTAATTTGAGCAATGCCGGCTGGGTTCCAAAACATGGCACTCCAGTCGTTGGATATGGCTCGGAAGTTGCCCCCCAAAGCGGTGGCCCGGGCTCCAATGCCCGTAAGAGCCACGCCCGATGCAAACACCGCGCCGGTGATGAATAGGACCAGCAGAATGGCACTAATTGAGATAAACCGTTTCATTCTTAACCTCCCTGTTAACTGTGAAGTGATTCGTTGTCCCTGATTAGTTTAATAGCCCAAAAACTACTATCGAGCAGTTTTGCAATAAGTGGCTTCGCCGATCACCTCCTTCATTTATTAGACCATTGGCCTGTCTGATGTTCTTGGCAATCGCCGCTGTCATCAAATTTCGCGTGACAATGTGAGCACGAAGTTTCTTACGGGTGCCATGTTGCGCTCAATTTGCAGGTAATTATACTGCAGCAAATTGTTGATATTGAATGCTGCCTGCAATCCCAGCACATTGGTGGAGATCCGGGCATCCCAGATTTTTTGGGCAACTCGGTCATCATTGGGGTAGACCTTCACTCGTTCCAGCCGGCTGATATGACGATAATCGAGTCCGAGTTCAAAGATGGAATAGCTCAAGTTGATACCGGAAGTTAATAGATGCCGCGGGCGATAGGCCAATATTTCACCGGTATCGCGATCGATGGGGTCCATGTATGTGTAACCGATGGAAACGGTCAGTCGCCGATTCCAGAAGCCCGCCTGGAGGTTGCCCTCCACGCCGCGAATCCTGGCATTGGAGACATTGACAAATTGGATCGTCTGATAAATATCGGGCTCAGGTTCGATAAAATTCCGATAGTCGTTATGAAAAAGGGCGAGATCCAGCACCAGCATATTGGCAATGATCTGGTTCAAACCAATTTCGTAGGACCAGGCACTTTCCACTTTGAGGTTGGGATTGCGGATTACCCGAAAACCGGCAGTAAACGTTTCGGTGAACATTTCGGCCAGCGTGGGGGCGCGAAAGCCGCGGCCCAGTGAGGCGCGAATGGTGGTGGCATAGCTGGGCCGAAAGTTCAAGCCAACTTTGGGATTGAATTGATGGTGATCTTCGCCGGTGTCGACATAATGATAATCAAACCGACCCCCCAGGGTCAACGAAAGGGCGTTGAAAAAGCGTAGCTCATCCTGAAGGTAGCCAGCCAGGGTATAGGCATCATGATTGCCCCAGATGAGTGAGCGCGTGTTGTCGTAAATGCTCTCGAAGCCCATGGTCACCGTATGGATTTTGTTGGGCAGAAAATCGGCTTGCAACTCCGCACCCAATTTATTGGCGCGAGAGTGGTCCTGATTGTCATGATGATGATGTTGAAAATTGTTGTGGAAATAGGAGGTGCGCACTTTGTAGGTAAATTTGGATGACAGCAATTGGCGATATACGGCATTGAAACTGAATTTATTGGAATTGACCCAATCACCGATGGATGGGATGGGCATTTCATAGACATCGTTTTGATTGCGCCAGAGAAAAATATCGCCATAATCACCGGTGGACCAATTGCTTTGAAGCGACAGACTGGTTTGGGGATTGAATTTATAAATTAGCTTGCCCAGCAAGTTGTAGTAACTATAAAAGCCATTTTGCTGGTAACCGGTGGACTCTTTTCGACCGCCGGAAAGGAGCAGTTGCCATTTATTCCAGCTCTGCGAATGAGCGACATCGAATTGATTGAACGTCAATTGACGATCGGTCCAGCGCCACTCGCGATTGTAAGGCTTGTCGTAGACGCCGATGGAATAAGAAAAATTGGTGGTCGGTTTCGCGGCCGGCTCTTTGGTAATGATGTTGATCACACCCCCCAGGGCATGAGACCCATAGAGTGCCGAACCAGCTCCTTTGACAATTTCCACCCGCTCGATCTGCGACAGGGGCACGATGTCCCATTTGATATCGCCACTATCGCCCGGCATCATGGGCACACCATCGACGAGTAGCAACACCCGGCTTCCAGCTCCCAGACTAAAACCGGAGGATCCCCGAATATTCACGTCGCCCTGCATCAGATACACCCCGGGGGTATATTCCAGCACTTCGTTCAAATAGGTTTTGTTTCGCCGTTCGATTTCTTTGAGTGAGATCAGCGAGACGCTGTTGGGCACATCCTGAAAGCTCTGGGCTTTTTTGCTGGCAGTAACGACCAGGGTGGGACTTTCAATTGCGGTCTCTTCCAACTTGAACTGAATCGAGGCGGTCTCTCCGGTGCGAATTTCCAGCGCGATGGTTTTGCTTTTATAGCCCATCATCGTCGCCCGCACCTGATAGCGGCCGGCGGGAATTTTCATCACGGTGAAATTGCCATCCAGATCCGCCGAAGCGCCCAATACGGTTTGTAATAGAATCACATTGGCGCCGGGCAATGGCGCTCCCGTTTTGAGATCAAGAACCTGTCCCTTCAGCATCCCAAACTTATTGGTCGCCTGCCCCAGGACGAGCGAGCCTGGAATGATGAGCAACAGGGGCAATACGATAAGCATATTTTTGAGCTTCATTGCGCATTCTCATGATTTGATGATTGACTGTCATCGGAAATAGACGGTTAGATCGACCCCTTCTACCTGACTATCCTCGTTGGGTACGATGATCGATTGGGGTTCGATAGAATTTGGCTTCAATAGTAGCCCAACGATATTTTCCAGCGCCCAGGGCTGATCGACGAGTTTGATGACCGCGCCCAGTGCGCGATAAGTATCTGGTGCTGCCGGAATATAGTAGTCGCTGGAATCGACGTATGCCGGCAGAAGGCCGCTAAAGCTAAAATCAAGCAGTGAGGTTGGGGGGAAACGGCGGCTGGCAATGACCATAACATTTTCCGCATTAGCTGGCCATTGCCCTTTAAAAAAAATGGTTCCCGCAATGCGGCTGGTGCTGGCTCGTTTGGCATTTGCAAAATCGGCAGTAATATCCTTGCCAGTGATGATGGTTTTGTCGTTGGGTACAGTAATCAGGCCGGGCGAAAAGGGATTGCCGGGCTCAGTATAAATGCCAAAAATGCTCTGGATCCCCCAGGCGGCTTCACGTTCACGCCAGACCAGACCGAGATAATAATCGCCGGGCTTGAGATAGAAAGTATAGACCACCGAATCGCCGCCGATCGGCAGAATATCGCCGATGATTAGATCATTGAGGTCGGCTGGTGGGAATTTGGTGGCAGCAACGATGCGCACTTCCGCGGTTTTGGCTGGCCATTGGCCCAGGTAATGAATCGTTCCCTGAATGCCACTGCGAATGGGCTCGATGCCATGATCTATCTGACAACTGCCGATGAATGCGATCAAGGCTGCCAACAGAAATAAAGTAGAATATTTTTGAGAATTTGTTTTCATATTTTTTCTTCGATTTTTTTACCTAAATTTATAGAACGAGCCATGACGATGGAGCATGATTACACTTTGCCCACGAAATAAAATGACCCGAAATTCAAAAAAAAGTACTGTCAATTTTTTTCGTGTGTTTCAACGGGCAATTATTGACAATGATGGCCTTACTTAGCATTTCAGGTTGTCAAAGAATTCCACCGGGCATCTCTGGATTCGAGATTGAACCCTATTAGAAAAAAAAACCATGAGCGAAATCATGGATCTGAACAAATCGATAATTGAAATTATCAAAGAAGATTAATCCAAAATTAAACCGCCAGAGAACCAGAAAAAAATCTTATCTCGGCGTTTGTCATTGCTGCATGATTCACCAAAAATAGTCTCGCTCCATTGGACGTTCGATGAGAAATTCAAATCAATTTTTTTTGCTAACCAGTTGCTACGAGCTACCCACCAGTTGTGCCTGGTAGTTGGCTAAAAATCATTATTAAGAACCCTTAATAATAAAATAAAATAATCAAAATGTCAAGAAATATTTTGGCGGCAGATTAAAAATCTAACGTTCTGAATATTAAAGAGAAAAATTACTTGACATTCAAAAAAAAAGTTGTAAATTAATGAATGAGCATTCATTCACACCTCGAAATTCACTATTTGAATATCAATAGAAAGCGAATCGACTATGGCAAATAAGCGAAAAAATGGCAACGACAAGCGGGAACGTATCTTGAGAGCTGCAACCCAGGTGTTTGCGCAATACGGCTTTTACAATTCCAAAATTTCGGCGATCGCCAAATTAGCCAATGTGGCCGATGGCACTATCTACCTGTATTTCAAAAATAAGGACGATCTCTTGATCTCGCTGTTTGAGGAGGAGATGACCAAGATTGCGCGGCGCATGAAAGAGGAGGTCGCCAAGGAGGAAGGCTTTGAAAATAAGATCCGCAAGTTCATCCAAATCCACCTGGAAGTGATTGCCGATAACAAGGAGTTGGCCGAGGTGCTCCAGATCGAATTGCGCCAGAGTTATAAATTCATGAAGGAATACATGGGCACCAAGCTGAGTGAATATTTGAATATTATCTCCGGGATCATCATTCAAGGTCAGAAGAGCGGTGAGGTTCGCTCTGATATCATCCCCGGTATCGCCAAGCGTATTCTTTTTGGCGCCCTGGATGAAATCTCGGGTTTTTGGGTACTTTCAAAAAATAAGCGGTACAGTATCGCGACTTCAGCGCAAATGTTGGGCGATATTTTCATCCATGGCATTTTAGCGCTTCCATCGCAACCGAAAAATTAGTTACCTATTTCCGTGATTCAAGGCAACTGATCAATCGATATCCATTCAAGGAGAAACGCGTGAGAAGAAAAGTCGCTATTTCGATGATTTGGCTGCTCTGCCTGTGGTTCAACTTGCCTGCCATCCAGCCCACCCCCTTAATCAAATACCTTCAGTTTGCCTGCGCCACTGCCGATTGGACCTGGCAACACTACGATTCGCTGGTCTCGGTCTGGAAAAAAAATCTCGATCCCGAATATGTTTTTGGTTATAATCCTCCCGGCGCCTTGCTGGAAATGGCCACGATCTATTCCTATCTTTATGAATTGGAGGGTAATAAAACCTACGCCGAACGCGCCAAACAGGTGCTACTGACTTACGGCGATTTTCGGAAAGAATATCCCGAAGCGGCGATCAAACGGCGCACTGAGTATGAGGATGGCTTGCCCGCTTTGCCCAGTATGTTCACAGCTATGCGCTACATTCGTCCCTATGAAACGTTGAAGCGGCTGGGATATTTGTCTGCTTCGGAACAAGAGAAAATGGAAACCATCATCGCCGAGAGTATGGATTTTATCCTGAGAACCCAGGAATGGGGCGCTATGAACCGCGGTATCCTGCGCGCCGAGTGTCTGGCCTGGGCGATCCGAGCGGTGCCCGATCATCCGCATACCAACACCTGGCGCATGCTCGAACAATCCATCGGCCGGGATAATTGGGGCAATTGGGAGATCGAGGACGCCAGTTTGTACAATGCGGTCTGGCTCTATTCGCTGCTGGGCTATGCCGATGCGCTGGGCAAAATCGATGCCCTGTTTCGGACTCCAGAAATGTTCTATTATGCCCAATACTTCTTGCATCTGATGTGCCCCGATGGCATGATCCCGGATTTCGGCGATGCCAACTGGCATTCCAATTGGGATCGGTTCCTGGTCTTTTTTGAAGCGGCTGCCAAAGCCTACCATGATCCTCATCTGAAATGGGCGGCGAATACCATTGCCAATAAGTTCATCAATTTCGAAAAGATTAAAAATCCCGGACTGGGCTACATGCTGCTGGATTGCTATCGCTTCGGTGCGGACGATATTGCGACTGAGCCGCCGGCAGATTTGAGCGCAGAAGTGATGGAAGATATGGTGGGCAAAAAAATCGTGTTCCGCAATGGCTGGGAGCCCAATTCGACCTATTTATTGCTCAACTATCGTGATGAAGGCGATGGCGGATTAATCTTCAGAAACTATCTGCGGGATACGATTCCGGTCGAAGAAGAAAAGATGACCCACGGTCATGCCGACGAAAATGGCATTCCATTACTGATGAAAAGCGGCTCGATTCTGCTGCACGATGGCGGCTATCGGGATTACATGCCCAGCGGTCCCTTCGGCGCGTATCGCCAGGACTATTTCCACAATCGGCTTTGCGTACGCCCGGAGAAAATCTGGATGGGACAGAAGCAAGGTGAATATCGCTACCAGATGAGAGACGCGGTGCCAGGGCAATCGCTGCTGGATTTTCTGCGTAATGCCGGCTCCTATCGCCAGGTGCGGACTCAAAAAGTCGATTTTATCGCTTTGCCCGAATTTGATTACAGCCGCACCCGAGTCATCGATGAGAAACTCGGTTATGAATGGGATCGGATCATCACCTACGTCAAAGCACCGGAGCTGTTCGTGGTGTTCGATATTTTCAAAGCCAGAGCGGAGGAGTTTTTTACCGCGGCTAATTTGTGGCATACCCGAAAAATTGTCGCCCAGGGCGCTCATTGGTACGATGTGGTGTATGATTCGCTGGGAAAATTGGCCTTACCCACCGACCAGCATCTGTTGATTTTCTTCCCTGAAACGCATTACCGATTGGAAGGGGTGGAACGGGAAAAAAGATATTATCAGGACGAATTGGTTATCTATCAGATGACGGGGCAGCATTTTGAGCTGGGACAGCAGATCGGATTTGTCACAGTGTTGATTCCGCATCCAGCCGATGAAGCCCCGCAAAAATGGCTCGATAAAATCAAGCCGATAACTACCGAACCGGAACTATCTGGTCTGGCCATCGAGATTGTGGATGGCACGCAACAGATCATTATTGGTGCGAAACGAGATCTGCGGATGGATATGGTGCGCGATTGGCGCCGGCCGAAATATACTTATGAATCGGGCCGAATTCAATACGGTGATTGGGAGACGAATGGTGATTTTCTATTTGCCATGAAAGAAGGAAAAAAATTAAATTACACGGCAGTGAATTTGACAAAGATAAAATTCAAAGATCAATGGCTGCTGGATCCGAAGCCTGCATTATTTGGGCTGGCGTTTGACGGCAGTCCCGATGCGCCAGGAGTGGGGAAGCTAAGATATTGGAGGAATGAAATTTTTATTAAGTGAGATTCATTTGTAATAATACTTTTATGAATTCCCCTGGTGATAACACAATCACTCTGGGAAATTCAATTCTTTTGAGAATATGGAAATGCCGATCGCTGGTTACTATCGCTTCGGCATCAGAACAGATGGCACAATCAACAAATTTATTGTCATCGGGATCGCTTTCAATCAAATGAAATCGGAAGGATGGCTGGTAAAATCGAACATGAGGTGAAAATGATATAAATCCCAAAAAGCTCTCTAAATGTTTTGAGCTATATTTTAGGGATATAATTTTATCATATTCAAGTAAAATTTCGTTCGAAATACAGAGCTCAAATTTGCCATTGATTAAACTTGAAAAATTAAATGATATTTGCTTTTGGGAGAGATAGATTCGATGAACACATTGGTATCGATGACGTATTTTTTCATCGGTAGGGATTCCTGGTTCGATGATCCTGATTAGGCCTGTCAATGGGGGTGTTATCGACATTGCCAGAGTTTTCTGACTCGGCAACCATTTCAATTAAATCGTTAGCAAAAGACCTGGCAACGATCTGATAAATTTCAAGCAAGCGATCTTTATCCAGTTGCTTAATTTTATCAATGAGGTTGTCACGCAACTGTTTTTCGTCGATACCTGTCATCAGCATTTTTTAGCCCATGAGTTTGATTAACAGAAATTATTATTTTTATAAATCACAGGTAACTTATAAAAATTTATTTGCAAAATGTCAAATGAAAATTTCTATGAATTAATTAAACCTGCCATTGTTCATAAAAAGTGGAGGTCCCAATGAAAAAAGTCATTCTCACCCGAGGTGTCCGAACACCTATCGGCAATTTTGGGGGAGCACTGCGAGATATTACCGCCCAGGAGCTATTAAAATTTGTGTTTCAGGAAGCCATCAAGCGAGCAAACATCGATCCCGCGATTATTGATGATGTGATTGCGGGCTGCATCATTCAGAGCTCGGATGCTACCAACATCACCCGAGTCTCGGCATTGATGGCTGGGATTCCAGAGCATGTTCCCGCCTACACTGTGCAACGAAATTGCGTCTCTAGTATTCAAGCCATCACTTCGGCCTATCAGGCGATTCAGGCGGGGGATGGCGAGGTGTTTTTGGTGGGCGGCACCGAGAGCATGTCCAATGCGGCTTATGTATTGCGCAAGGCTCGATTTGGTTATCGTTTGCGACACGGCGAATTGATCGACACGCTCTGGGAAGGTTTGACCGATCCAATTGTCGGCCAGATCATGGGGCGTACGGCGGAAAATGTGGCGGAGAAATATGGCATCACCCGCGAGGAGCAGGATGAATTTGCCATTCAGAGTCATAAAAAGGCGTTCCGCGCCACCCGAGAAGGTCGATTCAAGGACGAAATTGCGGTCATGCAAATTCCCAAAAAGATGGCGGGCAAAGATGTGGCGCCAGAAATTTTTGCCGAGGACGAATGCATCAATATCGGCCTGACTAAACAGATGCTGGCGCTGTATCCCACCGTGTTCAAAGAGGACGGGACCGTCACCCCGGGCAATTCCTGTCCCATCAGTGATGGTGCGGCGGCGATGTTTGTGTTGAGCGAAGATAAAGCGAAAGAATTGGGGATCACGCCCGAGTTTTATGTTCGGGGCTATGGCTATGCTGCGCTAAGTCCGGCTTACATGGGCGAGGGACCGATTCACGCGGTGCCGCTGGCGCTAAAAAAGGCAGGGCTTAAAATGGAAGACATCGACTATTTCGAAATCAACGAGGCGTTTGCTGCGCAGGTGATCCCCAGCAAGCGGGAGTTGAAGATTCCTGATGAAAAATTCAATGTCAACGGTGGCGCTATTGCATTGGGCCATCCCGTAGGTGCAACCGGTGCCCGTATGGTGGTGACGCTGCAGCACATTTTAAAAAATCGGAATGGCCGGCTGGGCGTGGCAGCCGCTTGCGTTGGCGGTGGCATGGGGGGAGCGATTGTGATTGAGCGAGCTTGATTTTCAATTTTTCAATGGACGGGTGAGCAGGCCTCAATGAACAATTGGTGCTTAACTTTTCGCCTCCGAAATGAAATTTTCGGAATCATAAAAATCTTTTCTGAGCGTTTTCATTTCTGAGAGCAATAACTATATTAGTTCTGGCTTGTTGTGGTGGAGTAATTCCATTAGACAACGGTCAATTCAAAAGCTCTGATCAATTTTGGAAGGAGGCAATTATGTACATCTATAAAGCAGCCGTATTAGGTGGTGGCACTATGGGCGGCAGCATCGCCCAGGTGATCACCTTTTCCGGAATTCCGGTGGTGATCAAAGATATTGATCAAACTGCGGTACAAAAGGCGCTGGATAAGGTTCGCTCCATTTATGAATCCCGGGTCAAGAAGGGAAAAATGACTGCCAGTGAAATCGAACCCAAAATCGTTCTGGCCTCAGGGACGACCAGTTACGATGATTTTTCCGATGTCGATATCGTGATCGAAGCCGTACCCGAAGATATCAAGATCAAAAAACAGGTTTTCAAAGAATTGGATGACATCTGTCCCGAGAGCACCATCCTGGCGTCCAACACCTCGGCGCTGTCGATCTCTGAAATCGCGTCGGTAACCAAACGCCCCGAGAAGGTAATCGGCATGCACTTCTTCAATCCTGCCCATGTGATGAAACTGGTGGAAGTGATCCCCGGTCTGCAGACCTCGGAAGATACGGTGATGGATGTGATGGCGTTCGCCGAATCGCTGCGCAAACTGGCGGTTCGCGTGGAGGAATGTCCCGGTTTTTTGGTCAATCGGCTGCTCATGCCCTATATCACCGAAGCGGTGATTGCATTGACCGAAGGCGCGGCGACGGCTACGGAAATTGATGAGGCTATGGTCAATTTCGGCATGCCCATGGGGCCCTTTACGCTATCCGATATGTTGGGATTGGATGTCTGCTATAAAGTGGCCCGGATTATGTACGAGGCGTACGGTCCAAGAATGCCAGTGGCCAGTCTCAACCTGAAACTGTTTGAGAAAGGTCGCTTAGGGCAAAAATCAGGCGCTGGCTTTTATGACGCCGATGGCTCGGAAAAAGAGTTGCAGGAGATTGTCAAGCAGGTTCAAAAGGAAGAGGGTTTGAAGAAAACCAGCTTCTCGCCCGAACGATTGCTTTATTTGATGATTAACGAAGCGGTTTTGGTGCTGCAAGAAAAGATTGCATCAGCTACCGACATCGATATCGCCATGATGGCCGGAACCGGCTTTCCACAGGAGCTTGGCGGACCGCTCAAATACGCCGATAAAGTCGGGCTGGATGTGATTCTGGAAGGCCTGGAGAAATTCAAAGCGGAACTTGGAATGCGGTTCTGGCCAGCACATTTGCTCAAGCGGATGGTGGCAGCCGGATTGTTGGGTGAAAAGACGGGGCGGGGATTTTATACGCACTGATCGGTTGGCAGTGCTCAGTGGGCAGTCGCCAGTCGGCAGTCATCAGTGGGCAGTCGCCAGTTGGCAGTTGCCAGTTGGCAGTTGGCAGTCGGTAGTCATCAGTCATCAGTTGCAGCCCACCAACACGTGACGAGGACAATAAGACTGAAGACTGAAGACTGCAGACTGCAGACTGGGGACTGAAGACTGGGGACTGAAGACTGGATACATACTAATTGCTGTCTGATAGTGCTAATCAAATGAATGAGCAAGCAATTGGGAAACCAAACAAACGATGGGAAGGAGCTAAAAATGGAATGGCAAAATATTAAAATGAGTGTCGAAGATCGGGTGGCGACTATTGTGATAGACCATCCGCCGGCGAATGCGTTGAACAGTGCCACAATGGACGAATTGAGCCAGGCCATCGATGAGGTGATTTCCAATCCAGAGATAAAAGCGGCGGTGATCACCGGGGCCGGCATGTTTTTTATCGCTGGTGCGGATATCAATGAAATTGCTACTTTGAAAAACGCCAAACAAGGCGAGGAAATCTGCCTGACCGGTCAAGGAGTTATCAATAAAATTGAAAAGTCACCCAAGCCGTTTATCGCTGCCATCAACGGCATGTGCCTGGGCGGGGGCCTGGAACTGGCCATGGCCTGTCATCTCCGCGTGTGTGGCGACCGCGCCCAGGTGGGACAGCCCGAGATCAATCTGGGCATCATTCCTGGCTTCGGCGGGACGCAGCGGCTGGCTCGCCTGGTCAATCAGTCCCGAGCGATGGAACTGATCTTGACGGGCGATCGGATTTCGGCGCAGGAGGCGTATCGCATCGGCCTGGTGAACAAAGTGGTGCCCAATATGGATGTAGTCAAACAGGCGGTGGGATTGGCAAAAAAGATCACTTCCAAAGGCGCAATCGCGGTGGCCAAAGCGATCGAGGCGATCAAAACCGGCTATGAGATGAAGCTGGAAGATGGCTTGAGATACGAGGCGAAGCTGTTCGGCCAGATCTGTGAGACCGAAGATATGAAAGAGGGAGTATCCGCTTTTATCCAGAAACGGCAGCCGAAATTCAGCGACAAATGACCGTTCCTCGAACATCTGCATGTCGATCATGCTGCAAGAAAGTCGAGTGAACTCAGAACAAAATTCCGGGAGTCGCAGATGTCGTCTACGAGATTTCCTGTGCCGGTTGCGGCGATATTGGCGTTATTGGTTCAACTTAGCGCTGTCACCGGCGTGGTGGGCGGGGACTGGATCCCCTACGTGACGCCTGGCATAAAGTTTGGCTGGGATTTTCGGAAGGGCTTCACCATGGGACCAAAGCTTGGTATCGGGCTGGTCGATCTGGATCGTGGAAAGTTCATCAATGTGACCATTGGCATCAAGGCTTTTGAAAAATCAAGTGGTAATGGCAATCAGTTCGTTTTTCTGGATTGTCAGCTTGGCGCCATGGTGCCAGATGCCTCAGTGCTATCCGTTGGTGGCGGCGCGGGATTATTATTTGGGAAAGGAAATGGCGGTCTGAAAGTGGCTCCCCGGAGCACTCTCTTTTGCGGCTTCATCGCCTTTGCTGGTATTGATTTTAATTTTTGGGGCTCGGACGAAATCTCCCCTGAACCAGGCATGGAAATAGGCTTAGCAGTTCCATTGAAAAAAATTGATTTGGGGTTTGATTAATGATAGGATTGGCTAATGAATAAACTGTCTGTTGCTGAAAAAACAGCCTATCCGTCAGTAACAATGGTTTGGTATGGATAGGTAGAATTGATTTCATGTTGCACGAGGAAGGAGGGATGCATTATGGATTTCACGTTCCCAGAGGAATTGGAAATGCTGCGCCAGATGATCCGCAAGTTTGTGGATCAGGAACTCAAGCCGATCGCTCGAAGGATCGATGAGGAAGGCGAAATTCCAGCCGAGTTCATTCAACAACTGAAAGAACTGGGATTTTTTGGACTGGCGTTTCCGGAGGAATACGGCGGCGCGGGTGCCGGTGAGCTGGGCTACTGCATTTTTGCTGAGGAAATATCGCGGGGCAGTGCATCCATCACGACGCTGATGGGCGCCCATGCCAGCATTGGCGCGATGTCCATCTACCTGGATGGCACTGAAGCCCAAAAGAAAAAATATTTACCCGATTTGTGTTCGGGCGAAAAGATTGCCGCTTTTGCCCTCACCGAGCCCAATGCCGGTTCAGACGCGGCGGCCATTGAGACCACGGCCGTGCGGGATGGAGATCACTTTGTGATCAACGGTCAGAAAATTTATATCACCAATGGTGCAATTGCCGATGTGATTATTGTTTTTGCCGTGACGGATAAAGCCCTGGGCGCACATGGCGGGGTTACGGCTTTTATCGTGGAAAGCAGTTTTCCAGGCTATAAGGTCGGACGCGAAGAAGATAAAATGGGCATCCGGGGGACCAAGACCTCGCAACTATTTTTTGAAGACATGCGAGTGCCCGCCGAAAATGTGGTGGGGCAATTTGGTGCCGGATTCATCACGGCCATGAAAGCATTGGATCGCGGTCGATTGGGGTTGGCTGCTGGCTGCCTGGGGGCATCGAAGGAGGCAGTGCAATTGTGCATCAAACATGCCAAAGAGCGGAAACAATTTGGCAAGCCCATTGCTGAGAATCAAGCCATCCAATGGATGCTGGCCGATTCGGCCATGGAAATTTATGCCATGGAGAGCATGGTCTATCGCGCAGCCTGGATGTGCGACCAGGGGATGAAATTCACCCAGGAGGCTGCCATCTGCAAAGCCTATTGTTCCGAGGCGGCTGATCGCATTGCCGACCGCGCCATTCAAATCCATGGCGGCCTGGGGTATATGAAAGATTATCCGCTGGAACTGTTCTATCGGGATGCCCGGATCAACCGCATTTTTGAAGGGACCAACGAGATTCAGCGGCTGATTATTGCCAATAATTTGTTGAAGAAAGGGTCGTATTAGCCGATTTTGTCTGATGGATTCCGGCAACGGCTATCTGGAGTGTAGGAGTTTGGAGTAATGGAGTTTTGGAGTTTTGCAAAAACAATGCTTCAAAACTCCAGTACGTCCGGATTCAGAATAATTAATCGCAATTTTAAAACTGGACCAGGAATGAGGTTTGCCATGAATATCATTGTGCTGATCAAGCCAGTCCCCGATTTGAGCAAACTCAAAGTCAGTCGTGGACAGGGTCAGGTTATTGAGACGGGAAAGCGCGTGATTAATTCCTGGGATCGTTCCGCGTTGCAACTGGCCGTTGATTCTAAGCAACAGCATTCGGGAATAGTGAGCGCTATTTCCCTGTGTCGCACGGAGGATAGCGATATATTGAGGGAGGCCTATGCCATTGGCGCAGACAATTGCTATCAATTGACCGATCCCCAATTTGCTGGTAACGATGCCTATGTGAATGCAGTGGCACTGAGTCGCGCCATATCGCAACTGGCACCTTTTGATTTGATTGTGTGCGGCGCAAAATCTGATGTCGGTTGTTGCGGCCAAACCGGACCCCGAATCGCCGAGGCGCTGAATCTCCCCCAGGCAACGGGGGTCCTTTCGCTGTCGGTTCAGCGAGAGATCATTGCCGTAACTTCGGCGATGAACGGCAAAATTAGGGAACAGCAATTGAACTTACCGGCACTGATCACGGTGGATCGGTCGGTCCGCCAGCCAAAAATCCCCAATGCGATGATGATCATGAAGGCCTATAAAAAAGAGATCATCGTCTGGAATGCCAGTGAGCTGGGATTTTCTGCGGCCGAGATCGGAACCGAAGGCGCTTTGACCAGGGTGTATAGCCAGTATCTGGCGGAAGCAACTTAGTAACCAGGCTGTAAATTTCGTGCCCTAAATAACGGCTTTTGTGGTTTCAGAGTTGAAAGGTCTCGGAAATGAAATAGGAGAGCTTTTTCTGAGTGCATTCATTTTTGATTTCAATTTTTTTTAAGTTGTGACCGATTCAGAACAACAATATTTGACGCAGATAAGGAGTTCCACCATGCCAGATCAATCCACTGAAAACAGCTATGATCTCTGGGGTGCTGCGCCAGAAACCGGGGTGGTTTCCACAACCGGGATTCTTGTATTTGCTGAAAACAGCGATTCAGGAATTGGGCAAGGCACGCTGGAAGCATTGGGCAAAGCCAGAGAATTGGCCGATGCGTTGGGGACTGGTATCGCCGCCATTTTATTGAATTCCAGCGATGAAGATTTAGCGAACCGGCTCATTCATGCAGGTGCGGACAAGGTATTTTTATCCAGCGATGATCGATTTCAAAATTATGAGACCGAGCTTTTTTGCAGCCAGATCTTTGCGTTGATTCAGCAAATCAACCCAGAAATTTTTATGGCGGCCTTATCCGATGCCACCCGAGATTTTGTCCCGCGATTGGCCCAGCGCATTCCCACCGGGCTGGTAACCGGCTGTGTTCAGTTTGAAATCGATACAGCAGAGCGATCGCTGCTGGCAACGCATCCAATTTATGGTGGCAAAATGTTCGAGGTGATCACCTGGAAGCAGGCTCGGCCCCAGATGGTGTTATTGCCGGCGGGAATTTTTCCTCCACCGATTGTGGATGAGTTTCGGAGCGGGGAGATTGAAAAGATTTGATGTCGGGAAAAAAAGATTGACTTTGTGCAATTAGCATTTTATATTACCATCGTCAATAAAATATTAGGTTCCAGCCAATGATTGAGTGCCTTGGGAGGCCGGAAATCCCATATAAAGTTTTCATAAGCCATAGCGCCAGGGATCAGGGTTTAGTTATATCACTTGCAAAGTTGCTTTCTAAATTTGAAATTGAAGTATTCGTCCCAGAGTGGTATCTCGATCCTGGGGAACCCGTTGATAAAAAGATTTTTAAGCAGATCGAAGAGGCAAATTGCATGGTGGTATTGCTGTCGCGAAAGGGAATCAGATCGAATTGGGTTCATCAGGAAATAGGTTATGCTTTGAAATGCAATAAGCTAATTATTCCTCTAGTAGAAAAAGGAATCGACTCAAAAGATCTGGCTGCATTAAAGGGACGGGAATATATTGAATATGACTCTCACGAATATCAGGAAGCGCTAAATAAATTATCCAATCATGTGAAGTCCTTGAAAATGGAAAAAGAAGAACAGGAAAAGACATTACTTGTTTTAGGGGGCTTGCTTGCTTTTTTATTATTGTTATCTGGAGGAACCAAATAATGACAATTTCATATATTCCGTCAAGTGATGAGCTGGTGCTGAAGTCTCGTCCCCTAACTGAAAAACCAAGCAAGGAACTGGGTTCATTTAAACTATGGTGGGACGATAATGGCTATATTTATGGTTTTAATATCAGCCATTATACCGAAGAACTTGAAGAGTCCAAAAAGAACCTCAACACGGTTCGCCTGGGCGGCATCTGGAAAGGGATCATAATTACCGATCAAGAAATTAGGGAGATGAGGCAAGAACTCCTTGACAAGCTTGAGGAGAAATGGTAATGCCTTATGTAACCGATACTCATTCGCTAATCTGGTATTTTACTGATGACCCTCAGCTCTCAATTCGTGCTAGAGCAATCTTTCAAGAAGCAGATAATTTTCAGGACCGTATTTTTGTGCCTTGTATTGTATTTTTTGAATTGCTGTACCTCATTGAGAAGAAAAAAATAGTAATTGACTTTGATGATTTTTTAGAAATGGTAGCTTACTCGAAAAATTATAAGGTAGAGCCACTTTGTTTGCCCATTATTGAGAACAGCAGAAAAATTTCAAGAAGCAAAATTGCCGATCCCCGGAATAGAATCATTGCTGCGACGTTGATGCATTTGAATCTTCCTTTGATTACTCGGGATAGGGTGCTCAGTCAGATAGGGATCGATGTTTTGTGGTGATAGAGGATTTTGGTCAAATATAGATGACGATGCGTTATGAGAAGCGCTACAAAAATTTTATAACCTGATTTTTTGCTCTATAGCATAAGTCACCCCATCTATTAAAGCGCAAATTTTTTCATTCAAGATAACCCTTTTATTTAAGGAGGTTTCATGAACATTTTAGTATGCATCAAACAAGTCCCGGATACTGAAACCAGAATCAAAATTGGGGCTGATAAAAAATCAATTGATCCGACCGACATCAACTGGATTTTGAATCCCTACGACGAATATGCCGTTGAAGAAGCGCTGCGCATCAAAGAGAAGCAGGGCAATACCACCGTCACCGTGATCAGTGTGGGACCGGAGCGAACCACCTCAGCCTTGCGGAGTGCCCTGGCGATGGGGGCTGACGAAGCGGTGCTGGTAAAAACCGACCAGACGGTGGATGCATTGGCCACAGCGAAGGCACTGGCAGCAGTGATCAAGGAAATGCCTCACGATTTGATATTGGCTGGCAAGCAGGGCGTGGATGATGATAATTTGCAGGTCGCGCCCATGGTCGCCGAATTATTGAACCTTCCCTGCGTCACCTATATTTCCGAATTGAAATTGGAAAATGGCAAAGCCACGGTCAAGCGCGAGGTGGAAGGCGGCATGGAGATCGTTGAAACCACCCTGCCTGCTTTGTTTACTGCCGAGAAGGGCTTGAACGAACCTCGTTATCCGGCGCTACGTGGCATTATGATGGCAAAGAAGAAGACCATTGTGGAAAAACAGGTGGCGATTGATGCGCCAAAGATTCAGATCGTGAATATCGAATACCCGCCCACCCGAAAAGGGGGCAGGATCGTGGGCCAGGGCGTCGATGCGGTTCCCGAGCTGGTGCGCCTATTGCGGGAAGAAGCAAAAGCAGTTTAGGTCCATTGCCTGCTTAAAAAGCTGCAGACCGCTAATTTCGCCAATCCGTCAGTTGGCAGATTTCGCGAAATTGACTTTCATTTGCATAATTCGCGGTCAAGAATTTTGGTAAAGAAAAATTGAATTTGAAATAAAAGAACTTTCAATATAAACATCTGGAGGTTTCGATGGCTAAACCAGTCATGGCAATTGCCGAACAGAGAAACGGAGCATTTCGTAAAGCCACTTATGAAGTCGTAAGTGAAGGGCGCCGCCTGGCAGATCAACTTAATAGCGAATTGGTGGTAATCCTGCTGGGCTCAGGAATAAATGGCCTGAGCGCTGAGCTGGCGCATTATGGCGCGGATAAAATTTTAGTTGGTGAGAACGAGATTTTCAAAAATTATTCCGCTGAAGGGTTCACGAAGACGATTCTGGCGGCCGCCCAAAAAGCCGATCCCGAAATTATCCTGCTCCCCGCTTCAGCCCTGGGCAAGGATTTGGGCCCTCGCTTAGCGGCCCATCTTGGTGTGGGATTGGCAACGGATTGTGTGCGATTGCGATTAGAAAATGGCAGGCTTCATGCATTGCGGCCCATGTATGCGGGCAAGGTGTTGGCGGAGCACCAATTACTTGCTTCGCCGCAGATGGCATCGTTGCGACCGAACAATTTCCCGGTTTTGTCGCCCGATGCTTCCCGAGTGGCAGCGGTGGAAAAAATCGCCGTTCCCATCACGACTGGCGATCTTCGAGCAATGGTAAAAGAGTTTGTCGCCAGCGGGGGTGGCAAAATCGAATTGACCGAAGCCAATATCATCGTATCCGGCGGTCGTGGCATGAAGGGACCTGAAAATTATCAAATCCTGGAAGAATTGGCCAGTGTGTTGGGCGCAGCGGTGGGCGCGTCTCGCTCGGCTGTGGATGCTGGCTGGCGACCTCATTCCGATCAAGTGGGCCAGACGGGCAAGACGGTATCGCCCAATCTCTACATTGCCTGCGGCATATCCGGGGCGATACAGCATCTGGCGGGAATGTCATCCTCGAAATGTATCGTAGCCATCAACAAAGATCCCGAGGCGCCTATCTTTCAGCGTGCTGATTATGGCATCGTCGGCGATCTGTTCGAGGTCGTGCCAAAACTGACGGAAGAATTCAAAAAAATCATCGAAAAATAAGCAAGCTGGAAATTCGAATGCCCAGCAGACCAAATTTCATGCCTGTTTGGCTACCAGGGGGTTAATTTCAGTTAACCAATTTCAATGGCCATAACTTCTTGCCCCAAAATGCAAGATTGCCCTGGCCATTGAAGCGATCACCTGGCCATGCGAAAAGCTGCGCTGGACAATTAAGGTTATAGAAATCACCTCCATGGTTACAGCAAGCGAATATTCAGCTCAGAAACTGGCACTTTCGTAGCAGTGAATTCCGTCTTGAATTAAACGAAAGGAAAAGAAAAACCATGCCACCCGCAGAGATCATTACCAGGGAAGTTTTTTGGAACGTCCCGGCTCACTGGCTGATTTACCCCTTGATGGTAATAGCCCTTGGAATTTTTGGTTATGGACTCTATCGTCGTATTCGCCATTGGCGGGTAGGGAAGGCAGACCAGGAACGGTTTGCCAATCCGGGTCAACGTCTCAAGGACACTTTGCTTTATGCGCTTTTTCAGTGGCGCATTATCAAAGAAAAATATCCGGGATTCATTCATGCATCCATTTTCATTGGTTTTGGGATTCTCTTTATCGGCACGCTGATCGTGAGTTTTGATTATGATGTCTGGGGGTTGATTTTGGGGCAGTCATCTTTTCTGATCGGAGATTTCTATAAAATTTTTTCGCTGGTCCTGGATATTGCCGGCCTGCTGGCGATTATTGGCGTGCTCGTCGCCCTGTTTCGGCGGTACATTCAGCGACCCGAGCGTTTGAATAATTTACTGGACGATGCGATCATTCTGTTCGGCCTGTTATTCATTTTAGTGGTCGGTTTTCTTGTCGAAGGTTCGCGCATTGCAGCGACCAGTCCTGACTGGGAAGTTTGGTCGGTTGTTGGTTCCTGGGTCGCAAGACTGTTTTCACCCGACAATGCGCAAGCCTGGCACCGGTTGCTGTGGTGGGTTCATTTAGTGACCGCCTTCGCTTTCATTGCCTATATTCCTTTTTCGAAACTTCTTCATCTTATCACCTCCGGTGTCAATATTTATTTTCGCTCGTTAGCTCCCAAAGGGGCCTTGCCATTCATGAATCTGGAAACAGTGGAGACCTTTGGCGCAGGCAAGATCACCGATTTTAGCTGGAAACACTTGCTGGATCTGGATGCCTGCACCCGTTGTGGGCGCTGCCAGGATCAATGTCCGGCCCATCAGAGTGGGAAACCGCTTTCCCCCAAAAAAATCATTCTGGATTTGCTGGCCAAATTGAATGACGATGGCAAAAAAATTCTCGCTGGCCAATCGCTGGAAAATTATCCGCCGCTGGTTGGTTCGGCTGTGGCCGCAGATGAAATTTGGGCCTGCACTACCTGCCGCGCGTGCATGGAAGCCTGTCCTGTTTTCATCGAACACATCGATAAAATTGTGGACATGCGTCGCGATCGGGTGCTGATGGATAGCGATTTTCCGGCAGAACTCAATCCCACGTTCAAAGGCATGGAGAATAATTTCAATCCTTGGAATATCGGTTTTGCCTCTCGGGCCGACTGGGCCGACGGCATAACCATCAAGCGATTTGACCAGGGTGATACGGCTGAGTATCTCTGGTTCGTGGGCTGCGCCGGCTCGTATGATGACCGCATCAAGAAGGTTTCCCGCTCGTTGGCAAAAATTTTAGCGGCCGCCAACGTGGAGGTGGGAATCCTGGGCCCAGATGAGAAATGCTGTGGTGAAACCGCGCGCCGGCTCGGGAATGAATATCTGGCCCAGACACTCATGCAGATGAATATTGAAACCTTCAATCAATTAGACATCAAGAAAATAATCACTTTTTGTCCGCATTGCTATAATACATTGAAATACGAGTATCCCCAATTGAACGGCAAATACGAAGTGCTGCACGCAACTGAATTATTAGCCGAGCTAATTCGATCGGGGCGGCTTCGGCTCGGCCCCAGGAATGGCGCCAAGATTACCTATCACGATTCCTGTTATCTGGGACGCTATTCTGATCTCTACCAGGTTCCCCGATCGGTAATTGCGGCGACCACCCAAAGCTCGCTCATTGAATTAAAGCGAAACAAAAATCATAGCTTCTGTTGCGGTGCTGGCGGCGGCAGAATGTGGCTGGAAGAAACCATCGGACAGCGAATCAACCATATTCGAACCGATGAAATATTGCAATCATCAGCCGATACCGTTGCCACTGCCTGTCCTTACTGCTTGACCATGTTTACCGATGGCTTAAAAGATAAAGGTATGGCCGATAAAATTCGAGCGTTGGACATCATCGAAATCGTCGAGCAGGCCATGACGGCCTAACGATGGGCAATTTCGGGTTCAACGCTCTCAACTAATCGCTAATTCTGCGGATTATTCCGCGCTGGCCGCGAATAGGCCCGATAGTGATGAAGCCCATTGGCTTCAGGGGGAATGGGATCGTCATTGAGATGATTGCTCAAAAAAAAACGCCCGGGGTTTAAGCCAGCACCGGGCGTTTTTTCAAGCAAGCTGCAACTCATAATTTCTGTCGTGTGGGCGGGGCTTTGGTCTCAACGGTAGTAGCAGCTTCTTTGACCTGATCCGTCGGAGAAATTACATTGCTATCCGCGTTCAACTTCTTGCTCAAGAATGTGATACGCGCTCGGGTTTTGGCGATCCAATCGTTATTGAGGCTATGTTCTGTCGCCAGCTTATCATTGGTCTGATAATATTTGAGTGCTTCCAATTGAAGCGGTACCACCCATTGCTGATTGATGGACGCCCAATAGGTTTGTAAATCATCGCCTTTCAAGTTGGGTGGCGCCGGGGAACTCAAAATGTCCTGACTAAACTCTTCGTAGGCCAGGCCCAGCCGATAGAATGCCGCAGTGGACCAATCGGCGATATTGAATTTGGCCACCGCAACGTATGCTTTCAGCAGGTCGTTGAAGGCAGTTTGTTTCTTTTTTAAATTCACCTGCAAGGGCGGATTGAGCTTGATTTTGGTGAACTGTTCATGTTTTACTTCGGCTAACCGAAAAGCGGCCTGCGAGGCAAAATAGTCATCGGCAAATTCGCCGGCAGCTTTTAATTCCTCGTGACGGTGCAACATGGCCTGATACTGCGCATTGGCCTGCGGAATCATCCCCTTTTGTTCGTAGGCATAAGCGATTTTAAACATCGCTTCCAACAAATTTTCCGATTTAGAAGAATACGTCGCTACATACCGTTTGAAGGTCTCGGCCATGGAAAACCAATCCTTCGCTTTTTCATAGGCCAGCCCGGCAGTGAACAGGGCCGAGGCACCTTCTGGTGTATCGGCTGCTATTCTATTTAACTCCAGATAGTTGCGCGCCGCCAGTTGATATTGTTCCAATTTCTCGCGCAGCAAAGCCGCCCGATAAATGGCCTCTTTGATTCGCTTCGACTGCGGATACTTTTTGCAAAAATTTTCGAAATTGATCGCCGCGCGTTGCTGCTGTCCCGCCTGCTCATATTGAGCGGCCGCTTCAAAGAGTGAGGCTTCGGCGATTTCAGGATCGGTGGCTTTGATGGCAGCTTCCTCAAATTTGGTCGCCGCCAGTTCGGTTTTTCCCTTCGATTTCAATTGCTCGCCGATCTTGAACGTCGATGACGCCAACATGCGTCGACTCTTTTCAACCAACTCAGTGGAGTCAGGGTGCTCTTTGATCAGCAAATTGGCAAAGACCTCGGTATTTTTATATTTTCCCTGTTTGAAACTAATTTGCGACAACAGGTTCAGCGCATTGGCCCGGTGCTCCTGACCGCGATTGTGCTTGATAATTGAGACCAGGGCGGCTCGGGCGTATTTTTCGCCCAGGGCCAAAGATCGCGTCCGATAAAAAATTTCGGCCAATTTTAACCTGATTTCCGGTTCCTTACTGGAATTGGGCAGCCATTTTAAAAAGTTGTGGCAGGCCAGAACCAGATTTTTCAGCTCCGTTTTCTTCAGGCTGAGGGAACTGTCGTCCAACGAGATGTGCGCTTGCAGGAGTAATTGATCATAGCAAACGATGTGATTATAGGCGGCGTCTTCGCGCAATTCGCTCTGCGGAAATTTCAACACCACTTGCTGATAATTGTCCGCAGCGGCGCGGAAATTATTGAGATTGTAATAGCACTCCGCCAGACAATATTGGGCATGATCGGCTCGCTTATCTTTGGCAAACAATTTCAAGAATTGGCTGTATTTTTTCGCCGCATCGTCATATTCTTTGGTAGCAAATAGGCTATCAGCAGTATTGATTAGTGGTGCCGCTATCTGGAAATCAATTTTGGTCAAGGTGGAATCAAACAGTTTTTGGTCTTCAGGCGTTTTGTATAATTGCGCCCATTTGCTACGCGGGCCACAATATTCAACAATCAGGTCGTGCATTTTAAAGGCGCTGTTCATGTCCCCCATTTTTTCATACGCCGAAAAGAGCACCAAAAACGCTTCCGGCAGTTTCTGGTAATAGCTAAATTTTTCAATGAGCAATTTACAGGCGGCCACTGCGTCATCATAAAAATCACGCTTTAGATAGATATTGCTCATCTTGTGCAGCAAAAATGGAGTATAGTTGGAACCGCCCGTTTCATTGGCAAAATTGAACAGCGTCTGCGCACCACCAAAATCGCTAAAGCCCAGCGCAATATATTCCATAATTTCGTCTTTCAATTGGGCTTGCGATTTGCCCAGTAGTTCGGGATCAATTTTTTCCATTACCTTGATGTCATTGAGCAGATAGTAGAACGCACTGATGGCATCGGCGAAATTATTGGTGAGATAGTGACACCAGGCCAGTTTATAAAGCGCCATGGCAAAAAATGGACTTTGCCAGGCCTTCATGATTTGTTGGTAATAGTTTGCCGCCTCCTGATAATTGCCTTCATCAAAATAGCATTCACCCAGTCGGAACAGAACTTCGGCCAGATAGACGCTATCGGGATATTGGCTAATAATGGTATGAAAGATTTGCCGGGCGCTATCTTTCTGGCCAATCTCGAAGAGGCACATGCCGGTACGATAGAGAACTTTATTTAAAAATGGCACAGTAGGAAATTTGTCCAGAATTTGATGATTTATGGCCAGGGTTTTTTGGTAGGTTAAAACCGGCTCGACCGGTTCCTCGGCCAATTTCTTTTCCTCAAAGAGTTTAAGCTGCGCATCATATTTAGTCATGGCCAGCTCGAAATAGAGTTTCTCGCGCTGAACCTCCCATTCCGACCATTGAAATAGCAGCTCGGGCAAAAAGGCGGAGTCGGCAAAGGCCGTTGCGGCATTTTTCGCACATTGGGTGGCATATTCGACCTTCTTGATCTCGGCCAGGAGATGTTCGTAGTAATCCCTGTCCGATTTTTCGGTGGATGAGCATCCGGCTGTCTGTCCCACTGACTGCGTGCTACTCCAAAGTTGTAGCATAAAAAGCAAAGTATAACCAATGCCCCACTGTTTCAAAGTGGTTGCTGCTGAATGGATGGAAAAGCGCATGATTGCCTCCAAAGCTCCTGATTAATCAGATCCAGTAACGTACCGCCTTCATCAAAATCTCCTGAAAGGAGGCATGGATATGGTTCAAAAACGGTTTAAATTTATCACAGATGAAGAAAAAAAGACATAATTCCATATATTCGAGTATATAAAAGCAAACAGTTCACACAAATATAATGTAATTATATTAAAATGTCAAGTGAAAAGATCATAATTTATGAAAATAAGTTTTAATGAAATAGTAATAACAGATTGCTCAAAACTGGTAACTGGAAATAAAATAGGATTCTGCTGCTGAAAAAAATTATCGCCAGGAAGCCATCATTTCAAATCTGAAATCGGCTCCAGTCAACTGCCTTCAGAAGCAGCGGGTTTCAGCAACCATGAATTTTCTATTGACATTCAGGCGATTATTCAATATATTAATTACTGAGCGGGCTATTGCAATGCGGAAAAAAAAGTATCAATTTTTACAAGGAGTCGCCCCATGAAAAACTACATCATTTACTGTTGTCAGTTGATGTTCATTGGCTTGTGGCTTAGCTGTGGTAGCACTGGTAACCTAACTAATGATCGCAATCGTTCTGCCGAGGCAGACAAAAGTGCTGGTATCATCAATGAATTTTTCGATCCGCTGGTATTGGACGACGAAGAATTGAAAGTTAAGAAAACCATTACCAGTGAGACCAAAACCGATCACCTCGATGAAGCGGTCACCCCAGCCAGCAGCAATCAGCAAGTGGTGGAAGCCTCGGTGGGTTTTCGGGTACAAATCTGTGCCGTGTCCGAAGAAGAAAAGGCGCGACAGGTGCAGCGAGATGCTATCGTCAAGTTTACGGACGAAGAGGTCTATCTCATTTATGAAGCTCCGTATTATAAAGTTCGGGTGGGAAATTGTACCTCCCGGTTGGAGGCAGATCAGTTGCAACAAGCGGCCATCCAAAAAGGATTCGAAGACGCCTGGGTGGTGCGGACAAAAATAAAGCTCAAGTCGTCCTCCGGTCCCCTTCAGAATAACGAACCGAAGTCCCCCAACGAATAGCGAGTTAACAGTAGTAGATAATCGGTCTCTAACAAGCCAGGTACTTGCCCAATGCTTTGCAATTATGTGGCCGTCCACTAACGACAGGTGGGCTAATTGATTCTGGTTGATGCTTCTGCCAATTGATGGAGGAGTAAATCGGCTCTCAGCCTATTCCCGTTAACTCAGACCTGGGCTTGAGCGCAGATTCTGCTCACAAAACGCCCCGATCGCGGGGTGAAAATTTTATTTGCGGCTGTAACATCGGAGGGAAGATCTCAGCATTTTCAAAATTTGACAATCGAAGATTTGTATCGATTGTCCCTTTAGATGACGTGTCTGGCTTACTGCGAATGGTGTTTTGACTGGCGCTACACTCTTTTGGTTATGGCCGGTAAGATGTGGGGAGCATGATTTCTGCTCGCATCCGGCGACATCATGAATTTATGCGGTCATGCCTGGCAAGTTATCTGATGGAATGAGTGCGGCGGGCGGGCTTTTTCGTGACTTTTGGGCAGAAATCAATAGCCGATAGTGCTGCTGATCGTAAATTTATCAGGGGTCACTCATTTTTCATTTGGAAAATCATAAAAAATTTATTAAATTTAGATGTTTTATTTATTAGGAGAAGCGATATGTCTGGTCACTCAAAATGGAGCACCATCAAACGCAAAAAGGCGAAGACGGATGCCCAAAAGGGAAAGATTTTTACCCGACTAATTAAAGAAATTACTGTGGCGGCGCGCACGGGAGGGGGCGATGAAAATGCCAATGCTGCGTTGCGCAGCGCAATTGCTGCTGCCAAAGCAGCGAATATGCCGGCCGTCAATATCGAACGGGCTATCAAACGTGGCACCGGTGAGCTGCCCGGCGTGGTATACGAGCGAAACACTTACGAGGGTTATGGCCCCGGTGGTTGCGCCTTGTTGATCGAGGTGCTTACCGATAACAAGAATCGAACGGTTGCGGATATTCGACATATCTTGTCGCGGCATAACGGCAGTCTGGGAGAAACCGGCTGCGTCTCCTGGATCTTTGAGAAAAAGGGCATTTTAACCGTTGCTGCCAATCAGATTTCGGAGGATGCGCTGTTGGAGCTGGCATTGGAAGCAGGGGCGGATGACATGCGACGGGATGATGATACATACGAGATCGTTGCTCAGCCGTCGAATCTGGAAGAGATCAAGCGGGTGTTGACAGAACACAAGATTGCTATTGAATCTGCGGAAATTACCATGCATCCGAAAAATGTGGTCAAGATGGAGGAGAAACACGCCGAGCAAGTGTTGCGCTTGATGGAGGCCCTGGAAGAGCACGATGATGTCAATAATGTGTATTCGAATTTTGATATTGATTCTGAGCTATTAGCGCGGTTGGAAAAAGCATAACTTATCGAGCATGATTATTCTTGGCGTTGATCCAGGCCTGCAACGTACCGGCTATGCCATTTTGCAGGCTGAGCCGTATGCTTGTCAGGTGCGGCAATATGGCGTAATCGAAACGGACAGCACGCAGCCATTTGCCCGGCGGTTGAAGCTCATCTACGATCGGCTGTGTCAATTCCTGACAACCGAACCGGTGGAGGTTGTCGCGTTGGAAGACATTTTCTATGCCCAGAATATCAAGGTCGCGCTGAAAATGGGGCACGTTCGAGGCATTGCGCTACTGGCAGCGGCAAACCACCGGCTGGCAACGGCTGAATATTCGGCCCGGGAAATCAAACAAGCGGTGACTGGCAACGGCAACGCTTCCAAGCATCAGGTTCAACGCATGATCTGCCATTTGCTGCAGTTGCCGTCCTGCCCCGATTCATTCGATGCCACGGATGCAATGGCGGTGGCCTATTGCCACTATCAGCGAATGCGATCGGCGGTTGCCACCAGAATTGAAGGTTAAGTCAGATTGGTCCTAACAGATGATCAGTTATCTGAGCGGAAAAATAGCTGAAAAGCAACCAACCAGGCTCATTTTGGATGTGAACGGTGTCGGTTACGAAATCAATATTACTGTGCCTTTTTATGAACAGATAGGCGCCATCGGCGAGCAGGTAACGGTTCTCACCTATCTGCATGTGCGGGAAGACATTCTGCAGCTCTATGGATTTCAATCTGCTTTTGAGCGGGAGCTGTTTTTGCAACTGCTGACGATCCCCGGCATCGGTCCTCGTAAGGCGCAGATTATTCTATCCAGCGTATCGGCTGAGAATTTGCAACGTTTTATTTTGGAGGAAGATGTCGGGGCTTTGACCTCTATCTCAGGCATTGGGAAAAAAACCGGCCAGCGATTGATTGTGGATTTAAAGGACAAGCTAAAACCGATGGGCCTGGCCAGTCCAGCGTTACCCGCAGCCGGGATGGCGACTCCAACCAGGGAACTCATCGATGAAGCGTCAAGAGCGCTGGTTTCACTGGGATTTTCCAAGACCAATGCTGCGGCGGCCATTCAGCGCATCATCGAGCAGCATGGGGAGTCAATCACGCTGGAAGAATTGATCAAGCGGGCGCTGCGGGCGCTTTAGAATTCAATTGGTAGTCGCCAATCATGACAGAAAAAATCAGGAACAGCCCCACCAATCCCGATCGTCTGGAGGATGAAATCGAATTTGATCGAACCATTCGTCCGGCACGGCTGGGTGATTTTATCGGGCAGGAAAAGCTCAAACAAAATTTAGCGGTTTTTATTCGCGCCGCTCAAAGCCGGGCCGAAGCATTGGACCACGTGTTGTTTTATGGTCCGCCGGGGCTGGGGAAAACAACTTTGGCGCATATCATTGCCAATGAGTTGAATTCCAATATTCGCGTGACCTCTGGCCCGGCGCTGGAAAAGCCCGGCGATCTGGCTGGGATTTTGACCAACCTGGCCGATCGCGATGTTTTGTTCATTGATGAAATTCATCGACTCAATCATACGATCGAGGAATATCTGTATCCCGCACTGGAGGATTTCAAGTTAGATATCATTATCGATAAAGGGCCGAATGCTCGATCTATTCAGTTGAAATTAGCCCATTTTACCCTGGTGGGAGCGACCACTCGGGCGGGATTGTTGACCTCTCCATTGCGGGCGCGTTTTGGGGTGGTGAGTCGGCTGGACTATTACACGCCAGAGGAGTTGGTGGTGGTGGTGAGTCGCTCTGCGAAGATTTTGAACATTGCGATTGATCCCGACGCGGCCATGGAAATCGCCCGGCGTGCCCGTGGCACCCCGCGCATCGCCAATCGGTTGCTGCGGCGGATTCGTGATTTTGCCCAGGTGGCAGGGGATGGCAAAATTGATCTTCGGGTTGCCGTGCAATCGCTGCAAAAATTAGATGTGGATGAAAAAGGGTTGGATGAGATGGATAAACGAATCATCAAGACCATAATTACCAAATTTAACGGCGGCCCGGTGGGGATCAATACCCTGGCGTTAGCTGTCGGCGAAGAAAGCGACACGTTGGAGGAGGTGTATGAGCCGTTTCTGGTGCAACAAGGTTTTTTGAATCGCACCCCCCGAGGTCGGGTGGTTACGGAAATTGCCTATCGCCATTTTGGTATAGCGGATAATCGTCCGATGCAGAAAAATCTATTCTAAGGAGCCCAAAAGATGAAACTGTCTGATTTTAAGTATCATTTACCTGATGAATTGATTGCTCAGTATCCCGCTGAAAAGCGAGATCAAGCCAGGCTGATGATTTTAGACAGAAAGACAGAGACAATTGAGACTGGCGTATTTTCAGACATTGTGGATTATCTTAATCCGGGCGACTGCCTGGTGCTCAATGAAACTAAGGTATTTCCGGCGCGCTTGATGGCGACCAAAGACAAAACCGATGCTCAGGTAGAGATCTTTTTGCTACGAGAACTGGAAAACAATCTCTGGGAAGTGCTGGTAAAACCGGCGCGCAAGGTACGCGTTGGAAATCGACTGACGATTGCGAAAGATTTTGTGTGCGATGTTATTGACAATACCGTTTCTGGTGGCCGCGTGGTCCGTTTTATTTACCAGGGTAAGTTCTTTGATTTAGTGGAAAAGCTTGGCAAATCGCCGCTGCCACCCTATATTCGGCGTGAGCCCGAGGAGGTCGATAAAGAGCGTTATCAGACGGTCTATGCCAACGTGTTAGGCGCAGTGGCGGCACCAACCGCCGGGCTCCATTTTACGACCAAGATTTTAGATAGGATTAAAAAGAAAGATGTAAAATTGGTTTTTGTCTTGTTGCACCTCGGCCTGGGCAGCTTTCGACCGGTGGTGGTGGAAGACCTCAGTCGCCATAAAATGGATTCCGAATACTTTGAAATTTCTGAAGACGCGGCCAATACCATCAATCAAACCATTCGCGAGGGCGGCAATGTGGTGGCCGTAGGCACCAGCACCGTACGCGTGCTCGAGTCGGTGGTGACATCAGAAAAATTGGTCAAACCAATGAAAGGTTGGACCGACAAATTCATCTATCCCCCTTATGAAATCAAGATTGTCGATCATCTGATCACCAATTTTCATTTGCCGTGCTCCACTCTCTTGATGTTAGTCTCCGCCTTTGCGGGTCGCGACTTTATTTTTAAAGCCTATCAGAAAGCGATTCAAGAAAAATGGCGGTTTTTTAGTTATGGCGATGCCATGTTGATCCTATAATCGAGAGGTGAGAGTGAACGTAGGCGCTGTGATTGCAGCAGCGGGGCATGGTCACCGAATGGCGCTGTCAATGGCGAAACAATTTCTTCCCATCGCCAATAAACCCATTCTGGTCCATACATTGGAACGATTTCATCAGTGCGCGCTGGTCGATAACATTGTGGTGGCGGTTCCATCTGAAGCGGCCATCTGGATGGAAGAACAAATCGTCCGGCCGCATCATTTTTTCAAAGTCACGCGGATTGTTGCCGGCGGAAAAACCCGCCAGGCTTCGGTTTTCGCGGGACTGCAGGCGATCGGTGATCGCTGTGAGGTGGTTGCAATTCATGATGCGGTACGTCCATTCATATCGGTGGCCTTGTTAACGGAAATCATTACCCGGGGAATAGAGACCGGCGCCGCCATTCTGGCCGTACCCATTCAGGAGTCGGTGAAAAAAATAGCTGGACAGACGGTTGAGCGAACGATAGACCGCCGCGATTTATGGGTGGCTCAAACCCCTCAAGTATTTAACTATGAGTTGATTCTCAAAGCCTATCGGCAGGCTGAGGTCGATGGATTTGTTGGTACCGATGATGCGATATTGGTGGAACGAATCCATTGCCCCGTGCACGTTGTAATGGGTGATTATCGCAACATAAAAATAACGACGCCGATCGATCTGGAGTGGGCTGAATTTTTGCTAATGAAAGAAAGGCGCTAAGACATGGATCTTCGGATTGGTTTGGGTTATGATTTTCATCGATTGGTGCCGGGGCGCAGGCTGATATTAGGAGGGGTGACCATTCCCTTCGCCACAGGCTTGCAGGGCCATTCCGATGCGGATGTATTGTGCCACGCCATTGGTGACGCGCTGTTAGGTGCTGCGGCGCTGGGCGATCTGGGCCAGCATTTTCCGGATCAGGATGCAGCGTATCGCGACATCTCCAGCCTGTCGCTGCTGGAGACGATCAAAAAAATGTTACGGCAAGCGGAACTGATGATTGTAAATATCGATACCGTTATCATTGCCGAAGCACCCAAACTGAGCAACTTTTATGAGGCCATGCGAAAGAATATCGCCACCAGCCTTTCGATCCGAGCGGATCAAATTTCGGTCAAGGCGACCACCACGGAGGGTGCCGGCTTGATCGGCGCCGGGGAAGGCATCGCGGCCTATGCCTCCTGTCTGCTGCAACGCAACATCCGATCCGATGGATCGGTTTAGTTGTAGTCGGGCAAGACAATTCTCACGCCCGGTAGATGGAAAAATCTATCATCAGGATTTCATGAGACAAACGGTTTTTTTGTTTCGTTCGAATATCCGCTGGAAAAGCTGCTAATGACGCGATTCGCCTGCCAGCTAACCGGCGGGTGATTGTATGTTAAAAATAAGTTGGACCAAATGGTCTGCACCCAGACGGTAACAATCGATTGCGACAAGTCTTACATATCAACTGGATAAGGTACCGGTAACTGCCTGGTTGTTTATTGAAAAGGAAATAAGAGATATTCATGAAAACACGAGTTAGATTTGCTCCCAGTCCGACAGGGCATTTGCATATCGGCAACGCTCGGACGGCGATTTTGAACTGGCTGTTTGCCAGACATACCAACGGCACATTTATTTTGCGCATCGAAGATACGGACCTGGCCCGTTCGGCGGATGAATATATCGATCAGATTTATGAAGATTTAAAATGGCTGGGATTGCACTGGGATGAAGGGCCTGATATCGGAGGCCCCCACCAATTCTATCGTCAGTCGGAGCGATTGGAAATTTATCAGCAATATGCTCAGCAACTGCTGGCAGCGAACAAGGCCTATTACTGTTTTTGCACTCCCGAGGAATTGGAACAGATGCGTGATGCCAGCCTGGCGCGCCGCGAAGACGTTCAATACAACCGCAAATGTCTCCATCTTACTGAAGCTGAGCGCCGCGCGCTTCTGGCTCAGGGACGCAAACCCGCCATTCGCTTCCATGTGCCATCGGGAGAGATCGTCTTTTCCGATCTGGTGAAAGGAGAGCTGCGATTTGAAGGGGATAGTATGGGGGACTTTGTGATCATGCGCAGCGAGGGGATTCCAACCTACAATTTTGCGGCCGTGGTCGATGATGGGCTGATGAAAATCACCCATGTCATTCGCGGAGATGATCATGTGTCCAATACTCCCAAGCAAATTTTGCTGTACCGAGCGTTCGGTTTCGAGTTGCCGCAATTTGCTCATATTCCGATGATCCTCGGGCCGGATCGCACCCGGCTGTCGAAACGGCATGGGGCGACTTCTATCGACCACTATCGCTATCGTGGGTATCTACCCGAGGCGATCATCAATTTTTTGAGCTTGTTGAGCTGGTCGTCGGTCTCCGGTGATGAAATTCTTTCGATCCAGCAACTGATCGATGAGTTCGATTTTCGTCGCATTTCCAAATCAGCCGCGGTTTTTGATATCGAAAAATTGAACTGGATGAACGGCTATTACATCCGCCAGCTCGAGGACGATCGGCTGGTATCATTGGTCATACCCTATTTCCAGCAGGCCAATTATGATATCAGCGATCGAGCGCGCCTTAAAAAAATAGTAGCCCTCATCAAGGATCACCTGGAACAATTGGATCAGGCGGTCGAGCAAGCGGCCATCTTCTATCGCGATCAGGTTGGCATCGCGAATAGCGAAGCGCGAGCATTGGTACGGAAGGAGAGCTCTCAGAAAATATTCTGGTCGTTTTTGCGAGAGCTTCATTCCATCGCCGAATTGGATGCTGATATTTTTCGCAATATGATGAAAACAGTCCAGAAAGAGACCGGCATCATGGGGCGGGATCTCTGGCAGCCGGTTCGGGTGGCATTGACCGGCCAGCTTCACGGGCCAGAGCTGCCGTTAATTGCGGAAATTTTGGGTCGGGAAAAATGTGAACAGCTTATCCGTGCCGCCATTTCCAATTAAGTGCTGCCTGGGCAGAATTCCACCGCCACTTTAGTGGGAATGCCAGCAAGGTGGTTGTCTCTTAATCGCGGATGTTGTTTTAAAAATGGGTAGGTTTCAGGATTTTGGTTAATAATTTTATCAGCAAAGTGATGGCTTATGGAATCGAACAATCAAATCAATTCAGCAACTTCAGGTTCAAAAGCAGTTAATGAAGCAAAAGATCGAGCACCGAATTTTATTCGCAACATCATCGAAGAAGATAACAAAACGGGTAAATTTGGTCGTCGGGTTCACACTCGATTCCCGCCTGAGCCGAACGGGTATTTGCACATTGGCCATGCGAAGTCCATTTGTTTGAATTTTGGTCTGGCACTGGAATTTGGTGGGTTATGCAATCTGCGTTTTGATGATACCAATCCCAGCAAGGAAGATATTGAATATATCGAATCGATCATCGAGGATGTGCGATGGCTGGGTTTCGATTGGGACGATCGGCTCTATTATGCGTCGGACTATTTTGAACAAATGTACCAGTATGCGATTCAATTGATCAAGAAAGGAAAGGCGTATGTGTGCGATCTCTCCGCCGATGAAGTGCGCGAATATCGAGGCACGCTAACCAGGCCGGGGAAGGAGAGCCCCTATCGCAATCGCTCGGTGGCGGAGAATTTGGACCTGTTTGCTCGCATGCGTGGAGGTGAATTTCCCGATGGATCCCGCACGCTGCGCGCTAAAATCGATATGTCCTCCCCCAATTTGAACCTGCGGGATCCCGTGATGTATCGGATTCTCCGCGCAACGCATCATCGCACCGGAGATCAATGGTGCATTTATCCGACCTACGATTGGGCGCACGGATTGGAGGATTCCATTGAGGGCATCACGCATTCCATCTGTACCCTGGAATTCGAGGATCATCGGCCATTATACGATTGGTTTCTGGATGAACTGGGCATTTACCATCCGCAGCAGATCGAATTTGCTCGGCTGGAGTTGACCTATACGCTCATGAGCAAACGCAAACTGCTGCAGTTGGTCCAAAATAAGATCGTAGCGGGCTGGGATGATCCCCGGATGCCGACCATTTCCGGTTTGCGTCGTCGTGGCTACACGCCCGAGGCAATTCGTGATTTTAGCGAACGCATTGGGGTGGCCAAGAGTAACAGCACGGTGAATATTGCCCTGCTCGAACATTGCTTGCGCGAAGATTTGAATAGGCGCGCACCGCGGGTGATGGCGGTCTTGCGGCCATTGCGGGTGATTATCGATAATTTTCCCGAGGGACAGGTTGAAGAATTGGATGCCATGAACAATCCTGAAGACCCGGCCATGGGACACCGAAAAGTGCCGTTTTCGCGCGTGCTTTACATTGAGCAGGATGATTTTCGCGAGGATCCTCCCAAAAAATTTTATCGCCTGGCCCCGGGCCGTGAAGTGCGGCTGCGATATGGTTATTACATCAAATGCGTCGACGTAGTGAAAAATCCACAAACCGGCGCAGTGACCGAATTACATTGCACCTATGATCCAGCCACCCGAGGTGGGTGGTCGCCTGATAATCGGAAGGTGCAGGCAACGCTTCATTGGGTATCGGCCGAACATGCCCTGCCAGCAGAGGTGCGGCTATACGATCACCTTTTTCTAAAAGAAGACCCCGGCGATGTACCGGAGGGGCAGGATTTTACAGTCAATCTGAACCCAAATTCGCTCGAGATTTTGACCCACTGTCTGGTGGAGCCGAGTCTGAAATCGGCCAGGATTGGCGATCGCTTTCAATTCGAGCGATTGGGCTATTTTTGTGTCGATCCCGATTCGGCACCCGGCCGATTGGTGTTCAATCGTACCGTTAGCTTGAAGGATACCTGGGCCAAAGTCGAAAAGGCACAGCAAGGGATTTCAACCAACTAATTGGGAAATTGATTATGCGCGTGGCAGTTTTAATGGGGGGATCATCGGCAGAACGGGACGTATCGTTTGCTTCGGGAAAGGGCATCGCCAGAGCGTTGGAGGAGAACGGTCATCAAGTATTGTGGATCGATCCTCTTCAGGGACCGACACCATTGGACAAAGAGTCGCTGCTGGCCCTGGGGGTTCATAGCCAGCCGCCGGAATTGAGTCAAATCAAAGTCGATCATGGTCTCAAAATGATCAAAACCGTCGAGCAGGTGTTCGTTGAGCATAAAGTCGATATTTTTTTTATTGCATTGCATGGTCGACCTGGCGAGGACGGTTCGATTCAGGCCATTCTGGATTTGCTCGAGGTACCATACACTGGTTCTGGTGTTCTGGCCAGTGCCCTGGCAATGGACAAAGCCATGGCCAAGACGCTGTTTCGGCAGGTGGGGGTGCAAACTGCCGATTGGATCTTCATCGATGAACGCATCGAGACCATAACCCCGCGCTTTTTGGATCGGGTTAGTCGTGCCATCGGTTTTCCGTTGGTGGTCAAACCAAATAACGAGGGTTCGACGGTGGGGTTTTCCATTGTGCAAAGTAAGGAGCAACTTCTACCCGCGCTGAAATTTGCCCAAATTTACGGTCCCGAAACGCTCATTGAAAAATATATCCCGGGCCGAGAATTGACGGTAGCGATCCTGGAAAATAAAGTGCTGCCGGTAATTGAAATTGTCCCCCGCCGCGGGGTATACGACTACGAGAGTAAATATACCAAAGGGATGACCGATTATCAGGTGCCGGCTCAGCTCGATGCGGCCGTAAGCCATTATCTACAGGATCAGGCGTTAAAGGCCTTTCAGGCGCTCAAATGCACCGACTATGCCCGGGTCGACTTTCGGCTACGACCAGATGGTGAAACCTACTGCCTGGAAGTTAACACCCTGCCGGGCATGACCGAAACCAGTCTGGTGCCAAAGGCAGCGCGAGCGGCTGGTATTGAATTTAATGCTCTGATTGAAAAGATATTGCAAATGGCACTTAAGCGAAAACATAAATGATTTCATAAGGCAACGTTAATTATGGCCATAAAAATTTACAATACTGCTACCAGACAGAAGGAAGACTTTGTGCCGCTGCAGCCGGGAAAGGTGCGGATGTACATGTGCGGCCCAACCGTCTATGATTATTTTCATATTGGCAATGCCCGGCCATTTATCCTGTTCGATATTTTTCGCCGCTATCTGGCCTATCGCGGCTTTGAGGTGACGTTTGTCACCAATCTCACCGACATCGATGACAAAATCATCAAGAAGGCAACTGAGGAGAAAATTCCTGCGGCTGCGGTGGCAGAGAAGTATGCCCAGGCTTTTTTTGAGGATGCGCGACGACTGGGCATCGCCTCAGCCGATGCCTATCCCCGAGCCACTGAGAATATTGCCGAGATCGTTGCCGTAATCGATCGGCTGGTCAAACACGGCTACGCGTACCAGGTAAATGGCGATGTGTTTTATGCTGTGAACAAATTTGAAAGATATGGTCTTTTGTCGGGCAAACAGCTTGACGAACTGGAGTCCGGCGCCAGAGTGGAGGTGGATGTCCGCAAAAAGAATCCTCTGGACTTTGCGCTATGGAAATCGGCCAAGCCTGGCGAGCCGGCCTGGGATAGTCCCTGGGGGCCAGGGCGTCCGGGATGGCATATTGAATGCTCCGTCATGTCGATGAAGCATCTGGGAGAGTCGTTTGACATTCATGCTGGTGGTGCGGATCTGATTTTTCCGCATCATGAAAATGAAATCGCCCAAAGCGAAGGTGCCACTGGCAAGCCATTTGTAAAATATTGGATGCATAATGGCTTTTTGAATATCGAAGGTGAAAAGATGTCCAAATCGCTGGGCAACTTTTTCACAGCCCGGGAAATCATGGACAAATATCATCCGGCGGTAATTCGGATGTTTTTCCTTATGAAACACTATCGCAGCCCCATCAATTTTAGCGAAGAGCGAATCATCGAGGCCCAAAACGCGCTGGAGCGCATCATCACGACGCTGGAAAATATCGAACAAGTCCTGGCTGAGCAACCGATTGGGTCATCTGAGGCGAAGGCGTGCCTATCGGAGACGATTGATGAGTTGCGACAGGAATTTTTAAATGAAATGGATGATGATTTCAACACGGCTGGCGCCATGTCGAAATTGTTCGATCTGGTCAAAGAAGCCAATCTGATTCTGGCAAAACAGCAAGTGACTGACGATGAATTGTTGAGCCTGCAAAAAATCAAGCAAACCATCGAAGAATTCGATGGTTTTCTTGGTCTGTTATTTTACAAAGACTCGGCCAGGACGTCGATCAAAGAGGAAACGCTGATCCGGATTTTGATCGAGACCCGAAGCCGGTTGCGCAGCGCCAAGCAATGGCAATTGGCCGACTATATACGGGATGAGTTGGATAAGCTTGGTATCGAGTTAAAAGATCATCCGCAGCAAACCTCGTGGCGGAAAAAGCTGGTTTGAAATAAAAGTCTGGCCCAAATCGGTATGCCGCGATTTATTTGGTAAGGAAAATGCGTCTGGATCTTGAGGCCAGCATCAATTGCAACTGCAATTTCTAAAATGAACCCTGGCCATTGAAAATGATGACTCTTTGCCCGTGACCCACAGGGAATGGAACGAAATTTAAAAGATAAAAAGTGCTGTCTGTGTTTTTTCATGTGTTCCAGGGGGCAATTGTTGACAATCATTTCCGTTTCAGAAATTCAGGTGCGACAACAATGCGAATATTTGCTGGTGGATTGACCTAAAGAAGAATAGAAAATAGTGATAGGGAACTTTTGGTATGGAAAATGATTGAAGAGAGTTGAAAGTTTTTCAAAAATTTTCAAAAAAAGTCTTGACTTTTAAAAATAAAATATTATATTTTGAATTTTAGTTTTGAAAATTATAGGTATTTTATGCCCTAAATTATTGGGTGCGATTGACAATTTTTGCCACCATAGCTCAGTAGGTAGAGCACCTCACTTGTAATGAGGATGTCGCGGGTTCGATTCCTGCTGGTGGCTCCGCAATAATATCTGGGAAGGTTCCCGAGCGGTCAAAGGGGACAGACTGTAAATCTGTTGGCAATGCCTTCGGAGGTTCGAATCCTTCCCTTCCCACTGATGGTTTCAAAAGTAGCGAGCAACGAGCTTGATATTTGGGTACGATAAGCACCGGTTGATCGGCAGTAGCATATTAGCTCTGCGGGAATAGCTCAGTCGGCGAGAGCATCAGCCTTCCAAGCTGAGGGTCGCGGGTTCGAATCCCGTTTCCCGCTCTGTGTGGTAAACCCCTCATACATTGCTCCAGCCTGCGGTGAGGTTTAATCTGATCTGAGCAAGCGGAAAATTGTAATTTGCATTTGGCAATCGATTGGAATTCAATGCCAACGAATGGCGCGCGTTACGAGAGGGGGAGCAAAATAATCCCTTGATATCGATTGTTGTTGCCAGTAGATCAATAGGGAGAGCGGAGCTAATTATGAGGGGTTTAGAATGTTTAAAAATGAAATAAGCGGAACAGCACCTGCCTGAGATCAATTAGATTTTCACTAAAAAACCTTCGATTTACTGTTGACCCTTCGATGTTTTTTGGGAATCGTTCGGTCGCCGGTAAACCAATTGTGTGAATTCTGCCCACGTAGCTCAGTAGGTAGAGCACATCCTTGGTAAGGATGTGGTCACCAGTTCGATTCTGGTCGTGGGCTCAATATGTTTTGTTGAAAAGGGTAATGTCTTTGCGGCGCCCCCCGTGTGATGTGCGGGGTGAGCTAACAAAGGAGCAGCATAGCTGATGATGGCAATTATCAATTGAACTCATTTTTCGCGGAGGAACGAGACATGGCGAAGGAGAAGTTTCAGCGGACGAAGCCGCATGTGAATATAGGGACGATCGGGCATGTGGATCACGGGAAGACGACGTTGGTGGCGGCGATCACGCATGTTCTGGCGCGCGAGGGTTTGGCGCGGGCGCGGAGTTACGAAGAGATTGACAATGCGCCGGAGGAGAAGGCGCGTGGTTTGACGATCAACGTGCATCATGCGGAGTACGAGACGGCGAATCGGCATTATGCGCACGTGGATTGTCCGGGTCATGCGGACTATGTGAAGAACATGATTACGGGGGCGGCGCAGATGGACGGTGCGATATTGGTGGTGAGTGCGTCGGATGGTCCGATGCCGCAGACGCGGGAGCATGTGTTATTGGCGCGGCAGGTGAACGTGCCGTATTTGGTGGTATTTTTGAACAAGGTGGATCAGGTAGATGATCCGGAGTTGCTGGAGTTGGTGGAGTTGGAGGTTCGGGAGTTACTGAGCCAGTACGAGTTTCCCGGGGACAAGGTGCCGGTGATCCGGGGGAGTGCGTTGCAGGCGTTGGAGCACATTGATGATCCGAGCAAGACGCAGCCGATTTTGGATTTGATGAAGGCGGTGGATGAATATATACCGTTGCCGAAGCGGGATGTGGACAAGCCGTTTTTGATGCCGGTGGAGGATGTATTTTCGATTACCGGTCGTGGGACGGTGGGTACGGGTCGAGTGGAACGGGGTCGGATTCACGTGGGGGACGAGGTGGAGATCGTGGGTTTAGGGATGAAGCGGAAGACGGTGTGCACGGGGGTGGAGATGTTCCGGAAGCTGTTGGATGAAGGCCAGGCGGGCGATAACATCGGGATTTTGCTGCGAGGAGTAGATAAGGATGAATTGCAGCGGGGTCAGGTGATTGCGGCGCCGGGGTCGATCACGCCGCACACGAAGTTTATGGGCGAGGTGTACGTGTTGGGGAAGGATGAAGGGGGTCGGCACACGCCATTTTTCAACAATTACCGGCCGCAGTTTTATTTTCGGACGACGGATGTGACGGGTTCGATCAAGTTGCCGGAGGGGGTGGAGATGGTGATGCCCGGGGATAATGTGAATATGGAAGTGGAGTTGATCACGCCGATTGCGATGGAAGAGGGCTTGCGGTTTGCCATTCGCGAGGGTGGTCGCACGGTTGGTGCGGGCGTGGTGACCAAAATCATTGAATAAAATAGGCGAGATACCGATGAACGACCAATGGTCGATAGTCATTGGACTGACGTCATGAGATTATAGGCAAAGAAGATGAGAGAGATAATCACCTTAGAATGTTCAGAGTGCAAGCGTCGTAACTACACCATGACCAAGAATAAGAAGAAACATACGGGCCGGGTGGAGTTTAAGAAATACTGTCGTTTCTGCAATAAGCATACAGCACATAAAGAAAGCCGATAAGGCAGACAGGCCAGTAGCTCTAACGGCTAGAGCACCGGTCTCCAAAACCGGGTGTTGGGGGTTCGAATCCCTCCTGGCCTGCTAATCAGGACGCCACAAAAACCGAGTGGAGTTTAGATCGCATCATGTTTCAGAAAATAACTAAGTTCTTACAAGAAGTTCGACTGGAGATGTCGAAGGTCAGTTGGCCGACCCGTGACGAACTAAAAAGCACTACCAGTATTGTGATTGTTTTGACGCTAATCCTGTCTGTTTTTATCTGGTTGGTGGATAAGATTCTGGAAGGATTGCTCAATCTTATTTATTGAGTTGGCGAAGATGAGAGCACGCGACTAACCGCTAATTGTACCAACTTAAAGTTCAATACACTCATGTAGCTCAATTTGGCGAATTTGGCCTGCAACATTTTTTAGAGTGGACTCAAAGATAATTATCTGAATTGCACGAGAAAGAATTGGAAGATCAAGAGAAAAAATGGTACGTTTTGCATGTCCTATCCGGCCATGAAAATAAAGTCAAAGCGTATATTGAAAACGAAGTTGCTCGATTAGGGCTGGGAGAAAAAGTATCCACCATTCTGATACCATCGGAAGATGTGACCGAAATGCGCGATGGCAAGCGAAAGGTGAAGAATAAGATTTTTTTCCCGGGCTACATACTGATCGAAATGGTGCTGGATAAGGATACGATGCATATCATTGCCAATACGCCAGGGGTAACGCATTTTATCGGTTCGAAAAATAAACCGCAGCCGTTGCGTCCGGATGAGGTGAAGCGTATTCTTGGACGGGTAGATGAGGCCAAAAATCGGGAATTGATGGCTGTTCCATTTAGGGTAGGCGATCCAATCAAAGTGATCGATGGACCTTTTACCGATTTCACTGGTGTGGTGAAAGAAGTGAATGAAGAAAAAAGCAAATTAAAAGTGATGGTGAGCATATTTGGTAGGTCAACACCTGTGGAGCTTGATTTTTTACAAGTTGAATTGGAGAAATAAAGTCACATGGCAAAGAAAGTTGTCGGTACGATTAAGCTGCAGATACCTGCAGGAAATGCGAATCCTTCGCCACCGGTTGGCCCGGCGCTGGGACAACATGGTGTAAATATCATGGAATTCTGCAAGGCCTTTAATGCCAAAACCCAGGATCAAAAAGGCCTGATTATCCCGGTGATCATTACGGTTTATGCGGATCGGTCGTTCACGTTTATCACGAAGACTCCGCCCGCCGCGGTGCTGTTGAAAAAGGCTGCTGGATTGGACAAGGGATCGGGCGAACCGAATCGCCAGAAGGTGGGCAAAGTGACCCGCGCCCAGGTAAAAGAAATCGCCGAGTTAAAGATGAAAGATTTGAATGCGTTTTCATTGGAGAGCGCCATCAGCATGATCGAGGGGACTGCCAGAAGCATGGGTATTACCGTCGAAGCCTAAGTTGGTTCGGAATGTAACTGTTTTCATGGAGATAAAATGAAACGAAGCAAACGTTATAATCAATTAGCCAGCAAGCTTGAGCGAGGTAGAGAGTATTTGCTCGATGAAGCGATCCCGTTGCTGAAAGAATTTGCCACCACGAAATTTGATCAATCGGTGGAGGTGGCTGTGCGCCTGGGAGTCGATCCGCGGCACGCGGATCAAATGGTGCGGGGCACGGTAACATTGCCCAATGGAACTGGCAAAAGTGTACGGGTTCTGGTATTAACCAAGGGTGCAAAAGAGAAAGAGGCTCAGGAAGCGGGTGCGGATTATGTGGGATTGGATGAGTATGTGGAGAAACTGCAGCAGGGTTGGCTGGATTGCGATGTGATTATTGCTACGCCGGATGTGATGAATGTGGTGGGAAAATTGGGTAAAATTTTGGGTCCCAAAGGCATGATGCCCAACCCCAAAAGCGGAACGGTCACCTTCGAGGTGGGGCAGGCGGTGAAGGATGTAAAAGCCGGCAAGATCGATTTCCGGGTGGATCGCAATGGCAACTTGCATGCCGCCGTGGGCAAGCTGTCGTTTGACGCTGCCAAAATCAAAGAAAATGTGCGGGCGTTTTTAGAGATGGTCATCCGGTTAAAACCCGCTTCGGCGAAAGGGCAATATTTGCGCTCGGTGACCTTGTCGTCAACCATGGGCCCCGGCATCAGATTGGATCGGGCGGCGCTGGTCGATGAAATTAAATAGCGGATGTGAATTAATTCGATAGAGGGACAAAGATCAATGGCATTAGCGGAAAAAGAGGCAACGGTAAAAACGCTGGTCGATAAATTTTCAGCGGCGCGAGGGGTGTATTTAGCGGATTTTATGGGCTTGAATGTCGAGGAAATCAATGATTTGCGAAATCAGCTCCGGCAGGAAGCCATCGAACTAAAAGTAGTGAAAAATACGCTGGCTCGCATTTCCGCCGAACAGGTCGGTTTAGATCATCTGGTGGAATATCTTACCGGGCCGACAGCATTGGCGTTTTGTCTGGCGGATCCAATTATCGGCGCCAAAATTCTTACTGGCTATCAAAAGAAAAATGAAAAATTGAAATTAAAAGCTTGCGTGCTGGATGGCCGGGTTTATGATCAGAAGCGTATTGGCGAAATCGCCAAGCTGCCGCCAGCGGATCAGATTCGCGGGCAGGCCATCGGCGTCATTGCCGCGCCACTGAGAAATATGGTCGGTTTGTTGACCAATGTGTTGCAATCGATGGTCAATGTCTTGACTCAAATTAAAAAACAACAGGAAAGCTGATAGTCATATTTTGTTTTCATAATAATTACGGAGGAATTCAAATGTCCGAATTACAGGATAGCAAAGCAACGGTAGAAGTTGAAAAAGCAACGCCACCGAAGAAATCTGCTGACAAGAAGACTGGCAATGGAGTCGACAAAATTGTAGAGAGCATTGAGAAATTATCGGTGCTGGAACTGGTGGAGCTGATTAAAGCTCTGGAAAATAAGTTTGGTGTTTCCGCTCAGGCGATGGCTATGGCCCCGGTGGCAGTGGCTGGTGCCGCACCGGCAGCCGCGGCTGAGGAAAAGCAGGAAGAAAAGACCGAGTTCAACGTCGTGCTGTCAGTCGTGGGCGAGAAGAAGATTCAGGTGATCAAGGTCGTGCGCGAAGTAACCAATTTGGGACTGAAAGAAGCGAAAGACCTGGTCGACTCCGCGCCGAAGCCGGTGAAGGAAGGCGTTTCCAAAGAGGAAGCCGAGTCGATTAAGAAGAAATTTGAGGAAGTTGGCGCGACCATCGAAATCAAATAAGTTGATTGTCGATGCGAATTCCAATTTTCGAGAAGCGCTTCGTGAAACGTGATAAGCCACGTCGAAGCCATAAATGAAATTGTCATGGACGATGAAAAAAGGGTGGTCTCTTCATGCCCGTACCTAATATTCAAAGAAAATCGTTTTCAAAGATCAGCACAATTGCGGAACTGCCAGATCTTTTGAATATTCAATTGGAATCATTCGAGGAATTTTTGCAGCCCAATGCGGATCCCGAACATCGGGAGAACAAGGGGCTGCAGGCAGTTTTTACCAGCATGTTTCCAATAGTGGATAGCCGGGAGAATTTTATTCTCGAATTTGTGGCCTACTATCTGGAAAAACCCAAATATAATGTAAAGGAATGCCAGGAACGAGGCGGCACCTATTCGGTGCCGTTGAAGGCTCGCTTGCGGCTGTCGGTGAAAGATCCGGATAGCGGAAGTGAGGAAATTACCGATACGATCGAACAGGTAGTGTATCTGGGAAATATTCCGGTCATGACCAATCGTGGCACGTTCATTATCAATGGTGCAGAACGGATTGTCGTGAGCCAACTCCATCGATCTCCGGGTGTATTTTTCGATGAACAGAAGCATCCGAATGGCACGAAAATCTATTCGGCGCGGATCATTCCGCTGCGCGGCTCGTGGCTGGAGTTTTTGACGGACATTAATGATGTCATGTACGTTTATATTGATCGTCGCAAAAAATTCCCGGTTACCACGCTGTTGCGATCCCTGGGCTATTCCACCGATCTGGAATTGCTGGAGTTGTTTGATCTGGTTGATGAGGTACAGGTTCACAGTTCCGAGATTGAAAATTATATCGATGAAACAGTTATTTTCGATGTGATTGACTACAGTACGGGCGAAATCCTGGTTGAAAAAGATAGTGCGCTGACGCCAGAGGCATTGCAACGCATCCGGGCGACGGACAATCAGTCCATCAAATTTTTGAAGAAAGGCGCATCGGCCAGTCCGGAAGTGATCAATAATACGCTGCGCAAAGATCCATCGAAGTCCGAAACCGAAGCCCTGGAACTGATCTATCGCCAGTTGCGGTCGGGTGATCCTCCAGACATCGAAACCGCGCGCAGCCTGGTTGATCGGCTATTTTTTAATCCCAAGCGTTACGATCTTGGCGATGTTGGTCGCTATCGGCTCAATAAGAAACTGGGCCTGAAGATCAATCTGGAAGTAACCGTTCTGACCAAAGAAGATATCATTTCGATCATTAAGTATCTATTGGATCTGCGGAACGGCCGGCGCAATGCGGATGATATCGATCACCTGGGCAATCGTCGCATCCGGACGGTGGGAGAGCAATTGGCTGCGCAGATGAGTGTGGGGCTATCGCGCATGGCCCGCACGGTGAAAGAGCGCATGAACCTGCGCGAGAGCGAAACCCTGACCCCGCAAGATTTGATCAACGCGCGGACGATTTTATCGGTTATCAATACCTTTTTCGGCACCAGTCAGCTTTCGCAATTCATGGATCAAACCAATCCACTGGCCGAAATGACCCACAAGCGGCGACTATCGGCCCTGGGACCTGGCGGGTTGACGCGCGAGCGTGCCGGTTTTGAGGTTCGTGATGTTCACTATACCCACTACGGTCGCCTGTGCCCGATCGAAACACCGGAAGGACCCAATATCGGCTTGATTTCGTCATTGACCACATTTGCGCGAATTAACAAGCTGGGCTTTATCGAAACGCCCTACCGCAAAGTAGTCAATGGCAAAGTTAGCAAATCCATCGAATACCTGTCGGCCGATGATGAAGAAAATCTCTACATTGCCCAGGCGAATGCGCCGCTAACTGCGGATGGAAAATTTGCCAATGACCGGGTGCAGGTGCGCGTGCGGGGCGATTTCCCCCTGGTTCAATCGGAAGTGGTCAATTACATGGACGTGTCGCCGACGCAAATGGTATCGGCGGCGGCCTCGTTGATTCCCTTTTTGGAGCATGACGATGCAAACCGGGCGTTGATGGGTTCAAATATGCAGCGGCAATCGGTGCCGCTGTTGAAACCCGAAGCACCGTTGGTGGGTACCGGCCTCGAACGAAAGATCGCTCGCGATTCGCGGGCGCTCATTGTGGCCGAACGCCGGGGGATCGTTGAAAAAGTGAGCGCCACCCAAATCGTGGTGCGAGCTCTGGAAGAAGAAAAAGAGGTCCTGGATCGCGCAAAGTTGCTGGATTTCGATCACACCGAATTTGATGTGTATGAATTGGATAAATTCCTTCGAACCAATCAGGATACCTGCGTCAATCAGATCCCGCGCGTAAAGGCGGGCGACAGGGTTGAAGTGGGTGACGTTTTGGCGGATGGCTGTGCAACTGACCAGGGCGAATTAGCGCTGGGTAAAAATGTCCTGGTCGCGTTTATGCCCTGGCGTGGCTATAATTTCGAGGACGCGATTGTGGTCTCCGAACGAGTGGTTCGTGACGATATTTTCACCTCGGTGCACATTGAACAATTCGAGTTGCAGGTGCGCGATACCAAGCGCGGCGAAGAAGAACTGACTCGTGAAATTCCCAATATCAGCGAAGAAGCTACCAAAGATCTGGATGAAAATGGTATTGTGCGCGTCGGCGCCGAGGTGCAAGAAGGTGACATTTTGGTTGGTAAGGTGACCCCGAAAGGCGAAACTGATCCGACGCCTGAAGAGAAGTTGTTGAAGGCGATTTTTGGTGAAAAAGCGGGCGATGTGAAAGATGCTTCGTTGAAAGCGCCGACGGGGTTGAAAGGAATCGTGATTGATACCAAATTGTTCTCTCGAAAAAAGCGCGATACGCGGACCAAACGGCAGGATAAGAAAAAGAACGAAGAACTGGACCAGTGGTACGAGTCGGAACAGAAGCGAATCCGCAAATTGCGAGACAAAAAGCTGATTCAAGTGTTAAATGGACAATCCTCACTCGGCATTCGTGATCTGGAGTCCGGCAAAATCGTGATTCGTGCCAAAGCCATTTTGAAAAAAGAGAGCCTGGAAGAGATTGACCTGGATAAGATCGATCTCACCCAGCCGTTGGTTGAAGATGACCAGCGCAACCAACTGGTGCGAGAAATCTTGGAAAAATACTATGAACGCCTGGCATCGCTGGAGGAAGAGTATGAATTGCGCAAGTTCAAGATCACCGTGGGCGATGAATTGCCGCCAGGCATTGTGCAGTTGGCTAAAGTGTATGTGGCCAAAAAACGAAAATTAATGGTCGGTGATAAAATGGCCGGCCGGCACGGGAACAAGGGCGTGGTTGCCAGAATCGTGCCCATCGAAGATATGCCCTGCCTGCCCGATGGCACGCCGGTGGATATCGTTCTCAATCCGCTGGGCGTTCCTTCGCGCATGAACCTGGGACAGATTATGGAAACCAATTTGGGCTGGGCCGCCAAGGCGCTCAATACTTACTATGCCACCCCGGTGTTTGATGGGGCGACCTTCGAAGAGATCAAGGGAGAGATGGCTGCTGCGGGGCTACCGACCAGTGGCAAAGCCATCCTCTACGATGGTCAGACCGGTGAGCCGTTCGATTCGCCAGTAACGGTTGGATACATCTACATGATGAAGTTATCGCATCTGGTCGAGGATAAGATCCATGCCCGATCCATTGGTCCCTATTCGCTCATTACCCAGCAGCCCCTGGGCGGAAAGGCTCAATTTGGCGGTCAGCGTTTTGGAGAGATGGAGGTGTGGGCGCTGGAGGCCTACGGTGCAGCTCATACCTTGCAAGAGATATTAACGGTCAAATCGGACGATGTCCGGGGCCGGTCGAAGGTATATGAGGCGATCGTCAAGGGCGACACCCTTCCCGACCCGGGTTTGCCGGAGTCGTTCAATGTATTGATTCGGGAATTGATGGGCCTGGGCCTGGATGTTGAATTGCTGGATGTGAAAGACGGCAAATATTAATTGTGAACATTAGTTTTCAGCCTCTAACAATAATCGTTACGTAGAAATGGCGTGCTGTTGCTGACAGGTAATGCAGCCGCCGACACGAATCATGTTGGTAGAAAATAGGTGGTAGTTTGGTCATTTGGGAGTCAGCTCAAATTGGATCAATGGGTTTGCCATCAATCAGCTTCGCGTTTCAGATGTAGGTTAGCGGTGTTAATTCGAGTATAGAGGTTCCCAGAAATATAAATTTAGTTACCCGGAGGTGTTTCCTCGATGATGTCGTCCAGACAAGAGATATCGAGCCGAACAAGTTTTGGTGCCATTTCCATCAACCTTTCCTCACCAGACAAAATTCTGGAGCGTTCCCATGGAGAGGTGACCAAACCGGAAACAATCAATTATCGGTCGTTTAAACCCGAAAAAGATGGTCTTTTCTGTGAAAAGATCTTTGGACCGGTGCGGGATTGGGAATGTCATTGTGGCAAATATAAACGCATTCGATATAAAGGCATTATATGTGATCGTTGCGGCGTCGAAGTGACCATGAAAAGCGTGCGTCGCGAGCGGATGGGGCATATTACCTTGGCCGTGCCCGTGGTTCATATTTGGTATTGGAAATCGCTGCCCTCGAAAATCGGTTATATTTTGGGGATGAGCATGGCCGAACTGGAAAAGATTATTTACTATGAATCGTATGTAGTGATCCAGCCGGGCAAAAGCGGTCTCAAACCCAAAGATTTGATCACTGAAGATGACTATTTTCGCATTCTGAGCGATTTTCCTGAGGTATCGGAAGAGCCGGAATCCGAAAGCGAGCGGTTTGTGGTGAAAATTGGCGGTGAGGCGATTCTGGAGTTATTGAAGCGAACCGATATTGAAAAGCTATCGGAAGAGCTGCGCTATCAGATACAGGTGGATTCGTCCATCCAGCGCAAAACGGAAGCCTTGAAGCGCTTGAAGGTTATTGAAGCGTTCAAGCGGAGCAAATTTCATAAAGAAAATCGGCCTGAATGGATGGTGATGACGGTAATTCCCGTGATCCCGCCGGAATTGCGGCCGTTGGTGCCGCTGGAGGGTGGCCGTTTTGCGACCTCCGATTTGAATGACCTTTACCGTCGGGTGATCATTCGCAATAATCGTTTGAAAAAGCTGCTGGAGATCAAGGCACCAGAGGTGATCCTGCGCAATGAGAAACGGATGTTGCAGGAGGCAGTGGATTCGCTGTTCGATAACGGTCGGAAATCGGCGGCGGTACGCTCGGATGGCAATCGTGCGTTGAAGTCGCTTTCGGACATGCTGCGGGGCAAGCAGGGGCGCTTCCGTCAGAACCTACTGGGCAAACGCATCGATTATTCGGGACGGTCGGTGATTGTGGTGGGACCGGAATTAAAGATGCATGAGTGTGGTCTGCCGAAGGAAATGGCGCTGGAGTTGTTCAAGCCATTTGTGATCCGCAAGCTGGTAGAGCGGGGGATGGTGAAAACGGTGAAAAGCGCCAAGAAGATGGTGGAAAAAAGAGGCAATGAAGTCTGGGAAATTTTAGAAGAGATCATCGAGGATCATCCTATTTTGCTGAACCGAGCGCCAACGCTGCATCGTTTGGGTATTCAAGCGTTTCAGCCGGTGCTGATTGAAGGCAAGGCCATTCAGGTTCATCCCTTGGTTTGTGCTGCGTTCAATGCGGACTTTGACGGTGATCAGATGGCCGTTCATATTCCGTTGTCGTTTTATGCGCAGGTGGAAACGAAGATTTTGATGCTTTCCACTCATAATATTTTATCGCCGGCGAACGGCCGACCGTTAGCGATCCCCAGTCAGGATATCGTGTTGGGCTGCTACTATTTGACCAAAACCAAAAGCGGTGAGCCCGGGGAAGGTAAGCTGTTCTCTTCACCGACAGAGGTGCTATTGGCGTATGACAATAAGGCGATCGGTCTGCATACGAAAATCAAGGTGCGGATTAACGGCAAGCTAATCGAAACCACATGCGGTCGGGTGATTTTTAATCAAATCATGCCGCCGGGATTTGACTTTGTCAATGAGTTGTTGACCAAAAAACGGACGGAAGAGATCATTGCGGATATTTATAGCCGCTTGGGAAACTACCAGACCGCGCTCTTTTTGGATAAAATCAAAGAGATGGGTTTCTATTTTGCGATGAAGGGTGGGGTCACCATCGGCCTGGACGATGTGGTTACGCCCGAAGAAAAAGCGAAAATTTTGCAGAAGTCCATTCAAGAAGTTGAAAAGATCACCAACCAGTATGAAAATCGTGTTATTACGGATGGTGAACGCTATAACAAGATTATCGACATCTGGACGCATACGACCAGTGACGTGGCGGAGACGATGTGGGAGAAACTGAAAAAATCCCAGAACGGCTTTAATCCGATTTATATGATGGCCGATTCCGGAGCGCGTGGCTCTCGCGAACAAATTCGTCAATTGGCTGCGATGCGTGGTCTGATGGCCAAACCGCAAAAGAAGATGACCGGCGAAATGGGCGAGATCATCGAAAACCCAATCATGTCCAATTTTAAAGAAGGGCTAACGGTGCTGGAATATTTTATTTCCACGCACGGTGCTCGTAAGGGATTGGCGGATACGGCCCTAAAGACCGCCGATGCCGGCTATCTCACCCGGCGATTGGTGGATGTGGCGCAGGATATGATCATTACCGAGCAAGATTGTGGCACGATTCTGGGACTGCGAATTGGCGATTTGAAAGAGGGGGAAGAGGTTATCGAACCGCTGCGTGACCGCATTCTGGGGCGGGTCGCGGCCGAAGATGTGTTTGATGAAGATGGTAATGTCCTGGTGGAAGCGGGGAGATTGATTGACGAGGCGACCGCTGACAAAATTTATAATGCCGGCATCGAAAATGTGAATATTCGCTCGGTACTCACCTGTGAGTCACGACGCGGTGTTTGTGCGTTATGCTATGGCCGCAATCTGGCCACTGGCAATTTGGTGATGGTCGGCGAGGCCGTGGGGGTGATGGCGGCGCAATCGATTGGCGAACCCGGAACGCAGCTCACCCTGCGGACTTTCCACATCGGTGGTACCGCTGCGCGCATTGCCGCCCAATCGCAAGTAACCGCCAAAAATGATGGCTATGTGCAATATGAAAATTTGCGCTGGGTCGAACGAGCGTCAGGAAATCAAGTGGCCATTGCCCGCAATGGTAAAATCAAAATCATGGACGAAGAGAATCGAACCTTATCGGTCTATGTGGTTCCCTATGGTGCCCAGATTTTGGTCAAACAGGGTGAGGCTATCAAAAAGAATTCAGTATTATTTCGCTGGGATCCGTATAGCACGGGCATTCTGGCGATCCATAGTGGCCGGGTAGAATTTGTCGACATCATCGAAAACGTAACTTATCGCGAAGAGACCGATGAAGCTACCGGTTTGCGACAGCGAGTGGTGGTCGAATCCCGAAACCGCAGTCTGAGTCCCCAAATTCGCATTTTAGACGAGAAGGGTGATGAGCTAAGTTCCTATATTTTACCGGTTCGCTCGTCGATTCAGGTGAAGGATGGTGATCAGGTCAATGCGGGAGATTTTCTGGTAAAAATTCCCCGAGAAATATCCAAGACCAGAGATATTACGGGTGGTTTGCCGCGGGTGGCCGAATTGTTCGAAGCCCGTCGGCCCAAAGATCCGGCGATTGTTAGCGAAATTGATGGGCGGGTTAAATTTGGCGAGATCAAACGTGGCATTCGCAAAATTACCGTCACCTCCCGGGATGGTCAGGAAGAGAAAAGCTACCAGATACCTTACGGCAAGCACATTCTGGTCCACGATGGCGATTTTGTGGAAGCCGGCGAAAAGCTATGCGAAGGGTCGGTAGCGCCTCACGATATCTTGAATATCATGGGCGCCAACAAGGTCCAGGAATATCTGGTGAATGAGATTCAAGAGGTATACCGACTGCAGGGCGTTCGGATCAATGACAAGCACATTGAAGTGATCGTGCGCCAGATGCTGCAAAAGGTAAAAATTGAAGATCCGGGCGATACGTTTTATTTGCCTGGCGATCAGGTGGATCGACTGACCTTCCAGGAAGAAAATAATAAAGTTCGGAGCCAGGTTGTTGTGACCGATCCCGGCGATTCTGCGCTAAAAGTGAATGACCTGATTACGCGGGCAGAATTTGAACGCTTGAATCAAAAGTTGATCAAAGCCAAAAAGACGCCGGCTAAATCACGACCGGCCAAGCCCGCAACCTTTCAGCCGTTGCTCCTGGGCATTACCAAGGCTTCTTTGACTACAGAGAGCTTCATCTCTGCCGCCTCATTCCAGGAGACGACCCGGGTGCTGACCGACGCTTCTATCGAGGGCAAAATCGATTATCTGCGTGGTCTTAAGGAAAATGTGGTCATGGGCAATCTCATTCCGGCGGGAACCGGGCTGAATCGCTATAAAAAGATCATGGTGTATAGCCCGGGTGAAGAGGGGGAAACCGAGGAAGTGTCGGCAGCAGCCGCTGTTGAGGCAGAAGAGGTCACCGAATAGAGAGTAGTAGATCACGGTTGGCCGAATGAAGGTCACAAAAAGCAAAAAAAAATATTGCTATTTAAAAATATTTTAGTTATATTCGACTTTTTAAAATTGGAGATGGACATTGCCGACGATTAATCAATTAGTTCGATTAGGAAGGAAGCGAGTTACCAAAAAGACTTCGGCGCCGGCGCTGACGGGTTCACCGCAGCGACGTGGGGTTTGCACCAGGGTTTATACCACCACGCCGAAGAAACCGAATTCCGCCTTGCGCAAGGTAGCGAGAGTTCGACTGTCCAATGGCTTTGAAGTGACAGCCTATATTCCGGGGGAAGGGCACAATTTACAGGAGCATTCGATCGTGTTGATTCGCGGCGGCCGTGTAAAAGACCTTCCTGGAGTACGGTACCATATCATTCGTGGCGTGCTCGACACAGCCGGAGTACAAGATCGCATGCAAGGCCGATCCAAATACGGTGCCAAAAAGAAAAAGAGTTAATTGCTTTACTGAAAAATGAGATAGTGCTACTATGCCCAGAAGAAAAAGAGTTGTTGCACGAGAAGTGTTGCCAGATCCCAAATTTAATAGCATTGTGGTAACCAAGTTTATCAACAGCCTATTACGCCGCGGCAAAAGAAGTGTCGCTGAAAGAAATTTTTATTCGGCGCTGGACACAATAGAAAGTCGAACCGGCAAAAACGGTCTGGAGCTTTTTTATAAGGCTCTGGATAATGTTAAGCCGATAATTGAGGTTCGCTCCCGGCGAGTGGGTGGGGCTACTTATCAGGTGCCGGTAGAGGTACGTGAAAACCGGCGTCAGGCGCTGGCGATACGCTGGTTGATTGGCTATGCCAAGGAGCGCAAGGACAAAACCATGTCCGACAAATTGGCCTCGGAACTGATTGCCGCCGCCAACAATGAAGGCGCGTCGATCAAAAAACGGGAAGATACCCATAAAATGGCCGAAGCCAACAGAGCCTTTGCCCATTTCAGGTGGTAGTTCGCAGCGATCAGATGAACACATGAGTATTGTATTGGACACATTCAGGTAGTCAGGTTGGCAATCGATCTTCTCCACAACGTTAGGGAGGAAAACGATTCATGGTCGATACTCTCTAAAGGTGTTCAGTGGAGTTTTTTATGTCCGGAAGCAGAGACCTCGAAAAGATCAGAAATATCGGCATCATGGCGCATATTGATGCGGGCAAGACCACCACGACCGAGCGGATTTTGTATTACACCGGTAAAGTTCACCGGATGGGAGAAGTGGACGATGGCACGGCAACGATGGATTGGATGGCGCAGGAAAAGGAGCGAGGAATTACCATTACTGCCGCCGCGATCAGTTGTCGCTGGCGCAACCATCAAATCAATATTATCGATACGCCGGGGCATGTGGATTTTACGGTAGAGGTAGAACGTTCTTTACGAGTATTAGATGGCGCAATTGCGGTTTTTTGTGGCGTCGGCGGGGTGGAACCACAATCGGAAACGGTGTGGCGACAGGCCGATCGCTATCATATTCCACGCATCACCTTTGTGAACAAGCTGGATCGAGTGGGGGCAGATTTTTTCAACGTAGTGGAGATGATGAAAAGCCATCTGGCCGCGCGACCGCTAATTATTCAGATTCCAGCCGGTGTGGCCGACCAGTTCAGCGGGGTAATCGATCTGATTCGCATGAAGTACCTTGTTTTTGATGAACTCACCCTGGGGGAGAAGATTGAGGAACTGGAAATACCGGCACAATATGCTGCTGATGCGCAAAAGTACCGCAATCAAATGCTGGAAACGCTGTCCGAATTCGATGATGGGATTCTGGAAAAGTACCTGGATGGTCGCGAGATTGGCGTGACGGAAATCCACGCCGCTATTCGCAAAACCACGCTGCAGGCGCTGCTGTCGCCGGTGATGGGTGGGTCGTCACTCAAAAATAAAGGCGTGCAACCGCTGCTCGATGCCATTGTGGCTTACCTGCCATCACCGCTGGATTTGCCGCCAATTAAGGGTGTGAATCCCAAGACCGGTCGAGAAGAAACTCGGCTTCCTGCGGATGATGAGCATTTTTGCGCGCTGGCATTTAAAATTGCCACAGATCCGTTTGTAGAACGGCTGACCTACATCCGGGTCTATTCTGGTTCCATTAAATTGGGCCAAAGCGTTTATAATGCCAATACCGGCAAGCACGAGCGGGTGACGAAGATTCTCCAAATGTCATCCAATAAGCGGGAAGAACGGCAGGATGTTCATAGCGGCGAAATTGTAGCGGTGGCTGGATTTCGAGCGACACAGACGGGTCATACGATTTGCAGCGACAAACATCCCATCGTCTTGGAGAGTATGAGTTTTCCCGAACCCGTGGTATCCATTGCCATCGAACCAAAGACCAAAGCGGATCAGGATCGTCTGGCGGATTCGTTGAAACGGCTGGCGGATGAGGATCCAACGTTTCAGGTCAAGTTGGATTCCGAAACGGGACAGACGATTATCTCCGGAATGGGCGAACTGCATCTGGATATTCTGGTGGATCGGCTCATGCGCGAGTTTCGGGTGCAGGCCAATGTGGGGAAGCCGCAGGTAGCCTACAAAGAGTCGATTCGTTCGGTGGCGCGAGCTGAAGGCCGGTTTATGAAACAGATCGCAGGCAAAAATCAGTTTGCTGTGGTCGAATTAGAATTAGCGCCGAATGATACTGGCAAGGGTTTTCAATTCATCAATTTGGCTCCGCCGGACAAAATTCCGAAGCAATTTGTGGCGCCAATCGTGGATGGCATCAAAGAAGCGATGTTGGGTGGAGTGCTGATGGGTTATTCGGTAATCGATGTGATCGCCCGGTTAGTGGATGGAGTGTTTGATCCGGATGAGTCTACGGAAATCGCCTTTAAAATTGCCAGCAACATTGCGTTTCGTAATGCCGCCGAGAAAGCGGATCCGGTGCTACTGGAACCGATTATGAAGGTGGATGTAACTGCGCCCGAAGAGTATGTGGGAGATGTAGTGAATTTCTTAAATTCACGCCGGGCGAAAATCACTGGCATTGAGGCTCGAAAGAATTTGCAAATTGTCTCGGCCACGGTGCCGCTGAGCGAGATGTTTGGCTATACCACTAATTTGCGTTCGCTGACGCAGGGACGAGCGTCGCATACGATGCAATTTTCGCATTATGAACAGTTGCCGATGGAAAAATTCAATCAGATGTTTACCAGCAATATAGTTTATAATCAATGAATGAATTGATAAAATTTTAAAGAACTTTTTCAATTGGAGGAACGAGACATGGCGAAGGAGAAGTTTCAGCGGACGAAGCCGCATGTGAATATAGGGACGATCGGGCATGTGGATCACGGGAAGACGACGTTGGTGGCGGCGATCACGCATGTTCTGGCGCGCGAGGGTTTGGCGCGGGCGCGGAGTTACGAAGAGATTGACAATGCGCCGGAGGAGAAGGCGCGTGGTTTGACGATCAACGTGCATCATGCGGAGTACGAGACGGCGAATCGGCATTATGCGCACGTGGATTGTCCGGGTCATGCGGACTATGTGAAGAACATGATTACGGGGGCGGCGCAGATGGACGGTGCGATATTGGTGGTGAGTGCGTCGGATGGTCCGATGCCGCAGACGCGGGAGCATGTGTTATTGGCGCGGCAGGTGAACGTGCCGTATTTGGTGGTATTTTTGAACAAGGTGGATCAGGTAGATGATCCGGAGTTGCTGGAGTTGGTGGAGTTGGAGGTTCGGGAGTTACTGAGCCAGTACGAGTTTCCCGGGGACAAGGTGCCGGTGATCCGGGGGAGTGCGTTGCAGGCGTTGGAGCACATTGATGATCCGAGCAAGACGCAGCCGATTTTGGATTTGATGAAGGCGGTGGATGAATATATACCGTTGCCGAAGCGGGATGTGGACAAGCCGTTTTTGATGCCGGTGGAGGATGTATTTTCGATTACCGGTCGTGGGACGGTGGGTACGGGTCGAGTGGAACGGGGTCGGATTCACGTGGGGGACGAGGTGGAGATCGTGGGTTTAGGGATGAAGCGGAAGACGGTGTGCACGGGGGTGGAGATGTTCCGGAAGCTGTTGGATGAAGGCCAGGCGGGCGATAACATCGGGATTTTGCTGCGAGGAGTAGATAAGGATGAATTGCAGCGGGGTCAGGTGATTGCGGCGCCGGGGTCGATCACGCCGCACACGAAGTTTATGGGCGAGGTGTACGTGTTGGGGAAGGATGAAGGGGGTCGGCACACGCCATTTTTCAACAATTACCGGCCGCAGTTTTATTTTCGGACGACGGATGTGACGGGTTCGATCAAGTTGCCGGAGGGGGTGGAGATGGTGATGCCCGGGGATAATGTGAATATGGAAGTGGAGTTGATCACGCCGATTGCGATGGAAGAGGGCTTGCGGTTTGCCATTCGCGAGGGTGGTCGCACGGTTGGTGCGGGCGTGGTGACCAAAATCATTGAATAAAAAGTTCAGGTGCAGGCGACAATCGATGGTGGACAATTCCCGATTGACGCCTGCTCTGTGGTTAACTGACGGAGTTCTTTTATGGCTGAACAAAAAATCAGGATCAAGTTGAAGGCTTATGATCATCGGCTGATTGATCGATCGACGGACAAGATCATCAAAACCGCGAAAGCGACGGGAGCGACCATTTCGGGACCGATTCCACTACCGACCAAGCGCAGTGTGTATACCGTGCTGCGATCGCCGCATGTGGATAAAAAGTCGCGCGAACAATTTGAAACGCGGATTCATAAGCGTTTGATTGATATTCTCAATTCGAACCCGAAGACCGTGGATGCGCTCATGAAGCTGGAGTTGCCTGCTGGGGTCGATGTGGAGATCAAGGTTTGATGGAGCTGCGAGCCTATTTTTTGTCGGCTGTTGCTGTAATGAACTGGCAGGATTATTGGGAATGTGCGCCAAATAATGAACTGAGAAACTGAATAAAAGATAAGAAGATCAAATGAGTGGCTTAATCGGTCAAAAATTAGGCATGACCAGGCTTTATGATAAGACTGGCAAACGCGTGGTGACGACGGTGCTGCAAGCAGGTCCCTGCTATGTTACCGAAATTCGGACCAAAGAGAAGCATGGCTATGATGCAGTTCAAATTGGATTTGGGGTTGCCCGCGAAAAGGTGATGACGAAGCCGTTGCTGGGTCATTTTAAGCGCGCGGGAGTAGCGCCGCAACGCATTCTGAGAGAATTCGATTGTTCGGACCTGGATACCGAATTAAAACTGGGTGCGGAATTGAAGGCGGATTTGTTCGCTGAAGGGGATCGGGTGACGGTGACCGGCATTTCGAAGGGACGCGGTTTTATGGGCGCGGTGAAGCGTCATCATTTCGCAGGAGGACCACGAACGCATGGACAAAGTGATCGGCATCGTGCACCGGGTTCTTTGGGGCAATCCTCCTACCCGTCCCGAGTTTACAAGGGCTTGAGAATGGCTGGTCGCATGGGCGCCGAACAGGTCAGCGTCCGCAATCTAACTATTATCAAAGTTGATAGCACCAAGAATCTGTTATTTGTAAAGGGTGCAGTACCTGGCCCGATCAAGAGTATGGTGGTTATACGCAAGCAGACAACCAAATAATTATTGTGAACTGAAATTGACGGTATGAACATGAAATTAGAGGTTTATAAAATTGATGGTGCCGCCAGCGGAAAGGCAGTGACCTTGCCGAAAGAGGTATTTGACGTCACCCCTAACGATCACGTGATCTATCAGGATGTTCGTCGCATCATGACCAACCGGCGTCAGGGGACAGTGGCCACGAAGAATCGGGCGCTGGTGCGCGGGGGTGGCAAGAAGCCCTGGCGACAAAAAGGACGTGGTACGGCTCGAGCGGGCACGACACGATCGCCAATCTGGGTGGGCGGAGGTCGCGTATTCGGTCCGCAGCCCCGCGACTTTGAAATGAAACTTACCAAGAAGATGATGCGGCTAGCGCGGGTGTCCGCCTACACCTATAAAGCCAAAGATGCCAAGGTGATGGTGGTGGAGGACTTTAAACTGGAACAGCCCAAGACCAAAGCCATGTTTCAGATTTTAAAAAGTCTCAATCTTCAGGATCAAAAGGTGTTGTTGTTAACATCCGAATATGATCCGCTGGTGCTGCGGGCGGGGCGAAATATTCCGAATTTGATTATTCGCCAGGCGACCGATGCGACCACCTACGACATTTTGAACTGTGAGACTCTGTTGATACAACAACAGGCAATCGAAAAAATTACTGAGGTTTGTGCCGCATGATGAAGAATTATGAAATATTGATTCGTCCGATCCTTACTGAGAAGATGTTGAAACTGCAAGAAAAGATCGGCAAATATGCCTTTAAGGTCCATCCGCGCGCCAATAAGCTGATGGTAAAACAGGCGATCCAGAGTCGCTTCGATGTGACGGTGGAAGACGTCAATATCGTCAATGTCAAGGGCAAGTCGAAGCAGATGAATACGCGGCGTGGGATCACGCGCGGGCGACGTGCCAATTGGAAGAAAGCGATTGTGACCCTCAGGAAGGGCGATACCATCAATTTCATTGAAGGCGCATAGTGAGAGCAGTGTGTAGGATTTGGTAGTGGAGATGAAAGATGCCTATAAAATCGTTCAAACCCGTAACGCCCACGTTACGATTTAAAACTGTATCGACATTTGAAGAGGTCACGAAAGATAGGCCCGAGCGATCGTTGATTACCACCGCGAAGAAAAGCGGCGGGCGCAACAATCTGGGACGCATTACCTGTCGACATCGTGGCGGTGGTCATAAGCGAGCCTATCGCCTGATTGATTTTCGTCGGGATAAGCTGGGCATTCCAGCCAGAGTTGCCGCGATTGAATACGATCCCAATCGGACGGCGCGGATTGCGCTGTTGAATTATGCGGACGGCGAAAAGCGTTATATCCTGGCGCCGGTAGGGTTGAATGTGAACGATACCGTGATGTCGGCGGACGATGCTGAAATTCGAATCGGCAACCACCTGCCGTTAAAGAATATTCCCCTCGGCTCGACCATCCATAATATTGAGATGAAGATCGGCAAAGGCGGGCAGTTGGCGCGCAGCGCTGGCTCCTATGCCCAATTGGTAGCCAAAGAGGAGAAGTATTGTCAGATTAAATTGCCTTCAGGTGAAGTGAGAATGGTGCTGCTGGATTGCCGGGCGACGCTGGGCCAGGTGAGCAATGTCGATCATGAAAATATCAACATTGGCAAAGCGGGCAAACGACGCTGGCTGGGACGTCGACCGCGGGTGCGCGGGGTGGCCATGAATCCGATCGACCATCCCATGGGCGGCGGCGAAGGCAAGAGTTCGGGCGGACGTCATCCCTGTTCTCCCTGGGGACAATTAGCCAAAGGCAAGAAGACACGTGGCAAAAAGCGCTCGGATTCGTTAATCATTAAACGTCGGAAGGGTAAATAGGGTAACAGATTATGGCACGATCGGTTAAAAAAGGACCTTATGTGGATCCCAAGCTCTTGAAGAAAATTCAAGCACTGAATCAAAGCAATCAGAAAAAAGTTATCAAAACCTGGGCGCGTCGGTCAACGATTTCGCCCGATTTCGTGGGCCATACCCTGGCGATTCACAATGGCAATAAGTTTATCCCTATTTTTATTAGTGAAAATATGGTAGGTCATAAATTGGGGGAATTTGCGTTAACCCGAACGTTTCGGGGTCATGCTGGCAAAGCGGCCGAAAAGAAGACCAAGGTTAAATAGTGGCCCGGGCTGGACGAGACAGCAGGAAAGATCAGTTTGGTTGGAGAAAAAATTATGGAAGCGAAAGCAGTTGCCAAATATATTCGAATGTCTCCCCGAAAAATCCGACGAGTGGCTGATTTGATTCGTGGGAAGATGGTAGGGGAGGCGTTGAACATTTTGCATTTTACGCGCAAGGCCGCCTCGGAACCCCTAGAAAAAGCATTGCGGTCGGCCATTGCCAATACCCTGAATCTGGAAGGTAGCTCCAAAATCGAGCCCGAAGAGCTGTACATCAAAGAAATTCGGGTGGATGGCGGGGTGACCATGCGCCGTTTTCGAGCTGCGTCCATGGGGCGGGCATCTCGAATCCGGAAACGCACCAGTCATATTACTATCAAAGTAGCAGAAATTGAATAGGCAGGAGGATCATTTGGGACAAAAAGTAAATCCGGTCGGCTTGCGATTGGGAATCAATCGAACCTGGGATTCGAATTGGTTCGATGAGAAGAATTTTAGCGACAAATTAAGCGAAGATATGACGCTGCGAAAATATGTACGGGCGCGGCTGGAACATGCTGGTGTATCTAAAATCGGCATCGAGCGGACAGCGAAGAAGATCACGCTGACCATCTACACGGCGCGGCCGGGCATCGTCATTGGTCGCAAGGGCGCGGAGGTGGACAAGTTGAAAGCGGAATTGCAGCGGGTTACGAATAAAGACATCCAACTGAATATCGAAGAGGTCAAACGGCCGGAGTTAGATGCGCTGCTGGTGGCCAAAAATGTGGCCAGCCAACTGGAATCGAAAATCAGTTTCCGACGGGCGATGAAGAAAGCGATCATCTCTGCCCGGCGTATGGGCGCAGAAGGCGTGAAGATTTGCTGTTCCGGTCGCCTGGGGGGCGCAGAAATGGCACGTACCGAGCAATACAAAGAGGGTCGGATTCCACTGCACACGCTGCGCGCGGATATCGATTATGCCAATGCGATCGCCAAAACGACCTACGGCACGGTTGGCGTCAAAGTGTGGATTTGCAAAGGTGAAAAGTTTGGGCCGGAATATTAGGTTTTTTGCTGGAGAAGAAAAATTATGTTGATGCCAAAACGTTCAAAGTTTCGCAAGCAACAGCGTGGGCGGATGCGCGGCAAGGCGTATCGCGGGTCCAATGTCGAATTTGGTGAGTATGGACTGAAAGCGCTGGAGCCTGCCTGGATCACCAGCCGGCAGATAGAAGCGGCACGTATTGCCATTACCCGTTTCATCAAGCGTGGCGGCCGGGTATGGATTCGGGTGTTTCCTGATAAGCCGGTCACCTTGAAGCCAGCCGAAACTCGAATGGGAAAAGGCAAAGGTTCGCCGGAGTACTGGGTTGCGGTGGTAAAGCCGGGTCGAATTTTGTTCGAGATCGAAGGTGTTTCTCGAGAAACGGCCCAGGAAGCGATCTCGCTGGCGGCTCATAAGCTGCCCATTAAAACCAAGTTTGTCTCGCGATCGGAATTTGGAGCATAACTATGAAACTGGAAGAGATTGTTCAATTAACTGAAACCGAAATCAAGCAACGGCTGGAAGATACGCTGGAGGAATTGCAGAATTTGAGATTTCAGCATGCGACGCATCAACTGGATAATCCATTGCGATTGCGAACGCTGCGTCGTGAAATTGCCCAGCTAAAAACCATCTTGCACGAATTTGAACTGGGGCTGCGAACGCCCGTGACTCAAGCAACACAAGCTAATGTGGAGTAATGATCTATGGCAGAACGCGGAAATCGCAAAGTGAAAATCGGTCGCGTGTCCAGTGATAAAATGAATAAAAGTCGGGTCATTGTGACGGAGCGCAATGTGCAGCATCCGTTGTATGGCAAGATCATCAAGAAGACCAGCAAATTCATGGCGCATGACGAGAACAATGATAGCCATGAAGGGGATCTGGTGGCTATCATGGAAACACGACCGTTAAGCCGCCGCAAGCGCTGGCGGATTATCGAAATTCTGGAAAAGGCGAAATAAGCGACCAGCAGCCGGGCAGACGCCGGTGCTGAGTGATCTAGCAGGAATGAGAGGCAGATAATGGTAAAGGAATATACACGATTAAACGTGGCTGATAATACGGGTGCTAAGAAGGTCATGTGTATTCGGATATTGGGTGGTACCAAGCGGCGCTATGCGCGCGTGGGCGATGTAATTATTGTGGCCGTTAAATCAGCCATTCCCGGCGGTGCAGTGAAAAAGGGTGATATTAGTCGGGCGGTGGTCGTTAGGACGAAAAAGGAACTGGGCCGCGAGGATGGGTCTTATATTCGATTCGATGAGAATGCAGCCGTTCTGATCAATGAGCAGAGTGAGCCCAAAGGGACACGTATTTTTGGTCCGGTGGCGCGCGAGTTGCGCGAAAATCAATTTATGAAAATTGTATCTCTGGCGCCAGAAGTGCTGTAAGGAAACAGTTGGAGAAGTATCATGCATATCAAAAAAGATGACATTGTTCAGATCATCACCGGCGATGACCGCGGCAAACAGGGTCGGGTGTTGAAGGTATATCCGGCGGAGCAGGAGATTATCGTTGAAGGGGTAAATTTTATCAAGCGTCATACCCGCCCCAGTCAGAAGCTACCCCAGGGTGGGATCGTCGAGCGCGAAGCGCCAATCCATGCCTCCAATGCCATGGTGGTTTGTCCCAAATGCAATCAATTGACCAAGACCGGCATGAAGGTGGTGAAAGAAGATAGTAAACGAAAAACCGTGCGCTATCGCTATTGCAAAAAGTGCGGTGAGATGCTGGTCACAAAAACGTCGTAGTCCGATAAATTATTAGTGGGTAGGCAGAATCATGGAATATTATCCCAGATTATTGAAGAAGTATCGCGAAGAAATTATCCCCGGCTTGAAGAAGAAGTTCAACTATAAAAACATTATGCAGGTGCCTCGGATCACCAAAATCGTGCTGAACATGGGCATTGGCGACGCCATCGAAAATAGCAAATCGCTGGAGACGGCGGCGGAGGAGTTGATGGCGATTGCCGGCCAGCGGCCAGCCATTAGCAAAGCGAAGAAATCGATTTCGAATTTTAAATTGCGAGAAGGCATGCCTATTGGCTGCTTTGTAACGCTGCGCGGCTGGCGCATGTACGAGTTTCTGGATCGGTTGATCAATATTGCCATTCCACGCGTGCGTGACTTTCGTGGCTTATCGGACCGGTCCATGGATGGGCGGGGCAATTTCAATTTGGGATTGAAAGAACAGATTGTTTTTCCTGAGATCAATTATGATAAGATCGAAAAGATTCGAGGGATGAACATTACGATTGTCACCACCGCCAAGACGGATGAAGAAGGCATTGAATTGTTGAGCGCCTTTGGCATGCCGTTTATGAAAAAAGCAACCGAAACGCGTGCCGCATAAACAAATTGTTTAACCGAAAGCATTGAAGGAGAAGATCAATTTGGCAAGACGAGCTCTAATTGAGAAGTCCAAACGAGAACCGAAATTCAAGGTGCGCAAATATAATCGCTGTTCCCGCTGTGGGCGTCCCCGGGCGTATTATCGTAAATTTGGACTCTGCCGTCTCTGTTTTAGAGAGCTGGCATTGCAGGGACAGATTCCCGGGGTCATTAAAGCAAGCTGGTAGAGTTAGAATACTTATATTATGGAGAAATAGCGAATGTCAATGACTGATCCAATCGCGGATTATTTAACGAGGATGCGAAATGCCATCAAGGCCAAACATACCAAAGTTGATATTCCATATTCGCGGCTGAAAGAGGATATCACCAAAATTTTGCTGGAGTATCGATATATCCAGAGCTACCTCAAAATTGATGATAACAAGCAAGGCCTGCTCCGCATCTATTTGAAGTATGATGAGCAGGAAAATAGCGTGATCAACACCTTGCAAAAGGTAACCAGGCCTGGCCTGAAGAAATATGTCCGGGCGAATGAGATTCCTCGGGTGCTGAATAACTTGGGCATCGCTATTTTGTCGACATCCAAAGGCGTTATTACGGATCGCCAGGCTCGGCAGTTTGGTGTCGGTGGCGAGGTTTTGTGCTATATCTGGTAACTTAGGAAAGGGAGTATTACATTGTCGCGAGTAGGTAAAAAACCGATTACAGTGCCCTCAGGCGTCGATATTCAGATTGATGAACATAGCGTGAAAGTAACCAGGGGCAATCAGTCTTTGCAGCAAGCGTTGCATCCAGCTATTACGGTTAGTTATGAGGCGGAGCAGCGGTTGATCCATGTGACGCGAGCGACGAACAATAAACCACATCGGGCGCTGCATGGGCTCTATCGTGCGCTGATCAATAACATGGTGCTGGGAGTGACCCAGGGGTTCACGAAGCGGCTGGAAATTGTGGGCGTTGGCTATCGCGCCGAACTAAAGGGAAAGCACTTGCTGCTGAGTTTGGGCTACACGCATCCGATTCTGTTCAAATTGCCAGCAGGAATTGAAGTAGTGCTGGAGAGTCCGACCAATATCGTGGTCAAGGGCATTGATAAGCAGTTGGTGGGCCAGGTGGCCGCCAAGATTCGATCGTTCCGTCCACCCGAACCTTACAAAGGCAAAGGTATCAAATATCAGGACGAATATATTCGCCGCAAGGCTGGCAAAACTGCGGCTTAAATTTCTTGAAGGATAACCTCGTTTAACCAATGAAAGATTAGCGCAATATGAGATCAAAGAAAAATAGAAGCGAACAGGCTCGGTTACGCAAAAAGAAACACATCCGAAAGGTGGTTTTTGGTACGCCCGAAAGACCGCGGCTGGTGGTTTTTAAGAGCCTCAAGCATATTTATGCTCAACTCGTGGATGATACTCGGCAGCGGACCATTACCGGCGTGTCGAGTCTTACCGCCGAATTGAAGGAAGCGGTAAGTCAGGCCAAAAATCGCATGGAAATTTCCAAAATTGTTGGTCTGGGCATCGCCAAAAAAGCGAAGGAACTGAATGTGGAGCAAGTGGTATTCGATCGCAATGGTTATATCTATCACGGTCGAGTCAAGGCGGTGGCTGATGCTGCTCGGGAAGGCGGATTAAAATTTTAACAGTCAACCAAAGTGGAGAAGATATTCGTGAAAAGAATTGAGCGCATAAGTCCCAGTGAGTTGGATCTAAAAGAACGAGTGGTGCAAATCAATCGTGTAGCCAAGGTGGTAAAAGGTGGTCGCCGCTTTGGGTTTAACGCCATTGTGGTCGTCGGCGATCGCAACGGTCATGTGGGTATTGGTCTGGGCAAAGCCAATGAGGTGACCGATGCCATTACCAAGGGAACGGAAGCGGCCAAAAAGAACCTGGTGCGAATTCCCATTATCAATGGGACGATTCCCCATGAGATAACGGCGAAATTTGGAGCGGCGCGAGTGTTTTTGAAGCCAGCGTCGCCCGGAACCGGGCTGATTGCCGGGGGCCCGGTGCGCGCGGTACTGGATGCGGTAGGAGTTCAAAATGTGTTAACCAAATCCATGGGTTCGTCCAATGCCCAGAATGTCGTGAAAGCCACCATGCGGGCGTTAGAAAATTTGCTGGATGTAAGCGAAATTGCCCGAAAAAAAGGCTTGACCTATAAAGAAGTATTTACTGCGCCGCTATCCTGATGGCGGGAATGAACTGCAAAGTTTGGGTAGATGATTGCTATGACTGAGAAGAAGAAAAAAAAGGTCCGAATCACCCTGAAGCGGAGTCCGATCGGGCACCTAAAAAAACAGAAGCTGACGATTCGGGCATTAGGTATTCATCGGCTGCATCAGACGGTGGAGCACAATGACACGCCGCAAATTCGGGGCATGATAAATAAGGTGAGTCACTTAGTTGAAGTAGAAGAGGCTGAATAACTGCAATGAGGACGTCATGAATTTGGGAACTTTGACATACGCACCCGATTCACGCAAGAAGCGCAAACGTGTGGGCCGCGGCCAGGGTTCTGGGCACGGTGGTACCAGTTGCCGTGGCGAGAAGGGTGCTGGATCACGATCCGGTTTCAAGCACAAGCGCGGCTTTGAAGGAGGACAAACACCCCTGCAACGCCGTCTGCCGAAACGCGGCTTTCATAATCGCTCGCGTGAAGAATATCAGGTGGTCAATCTGCGTGACCTGGATCGTCTGGATGATCTCACGACCATCAACCCCCAGGTGTTGTTCGAGCGCAAATTGATTCGCAATAGACATCAAAAAGTGAAAATTCTTGGGAATGGCGAAGTCAAGCGACAATTAGAGATCCACGCCCATGCCTTCTCGGCCTCAGCCCGAGATAAGATTGTGGCAGCACAGGGGAGGGTCCAGATCCTATGATCAAATCGCTTCAGAATGTTTTTCGTATTCCTGACCTCAAAAAGCGGATTTTCTTTACGCTGGCGTTGTTGGTAGTCGACCGGATCGGTGGTCATATTCCGGTGCCGGGGATTAATGGAAAAGCTCTGTTCGAGTATTTTGAACGCATGGGGGGCGGTGGCATCTTTAGCCTATATGATATGTTTGCGGGTGGCGCTCTGTTGCAAGCAACGGTGTTTGCGTTGGGCATCATGCCCTATATTTCGGCGTCGATTATTTTGCAGTTATTGGGAGCGGTTGTCCCCTATTTCCAGAAGCTGCAAAAAGAAGGTGAAGAAGGCCGAAAAAAAATCACCCAATACACCCGCTACGGGACGGTATTGATTAGTTCGCTGCAAGCCTACGGGCTGGCGGTTTTTCTCGAAAGTATCACCCCCCTGGGCACTCAGGCAATTGTACCCAATCCTGGCTTTTTGTTCCGGATCATGACCACGCTGACCATGGCCAGCGGCTGCGTGCTGATTATGTGGCTGGGTGAGCAAATCACAGAGCGTGGCATTGGAAATGGCATTTCGTTGATCATCTTTACCGGCATTGTGGCACGATTTCCGAATGCCATTGCGACCGAAATCGATCAAGTGTTCGGCGGCAATCGTGGTTTGCTGGCTGAGGTATTGCTGTTCGCCATTATGATCGGCACCGTGGCCGGAGTGGTGGCCTTGACGCAGGCGATGCGCAAGATTCCGGTGCAATATGCGAAGCGAGTGATCGGCCGCAAGGTGTATGGTGGACAGAGCACCCATATCCCGCTACGGGTCAATACGGCCGGGGTGATGCCGATTATTTTTGCCCAATCGATCCTGTTTATTCCGAGCACGATTAAGACCTTTTTCCCGGGCAGTGATTTTGTGAATGCCATGGTCAGCTATTTTGAACATACTTCAGTGGTCTATTGGATCATCTATGGGGCGATGATCGTCTTTTTTACCTATTTTTACACGGCGATTGCCTTCAACCCCATCGATGTTGCCGATAATATGAAAAAATATGGGGGGTTTATCCCGGGCGTCCGGCCAGGCAAAAAAACGGCCGAGTTTATCGACAATATTTTGACCCGGATTACATTGCCGGGGTCGATCTTTTTGGCCATTGTGGCTATTTTCCCATATTTTATTACCAAGTTCAGTAATGTGTCGTTTACATTTGCATCGTTCTTTGGCGGCACGTCATTGTTGATCATCGTGGGCGTTGCGCTGGATACATTGCAGCAGATGGAATCGCAGTTGCTGATGCGCCACTATGATGGCTTTATCAAAGGTGGCAAAATCCGCGGACGCCGTAGATATTAGAACTGCCAAATCGGCCCTGATAGAAAAGGATGGCTATGCAACTGATCATGTTGGGCGCACCGGGAACAGGAAAGGGAACACAGGGGAAATTGCTAAGCGCGCAATATGGGATCCCCAATATTTCCACCGGAGATATTCTCCGGGCCGCCGTGGCCGGGCGCACCGAGCTGGGACTTCAAGCGCAATCCTATATGGATCGCGGCGAATTGGTCCCGGACGGTCTGATGATCGAATTGATCAAGGAGCGCTTGCAGCAGCCCGATTGCCAACGGGGTTTTATATTGGATGGCTTTCCGCGAACCATTGATCAGGCTGTGGCGCTGGATGACTACTTGCAGCAGCATGGCCACGCCATTGATCGGGTGTTGGAATTAGAATTAGAAGTCGAAAAAATTGTGTCCCGGCTGACCAATCGGCGAGTGTGCAGCCAGTGCGGCCAGGATTATAATTTGTTGACCAATCCGCCACCTGCAGACCATCGCTGCACCAGGTGCGGGGGAACGATTGTTCAGCGATCGGATGATACTCCCGAGACGGTTCGACATCGGCTCCGGGTCTATGAAGAAAAGACCCGGCCGTTGAAAGCATTCTATCAACAACAGGGAAAGCTAAGCATCATCAATGTTGATGGAACCGTGGAGCAAATCCAGGAAAAGTTAACAGCGATTATAGAAGACGATAGATGATAGTGATTAAAAGCCCCCGTGAAATCGAGCAGATTCGGAAGAGTTGCCAGATTGTGGTAGATACGTTTCGGCTGGCGGAGAAAATGATGGAACCGGGGGTGGCAACGGCTGACATTGATCGAGAAGTTGATAAGTTTATTCGGTCCCGGGGGGCACGACCTGCTTTTAAAGGGTATCGTGGCTTCCCGGCCAGTGTGTGCATCTCGATTGATGATGAAGTGGTTCACGGTATCCCGGACAAACGGCGACTGAAGCCGGGACAGATCGTGAGCCTGGACATTGGTGTGGAATACGAGAACTATTTTGGTGATGGCGCCAAGACGTATGTTATCGGCAACATTCCCGAACGAACCAGGCAGTTGTTGAAAATTACGCAGGAAGCGTTGTATAAAGGCATTGCCGTGGCCAGAGTCGGGAATCGCTTGTCGGATATATCGCATACGATTCAAACGTATGTGGAACAGGCGGGCTTTTCAGTGGTGCGTGACCTGGTGGGGCATGGGGTTGGCCGAAAGCTGCACGAAGATCCCCAAATCCCGAACTATGGACCACCGAATCAGGGTCCTCGGTTGAAGGCGGGGATGGTGCTGGCGATTGAACCCATGGTCAACATGGGGGGGTATGAGGTGTTTTTTGACGATGATGATAAATGGACGGTACGCACCGCGGATGGCATGCCCTCGGCTCATTTCGAGCACACGATTGCGATCACCCAAAACGGCGCAGAGATTTTAACGTTGGGATTATGAACCGGGAGAGTTAATTTATGCCGAAGGAAGAACCAATAAAAGTCGACGGTACTATCGTTGAGACTCTTCCCAATGCATCCTTCAAAGTGGAATTAGAAAGTGGGCATATTGTACTGGCCCATATTTCTGGAAAAATGCGCATGCATTTCATAAAAATTCTCCCCGGCGATAAGGTGACGGTGGAACTCTCACCGTATGATTTGTCGCGCGGGCGCATCACGTATCGTTACAAATAGGACAGTTTGATTCAGCATATTGCAGAACATTCTGCAGCAAATACAGGAGCAGCTATGAAGGTACGATCATCAGTAAAAAAAATGTGCGAAAGCTGTAAAATCATCAGACGCAAAGGTAGAGTCCGAGTGATTTGCAAGAATCCTCGGCATAAACAACGTCAGGGTTAATTGAGTAAACGTTAGCAGCAGGAGGAAATTTTGGCTCGAATTGCAGGAGTAGATCTGCCCAAAGAGAAGCGGGTGGAAGTCGCATTGACATATATCTTTGGAATTGGCCCGACCTTATCCCGGGAGGTATTGAGCAAGGCACAGGTGAATCCAGACCGGCGCGTGAAAGATCTGACAAATGATGAGGTCGGACGGATTAGAACCGCACTGGCCGATTACAAGGTTGAAGGTGGATTGCGGACTGAGATCTCGATGAATATCAAGCGACTTATGGACATCGGTTGTTATCGGGGCATTCGGCATCGCCGCGGCCTGCCGGTACGGGGGCAGCGGACCCATACCAATGCTCGCACGCGAACCGGCCGACGCAGAACCGTTGGTGTCGGCAAAAAGGCAAAGGCTACCAAATAGTTGAGAGGTCAGTGCAGACAGTATTGCGACCGGCGAGCGGATACTGCCCATGAACTCTGGCTAAGGAAGTTTTCTGGCGATCGATTGAGCAATAAGGTGGTAGGTGGGAATAAAAAAGCTGCGCGTGAAAAAATAGCAACGAGCGAAATAGAAGCAGAAAGACGATTCATCCAGGCGCATTTGGTTCCATGGGTTGAGCCGCAGGTCAGATATTAATGGCAAAATAGGTTGAGAATTACCGGTTTCCTATCAAAAAATATGGTGGAGGTTAAACTTGGCAGCTCCAAAAGCAAAACGAACAAAGAAGCGAGAAAAAGTTGAAGCGACCGGCGTCGCACATATCAAGGCGACTTTTAATAATACCATTATTACATTGACAGACAATTATGGCAATGTGATTTCCTGGGCGTCGGCAGGCCGCGTGGGATTTAAGGGTTCACGAAAAAGCACTCCCTTTGCCGCTCAATTGGCGGCTGAGGCAGCAGTGAAGGAGGCAATGGAATTGGGCTTGCGCCGGGTAGAAGTGCTGGTGAAAGGTCCGGGGTCGGGCCGAGAACCTGCGGTGCGATCGATTCAGGCGGCGGGATTGGCGATCACAGCGATCAAAGACGTGACGCCGATACCACACAATGGTTGTCGTCCGCCCAAGCGCCGGCGTGTTTAAGTTATCAACTTTTATTTTATTAACAACCAGTGGAGGTTTAATATAGATGGCAAGGTATAGTGGACCGGCGTGCAAACAGTGTCGGCGAGAAGGTCAGAAGCTATTTTTGAAGGGGACCAAGTGCAACACGAATAAATGTCCCTTCGAACGCAAGGGCTATGCGCCAGGGCAACACGGTCGAACTCGTCGCTTTAAGCAATCGGAGTATGGCGTGCAATTGCGCGAGAAGCAAAAAGTACGTCGCATCTATGGCATTCTGGAACAGCAGTTTAGTAATTATTTTGAGAAGGCCGAGCGGATGAAAGGCGTAACTGGCGATGTGCTGCTCCAATTGCTGGAGAGTCGCCTGGACAATGTGATCTACCGACTGGGTTTTGCGCCGTCACGTCGGGCTGCACGACAGTTGGTGCGACATCGGCATTTTATGGTAAATGACCAGATAGTCGATATCCCCTCCTATTCACTGCGCGCTGGGGATGTGGTGAAAGTACAGGATAAAAGCAAGAAGCTGGCAGTGATCCATTCGGCGCTTAGAAAAATCAAAGATGATCGGCAGTATTCATGGCTGAGTCTGGATAAGGCCAATTTGACCGGCACTTTTTTAACCGTGCCCAATCGAGTTGATATTCCAGATCCAATCAATGAATCCTTGATCGTCGAGCTATATTCGAAGTAATTTATCACGCGTGAGCATGACCTTCCTGCCTTAGCGGGTGGGTTGAGCAATGAAAATAGATAACCTCAATCAATGAGGAGTAACATTGATGAATTGGCCAAATTTTCGGATGCCGGAAGGCATCGAATTAGATGAAGCAACATATACCAACACGTATGGCAAATTTGTCGTCCAGCCGCTGGAGCGCGGTTTTGGAGTGACCATCGGCAATGCGCTGCGCCGGGTGCTGTTGTCATCATTGCCTGGTGCGGCAATCACCTCGGTGCGGTTCGAGGGCGTATTGCATGAATTTTCGACGATTCCCGGTGTGGTCGAAGATGTCGCCGAAATCATTCTGAATTTGAAGCAAGTGCGCTTTAAGCTCATCAATAAGCGACCGGACAAGGTGGTGCTGGAGCTGACCGGCCCTCGAGAAATCAAGGCGATCGATCTGCAGAATGGGACTACCGACTTTGAGATTTTGAATCCTGACTTGCATATAGCAACCCTCAATGAGGATGCTAACTTCCGCGCTGAATTCAAGATCGGGCGGGGCAAAGGTTACGTCACCGCAGAGGAGAACAAGTTGCCCGATCAACCCATCGGCACGATTCCGATTGATGCCATCTACTCTCCGGTTACCCGGGTGGGTTTCAAGGTCGAAAACACTCGAGTCGGTCAAAAGGTCGATTATGAACGACTGATTCTGGAGATCGAAACCGATGGCAGTATTACGCCGGACGATGCATTAACGTATGCCGGAAAAATCCTCAAAGATCACATATTGCTGTTTATCAATTTTGACATCGAGCCGGAACAGGAGGAGAGTCCTGAAATCGATGAAGAAGTAATTCGCATTCGAAAGCTGCTCAAGATGAGCGTGGATGAATTGGAACTGTCGGTGCGTTCCCACAACTGCCTGATGGCGGCCAATATCAAAACCATCGGCGATCTGGTTCGGCGCGATGAACAGGAGATGCTGAAATTCAGGAACTTCGGCCGAAAATCGCTGTCTGAATTGACCAAGATTCTGGAAGAAAAAGGGCTCTATTTTGGAATGGATGTAGACAAATACCTGAAATCTGAGAATTATTGATCGAATGAAGGAATGCAGTTATGAGACATCGCAAATCATTCAATAAATTGGGTCGCACCGCCAGTCATCGCAAAGCACTGTTGTCGAATCTGACAACCGAGCTATTTTTGCATAAACGAATCAAGACCACCCAGGTGAAAGCGAAAGCGGTCCGCCCCCTCGCCGAGCGATTGATCACCTTTGCGAAAGAAGGTACGCTAAGCGCCCGGCGGCAGGTGTTGAGGACCGTCCGCAATAAAAAGGTTGTCAAAGAGTTGTTTGATGAGATGGCTGCTGTTTTTTCGTCCCGCAATGGTGGCTATACCCGTATTGTGAAGCTGGGGCGACGGCCTGGTGACGGCGCGGAAGTTGCTTATTTAGAATTGGTAGGCTTCGAGGGTGTAAAGAAAGAGAAAAAGGAGAAGAAAGAAAAGGGGAAAAAGACCAAAGAGAAGAAGGCTGAGGTCGAAAAGAAACCTGCCGAAACTGAAACCGCGGCTGAAGAATAAGAAATGATTAGTAATGGCATCTGCTAACGGGCAGCTCGATGGAGCTGCCCTTTTTTTTGCGCCAAAGCGTTGGAATTGAGAAGCTGGTTATTCAACCGGCCCAGCGCATTTCCATTTCTCGGGAGGAAAAAGGCAACTCATTGCTATTCGCTGACCGTTTCCTGTTGTTCCCAGACAAGAATATCTTTGGCCACCTCTTCTGCCAGCGCAATCTGGGTTTGATTAAGCCGGATGACAAATACCGGAAACTTTTGGTGAATGCAGATTTCAATCCCGGGGCGGATGCCAAGCTGAGTAAGCTGGTGCATTCGGGCATTGGATCGTGTATTGATATAAGCTACACGCGCCTGTTCACCTATCTCCAGTTCAGTGATATTCCGAATGGCGGTTTCGATCGCGCTTTTCGCTTCGCGGCAGCAAGCACCCGGCGGAATGGGCAGCCCGTGGGGACACGCTTTGGGGTGCCCCAGTAAGGTGCAGATGGCATCGATAATTTCGGGCACCACGATATGCTCGAATTCGCAAGCACCGGTTTCGGCGTGATCTAACTTTAAATTCAAAACATCGGTCAACAGGCGCTCGGCCAGCCGATGGGATCGAATGAGTTGCACCGCCTGGGCGTAGCCCTTGCCGGTAAACTTTAATTCTGTTGCTGTTTCTTCGATGTAGCCTTCCTTTTTGAGCGCTTCGGTAATTGATGGCTGCCAATCATCCTTTTGATCAACCAAAAACTTTTTGAGATTGGTGCCATGGCGTTCTTGCATGTGCCACAAGATTTCCAGATATTCCTCGATCTTCTTCTGATGTCCCTGCTGGTAACGATGCTGATGCCGATGCTGATTAGACCGGTTTTTCCCCGGTGAATTAGAATGCATTGATTAATCCTCCAATGAATGAAATCTTTAAGAGATAGTTCATGAGGCCGCCCAGCAAAAAGGCGACACTGGTAATGATGAACACCATGATGATTGCCTGCTTGAGTTTCAATGCTTTGATTATCGCCATAATGTCGGAGATGCAGGGGACGAATAGCGTCAGCACGATAATGGCCACCATGAGCTGTTTCGAGTTCAATTCGGCATTCCTGACCATATCCATTACCAATACCGCACCAGCCTCGGAGCGCGCCAGGCTTAATACCAATGCTTCTGAAAATTTGATGGGCAGGTCCAGAAATGTAACAATAATGGGACGGAGCAACCATTCCAAAATTTTCATGCCGCCGGTTTCGTGCAACAAGAAGAGCACAAAGGCGCCGAAAAGAAACAGCGGAACTGCTTCTGTAACAAACCATTGGGTGCGGTAATAGGTTTTTTGCATAAGTAACTTGAAATCGGGTAGACGTATCGGAGGAATGGCAATAATAAAATCTGACTGCGGTTCAGCAGGTAGCAGGCGATTCAAGATCAATCCGGCCGTAATCTCAATTGCCAGCAGCGCACTTATCACAATGGCAAAGACGACCATTGGCTGCAACGCAAGCACGGCCAAAATCACGCTCATCTGGCTGGAGCAGGGAATGGCCAACCCGATGAGAAAAATGGCAATGTATCGCTCTTTCTTTGAGTCCAATATTTTGGTGGACAGCGTGGCCATGGTTTTACAGCCGAATCCCAATACCAGGGGTAAAATAGCCTTGCCCGAAAGCCCGACTTTCTGGAACACGCGGTTGGTAAGTACAATCAAATTGGTGAGGTACCCGATGTCCTCCAAAAAATTGAGTAATAGGAAAAACAGCGTGATAATGGGCAAGACGGTGCCAATCGCATTGAATAATCCCGTCGTGAGCAGCCCGTAATCGCCGACCAGCAGTCGCTGTACCAGTGGCCAGGGTATTTGCTGTTCCAGGTAGGCACTGATCGGACCGAAAATATATTGCTCCAGCCGATTCACCAGGAAGATTGCGCCAAATTTGCCGACCAGAAAATAGGTGATGGCAATGATTATCAATACGATTAGCCACCCGTACGCTGGATGACGCGACCATTCGCCGAATTTCTGCAAGCCTAAAATGGTCAGGTGTCCTTTGCGCTTGAGCGCGTGGTTGGCGATTTCCTGCACCCAGGCCTGCTGCGAATTCAATATGGCAATGGAAGGATTGATAAAATGTTGATCCAGAAAGGTGCTGAGATGGTTCATGACATGTTCCTTGAGCTCAGCTCCGTAATGGTCGGTTAGCCATTGCCGTGCATAAGGATCATCCAATAATAGCAGTGAGATCACCGCTCGGGAGGGTTTATTTTTTTGGGGGAAAAGCCTGATGATCTGGCGATGCAACTCTTCCACCAGGGCCGGATAGCGAACATGGGCGGCAGGCTTTTGTAATCGGCTGATGGCTTTTTTGAGAGCATCAATGCCCTTGCCTTCGGTGGCAATGGTTTCGATGACCGGCACGCCCAATTTTTCAGCCAGCCGTCGGGCATTAACACGTAACCCCTGCCGGGCAGTTTCGTCAATCATATTCAAAACCAATATCAGTGGGATGCGCAGTTCCAATAGCTGCGCCGTCAGCAACAGCGATTGCTCCAGATTGGCCGCTTCAATGACCTGAATGAGAATTTTGGGATGAGAGCGCAAAATCAAATCACGGGTGATCTGCGCCTCTTCCGAGGGATGATCGAGTCGGTAAATGCCGGCGGTATCGATGATTTCGAATGACTTGCCGCTGACCTCGATACGATCGGTATTGAGTTCGATCGTGGTAAACGGGTAATTGGCAGTGATAGCATATTTGCGAGCGAGCTGATTGAAAATCGATGTTTTGCCGACGTTCGGATTCCCGACAATGATAATCACATTGTTATGATACTGGTTTCGACGGTCAGAAAGCAATGCTATGTCCGAAGGTTGATGGCGTTTGTCTGCTGTTGACATTGGGCGCAAATTCCGAAAATTTCCAATTTATGGGTACCAACGGCGAATTGATATTGTTGGGCGATTCGCTGTTTATCCTGCTCCAGGGACTGACAATGGAACTCGATGATCTTGCCGCAATTGGTACAGATCAAATGGTCATGCAGGGGAGCGTGCAGCGGCGTTAGTTCAAAATAGCCGCGCTTTTCGCCGAATGAATGTTCCCGCAGAAGGCCACTCTCGACGAGCAGCCGCAGGGTACGGTAGATCGTGGCGATGCCAATGCTGCGATCGATTTTTAGCAACTGCGGGTAGATGTCGTCCATGGTGAAATGACCTTTGGTTTGCATGATAAAGTCGACAATTAGATCGCGGCGTTTGGATGATTTGAGTTTGCGCGCCGCGATCAGAGACTGATAGCGATTTTTGAATTCGGTTAACATCATCGACTCCTTGAGGCCGCTGAAAGCTGAAATTGATAATAATTATCATTATTAAGATAACCAAAAGATTTGAAAAATTCAATACATTTTTTGAGGACGGGCAATGTTTTCCATCTGCTTCCAGTGACCGAATCCGTGGTAGACGAAATTTGAAAAAAATAAAATTTTTTGTTGACAATTATATTTAAATTTTATATTATTAGTTTGCCGTGCTAACAAACAGTAGCAGCGTGGTTTGATCCAAGCATTGGAATTGGCAGCAGGCAAGCCGCCAGGATCAATTGAACTCTGGGCTGCCAGCCTCGCACCAAATATTCATCGACATAAGCTAAATTATGGCTCATGATTTTATGGCGTTGGGCGCCTCAAAGGCTGTTCACACTTCTTTCTGTTGTTTAACTGCATTGTCTTCTTATTTTCTGGTCAATTATTTATTTCTGCAGCGCTGCATGCTGACGGTGTTCCTTCAACCAATCAAAAATCCTTTAGCTAAGGAGAGCCCTGTCCTATGAGAAAGTTGATTCTTTGTTTCAGTGTCGGGCTGCTTTTGGCAGCTCACTTGCTATTCGCCGGCGTAACAGGAAAGATCGCTGGTGTGATCACCGATTCTGAGAATGGCCAACCATTACCAGGCGCCAATGTCGTCATCGAGGGCACCATGATGGGGGCCGCGGCTGATCTCAAAGGATATTACGTCATTTTGAATGTTCCCCCAGGTACCTACACCCTCAAGGCCACCATGATGGGCTATGCAAATTTGACCGCAACCAATGTGCGGGTCAGCATCGATCTCACCACTACGGTAGATTTTAAGATGAAATTGCAAGCGATCATGGGGGAAGAGGTCCTGGTCGTAGCCGAACGGCCAGTGGTTCAAAAAGATATCTCAGCGAGCCAGGCCAACCTGAACGCCAAAGAAATTCAATCGCTGCCGGTGGTCAGTGTGGCCAGCGTGGTGGCGCTGGAGGCTGGCGTGCAGGGATTATCGATTCGCGGGGGTGGCGCGGATCAGACCGCATTTATGGTGAACGGTTTCACGTTGCGAGATGAACGTAACAATCAGCCCTACACAGCGATCAGCTACACCTCCATCGATGAAATTCAAATTCAAACCGGCGGTTTCAATGCCGAATATGGCAATATGCGGGCGGGCCTCATCCACGTGGTGACGAAAGAGGGAAAAAAGGATCAATATCATTTTGGCCTATTGACCCGGTATAGCCCGCCAGCAAAGAAGCACTTTGGCCATTCACCTTCGTCCTGGGATTCCTATTGGATTCGGCCGTATGTGGATAATGCGGTTTGTTGGACCGGAACCAAAAATGGCGCCTGGGATAGTTACATGCAGAATCAGTATGTCGAATTCGAAGGATGGAACGCGGTTTCGGCAAAGACACTGAAGGATGATAACCCGGATAACGATCTCACCCCGTCAGCCGCTCAGCAAGTTTTTCTCTGGGAGCACCGCCGGAAACTGGACATCAGCAAGCCCGACTATAATGTCGACATGAGCTTCGGTGGGCCGGTGCCCTTTATCAGCGAACATTTGGGCAATCTTCGCTTCTTCGCCTCGTATCGTGATGCTCGGGACATGTATATCGTCCCGTTATCGCGGGACGCCTATCGTGATTACAACGGCCAGTTGAAAATTACTTCGGACATTGGTCCGGGGATGAAACTCATGATCGACGGCCTTATCGGACGGCAGTCGGGTACCAACGATAACAATTCGGGTGAGCCAGGGATTTTTAGCGATTCCTGGAGCATCGCCAGCGCGCTGAGCAACGGCCCCAAATATATTGATGGCAGAATGTATGGCACCGATTATTGGTGTCCCTCCACGGTCACCCGAACCAATTTTGGCGCCAAATTCACCCATGTGCTCAGCCCCAAAACTTTTTATGAAATCACCCTGCAGCGGTTTCAATCCAGCTACAATACCAATCCTGGGACGCCACGAGATACCTCCAAAGTATATAAATTTGGCGACAACTACTTTGTTGACGAAGCGCCCTTTGGTTATCAACCGGCTCCCAGTACCGGCATTGTCGGCCTGCGGATGGGCGTGGGCATGAGCAACTCGCGTGACAGCAGCCGGGTTACTGTCTATACCACCCGCTTCGACATGACCAGCCAGCTCGATCGTTTCAACAATTTAAAGGGTGGTTTTGAATTTATCTACACTGATAATAATGTAAATTATGCGTCGGTGGACATTTTTCTGCCCAGCGGCCGCTCCCAATCGAAATGGCATACTTATCCGGTTCGAGCTGCAATTTATCTGCAAGACAAATTGGAATTCGAGGGGATGATAGCCAATGTCGGTTTGCGCCTGGACTATTCGCATGCGGGCGGCGAATGGTATGCTTATGATGATCCCTGGAACAAGGCATTTTCGGCCAAATACTCTACCGGTATCGATACCCTGTTGGCGAAAGAACCCACCAAGCGCATCTTTAATCTGAGTCCCCGGCTGGGGATTGCGTTCCCCATTACCATCAATAGCAAGCTCTATTTTAATTATGGCCATTTTCGACAATTGCCGACACCAGAAAACCTGTACTTGCTGCGTCGTGAAACCGCAACCAAATATGTGATGCGCATTGCCAGCCCCAATAATCCATTGCCCAGAACTGTGGCTTATGAATTGGGTTACGAACACAACCTGTTCAATCAGTTCCTGGTGCGGGTTGCCGGCTATTATCGCGACTCTTCGCTCCAACCACGTGCGGTTACCTATCAGCGTGATGATGGAACCGTAAATTATTCGGTCAGCAAGCCCTACAACTATCAGGACACGCGCGGTTTTGAAGTTACTCTACGCAAGAATCGCGGGAACTGGGTGCAAGGATTTGTCAACTACACGTATGAAGTCACCACGGCTGGCAATTTTGGCTTTAGCACCTACTCCAACAATCCCGCGGTGATGCGCCGAATCGAATCCGAAACCTGGCGCAGCTATCAGGAAAAACCGGTACCCCGGCCCTATGCCCGGGCTGACTTTGATTTCTTCATGCCACAACAAATCGGGCCGAAATTCATGAATATCTATCCGCTGGCGAACTGGCGCTTGAATGTTCTGGCCACGTGGCGGTCGGGCTATCATTTTACCTGGACCGGCGGTGGCTCCATTCCGGGCATCGAGAATAATGTGCAATGGAAAGATTACTATAATGTGAACATCAAGTTCAGCCGCAACTTCCGGATTGGCACGGCCAACGTTGAATTGTTCGTGGATATTTCGAACGTGTTCAATTTCAAATATATGACCCAATACGGTTTCGTCGATTCGCCGGATTATATTGCCTACATGAAGTCGCTGCACCTGCCGGCGAAGATCGGTGACGAATTGGGTTATGGCAATATTCCTGGCAATGATCGACCGGGAGATTATCGTACCGTGCCGTATGAGCCGTACGATCCCAACGATCCCGATGAAGCACATAAGAAGCGGGTGCTGGAAACCAAAGCGTATATCGATATGCCGAATCAGCAGTTCTTCACGTTCCTGGATCCGCGCGATATTTTCTGGGGCATTCGGATGTCGTTCGACATCAAATAATAACCCCTGTAACTGGTTTGTTAGCTGAGAACCACCGCGGCCCGGGTTCTGGTCCCATCCAAAGTCGTTGGTACGGAATGAGCAGTGATGTCGGTTTTCAATCGCCTATCAGAGCCAGCCGCGGGATAAGTAGCAAAGGATAAATAGCTATGGTGTTTCATTAAACCTTGAGGACGCTATGAATAACAGAATTTCTGAAAAGAAACGGATGCTATGGGGCGTGATGATCGGTGTTGTGTTTTGCGCTCTGACACCGTTCCTGGCGAACGCCCAATTCACGGTCAAATGGATGGCAGTTGGCTCGCTGCACAATTGGTATTCGGAGATTGGCTCGGAAATCGAGCATGGCAATCTGAAAGTGCAACAATGCGGCATGCAGTGGGAGGGAATCTACCGCTATCAGGATATGCAAGCGGCCAAGGCATTCTGGATCGGTTGCAAGAATTTCACCGATGAAAAAGGCGTTTTTTATCCATACAAGGTGGTGCATGTCGGTCCGCGGGTGACCGGAGCCAATGAATTTTTCCCGGTGAAATTCGAGATGTACAGTCGATTCGAACCGCCCAAAACGACGGTGGATCTGATCGATACCTATGAAAAGCGAGTGGATAACGATGGTGTCGATCCAACGTTGAAAGCCGATCGGATGATTTTGAATATTACCAATAATCAGATTGGCATTACCACGACCCGCAAGATTATGCAATTTAGTCATCCCTATCATGATAATTACATCATTTGTGAATACACCTTTACCAATACCGGCAATGTCGATGATGATCCGGAAATCGAATTGCCCAATCAGACGCTGGAAGATGTTTATTTCTTCTTCCAATTTCGCTGGGCTGTGTGCCGTGAAACCCGCTATCTTATTGGCAATGCCACCGGCTGGGGCATTAATTTGATGCTGGATGCCCGAGGGGACGGCGTGATGCCCGATCCGCCCAATGAACAGTTTCGGGCCCAATTCGGCTGGCACGGCAAATATCCGCCGTTCACGCAATATGACAATTTGGGTGCGCCGATCTGGAATCCGGCGGGCTCGGCCGGTTACATTGGCGCTGCGGACACCGTGGGTCGGCTCGGCTCAGCCCAATTTATCGGGGTGGTTACTTTGCATGCCGATCGGTCTGCTACGGACCCCACAGACGATCCCGGACAGCCATCGACCACGACCTATGAATCATCAGATGCTCCCAATACGTCGCAGAATGATCCCTATAATGTGGCACGCATGGAATCCGAATACGGCTGGATGTCCAAGGGCCACATGTCCCCGCGCCATGCCTGGAAGGTGGAACCAAGTGGCAATTTTGCAGAACCTACGGGCGACCCGGCCCTGGGTACTCCGGGTGGCTTTTCCGCCTGCAACGGCTACGGTCCTTATACCTTACGCCCCGGTGAAAGCGTTCACATCGTTTGGGCCGAAGCTGCCGCAGGGCTGAGTCGGGAAAAATGTATCGAGATTGGCAAACAGTTCAAAAAGGGTGAGATCAGCGCCAAGACCAAGAATGAATGGGTATTGAGTGGCCGTGATTCGCTCTTTCAAACGTTTCGCCGGGCAATTGCCAATTATCAATCGGGGTACAATATTCAGCAGCCGCCGAAACCGCCCAGTGTATTTCGAGTGAATGGTGGCGGTGATCGGATCATGCTGGACTGGGAAGTCTACGAAGAAAATGACCCGGCGAGAAAGGGATTTGAAATTTACCGGGCGAAGGGGCAATACGATAGCACCTATCAGCTCATCCATCAGGCGGGACCCGATGAACGAAGCTTTAATGACACCGTTCTGGAGCGCGGAGTGTCCTATTTTTATTATATCGTCACTACTGGGGATGAAATTCCAGCCGATCCCGCGCTCAATATTCCAGCGGATATTTTGCGCAGCAGCCGCTATTACACCCAGACCTATGATCCGACCAATCTAAAACGGCCAGCCGGTGAATCGCTAAGCCAGATACGGGTGGTGCCGAATCCCTACAATATTTCAGCCGATCCGAATCGTTTGCTCTTCCCCGGCGAAGGGGATAAATTGGCCTTTTACAATATTCCCGGTCAATGCACGATCAAAATCTATACGGAAACCGGAGAATTGATCAAAACCATCGAGCATACCGATGGTAGTGGCGATGCCTACTGGTCTTGCACCACCGAATATCAGCAAATTGTCGTGAGTGGCGTCTACCTGGCGGTGGTGACCGATCATGTGACCGGTCAGAGTCAGGTGGTAAAATTTTTGATTATTCGCTAATGAAATCACATTACAAAGCAGAATGGGTGGGCTTATGAAAAAATATATGCGATCAATCATGCTGGGCTGGCTGATGTTATGCTGGCTGGCTCCTGCAAGCTTCGGTCAAAAGTTGCAGAAACTGGCACAAACAGGAATGAAGTTTCTCAACGTGACCACCGATGCCCGCATCAGCGGGTTAGCGGACGCGATTACCGCAGTGGAAGGCTATTCCACGTCGATGTTTTTCAATCCTTCGGGCATGGCTAAAATGCCCAACATTGCGGACGTTTCATTCGGCCGCATTGATTGGATCGCTGACATTCAATATTTGTATGGCAGCGCCGCCTTCAGTCTTGCCAATGGCCGCTACGGTGTCCTCGGCTTTACCGCCATTACGGTGGATTATGGCACGTTCATCGGCACCATTCGCGATGATGATCCGGCCAATGAATTGGGCTATGTCGAGACCGGGAACTTCAGTCCCAGCGCTATGGCCTTTGGGGTGGGTTACTCCAAAGCGCTATCCAGTAAGTTTTCCGTTGGCGGTAATGTGAAGTATGTCGTTCAGGACATGGGCAGTAGCATTGTCGGCCTGAGCGGTGCCGCGGCCGACGGCAACTACACGCGCAAGAGCTATTCGGCCTCTGTTTATGCCTTTGACTTTGGAGTGCTTTACAACACGGGCTTCCGAAGTCTGAATATCGGCATGTGCATCCGCAATTTTTCGAAAGAAGTCACTTATGAAGACGAGGGTTTTCAATTACCATTGATGTTCCGAATTGGGGTGGCCATGGATCTGCTGGACGTCTACCCGATCGTGAGCAAAGAAAACAATTCGCTCTTGTTCACCATCGATGCCACGCATCCTCGAGATTATCAGGAGCAGCTCAATGTTGGGCTGGAATATCTCTTTTTCAAGACGTTTGCGATCCGGCTGGGCTATTCCTCGCCGAACGATGAGTATGGTCTCTGTACGGGAGTTGGCTTCCAGAAAAGCTATCAGAATCATCTGTTGGCACTGGATTATGCTTATACCCCGTTCGATGCCTTTAATGATGTGCATCGGTTTTCGGTACATTTCGCCTTTTAGGCAGCGAATTAGAAAAAAGCAGTGCCTGGTGAACTGGGCACGATCGATTGAATTTCCTGGGGCCATGAGGATACGTTGTTCAGTATCGTTGATGGCCCCGGAAATGTTTTTTTTAAATTGCGCGATGATTATCTAAGCCAATTGTTTTGATATTTATTGCAGCCGGAAATCCTTGTGTTCCAAGTCACTGCTGGTTTGCGTGCTGCTTCGTGGCGAGCTCCCCGCGCGTTCAATTGTGGGCGGCCTGGCAGTTGATCCAGAAAATGAGTCGGACGATGGCTGGTGGCTGGTCATAGCTTATGACCAATTGTTCAACATCGGAAGACCTCACTTATGAGTGGACAGAGCCACTGACCGGTCGCTTAACTTTTTGAAATTTTGGAAGCACTCCATTTTTAAGCGACCAGTCAGTCCACCCATGACTGATCTTTTGCTCAACATCATAAAAATAGCTTGACAAATATTTAAAAAAGGTTTATATTTTCTATCCCAAATCCGTTCATCGAAAAATGATAATTTCAAATATGCTCATTTCAATTCCTACATGTTTTCTTTTGCTGCATCGCTATTGGCAAGAATTGCTTTGGTTCTGCTCTTCTTTTAGCTCCAATTTTAGTTTCGTTAATTCATTGCTTGATATTTTAAAATTCCAGCAACATGTCGAAAATTTTGGAAGGGAGTCTGAATTATGAAGCGATTAATTATTTTTTTCATCGCAATCATGGCCATTACCGCGACTGCCGTCCTGGCCGGAGTGACTGGCAAAATTGCCGGTGTGGTTGTCGATGAAGAGACCAATCAGCCCTTGCCCGGAGTGAACATCGTTATCGAAGGAACGATGATGGGGGCAGCCGCTGGCATCTCCGGCAATTATGTGATCTTGAATGTGCCGCCAGGAACTTATACCCTGAAAGCAACCATGATGGGCTACACCGCGGTGACAATTACCAATGTGCGTGTGTACATCGACCAGACCACGACGGTTGATTTCAAAATGAAGGCCGAGGTATTAGCCGGCAAAGAGGTTACCGTGGTCGCCGAACGGCCGGTGGTGGAAAAAGATGTGGCGGCCAGCAAAAAGAATATCAGCACCGATCAAATCGCCACCTTGCCAGTAACAACCGTCAATGAAGCGCTGGGGCTCCAGGCGGGTATCACCTCGGGCCTGGGCATTCGTGGCAGCGGTGCGGATCAAGCGATGTTTATGGTCGATGGTGTGGTGTTGCGAGATGAGCGGGACAACAAACCCGTTACCTCGGTGCCGCTCAGTGCAGTGCAAGAGGTTTCGGTGCAAACCGGCGGCTTCAACGCGGAGTACCAGAATGTGCGCTCCGGCGTGGTGAATGTCGTCACCAAAGAAGGCTTGACGGATCGTTATACTGCCACCATGACGATGAAATATCGTCCGCCGGCACCCAAACATTTTGGTATTTCGCCCTACGATCCAAATTCCTACTGGCTGCGGCCGTATCTCGATCCTGCTGTCTGCTGGACCGGTACCCAGAATGGCAGTTGGGACCTTTATACGCAGCGACAGTATCCGAAATTCGACGGCTGGAATACCGTATCCCAGCGGACGCTGCAGGATGACGATCCCACCAATGATCTCACTCCAGAAGCCGCCCAGCGGCTGTTCATGTGGGAGCATCGCAAACAGGGCGATATTGACCGGCCCGATTACAATGTGGATGGTGGTTTTGGAGGACCGGTGCCGTTCATCGGCCAATATCTGGGCAATCTGCGCTTTTTCGCCTCGGCCCGGCAGGAACAGGATATGTACCTGATCGAGCTATCTCGAAAGGCACTGACCAATCGCAGCGGGATGCTCAAACTTACCTCTGATATCAGCCAGGCGATGAAGCTGACCATCATGGGATTATATGGCGAGCTTTATGGGGTGTCCTCATCTTTTTCTGGCGGCACCAGCTATATGGAATCGCCGGAGGATGTAGCGGCCACGATGATCACGGGCAGCTTCACCACACCCTCACGAATTTACACCAATATCTATTTTTCGCCCACCGCGCAATTTTACAACACCATTTCCGCCAAGTTCACCCATTTGGTCAATCCGACCACTTTTTATGAAGTCCAGTTGAAACGCAGCGGGAAAATTTATCGCACCGAGCCCGGGCGCTATCGCGATTATAATACCAAATACGAAATTTTCCCGGGTTATTTTATCGATGAACGGCCGTTTGGATTCGAGGAAGGTCCGGTATTTGGAACCGGTGATGGCAATTTCATCATGGGCGGTCCCATCAGCGTCTCGCGTGACTACAGTGAGATTTCGACCTATACGGCGCGGGCCGATCTGGTGAGTCAGATCGATTCGTGGAATCAGCTAAAAACCGGCATCGAGTTTATCCACGACCGTTTCGATATGGCGTTTGGTCAGGTCAACAAATATTTGCCCGAAGGCAATACCTGGACCTACATCAAGCAAAATCCCTTCCGTGGATCGCTGTACTTTCAGGATAAAATCGAGGTCGGTGGTTTTATCTCCTCTCTCGGTTTAATTATGGAATACAGCAATCCCAATGGCAAATGGTTCGACGTCGAGATGTACGATCGAAATTTCTTCAAATTCCGTCCCGAGGACGAAAGCCAATACAAAACAAAAGAGGTCAAAGGCCGATTCACCGTCAGTCCGCGTCTGGCCATCTCGCATCCCATTACCAACAATTCAAAACTCTATTTCAATTACGGCCACTATCGTCAGATGCCGACCTCGGAGCGCTACTATCGCAATCAACGCAACCTGACCGAAAAGGTGGAGTATTTTGGCGATCCTACGATTCCCCTGGCCAAAACGGTCTCCTATGAGTTAGGTTATGATCAGGCCATCCTATCGGATTATCTGTTGCATCTGTCCGCATATTATAAAGATATTTCCGACCAGGAGTATTGGATCCGCATTATCAGCGATATTAAGAATTTCGACTATTACAAATTGACCAACAACAGCTACGAGGACATTCGCGGTTTTGAATTCGACCTGACCAAGAGCACCGGTCGCTGGTTCACCGGTAACGTGAATTACGAATATCGGGTGGGCACCTCGGGCTACTTTGGCAAACGTGAGGTGCACGATGATCCCTCCGCACAGCGAGATTTTGACCTGAAGAATCCCAAACAATCGAAGCCCCGACCGCGCCCGCGGTTTAAAGCCTATTTGGATATTCATACGCCGAGCCAGTTTGGACCGGAATTCATGGGTCAACAAGTGCTCAGCGATTGGCATTTGAATCTGCTGGGCAACTGGACCGCTGGCTTGTGGGACACCTGGAATCCGAACAATGTTCCGGGGATCGAATACAACGTGCAATGGAAGTCGGATTATAATGTCGATCTGAAATTGTCCAAAACGTTTGTGTTTAAGGATCTGGATGTTAAATTTTTCATGGACATCTTCAATGTGTTTAATTTGAAGCATTTCTCCCGGCTGTCCTATTTCGATACGTTTGATAAAAACTATTATTTGAAATCGCTGCATTTGCCCGGAAAGATTGCCAATAAGCTGAAATACGAAAACATTCCGGGCAATGACCAGTTGGGCGATTATCGCAAAACCGGCGTCGCCTATGTGCCGATGGAATGGGTGGCCGACTATACCCAATTTGCCAATCCCAATCCCAGCGTGATCTATTACGATGCCAATACCCAGAAGTACATGGAGTATGTGGATAACGCCTGGCGCCAGGTGGAACAAAAACGCCTGGACAAGATCCTGGAAGACAAGGCGTATATCGACATGCCGAACCAGACCTATTTCACCTTTCTCAATCCCCGGACCATCTTTTGGGGAATTACGGTCAACTATAAATTCTAAGATTAAAGAAAAGGCTATCCTGTCGCTTATGGCGCAGGGCATGATAGCCGAATTTCAGAAGTTGCCATTTAAAATAAAGGATTCGATATGAAAGCAAACCATACTCTCACCAGGCTCTCGCTCATTGTGATATTATGCGTGAGCAGCGTTACCATGGTTTTGGGGGATGAAACCAAATGGCTGGCCGTGGGCATGCTGCATGAATGGTACTCCAGCATGGGCTGCGAGATAGAAGTGGGCCGCCGGCACCTGGTTTCTGATCAACAAGATGGTCTCCGTTGGCCGGCGCAGTTCAATTGGCAGGATTGCAAAGCAGCCAAGGCGCTCTGGATTGGCGCCAAGAATTACAATGATCCCTTAGCTGGCAAGACATTCGATTACAAAGTGGTCCATGTCGGGCCGCGAGTATGGGACGAAAAGAATGAATTCATGCCCCAGCAGTTCAAATTGATCGGTCGCTTTGATCGCCCCCGGGTCTATGTGGACGATACGCCGGCCGGTTTTTTAGACTACATGGATGCGGTGGATGAAGTCGATCCCAATGCCGTGACCGATCGTATTCTGTACAACGTGGTAAATACGGGAATCGGGATCACCGAATATCGAACGATTTATGCCTTTAGCCAGCAGTTTCATAACAACTATTTTATCTACGACTATGTGTTTAAAAACACGGGTATCATCGATAATAAGGGAACGGTAAATCAGCAAACGCTTCAGGATGTGGTGTTTTTCTTCCAATATCGCTATACTGCCGCAAGGGAAACCGGACCGTATGGCTATTATTATTTACCACAATCCGCCGCCTGGGGCCATTGCACCATGAATGATACCATGCTGGTGTACGATCCGGAGACAGGACAACCCTATTTGAGCGAATTCTCCTGGACCGGCAAACATTCCAAATCAACGTTCGATTGCACGGGCGGTCCTAATGGCTCTGCTGGCGGCGATGGCCACCTGGGCGGGGCACAATTTACGGGGAATCTGGTGTTGCATGCCGATAAGTCAGCCCAGGATAAATCCAATGATCCCAATCAGCCGACCACGACTCAATTTTTGGGTTCCGATGTGCCGATCACTTCGTCCAATGATCAATTCAATGCCGGCAAGATGGCCGAGGAATATGCCGCGATGACGGCAGGCCATCCACCGGTGATGCACGCCGATGCGGTGGGGGATGGCTTTGCCGATGTCTGGGGTGGCACGCCGGGCGGATATTCCCATTGCCTGGGTTTTGGCCCGTACACCCTGGCCCCTGGCGATAGCATTCATATCGTGATCGCCGAAGGCGTTGCCGGGCTATGTCGGGATTCTTGCTATACCATCGGCGCTCGCTGGCTCAAGGGCCAGGCCCCCTTCCGCCTGCCCAATGGCAATACCACCAACAACAAGGACGAATATAAAAACGCCTGGGTGCTCACCGGTCGTGATTCGCTGAACAAAACGTTCCAGCGAACCATTCAGAATTACAAGTTGAAATACAATATTCCGCTGCCACCGCCTCCGCCCGATGAATTTCGCGTGAATTCCGGTGGTGATCGGATCGTGCTTTCCTGGTCGAATTCCGCTGAATCGTGGCCTGGTTTTGCTGGCTATCGTCTGTATCGTGCCATTCACAAACCAGATACCACCTATACTGAGATTTTTGCCTGCGGCCCAGGCACCGATCATCCCGAGGTGGTGAATAAATTCGAAGACAAAACCGCGGTGCGCGGGTTTGACTATTACTATTATGTCGTGACGTTCGATAATGGTTCCGGCAACAATTCGCCTGCTAATCCCGGCGGTTCGTTGCAAAGCAGTATGTTCTACACCCGCACCAATAATCCAGCCAAATTGAAACGGCAAGCGGGACAAAGTTTAGAGGCCATTCGCGTGGTCCCGAATCCCTATAATATCAAGGCTCGTGACCTGCAGTATGGCATCAGTGGCCAGGATCGCATCATGTTCCTGGATATTCCACCCTTCTGCACGATCAAAATATTTACCGAACGCGGGGATCTCATTTATACCATCGAACATACGGATGGCAGTGGCGATGCCGAGTGGAATTCCATCACCTCGTCGCGCCAGGTTGTTGTCAGCGGTGTTTATATCGCCTATTTTGAAGTAACCCAGGACTATTACGATACGAACACCGGTGAACTCCTATTCCAAAAAGGCGATAATGCCATCCGGAAATTCATCATCATTCGTTAACCAATCATAATTTCATAAATACGAGGAGATGGTAATACCATGAAAAAAGCGATCTTCATACTCGGCTTAGCCATCCTTACCATAGGGTTGGTTATTTCCAATAGCTACTCCGGGAACAAAAAATTAGCCCAGACCGGCTTGCAATTTTTAAGTGTCGCCACGGAAGCGCGCGCCGCAGCCATGGGCGAGGCGTTTACCACCGTTGAGGGTAAATCTTTATCGTTATTCCATAATCCAGCCAATCTATCCCTGATGAACAATTTCATGGACCTATCGGTGAACCACAACAAGTGGATTGCGGATATGAATCACACCTCCGCAAGCATTGCTTTCAATCCGAGCTATGGCAAGTATGGAACGTTTGGGGTTAGCATCATTTCGGTGGACTACGGTCAGTTCATCGGGACTCGCGTCGATCCGAACAGCGAAAAAGGTTATGAGGATACCGGGGAATTTTCGCCGACGGCTTATGCGATTGGCCTGGGCTATGCCAAATCCCTCACCGACCGGTTCTCAGTGGGCGGGCATGTTCGCTATGTCAGCCAGCAATTAGGCCACAGCATTGTTCCGATCGGGGAAACAATCGAGGAAGGCACCAAAGAGGTAAGCAACGACCTGAGTGTCTTTGCCATCGATTTTGGCACTATCTATCGCACGGGCTTCAAAAGCCTGGTGTTCGGTATGACGGTTCGCAATTTTTCCCAGGAAGTGAAATTTGAGTCGGAAGGGTTCCAGTTGCCCTTGACGTTTAAAATGGGCATTTCCATGGATTTGTTTGATCTGTTGCTGGAGAAGAACAACTTGCACTCGCTGCTGGTATCGATCGATGCCCTTCACCCCCGGGACTATTCGGAACAGTTGAATTTTGGCGCGGAATATACGATGATGAATATGTTGTCGTTGCGGTTTGGCTATATGCTCAATCGGGATGAGCAGGATTTTGCGGCGGGCTTTGGTGTGCAGACCAAATTTTTGGGTGATCGTATGATTGCGCTGGATTATGCCTATACCCCGTTCGGCGTATTTGATAATGTGCAACGGGTATCATTCCGATTATCTCTTTAAGAAACGATTGCTGTATCTTCAATCCACATTATAGCAAAGGAGCGAAACACATGAAAAAGACAACCTTCGCCACAATCATGCTTTTGATAATAGCTGCGATGTTAATGCTGCTGCTTGGTTGCGAAGCCGACAATCCGCCCAGTCTGTTCGACCCCAATGTGACGGGCAAGCCAACACCAGCCATCACGCAGATCATTCCTGCGGATAGTGCCCTGGCCGGCATCGGCGAGATCAAGATTATCGGCACGAATTTTTCTCCGGTTGTGGAGGAAAACCTGGTATTTTTCAACAAAGATCAAGTGCCGCTAATTTCGGCTTCGGAAACCCAATTGGTTTTGAAAAGCCCGAATACTCCCTCAGAGGCCATCACCATTAAAATTGCCACGCAGGGCGCGTTTCTGTTTAGCAATACCATGAGCTACAAATTGAAACAGGCGGTCTGGGAATATGCCGGGTTTGGCCAGTACGATGATGTTTATGGCATGGCCTGTGATCGAAACGAAAATCTGTATGTCTCATTGACCACCCGCAAGGTTGAAAAGGTTACCCCGGATGGCGTGCGTCAGGATTTTGGCACGACCAGCTTCCTGAAGGCGCAGGCGATGCGCGTGGGGCCAGATAATAATCTGTACCTGTCCCGGCTAACCACGGCGATGTATCGCATCCCCCTGGCAACGGGCGGCGCAGCTACCAAATGGACCGATGCCCCGGGCAAAATCTGGGATTTTGACTTTTCGCCCAGCGGTGTGATTTATGCCGGCGGTGATAACAACGACCTCTATCGCATCAAACCGGATGGCTCTGGCGCCGCCGTCGCGGCTTATCCATCCATCTATATCAAGGCGATTCGTGTGTTCAATGGCTACGTCTATGTCGGTGGCGTGGACAAGGCTGCCAATCATCAATATGTTTGGCGCAACCAGATTATTTCCGATGATCAGTTAGGCGAACGAGAGGTCTATTTCGACTGGAGCGCCAAGGTCGATGCCATCTCGGAAGTGCAATCGTTGGTGTTCGCGGCAGATGGCGACTTGTATATTGGTACCAATGCTGCCGCCGCAATTATCGTTTTGCATCCGGATGGCAGCTTCGAGCCGCTATATCCTGGTGTCATTGCCCCCTCCAGCTACGCCATGGCGTGGGGTCCGGGACAGTATCTCTATGTCAACCGGCGCAATGAACTCGATCCCACCCAGAAACGGATCATTAAACTCTTTATGCAAAAATATGGCGCGCCCTAATCGGACGCCGCATCGATGAAGCAATGGTGACAAGGTCGTGTTCGATACGCCTGCCGGCGAAGTAAATGCGGTCCAGCAGTGGGCTAATGCAATTTCATCATCATATAACGATCGTTTTGAACAAGTAGCCTGCTGGGTGGCACTGGATCCGAATGGGGATAGTCCCGTTTGCCACCACCGTTACGACTGGCGGGCAAGGATTTGAATGGGCTGGTCACCAGGAAAGTGGAGTGTAGCTGGTCAAACTATTCGTCGTTAAAATGGAGAAAAATATCGTGAACAGAATAATCATTGTTATCGGTTTTTTGCTGCTGATCCTGGTGCCGTTGGCATTTGCTGGCGTCACCGGGAAAATTGCCGGTCAGATTACCGATTCCGAGAGTGGACAGCCATTGCCGGGCGTGAATGTGTTTGTTGAAGGTACCACTATCGGCGCCACCACCGACCTCAAGGGCAACTACGTGATTCTCAATGTGCCGCCGGGCGCCTACACGCTCAAAGCCACAATGATGGGCTATGGTGCGGTGACCATGAAAAATGTGATTGTAAAAATCGATTTAACCACCACCATCAACTTTCGCATGAAGCCCGAAGCGCTGGAGATGAGTGAGGTGGTGGTAGTTGCCGAGCGGCCCGTGGTGACCAGAGATGTGGCGGCCAGCGAAATCAATATCGACTTCAAAAAGGTCGAAACCCTGCCTGTGAAACAGGTCAACGAAGTTTTGGTGTTGCAAGCTGGCATTGAACAGGGCAGTGAAGGAGTCATTATTCGTGGTGGCGGGGCTCGACAGACCGCGTTCATGGTGGATGGCCTTTCGCTGAATGATGAGCGCTCCAATGTTCCCTTTACCGCGTTGAGCATGAATTCCATCCAGGAGATGAAAATTCAAACTGCCGGTTTTAACGCCGAATATGGCAACATTCGGTCGGGTGTCGTCAATGTTGTGACCAAAGAGGGCGATCGCATCCGTTACAATGGTGGGCTTACCGTTCAGTATCGGCCTCCGGCCAAAAAGAACTTTGGGCCATCGATTTACGATCCTTATACCTATTTCACCCGGCCATACATGGACCCGGCGGTTTGTTGGACCGGAACGACCAACGGCGCCTGGGATGCCTACACCCAGCGGCAATATCCAATCTTTGAGGGCTGGATCGCGGTCTCCGATGCCACGATTCGCGACAACGATCCCAAGAATGATCTCACCCCCGAGGGGGCCAAGAAGCTCTGGGAGTGGCAACATCGCCGACGCGGGGATATCACCCGGCCCGATTATGTCGTGGATGGCATCTTTGGTGGCCCGGTTCCCTTTATCGGCCCGGCATTGGGTGATTTAAGGTTTACACTGTCTCATTTTCAAGAGCGCGAGATGTTTATTTATCCCCTATCGCGGGATAATTATCTTGACAATTCCACTCAACTCAAATTGACCTCGGATATCAGCCCCATGATCAAGCTGCTGGTCACCGGCCTGTACAGCGAAGTGTACTCGGTTTCGCCCTATGACTGGACTACCACGCCCACGGGACGCGTCTTGCGCTACAACAGCGAAGTTGCCGATCTCATCGAGAGTTCCAGCGGCGATGCCAAGTTGTATATGCCCGGCTATTACAGCCCCAGCAATATCTATCGCACCATGACGGGCTTCAAATGGACGCACATGTTGAGCGCCAAAACGTTCTATGAGATCAACCTTCAGCACAATATCAACCGCTATAAAACCTACCAAATGGCGCTGCGCGATACCACCAAAAAGTATGAGCCAGTCCCGGGCATTTTCACCGATGAAGCGCCCTGGGGCTATTGGGGCTATGGTGTCACCGGTATTGATGGCATGATCCTGGGCGGCTGGATGAACTTAGGTCGCGACAAGAGCGTCATCGCCACTACGAAATTGCAAGCCAATTTCACCAGCCAGCTCGATAACGTGAATCAAGTCAAAGCGGGAGTGGAGATCGTGTATGATGACTACAACATCAAATCGTACACCGAAAATCCCGGCATGACTACCTGGAATCGGCAACAAGTTTACCATCGATTCCCGTATCGTATTGGCGCGTACTTGCAGGATAAGTTAGAATTCGAAGGTTTTATCGCCAATGTGGGGTTGCGATTGGATTATTCGGATCCCAATGGTGTTGTCTATCAGATGGCGGCTTACGACAAATATTTCCGCGAGGGTTTCGGCAAGTTAATTGAGGTCACTATTCCCACCGAGGATGCCAAACCCACCTGGCACCTGAGTCCGCGGTTGGGCATTTCCCATCCGATTACCATTAATTCCAAGCTCTATTTCAACTACGGTCACTTTACCCAGGAACCTTCTTCGACCTATCGCTTCCGGCTGCAACGGGAATATAATGGTCTGGTGACCACGATCGGCAACCCGAATATGGTTTTCGAGAAAACCGTGGCCTACGAACTGGGCTACTCCCAAAATCTGTTCGATCTCTTTCTGTTGAACCTTGCTGCCTATTACAAGGACATTACCAACCAACCGGGCTGGATTTATTATGAAAATATCAACGCCTCGGTACAATACAGCAAAGCTGCCAATAACAATTACGAGGACATTCGTGGGTTTGAGTTGACTCTGACCAAAACCACCGGTCGCTGGCTGACCGGATTTGTCAATTACACCTATGATGTGGGGACTTCGGGTTATTTTGGTCTGCTGCGCTATTATGAAGATCCCAATAAGCAGCGCAATTATATCCGGGAAAATCCCTATCAGGAAAAGCCGCGGCCACAGCCGTATGCCCGGGTGAATTTCGATATTCATACGCCGGCGGATTTCGGACCCGTCTGGTTGGGACACCATGTGCTGGGCAACTGGTATTTGAATCTCCTGGCCAACTGGCGGGCTGGCGCCTACGCGACCTACAATCCACACAATATTCCCGGCGTGATGGACAATGTCCGCTGGCGCGATACCTATAGTTTTGACATGCGGCTGACCAAATCATTGAAATTCAGTCGCTACGAGGTGCAGGCCTACCTGGACATTACCAATCTCTTTAATCTGAAGTTCTTGAATTATGCGGGCTTTGCCAATAATTACGATTATCTCGATTACATGGAATCGCTGCATTTTTCATGGGAATCGGGCTCGGAGCACGGCCACGATCGCATCGGCGATTATCGCAAACCGGGCGTTAAATATGAGCCATATAACCCAAACGATCCCACCAAGACCAAAGAAGACCTGAAGCGGATTCTGGATACCAAGGCCTATATCGATATGCCGAATTTAACCTATTTCACCTTTTTGAATCCGCGGGATATTAAATTCGGTTTGAAATTCAGTTTCTAAGCAGATTGATGCCGGCTGCTCCATGACCCTGCGAAGTGCCACCCATGGTCGACAGCACCAAAATGCGGTCATGGAAGGCGCCGGCTAAAAATGATATTTAATCACGTGAACGATAGGATCAAGCAATGAAAAAAAATATGTATAAATTAGCAGTTGCTCTGTTGCTGTTGGGGCTCGTGGCGATCGCGATAACCAGCGCGTCCGCTCAAGTAGCAGGAACCGAGCGGCGCTATGTCCGCATCGGTTCATTGCAAACCCACTTCAATGCCTATGGGAGTGAGCGCGCCTGGAACAATAGCTACTACGAAGGTTTGATCTGGCCGGCCGACTATCTGAAACAGGACAACGCTGTGATCAAACGGGCCTGGATTGCTACCAAGGATTTCATCGATCCTCAAGGTCAGTCCTGGGAAGTGTTTGGTCTGACGATCACCCTGGGGTCAGTTGATGTATCGTTGTTCCCGATGCAACTCAAGCAAATTGCCAAATTTCCGCCGCCCGTGGTGTTGGTAGATGGCAATAACGTGACCGCGCCGTACGCTGGCGACGTCGATGAAGTCGATCCCACGCTGGTTGCCGATCGAGAAGTGATTATGGTCGTAAATACCATGATCGGTCTTACGATGACGCGGCGGATTCTCTTTTTCAGCCAGCAGTATCATGATAACTATTTTATTTGTGAATATACGTTTACCAATACCGGCAATGTCGACTATGATCCAGAAATCGAGCTAAATCGGGCCTTGAAAGGTGTCCGCATCGGCTGGGGGCAGCGCTACAGCGTGTGTCGCGAAGGTGGCGAAAAGATCGGTGATGGCCAGGTGTGGGGCAAACATACCTGGGTGACCAAGCGCGGGGAGGACTATTCTCAGCATGTGGGGGAGCGAATAACTGAAGCTAATCCCATCGTCCAATGGATTCGTTGCGGCTTCAGTTGGGCGGGACAATCGGCAATGAACGCCTACGACAATATCGGTGCGCCGCTATTGGTGGCGCCTGGTCGGTTGACCGGTCCCCAATTTGCCGGCACTGCCATTTTGCATGTGGACAAGAGTGCCACCGACAGGAGCGACGACCCCAATCAGCCAGCGGTGCTGGGCTGGCATGCCGGTGATACCTATCCCTCGCTGGGCAATCTGCAGAAAACGGATGAACCCAGGATGATCGAACTGTACGAAATGTTAAGTGGCAAACCCTATAAAGGTTTGGGCGGCACCAATCGCATGGATGAAGTCTACATGGCTTCCAATCCCGATCCGGTGACCGTTCATAACGATGGCGGTGGCACCAATGTCTGGCTTTGTTATGGACCTTTCGATCTGGAGCCGGGCGAAAGCGTGCACATCGTAGAAGCAGAAGGTGTGAGCGGCTTGAGCCGTCCCATGTGCGAGCTGATTGGGAGAAATTGGCTTCAGGAAAACTCGCCCTATACTCTGCCCGATGGCAGCACCACCACCGATAAGAATGTCTACAAAAACACCTGGTTCTATACGGGCAAGGATTCGATCCTATTGACCTTTGGCCGTGCCAAACGGAATTTTGATCTCAATTATCAAATTCCGCAGCCGCCATTACCACCGGCCGTCTTTAATGTGGAATCTGGTGGTGATCGTATCAGTCTCTCCTGGTCGCCCAGCGAATCCGAAGGCGAGCCAGGATTTGCCGGATACGAAATTTTTCGTGCCATTGGCCGACCGGATACCGTGTACCAAAAAATCGGATCGGTGCCCCCGGGAATCACTAAATTCGACGACACGCAGGCGTCGCGCGGATTTTCCTATTACTACTATCTGGTGGCGGTGAACGACGGCAGCAACAATAGCACCGGCGACGCCAATCCAACGGGTGCTTTGCACAGCGGTCGCTTCTACACCCGAGCGACGGAACCCGCTTTCCTGAGGCGGAAAGCGGGCTTGTCATTGGAAAAAATTCGTGTTGTCCCCAATCCCTTTAGCATTAGAGCCCGAAGCTTGCAATATTTAGGGGAACCGGATAAGATTACCTTTCTTGATATTCCTGCCCGTTGTCGGATTCGGATTTTTACGGAACGGGGAGATTTGATCAAGACCATCGAGCATACCAATGGTAGCGGCGACGAGACCTGGAACTCGGTGACCTCGTCCCGGCAGGTGGTGGTCAGCGGCGTTTATATCGCCCATTTTGAAGTCACCGAAGATTATTACGATCCGGAGACGAACCAATTATTGTACAAAAAAGGCGAAAGCGCCTTCCGGAAATTTGTAATCATTCGTTAACTGGTTAAAATTGATGTCCGATCAGAAGTCAGTGATCAGTCAACAATGATCAACGACATTGGTGGGGAGAGTATCAAGCATGAGGAGAAATGAATGAATAACTGGAAGGGACTTGCAGTAATGCTGCTGGGGCTGGGCGTTTTGCTCAGCGGTTGTCAGCAGGAGAAACCGGAAAGCCTGTATAATCCCAATTACCTTTATAATCCCAATCCGGTGATTACGGCCATGGAACCGGCCGACAGCGCCCTGGCCGGGATTGTAACTATAAAAATAATCGGTGAGAACTTTTCGCCGATCAAAGAAAACAATTTTGTTCATTTTGGGAAAACGAAAGCAGTGGTTTTGGACGCCTCCGCCAATCAGTTGGTTGTTCAAAGCCCCAACTTCATCGCGGATTCCACCGCGGTGCGGGTATCGGTGTTGGGCGCCATTGCGTTCAGCAATTCCATGCCGTATCGGCTGGTTCGGGGCGTAGGGGAATTCGGTGGGTTTGGCGATTACGATGAGCCATATATGGTGGAATGCGACAAAGACGAAAATCTCTATGTGGCTCTGGGTTCGCGCAAGATCGTTAAAATCACACCAGCGGAAGTCAAAACCGATTATGCTACCACCACCTTTTCGCTGTTTACCGGCCTGGCGTTTGGGCCGGATGGCATGCTCTATGTTGCCCGGAATACCCGCTATCTGTATCGAGTGCCGGCGGGCGGCGGTGCAGCAGCACAATGGGTACGCGTCAAAGATGCCGTTTATGCGCTCGATTTTGCCCCGGCTGGTTTCTTATTTGTCGGTGGTAAGGGGGATAGCCTCTACAAAGTTACCATTCAGGGTGATGGCGCGTCAAAAGGTATTATGCCGTACCCGGATACTTATATCAAGGCGATTCGTGTCTTTAATGGCTACGTTTATGTGGGCGGCAAAGTGAATACCACCAATCAGCAGGCGATCTGGCGCAACCAGATTCTCTCGGAGAATGAATTGGGACCTACCGAGCTGTACTTCGATTGGAGCACGAAGATTAGCACCACTTTTGAAATATTAGCCATCACCTTTGCTGCGGATGGCGATATGTATGTCGGAACCGATGCACCGGAGGCGGTTATCGTCATTCATCCCGACGGCACATTTGCACCCCTGTATCCCGGCGTGCTGGAGCCCACCAGCTATTCACTTTCCTGGGGCAACAAACAGTTCCTCTATATCGCACGACGCAGCGACGATGCCAAAAAACGGCGAGTGATCAAAATCAATATGCTCAAAGAGGGCGCGCCATATTATGGGCGACCTTAGAGCAATTATCTGGCTGTATTCATGAATCAAAATATCAGAGGAGGTGAGAACAAACAAAGAAACAGCGAAGATATCAATCGGGCAATGCAACATGACCACTGCTATCACATTTGAGTTAAGTGAAAAATTAGCCACAAATCATGCGGATTTGATTTGCTGGTCTTGATTTGCAGATCCATGATAGCATTGAAAAATGGTTGCCGCGCTCGAAGATACTGGCAATTGGGAGAATTTCAATTCTCCCGGCGAATAAACAAATTCAAAAACATGCGGGGCTGGAATTTTTTGAGACCCCAAACCAACCATGGAGGAATCTCATGAAAAAAGTTATTTACTCAATTGTTACCATGCTATTCTTCGCCACGTTCGCGTTCGCACAGTGGGAATACGTTGGCGATTTTGCTACTATTGCCCAACCGCACGGCATTGTGAAGACGGCCGATGGCAAAATTTGGGTGGGAGCATTTGCTTACACCGATACATTAGTCAAAGGCGATGGCACCAAAGTACCCATCAAGCCGATGTGGGTGTATAACGAAGATGGCACCGTGTATGCCAAGGTTCGTTTCCTGAAACATGCCAGCGGTCAGGTGGATACACTGTTCAATGGCTGCCGTGGCACGGCGCTGGATAACGAAGGCAATGTGCTGCATTCGGCTTATGATGAAATGTGGAAGATCAATTACCAGACAGTTGATCCTGCCAATTTCAGCGCCGAAGTGCTGGGCAAAGTGAAACCCAAACCCGGCGCATCCTTGACCGAAGGGGCGGCTGATGATAATGGTTACATCTATCTAGCTCATGTCGCCAGTGGGAATCCCGCCTATATTTTTGACAGCGACCTGCAACTCTATTCCCTCGTTGCCGATACTAACCTGGGTTTGCAGCGGAGCGTTGTGGTCAGCAAGGATGGGAAAGATGTCTATTTTGGCAAGATCTATTCTGGGCGAAACGGTGTCGTACATTGGCATAGCGACGATGGCCCCGATGGCACGTACGCGCCGGTGGACACCCTGGGAACAACCCCAGACAAGGTGATGTGGGGTCAATGCCTGGATTGGGATCCCTGGGGCATGTTGTGGGTTGGCACTTACTGGGATGTTGGCGCCAATGATTTCACCGGCTGGTATGCACTGGATCTGCAGAAAGGTGGTGCGCTGGTGGATAGCATCGGCGCCAGTGCTGGAAAAACCATCGCCGGCGTCCCGCAGGGTGGCTTTTTCCATTCGCCCCGCGGTATTATCTTCTGGGAAGAAGGCGGCGTTTGGTACGCGCTTACCAATGACTTCGATGGTGGCGTGGTGAAGAAATGGAAAAATGCCAATCCCTATACAGGCGTAATCCTGGTGGAAAATGGCGAAGTGGTTCGCAACTACAATCTGCTGCAGAACTATCCCAACCCGTTTAATCCAACCACCACCATTCCATTCACATTGGCCAAAACCGGCTATGTTGAATTGAAGGTGTACGATATTCTGGGGCGCGAGGTAAAAACTCTGATCAGCGAAACCATGACCGAAGGCAAGCATGAAATCAGATTCGATGCCTCCGGCCTGGCTTCAGGAAATTACTACTATCGTTTAAAAGTCGATGGCCACACCATCCTGAAATCGATGACGCTGATGAAGTAGTTGTAATTAAGTCCTTTCAATTTTCGCATTGACAAAAGCCGTTGGGAGGAGGTTGTCCCCAACGGCTTTTGGCTATTTATTATTATTGGTATCTTTTTTTTCAATTTCAAGGTGCAGCACTCGACCAACTCAAGCGAAAATCAATTGGCCGGGTGCCGGGCATATACTTATGACCCGAAAATGTAACTGTTCTGATTGCGAGGATCTTCCCAACTCATGAAGTCATTTTGGCTCTATTTAGCTGGTCTTATTTTGTTCTTTGCTGGCACTTTTTCGGAAACCATCTGGGCGGCTGGAAAAGTTTATCTCGTTCTCGGCTCCGATACCGCTATCTGGGACGGGATGAGCGTTGCCACCTATCATTGCACCTACAGTCTGGACCTTTATACCCATCGCTCCCGCAACGCCTATCAGGTAATGGATCCAACGTTTCGAAGCCGATTGGTCGATTCCGATGGCCAGCCGCTGAAACTTACCTGGTGGATGATGGCCGGCAATATCTTTCGCTATGCCACCAATCGCGATGTCCCGATCCCCAATATCATGACCATGTATTTGATGCAAAAATATCATGGCAGCGCAGTGCAACAGTTCGGCGATGAGCTATCCCTCCATTACCACACCTTTGGTTGGACCGATTACAATGGGGACGGTATCTGGTACTGGAATCAGACCCACACCTTTCTTGAATGCAAAGATGATTTCGATTTCACGTTGTGCCAGTTACTGCTGGAAGAACGGGTTTTTCCGGTATCTTTCCGCAGCGGCTGGCATTTCATGGATAACGACTGGCAGAACTACCTCGATCAGCTTCTGCCGTATAGCATGCATAACGATTATCCCGTGCATGGTGTGGATGTCACCGAGCCATTGGATAACAATTACGATTGGTCGCAAGCGCCATCCGAATGGGTGCCGTTCCATCCCTCGCCCGAAAACTATCAGCGTCCGGGAAGCTGCCGTGGCTGGAACGTCCGATCGGCCCATCTATCGACTGCCCGTCGGCTCGATTACCTGCACCAGATTTTTCAGCAGGCCAATGCCGGGATCGATCAGGTGGCGTGCATCTGGGGGCACTTGCCCGAAACCGATTTTTTGACCAATATCCAGAAGATCGACAGCGTGGCCCATCATCTGGCCGCGTTATATCCCGAAGTGAAATTTTATTATTGCACCGCCATCGAGGCCATGCAGCGCTGGCGCAATAGCTTCGATACGCAAGCGCCGCTTTTATCTCTGGAAGAACAGGCCAGCGCCGGGGAGGCCTTTTTCGTGATTGCTGTCGATGAGCCGATCTTTCAAGCCCAGCCGTTTGTGGCAGCCAAAGATATTTACGAGCGCTATAGGGTGGTGCCCTGCGAACCGCTGGGGTTAAATCGGTGGCGCACCTCCCAGCCGCTGGAGAAGAGCACGCTGGCCAAAGTGGGGGTTGCGGTCTGCGATACGATCGGCAACCAGGCGATGGATTTTATCCAGTATTTGCCCGATGATATTTTTGTCGATAATGGGGATGCGGGCTACGTCGAAGTCCAGGGCCCCTGGGTTGCAACCACCCAGAAGAGCTGGGGACTGGACGCTCGCTGCGCCACTCTGACGGCGAACGATACGGCCTGCGTCCGGTGGATGCCAAACATCCCGCAGTCTGGCTATTACAATATCTTTGTTCAGATTCCAGCGATCGCCAATGCTGCCAGCCAGCTTTCGTTCCAGATCTATGCCAATGGTCAGGCGGTGGATACCATGCGATTCGATCAGCCATTGCCGGCAAAGGATTGGATTTATGTGGGAACAACGAATTGGCTCGCCCACGCCCAAAATTATCTGGAGCTGAAAGTCATCGGCAGGGAGCAAGCGGGCAAGGTGGTGGCCGCCGATGTGGCCAGGTTCTCGGCGCTGGTCCGGGAGCGACAATTGGCCATCGATCAGAATTTCATCCACCTCGGCGAAGTGAGCCAGGATGACACGCTCCGATGGCAGCTAACAATCCAGAATCGCGGCTATAAAAATTTAACGCTATTCGACGGTCATTCGACCGGCCAATTCGTTTCATCGCTAATAGTTTTTCCCATCGAAATGGCTGGCATGAGCACTATTTCCTTGCCGATGCAGTTCTATTCGTCCCGGGCAGGAGCAGTGGCAGACACGTTCATCATTCACAGCGATGACCCCGTGCAGCCCCAATTTCGCATCCCCATCAGTGCCCGTGTGGAGCCATTTTTTATGGTGGTCGATAACGAAGATTCATCCAATTACCGGGAATTTGGTACCTGGAGCCGGAGCAATGCCCAGGCTTATGGGCCGACCAGTCGCTACGCCTGGCTCACTCAAATTCCCCATCCCTGGGCTGCTTTTACCGGACAATTGCCCCGGAGTGGCGTTTATGAGCTTTTCGCGATTGTGCCCAAAACTGTGAATGCCTCCAATTACGCGGTCTACGTGTTGAGCATTGCCGACGTGGTGGTGGATTCGGTGGTGGCGGATCAGAATGCGGGGAGCGGTTCCTGGGTTTCGCTGGGACGCTTTTATTTGCCAGTGCGACACAAAATTGAAGTCAGGGTGGTGGATACCGGCCAGAACACCAATCCCAATGCCGTGTTGCGCGCCGACGCCATAAAATTTGCTTTGATTGCGGAGATCGCCGGTGTTGCGGATTGGAGCGGCGGCCAGAGGCCCGTGGAATTCGAATTGGATCAGAACTACCCCAATCCATTTAATGCGCGCACGACAATTCGCTACACTATCCCGCGAGAAACAAAAGTGGAGCTTCGGGTATTAAATTTATTGGGGCAGGAGATCGCCCGACTGGTAGATGAACATCAGTCGCCGGGATATTATTCGGTTGATTGGGAGGCAGGTAATGTGCCCTCGGGCATTTATCTCTATCAGTTGCGGACCGAGGGCTTCTGTCGGGCAAAAAAATTCATGGTCATCAAATAGCGTCATGCAATTCGCTTGATGGTGCGATTGCATCGGGGTTGCTAATTTACGTTGAGCCAGCAAATTGCCATCTGGCCTCAACGATTTAATTCATTTAATTACTATACGAATTCACTGGAGCAAACTCATGGGATCAAAAGTTGTGATTTTGTGCTTAATCATTCTGATCGTTGCCGCAACGGCAATTTCAGCCCAGCAAGCGATAGCTGGCAGGCCTATCAGGCTGATCGGCGGGGATGGACTCTTTTTCATGCATCCGGTTTTCTCGCCGGATGGATCGAAAATTGCGTTTACGACTTCCAACTATCAGGGGCTGTGGATCATGAATGCCGATGGCAGCCAGGCTCGAGAGATCAGCAATGAGCCGGCGGCTGGTTTCGGATTTGAATGGTCATCGGACTCGAAAGCCATTGCCAGCCGGGTGGCTCGTTTCGAAGGGAGATATCGCTTCAATGCGATAAAGGTCTTTGATCTGGAAAATAATGATTCCCGCTTCGTCACCAATTTTCGGACGATGATGCCTGGCCTGCCGCATTGGGGTGCGTGGGACGAAAAAATTTATCTGTACGGCAGAGGGAAAATCGAAGTGTTCGATTCCGGGAAAAAAGTATCTGCGCTCCCAAAAAAATCGACCCCGGTGATCGATTGCTTTTTAAAGGATGATCAAATCGCCATTGGCAATCCGGCCGCCAAAGATTATAAGATTTACGAGCCGGTAAAGGGGGAACGCTGCATCAATCTGGTTTTGTCACCCGATCGGTCCCGCGTGGCGTTCGAAATCATAGGTGGCAATATGTACGTCATGAATGTGGACGGCCGGGGACTGGTCGATCTGGGCCGGGGGCATCGACCGCAATGGGCGCCGGATAATCTGCATCTGGTCTATATGGTCACGACGGATGATGGCTATAAATATCTTTCCTCAGATATTTACACGATAAAAATCGATGGCAGCGGCAGAACGAAATTGGAATTTGCTGAAGATAAATTGGAGATGAATCCATGCTGGTCGCCCGACGGAAAGAAAATCGTGTTTGACGCATTCGATGAAGGGGCGATTTATCTGATCGAATTAATGAATGAAAACTAACGATTAGTGAGGCTGCTATTTATTGTTTGGTGGTACCTTATTTTTTTGAAAGGAATAAAGTGATGAAGTTTGTTATTAGTTTGATCTTTGCTTGTTTCAGCTTGGCTCATGGATTGTTCGCTCAGGTCAGCGGGTTGGCTGGTTGGAATATATTTCTGGATCCTGGGCACAGTCAGAGAGAGAATATGGGAATTTATAATTATTCGGAGGCAGAGAAGAATTTAGGAGTCGCTTTGGCATTGCGCGAAATGCTCTTGAAGACCACCGATATCGATACGGTGTATATTTCTCGCACCAATGATCAACAGGTGGTATCGCTCAGCCAGCGGACCGACTATGCCAATAGCCTCGGTGCGGCCTGGTTTCATTCCATTCACAGCGATGCCGGCAGTCCTGAATATAACAGCACGCTGTTGCTCTGGGGCCAATATTATAACAAAGCCGAAAAAGTGCCCAATGGTGGCAAAGCCATGGCCGACATCATGGTCGAAATTTTAACCCGGGGAATGCGCACCACCACGCGCGGTTCCATCGGGGATTGTACTTTCTACGCCTATTCTGGCGCCTGTTCGCCGAGCTGGCCGGGGCCTTATCTGCATGTCAATCGCATGAGCAATATGCCTTCGGAACTTAGCGAGGCCGGATTCCATACCAATCCGCGGCAGAATCAACTCAATATGAACGCCGAATGGAAGAAGCTGGAGGCCAAAACGTTTTATTGGTCGATCTTGAAATTTCATGACATTCCGCGACCAGCCCAGCGGATCGTTGCTGGCATCATTACCAATAACGAGACCAGTGTCCCTATCAATGGCGCTCGCGTGACGATTGGCGGAAAAACTTATGTCACCGATTCATATCAGTCGCTATTTTACAAATATTCCAGTGACCCCGAACTGCTTCATAATGGTTTTTATTATCTCGATGATCTGCCACCAGGTCCGCTGCAAATGATCATCGAGGCAGAGGGCTATTATGGCGACACATTGGTCGTGACGCCAGTTGACACTTTTTTTACTTTTAAAGATGTAAAATTGATTTCCCGAGTGGCACCGTACATCGTATCGACCACGCCAGCTAACGGTGCCACCAATGTTCCTGCCTGGAACGACATCATTTTCAATTTTAGCCGCAAAATGAATCGATCAATGGTCGAAGCGGCACTGCAGATCTCTCCGGCGGCCACCGGCAAATTTATCTGGCAAAATGATGATAAAAAAATGAGTTTCCGTCCCGATAGCTTGAGATTCCTCACCCCATACACGATTACAATTACCGGCAAGGCGACGGATTTCTATGGCCATCCATTCGATGGGAATAAAGATGGCATCGGCGGCGATGATTTTGTGCTGAATTTTATCACCGGGCCGCCGGATATGTCGGCGCCCAAAGTTGCATCTGCTTATCCAAAACAGGGGGCAAATGAGATCGAATTGCTCCCGGTCATCAATATCACCTATGATGAAGTCATTGATTCTAATTCCTTCTCCCCGGACAGAATTCGGCTGGAGCGGTTTCAGGATCATAGCGATGTGCCCGGTGTTTTGAAGCACTATCTGGTGAATGATCAAAGCGTGTTTTGTTTTTTCCCGGCCCAAAAGCTATTTGCCGATGAAGTGTATGTCACGCGGATTGCCGCTGGCTTTTTCGATTCCTGGGGCAATACAGTGACTTCCGCCAAGTCCTATAGCTTTCGAACTGCGTCCATGGATTATAGCATCATCCCAATTGATAATTTTGAATCAAACCTGATGGCCAATTGGTGGGCACCGCAGCAGAGCGGCAGCACCGGCGGCATCCTGACGGAAAAAACCAGCCGCAGCGAGAACAAGGTTTTGGTGAATTTGCTCAGCCAGAGCCAAACCTCGCTGCAGGTCAATTATGGCTGGGATGTGAGCGCCAGCGCCTGGCTCATTCGGCTTTACATTGCCGATAGCGCGCCGGCCAAGACCGTTCTGTTTAACAAGGATTATATCGTGCAGGCGTATGTGTTTGGCGATGGCAGTGGCAATCAATTTCGCTTCTGCGTGGATGATAATTATCCCAATCTGGCCGCAGGAAATCATGAAGTCAGTCCCTGGATTCCCATCAACTGGTTGGGCTGGAAATTGGTCTCCTGGGATCTGACGAAGGATGGCACCGGTACCTGGCTGGGGGATGGCAATCTGGATGGGACGTTGCGCCTGGAAAGCTTGCAATTTACCTATAACCCGGGCAGCCCGGCGATCGGAAGCTTGTATTTCGATGATCTGCGGATTGTGAAACGAGTGCCGGTCTCGGTTGAAATGGTGTCGACTGAACTTCCCCACCAATTTAGCCTGGGGCAAAATTATCCCAATCCCTTCAATGCTGAAACGGCCATCGAATATCAAATTTCCGGTCAATCGCAGCCGGTACGCCTGGAGATTTTCGATATCCTGGGCAAAAGAGTTCGAGTGCTGGTGGATGAAAAACAAACGGCTGGCCAGTATCGGATCGCTTGGGATGGCCGGGATGACCGGGGCCAGGAGGTTGCCAGCGGGATTTATCTCTATAAAATGATGGTTGGATCGTTCGCTGAATCGAAGCGGATGGTGTTATTGCGATGAGGCTTTTTCCAACTCGGCAATAGGAAAATTTCAAAACGCAATCGCTAAAATTCAAATAATTTCTAAAGACAAAATTTTAATGGCCAAACCTCTGGCCGATCGTCGGCGCCCATGGTGGTTGGAACTTGAGAACTGAAAATTGAAATTTATTTGGAATTCGGAGTTTGAGGTTTGAAATTTCAATCATAGTTAGTGACCAACACATGGCAGAAGCGCAACGGATGCGATTGTTGCCACGGATGGGATGATAAGGTTGCCTCGAAAGCGTGTGATGCAATCAGGTACATTACCCTACAATGGCTTTATTGGATCAACAAGTTGACCATGAAAAAACAAAAATTCAAATGCTGTTATCTCCTTTTGATTTGTTTGGCGGCTCCGCTATTCGCCAGCGAGCCGGCGATTCGATTTGCCTGGCTTAGCGATACCCATGTTGGCGCTGGCAGCGGAGCAGCGGATCTGCGGGCCGCGGTTCATGATATCAATGGCCTGAATGGAATCGACTTCGTCGTCCACTCGGGCGATGTCACGGAGATGGGCAGCAACGCCGAATTGCAACTGGCCAAAGTGATTCTGGACAGTTTGAAGGTGCCGTATTACCTCATTCCCGGCAATCATGACACCAAGTGGTCGGAATCCGGCTGCACCAAATTCGCAGAGCTCTGGGGCAGCGATAAATTTCAGTTCGATTTTCGTGGCTATCGCTTCATTGGCTTGCATCAGGGGCCGGTGATGCGCATGGGCGATGGCCATTTCTCCCCAGAAGACCTCCGCTGGCTGGATTCGCTGCTGATCAATCTTCCAGACCCGGCGCCGCCACTGATTTTTATCACCCATTACCCTATCGATGCGTCGGTGGACAATTGGTACCAATTTCTGGATCGGGTGAAACAATTTCCAACCAGCGCCATCTTGTTTGGGCATGGTCATCGCAATCGGGTGTATGATCTCGAAGGTGTGCCTGGCGTCATGGGACGTTCCACGTTGCGGCGGGAGCAATCCCCGGGCGGATTCAATATCGTCACCATCCGGCGCGACACGTTGGCTTTTTTCGAGCGACTCATTGATCCTGACCGCGAAAGGATAGCAGCCGTCGATAGTGTGGCCGCAAATGGCCGTAGGCCCATATCTGAGCCAGGCATTTCGCCCGCCTGGCACAAAATCGTGCTCGCGCCACGAGATTTCGTCACCCCATCCAGGCGCTTCGACCGGCCTGATTTTTCCGTGAATCTGGAATTCCCGAAGGTCAGAGAAAAGTGGAGGGTGGATACTCAATTCAGCATGACTGCTGCGCCATGCGTGTGGCGCAATTGGGTGGTCGTGGGAAATCGCGCGGGTCGGGTTTTTGGGCTGTCGGTGACGGATGGAAAAAAGCAGTGGATTTTTCAAATAAAGGGGGGTATATTTGCTTCGGCAGCGGCGGCTCATGGCAAAGTAGTCCTTGGCGCCACGGATAACCATATCTATTGCCTCAATATCGAAACTGGCCAATTACTCTGGCGAGTGGCAACGTCAGCGCCGGTGGTGGCTGCGCCACAGATCTATCGCGGAACGGTTTACATCGGCGGCAGCGATGGCAAATTTCGGGCGATCGAGCTGGCGTCCGGACAATTGCGCTGGGAATTTAGCGGCGTGGCTGGCTTTGTGGAGACGCGGCCGTTGATTTATCAGGACAGAGTGATTTTTGGCGCGTGGGATACTTTTCTCTATTCTTTGAACAGAAAAGATGGCACGCTGGCATGGAAATGGAGCAATGGCAATCCAGGCCGGCTGTATTCGCCGGCCGCGTGTTGGCCAGTGGCGGCGAACGACAAAGTTTTCATCGTCGCGCCCGATCGCTTTATGACCGCAATTGATGCCAGAACCGGCGCAACCATCTGGCGCTCCAACTCCCACAAAGTTCGGGAATCCATCGGCATTGCCGAAAACGGAAATATTATTTATGCCCGCTGCATGGAAGACACGCTGCTTGCCTTTTCGGCCCCAGCAACTGCACCAGAGTTGATCTGGGCTGCGTCATGCGGCTATGGCTATGATATCGATCCATCGATGCCGATTGAAAAAGATGGGGTTATTTTTTTCGGAACGAAGAATGGATTGCTAATTGCTGTCGCTGCCAAAACTGGACAGGTGAAATTTAAATATCGAGCCGGCGTGGCTTTGCTCAATACTGTCACGCCGCTGGATGCGCATCGTGTCGTCCTAACGGATATGGATGGCAGGGTGATGCTGGTGGAAAACGTGAGGTAATTCTCCTTTCCATGAGATTGAAACAACCCAGAGGATAAAAATTCAAGGGCAAAATATCCGTTGCCGTTTTATCATCCGTTGAAGAATTTTTTCCAACGGATCGCGACAATCTTCCTGCGGCAGATTTTGCTAACCATTGATCATGTCAGAGTCAGATGCGAATCAGTCGCATTCGCCGATGGAGAACCCACTGGATCAAAACTTGATGGTAAAATTATTGTGGTTGTTTTATCCTCAGTTGGAGAGTTTTTGCCAATGGATAGTAACAATTTTCCGCTGGCAGAATTCTAAAATGTATTACGCCAGAGGTGGATGCGCCTCTGGTCCATCGAATCGTCAAAAAAGAACTCAACAGGTGTTATAGAATAATTTCATCGGTTGGGTTGTTTCTGTCCGTTGGAGAATTTTCTAAATATTAAAATGTAGTTTGATCACCGAATCTTTTTATGGAGGTTGAATAATGAGACGAGCTGCTACCATTTTATTTTTGATGTTATTTTGCCAGAATCTATTTGCTGACGACAATCAGGAGTTTCGGGCGACCTGGGTGGTCACCTGGGAGCACATCAGCGCTGGCAAACCGGCCGAGCAGAACAAAGCGTTGGTCCGGAAGATTCTGGACAATCATCAGAAAGCCAATATGAATGCGGTGCTATGGCAATGCCGTCAGAGTGGCACTGCGTATTACAATTCCTCCTATGAGCCCTGGGGCTATTATGCGGGGTATGGCAATCCCGGCTACGATCCGCTGGCGTATGCCGTAGAGGAAGGCCATAAACGGGGGATGGAAGTCCACGCCTGGTTCAATGTATTCCAGGCATCATCGACTCAGCCGGGTGCGCCAGCCGCGGTGCACCCGGAATGGATCTGTCGCGATCGCGATGGGAATCCCATGACCTCTTCGATCTGTCTTTCTCCGGGACTGGCTGCGGTCCGAGAGTACACGATCAAAGTGGCCATGGAAATCGTTCGCAACTATGATATCGATGGCTTGCATCTGGATTATATTCGCTGGAACGAGTACTCCAGCCCGATGATCTCTCTAAACAAGCCAGGCGCAGAGGAGAGCCTGCTCGATGGGATGATGACTGAGGCGCAGCTTGAGGCGCTGCATGAAAATGCCAGCTCACGCTATCTGTACGATATCGAGCATCCTTTTAGTGCGGGTGTGCCGCAAGGCTTTTCCTCGTGGGAGGAATGGTGGCGCTGGTCCGTGACCGAATTTGTGCGCACGCTGCACGATTCCATCCAGGCGATTAAGCCCTGGGTGCGGCTTTCAGCAGCGGCACTTGGGAGATACAATTGGGGTCCCTGGCAGGGATATGGAGATGTCTATCAGGATGCAGCGCTGTGGTTCAATGAGGGTTATGTCGACCAGTTGGCACCGATGCATTATCATTGGACTTCAGGCCAGGGTTTCTATGATATGCTGGTCGGCGCACCGCCCCAGTGCTGGGGACCATACATTCAAAAGGGCATTCAAGACGGCCGAATCTTCACCGTCGGGCCGGGCTCCTATATTTTTGCCGAACAAAAAATCTGGTATCGGCACCCCGAGGTGGTGGAGCGAATCCGGACAATTCCGTGGGTCGATGGCTGCCAATTTTTTAGCTATGGTAGTTGGGATGATTATGATTACTGGGAGGAAGCCGCGGCGACATTTTTCGGTCGCAAAACCAAAATCCGGCCCATCAAATTCAACCCCGGGCTGGCGCCCGAGGCTCCTACCATTGCCATCGTCAAGCTGGACTCGCTGACTTACCAATTGACCGTCACCCCAGCCGGCTCCATTGCTGCGGATCAGCGATTTGCTATCTACCGGTCGCCGGATAACAGCTTCGATCCAACCAGGGATGAAATTTTGGATCTTCACTTTGGTCGTACCAGCTATTCATGCACCGATCACTTCACAGGCGAGCAGGATTACAATGGGATCTATTATTATGCTGCTACCGCATTGGACCGCTTCTGGAACGAATCGGTGGTTTCGAATATCGTCGCCTCTGATCCCATTCCTTCACTCCCACCCAGGATTATTGCTACCGATCCGGCCGAAGGCGATACCATTGCCGTCAACAGTACCATTACCTTTTATTTTTCCAAAACGATGAACAGCAGCACTTTCGCCAGTGCCATTGCCAGTTCCCCGACGATTGAGCTGGAACAACTTATCTGGAATTCGGCCAATAAGTCGTTGACGCTGGATGTGAAGGGCAATCTTGCGTTCGATACAGGATATACTATTACCATCGGCAGCCTGGCCACCGACGTCAATGGTCGGTCGCTGGATGGCAATGGCGATGGGATTGCCGGCGATCCGTTTTCACTGCGTTTCCGCACTCGAGCGGCTGACGTTACCGGGCCAATGATCGTCTCGAGCTATCCCGATTTCAATGTCTCTACCTTCGATTTTGATGTTGACAATGTGATTGGGATTGTCTTTGACGAACTCATCGATCCAGCTTCGGTTATCGATACAACCCTGGTGTTAGGCAAAGACGGCGAGAGAATAAAGACCCAGACCATGGTCACCGCAGTGGGCGATCGGTCGGTGATCAATCTGAAGGGCTATGAGCCGCTGCTGCCCGCCACCGACTATTCCTTGCGACTGCTGAACACCATTGCCGACACATCTGGTAATCCCATGACCACCAGTCGCGAGGTAGCTTTTAGAACTGCGCCGGAGCAATATACCGAGATCAAGCTGATCGACAATTTTACTTCTACCGGCTATTGGGAGCAGCCCAGTTACAGCGGTTCCACTTCGGGAATTGTGGTGGCCAATACCTCGTTTGGTTATTCGAAAGACATCTATTTGCCTGGGTCGGCAACCGCGCCGGTGAATAAGCGCTCTGCATTTATTGCCTATCAATGGATGTCCACGCCGCCGTCTGGAGGCTACCTGTTGCGAGAATATCTCTCCAATGGTGCCCCGCGCGAGGTGCGTTTCGATAACAGCTTTATCCTGCAATGCTACGTTTATGGAGATGGCAGCCGCAATCAATTCCGATTCTCGCTGCGCGAGGTCGATGGCCAGGGCTATCCCCTGGAAGTCTCCAAATGGGTAACCCTCGATTGGTATGGTTGGAAATTGGTGGAATGGGATCTGAGCGATCCCAATAGCGTGGGCACCTGGCTCGGCAATGAAATCATGGATGGGAAGTCCTATTATGTCGATAGTTTCCAATTGACCCATGATGAGGGCGGCACTCTCTCCGGTAAAATTTATGTCGATAATTTGCGTGCCGTGAAAAAATCGGCGGAGCCGGTTGGGATTCATGACCAACGCCCAACTCTTGCGCTGTCGTTTCAGTTGCTCCAGAACTATCCCAATCCGTTCAATCCCGGTACTACGATTCCTTTCGAGCTTTCCATGGCCGGGCATGTGACCTTGACAGTGTATGACCTGCTGGGCCGTCTGGTGGCGACACTGGTGGACGAGCAACTGATCGCCGGTCACTATGAAATTCCTTTTGATGGTCGACAGCTTGCCAGTGGCGTTTATTTTTATCGGCTGGAATTTGCTGGCCAGGTAAAGCATCGATCGATGGTTTTGGTCAAATAATCGACAGCATCAACTGACCGGTCGCTCGCTGCGATCGGTCAGTAACCATCCGGCAAGACCGATGGGGTGGCCACTTCGCTGGAAAGAATTTTACAATTTCCAAATTTTTTTCTTGACTTTGATGTTTATATTTTTATTTTAAACAGTTGCAATCAACCTAATCGCAGCCCAAGCACTTCCAGGTAGATTGAAGTTATTCCCTTATCAATTTGTCATTTAGAACAATGATTGGATTAACTCAACAGGTACCGACCAAAATCAAATCATCTCTTTTTTCTTCGTTTTCAAAGAATCTTGCCTACTCAATTATTATGGAGGATTCCATGTTCAAAAAACTAACTGTTTTGATGTTATTTCTGCTATCCGTTTCCGCTGTTTTCGGAGGGGTTACAGGAAAGATAGCGGGAACGATTATCGATTCTGAGACGCAATTGCCGCTTCCGGGCGTGAATGTGGTCATCGAAGGAACATCGATGGGAGCGGCCACCGACATCTCAGGACACTACGTGATCCTGAATGTTCCGGTGGGCACGTACCGTCTGAAAGCCTCGATGATGGGGTATGGCGTGGTCATGGTCGAAAATGTCCGCGTGTCCATCGATATCACGACCAAGGTTGATTTTAAATTGTCGATGACTGTGATCGAGGGGCAAGGCGTGACCATCGTTGCCGAGCGACCCATGATTCAAAAGGATGAAATTTCTACCCGCCATTTTGTTTCCGCGGAGGAGTTTGACATCAAACCGGTGGACAATTTTCAAGGCATGGCCAATATTCAAGCCGGTGTGGTGAATAACCATTTCCGGGGCGGTCGAACTGGCGAGGTCCTGGTGTTGATCGATGGCATTCCGGTAAAGGATCCGGCCGGTGAATATTCGGGCAGTTTGGGTGGATTTACCAGCGATATTCCGGAGTATGGCATTCAAGAAATGGAGGTTTCGCTGGGCGGCTTCAGTGCCGAGTACGGCAATGTCCAATCCGGTATTTTGAACCTGGCATTGAAAGAAGGTGCCACCAAATACTCAGGCAAGATTCGGGCAACCTCGACCGATTTTGGCAGCTTGAATATCAACAATTATGTCTCTACTTCGTCGCGATCGTTCTTTGGGGATTCGTTGGGAGCGCTGAGGAATTGGCAGAATAAATCGAGGATGATGCGGAAAATTTATGAATTCAATTTGAATGGTCCTGAGCCGCTGACCACCTATGCTCTACCCGCCATAGGGCTAAAGATTCCTGGTGCTCTGCTGCTCTCGCTGTCGGCAGAGATTTCGGATAAAGATCAGGGCTTTTATCTAAATGAAAAATCATTGGATCAAAATTATCAGGGCAAATTGACCTATCGGATGTCGTCAACGCATAAATTGGCGATCGGTGGTGTCTTTAGCCAAAGTGATTGGGATAGCTATTATTTTCCGGCGGCTAAATACGGCCCGGCGCCCAATTATCCGATCAACGAATATTTTGATGTCGAGACCATGAACGGCGATACCATTAATCACTATGTGTACGTGAATGACCCCGCGAAATATCGGGCGCAACAGGGGGAACTGATTGCTTCGCCAGGCACCACTCCGGATGGGGTCGCCTATGGTATGCTTCGCAACTACTACGTTGCGGGCATGCAGGATTATCTCTGGAACTATCATAAGAAAAGCAATATCGGTTATGCCATCTGGACCCATACCCTGAGTCCGAATACCTTTTATGAAATCCGCTTCAATAATTTCTATACCAACTATCATTATGCCACTCCCGATGTGGAAGATCGGGATGGAGATGGCAATACCAGCGAAGATCTGGTGTGGGATATTAATAAGCCGGGACCACATCCAATCTATCGGGAACGCGAGAATAATTACTGGTGGATCCGTGGCGATGATCCTGGTTATCGTGATCAACAGTCCTGGACTTATAGCCTCAAGGCGGACATGGTCAGCCAGATCACAGCCAACCATCTGCTGAAAGGTGGCTTTGAACTGTACCTGCATCGAACGAAGACTGAAAATATCAGTTGGACGTTGAATCTCACTTCACTACGAAAAGATATCTGGGATGAAGATACCTACGATTTTGCCACGTACCTTCAGGACAAGCTGGAATTCCAGGGAATCATTGCTCTGGTGGGATTACGTTTCGATGTCTTCAACCCCAATGGCTTGAAAGATCCCATTTATTACCCCGGTGATTACAGTTATCCCTATACCGAGGTGGATGAAAGCGGCATCCCTCTGTTCCTCAATCCTAACAAGGCTTCGGTCAAATACCAGCTCAGTCCTCGATTGGGAATTTCCCATCCGATCACAGCTCGCGATGTGTTGCATTTCACGTATGGCCACTATTTCCAGCGACCGGATGGCTATTTCCTCTACCGCAACAACCGGATTCAGTCGCTGACAAAAGTGGGCAATTACATTGGCAATCCCGATTTGAAGCCGGAGAAGACGGTGGCCTATGAGCTTGGCGTGGAGCATCAATTTTCTGACGACATCAAAGGGACCATCACGGGTTACTACAAAGACGTGACCAATTTAATGGATTGGCGGAAATATGTGGGCCGCAGCATTCAAAACATCGAGCTCAATATTTTCACCAATGCTGACTATGGTAACATCAAGGGGCTGGAGTTTACCTTCACCAAACGCACCGGTAAATTCTGGGGAGCCACCGCCAACTATACTTATTCAATTGCCAAAGGTCGTAGCTCCAATTATCTGGGAGGAACGGGCTCGTTCACCGATGCCCGTCGGATGAATATTCTGGATTATGATCAAACCCACACGATAAATGCCACCCTTACACTGCGTTCGCCCGCGGACTTTGGCGTGCGATGGGCCAGCATTCGGCCACTGGCAAACTGGCTGGCGAATTTCCAGTTTCGCTATGGTAGCGGCCTGCCATATTCTTCCTATGGTTCGGGCAAAGTCAATGACAAACGCTTGCCATATACCACAACCACGGATGTGAAGCTCATCCGACAGGTAAAGCTGGCCGATTTTAATTTCGACTTCTTCGTGGATATTTATAACTTGTTTGACCGGAAAAATGTAGATTGGATCGGCAGTTCGCTGTATTATGAAGTCACCAATGATCCAACGATCATTAATATTGACAATGTAACTGGCGCCTATATTCGCAATCCGCAGGCCTATAGTGATCGGCGCCTGGTTCGTTTTGGCCTGGCCGTTCAATTCTAATCAGGTGATACCGAGGAGGCAAATCAATGATGATATCGAAACATCGTTTTTGTGCCCTGATCATTGCGTTGATGATGCTGGGCTTTCTAACAACACCAATCTGGAGCGCGGACAGCCATCAAAAGCAATTTTCCGTCGCCAAGAGTGATAAATCTGCTGTGGGGCCGATCGTTCCCGATAACTGGAAATATCATAAAATCGGCACTCTATGGCAACGGGTAACGAATTTCGGCTACGCCGGCGATGATGCCTATGTGGATCGCACGCCATCGTGTGACTACCCTGGTGGTTCGGGCAACTCGTATCTATATCGCGGCAGCCTCTGGCTTACTGCTAAAGTGAATGGCGTTATTTGTTCCTCTCAGGCCGATGATCACGAATTTGCGCCGCTCGATTCGGTATCGGTCATTACCGGCCCGGGCGCCCGATCCGAGGAAGATACTTACACTCGCTTTTATGATGTTCAGGCGCCGCTGGCCTCGGAACACACCCCGTTAGGGGTCGAGGTGATCGAGCGAACCTATGCATGGAGCGAAAGCTTTCGCGACGATTTTATTATTTATGAATATACCATTAAAAATGTGGGCATCGATTCCGATGGCGACGGTTATCCGGATACGCCCCGGGATCTGGAAAATTTCTACTTCACCTATCGCATGGATGCCGATGTGTCGAAATTGCCCAATTGGGATGCCGAGTATCGGTTCTCCAACCAGGATGATCTGGGTGCTTGCAATGCCAACTGGGATTGGTTTTCCTATTTCCCAGACTGGCAACAGGCCGATCATGGCATCACGCCGGCCGATGCCGATAGTCAGATGATGTTTATGTGGGACGGAGACAATCCCAGTTATCCAGCCGATAATGGCCAGCTCGATGATACCGGCAATCCCGGCCCCGATGGCACTCTGCAGACGCCGGGCTTTATTGGTTTTCGAGTGCTAAAAACCTATCCCGAGTCATTCAAAGTCAGTTCGTTTCATCAAAACCATATTTACAATGACCCGGCAACGGATAAGGAATCGTACGACCGCATGATGGCGCCACAGGTTTTTGAGGGACCCATCGTTTCGGGAGGCAAACCGTTTCCTTATGATTACCGTGCGATTTTGACGCTTGGACCGTTGGCAAGATTTGCGGCAGGCGATTCGATCGTGATCACCGCTGGACTATCGGTCGGCAGCGATCCGGTGCGAGGGGGCGTTTATAGTCTGGCAGAGTTGATCAAGAATCTGCGCGTGGCGCAATTGATTGTTGATGCTGATTATCAAATCGCATCATTAGCGCCGCCGGTCGCTGATCTGCAACTGAAACTATATGTGGAGAACGGACTCACCAAGGGTGTTAAAGTGATCTGGGACGACTCGCCGATCAGCCATGAAAACTTTCAAGGATTCAAAGTGTGGAAGAGCGCCGGCAAAACCGCGGCGGGCAATTTCGATTTTAAACCGTTGGGCTTGGGCACTTACATTGATACCACCGGCAGCGCCAGTTGGCCACCCCCGGCGGGCGAAGAACCCCATAAATTCCAAATTATCGACCGAGATATTATATTAGGGTTCGATTACTATTATGCGGTGCAATCGTTCAGCAAACCGCTGCCAGAGCCATTTGGCCGGCTGGAAACGAATATTTTGTCGAATTTGAAATACATCTGTCCTGCTAATCCGGTGGCTAATAGCCTCGACCGCGTCAAAGTGGTGCCCAATCCGTATGTTGGCAGCGCAGTCTGGAATAATCGCATTCCCAGTGATGCTGATCCCTGGCAACATCGGCTGCAATTTATCAACCTGCCAGCGGATGCCACGGTGAAAATCTTTACCCTGGACGGCGATTTGGTGGATGAGATCACGTCGGGTGAGATTGTTCGCAAAACTGAAGATTTTTTGGGCAGCAGCAATCCCAGCGTGGCCGAATGGGATTTGATCACCCGCAACAATCAGGAAGCTGCGCCGGGCATCTACATGTTTGTGGTGGATTCGCCATCTTTGGGCACCAAAGTGGGTAAGTTCGTGGTTGTCCGTTAGCTAAACCATCGGGCGACTGATTCCCTCCATCCGACCGGATGGGAGCAGTCGATAATAAATAAAATGTAACTATCGATTACGAGGAATAGATCATGAATAAAAAAATCATTCTACTCATCGCAATGGCCGCCCTCACCCTGAGTACTACTGTTTATGCCCAGGACTTTGCCCCGGTGGGCACTGCAGTTGCTCAGTTCCTGGAGATTGGCGTGGGTGGACGTGGCACGGCCATGGGCGAAGCATATACCGCGCTTACCAACGATGCTGGCTCGGCTTTCTGGAATCCCGCCGGTCTGGTTGGCAGTCAAAAACGAAATCTGTATACTGCCTATACCGTCTGGCCCGCCGATATATCTGTCGGCTCTTTCGCCTTCTCGATGGATTTTGGTAATATTGGTACTTTTGCCATCAGCAGTGCCTATCTCATGACCGGCGATATGGAAATGACCACGGTGTTTCAGCCCGAAGGCACGGGTGAGAATTTCAGCATTACCAATTTCTCCCTCGGACTATCCTACGCCAGATTATTGACGGATCGACTTTCCATTGGTGTGACCACAAAAATGGTGCGGGAGAAGTATCTGGATTATGGCTATACCACCTGGGCCCTGGATATGGGCACTGTCTATCGCACCGGTTTTCACGGCTTAAATTTGGGCATGTCGATCCTGCATTTCGGCCCCGAGGTCAAATTTAGTGGCAGCTATATCGATTACAGCGATCCCAAGTCGGTGGATGTGAATCAGCCGAAATCGTTCGAAACCTATTCGCTGCCCATTAATTTTCGGATCGGCGTCAGCATGAATCTGCTGAATACGCCCCACAACACGATCACCGCGGCCGCGGATATGATCCATCCTAACAATAATCTGGAGCAATACAATTGGGGGGTGGAATATTGTTTCAACAAGATGTTCTTCTTGCGCGGGGGGTACCGCTTCAATATCGATGCGGGGGGATTTACCTTGGGCACCGGCGTCGATTTGAAGGCGTTTGGCGATCGCAGCGCCGTGATTGATTATTCGTTCGCCGATCTGGGCGTATTGAAAAGCGTGCATCGGTTTTCGTTGGCATTGAGTTTTTAGCCATGTTCCCGGTTACACTGGCCAGCTACTAACAGTGGCTGGTCCGTAGTACCAACGGCAATGCTGTGGTTTCCGGGCAGGACCGGTCAGTGGTCGAAAATTGTGGCTGCTGAGCGGATAGCCTTGATATTCGGATAACGGAGAGAGCGTTAGTTTGCAATTCATTTATTAACCTTTAACCAATTGTGAGGAGGTTTCCATGAGCGGTAAAATCGTTACAACCTTATTGCTGGTGGCGGTAGCGCTATTATTGGTCGCTGCCGATAATTTTGCCCAGCCGCAATTTGTTCGAAAGGCGGAAATTCCCATTCCCGAAGCCGACCTTAATAATGGCGGCACCGGGAATATGATCGCCGGCACCGATATCGACAAAGACGGCCGGGTCGAAATTTTTCTGGTCAATGACAACTGGAACGACTCGCCCAACGAATTGATCCCCCGGATTTATAAATTGGAACGAGAAGGGGACAATTGGGTGGTAGTCTGGAAGGCAACGGCCAATATCCCCAAGCAGAACACCTGGCCCTGCTTTACTATGGGCGATCTGGACAAAGACGGCAAACCAGAACTCTATTGGGGCCCGGTCAATTTCCTGGAAGCGGGCAACGAGAATCCGCCTCGGATTCTGGTGTTCGAATCCAAAGGTGATGGCAGTGACCAGATGGGCGTGCCCGATGGCACTGGCAACTATCTGCCCAATGCCAAATGGACCATTGCCTCAGAGAATAATGCCAATATCCGGCCCATGCGCTGGGTGATTGCCGATCCCGATAACGATGGCACCGAAGAGCTCATATTCGCCGATCGCACTGGCAAATCCGGTGCAGGCTATTTTTGTGGTGTCGTATCTGTCAGCAACATTCCGGATAATGGAGATGGCTCCGAGACGTGGACCCTGGAAGTGAGCGGCCTGGACTTCGCTCTTCAGTCGGGAACGACTCAGAATAAATGGGATGTGGCCGTCATTGGTCCACATATTTATAGCTTCTGCGAGATCGAGATCACCAAATATACCTGGGACGGCAGCGGCTGGCAATATGATGCGCTTCTTCCCATGGCGGGCGGCTCTCCGGTGCAATCGGCCCAGGTGGTGGATTTGAACAACGATGGCACCAAAGAGATCATTCTCGCGGTGTACGACTGGGGCAACGATGCTTACAAGGGCGTTTATCTGCTCCAGGAGGATGCGGACACGCTAAAACGAACCGAATTGGTCAATATGTCCAAGTACTGGCCTAGCGGCAGTCGTGGCCCCTGGGGCAGCGCTTCCGGCGACATCGATGGGGATGGTCATCTGGACTTTGTGTTCGGCTCCCGCGCGGCGACCCCCAACGCAGCCATTTTCCGGTTGGCCTATCGCGGCGGCGACATCACCAACCCTGGCAACTATGAATTCGCCATGATCGATTCCATGTATGCCGATGGCGGCATCTGGACCGTGGTTAATATTGCCAATGTGGACGACGATCCGGAAATGGAAGTGCTATACACTTCGAGCACCGACGCTGGCGTCTTCCCCAATTTAAGTACCAAACCGATCGTGGTATTGGATTATGTCGGTCCGAAACCGAAGACGTTCGACAATCTAATTGTCGCTCCGGAGGTGCTATTCAACGGTGCCGAACCGCCGTCCTCATTTCTATTTAAGCCCGGACGGTTTCTGGATAACGGCAACACGATCTGGTTCTGTGCCTACAATTCATCCACGAAAGAGAGCTATGTTTTCAGATCCATCGATGGCGGCAAGACGTTTACCCACAATGCCACCGCAATCCCGGGACGTGCCGCACAGATGGATGCCTTCGACGCCAATGTCGCGTTGGTGGCTACTGATCAAGGAAAAATATTTAAAACCAGTGATGGCGGTGCCACCTGGGTCGAGAAGCATTCCTATATGATCAGCGTCATCGCTCCGGGATGGTTCGATGGCCTTCGCGTGCTGGATAATAACGTTGCGGTTGCTTTTGGCGATTTTGAACCCAACGGCAATATGTACTTTGTCCGAACCGCGGATCAGGGCGAAACCTGGACCCAGATTACCGGCATCGACTATCTCGGCTCGGCGTATGCCTATTTCACCTGGGGATTGGCAGCCTGCACCGTGGGTTCAAACGTCTGGTTAGCCGCAACCAATATGGAGTACACCGGTTCGTTTGTCTTCCGCTCATTCGATCTGGGTGTAACCTGGCAGAGCTTCACTATTCCAGCCGAAGTGATTCCCAATTATCCACGGGCGATTGCTTTCTCGGATGTCAACAAAGGCCTGATCGCAGCCCGCGGCGGCTATGTGATCATGTCCACTGACGGCGGCGAAACCTGGGAATCGACCGATAATCCGGTTGCGTCGACCGATAGCTATGTCAATGGTGTGGTGGCGATTCCTAACACCGATATTATTATCGGACTGGATGACCTTGGTGTATTCTACACTTCCGATCTGGGAGCGACCTGGGGCCAAATCAATACTCCGGCGGAATTGGATGCCGACGACTATGTCAGCGGCATGTTCCTGAACCAGGACGTTGGTTATGTGTTTACTTACAATGGCAAAGTGCTACGATTCGAGCATCAGGTCACCCGCGTAGCCGATCGTCCGGTTCAGCCCAAGCCGACCGAATTCGTTCTCGATCAGAACTATCCCAACCCCTTCAATCCAACGACCACGATCAACTACCGTGTGCCGCAAACCGAGCATGTGATCTTGACCGTCTATAACCTGAAAGGCGAGGAGATCAAGACACTGGTTGATCGAACGGTAGCTCCGGGTAACTATGCGGTGCAATGGGATGGTACGGATAACGCCAACCAGCGCGTGAGCAGTGGTATTTATTTGTATGTGCTCCGAGTGGGCAATCAACAACTGGCCAAACGGATGTTGCTGGTCAAATAACCGCCGTCGCAACCAGCGGTTGGTGGCAGTGCAATCAAGTTACTCAACGAATGGTTGAAGAATTGAAAGATGACAAACACCCCTGGATGTTGCTATTGCATCAGGGGTGTTTTTACTTCGGACAGGCGCAAGGTCGCGGTTCAACCAGCACAATACGGATGGCCCTCCCTCGACCAGGGCATTGGGATGGTTCTGGATCAGGAAGAACTGGTGCTTCTTGATAAAATGCCTTGATGTCGGGAGGTTCTTCGGAGGGACAATCCGGCATTTTGATTGCGACCGCAGGTTTCTTGTGCCTCTTGAAGCGATCATCATTTGGTGCCAGAATGCTCGGACACAAATGAACAGATCTGGTGTTGCCATCAGGGTGGAAAAAAGTTGTGCTGGCTGGTGCCGCAAACAGCAGCCACCCGAAATGGAAATGGTATCCTATCCGATAGCTGCAACTGGGTCCGTAGTCGTCAGCAGTTTTAGTTCATCACTATTTTGAGGGGGAGCACCTGGGGAAATGCATTTAAAAAAAGGCTGGAAATAACGAAATGGGTGAATTATAAGCAGGAGGTTTGGTTATGCACAACAAGTTCAATGTTGTTGCTCTGCTGTTGGTTTTCACTTTTGTCATTGCGACCACTGTCAACAGCGGAACAACCGGGAAAATTGCCGGGGTCATCAAAGACAAGGCCACCGGCACGCCATTGGCCGGCGCGAATGTGGTCATCGAAGGGACAACCCTGGGCGCAGCCGCGGATGGCAATGGCTACTTTTTTATGATCAATGTGCCTCCGGGCAAGTATCGCCTCAAAGCGATGATGATGGGCTACAAGGCGATCATCAAAACCGATGTTCAGGTGATCATTGACCTGACGACCAAAGTCGATTTTGAGCTGGAGCCCACGGTTATCGAAGGCGAAGTGGTGGAGGTGGTTGCGGAGCGACCGTTGATCGAGAAAGATGTGACTTCTTCGTCTACCGTCACCACCAGTGAACAGATTGACCGGATGCCAGTGGCCACGTTCCAGGAAGTGCTGGTAACGACCCCTGGCTTTGTCGAGAGTGGCACGGGCTTGAACCGTGAATTCAATGTTCGCGGTGGCCGCAGGAATGAGTTGTCGTATATGATCGATGGTTTTTATGTCGAAGATCCGTTGATGGGCGGAATGGGCAGCGATGTTGCCAATGTCGGCATCTCGGAATTGGCGGTGTTGACCGGCACGTTCAATGCGGAATACGGCGAGGCCATGTCCGGGGTGCTGAATATTGTGACCAAGGAAGGAGGCAGCAAATACTCCGGTCGCGTGCGATTGTTTACTGACAAATTTGTCAATCGCCACACCTATCGCTATCTTTACAAATACCTGGATGAATATGGCCGCTGGGTGGATAACACGGGCCAATTGGTCACGGCCAGCAACAATGCCCAAACGGTGCCCGGACAGAATGTTTATGATCCGAAATACTGGAAGACGGTTACCAAAACAGAGACCGATTTCAATGAGTTTCGGACCGAAGTGGACTTTAGCGGACCAATCCCCTTCCTGGGCAGCGGGAACACCTTTTTCATTGCCGGCGATGCCTACGATACGGATACCTATTTGGGCTGGACCGGTCAGCCGTACCAGAAAGAGCGCCGGGCCAATGCCAAGCTGGTGCTAAAGCCGTTCAGTTCGATCAAATTGACCTTGGGCGCGGTGGGCGGTAAAAAACGATTTAAAGATTACTCTCACACCAATAAATATGTCCCGCAAAATACCGGTACCAACTTCGATGATAATCTCATGCTCAACGGGACCTTGATGCATCAACTTGGCCCCAGTACCTTTTATACCGTAAAATCCTCGGTCTTCTATTCGGCTCGAGCCTATTATCGTTACAAAGCTGAGCAGTTCTTTAGCATGCAGGACGAAAATGGCGAGTGGCAGATCTTGAATGAGGAAGGCGTTTATACCGGTATGGCCAATATTTCGCCGGCGGATCAAGAGTATGAATTCGATAGCGTTTTCTGGGATGACGAGGATTCCACCTGGACCTCCGGCGGTGGCGCGACCTGGGAAGATCGGAAAAATACCATCGTAAGTGGCAAATTCGATTTGACCAGTCAAATAACCAAAATCCATCAGATCAAATTAGGATTAGAATTAAAAGAGACCCATCTCCGATACCATTATGTTTACGGGCCCTACCTGGCGGTCCCCGATGTTCAGAAATACGATCATCGGCCGATTGAAGGCTCGGCCTATTTGCAGGACAAAATGGAATTGGATGACCTGGGCATCGTGGTCAATGCCGGCTTGCGATTGGATTACATGAATACCCGTGCCAAATATATCGTTGATCCGCATAAGCCAACGGCTGAAGAGGTCATCGATCCACTGACCGGTAAACTGCGCAAGAATCTCGTAAATGCGGAGAAAAAGCTGTATATCAGCCCCCGCCTGGGTTTTGCGCACCCGATCATGGACAAAGCCGTGCTCCATTTTGCTTATGGCCATTTTTATCAAATACCCCAATATTCCTATCTGTTTTTAACCGAAAATATGGATGATCCGGTTTACCCATTTCCGAACATGTCGATCAATGGCATTTACACCCAGCTTGGCAATGCCAATTTGAAGCCGGAGAAAACCATCGCCTACGAACTGGGCATTGAAACCAAATTAGCGGAAGACATCGCGTTAGATATCACGTTCTATTATAAAAATATCTATGACTACACCACCTACCGCCGTTATCAGGCCGTGCCGGTTCAATACCATCGACTGATCAACCAGGACTATGCCAATGCCAAGGGTGTTGAGATCACATTGAAAAAGCGTTTTACCAATTATTTCGGCGGTCAGATCAATTATACCCTGTCTCGAGCGGAAGGCAATGCCAACGACGTGACGGATAGCTGGAACGATTGGTATAGCTTTTCGGTGAATAAAACTTATCCGCCGAAGAAAACCATAACCATGGATTGGGATCAAACCCACACCGTCAACTTTTTGCTTGATGTTGGCAAGCCGGGCAACTGGCAGATGAATTTTGTCGGCAATTACGGCAGTGGCTTGCCCTATACGCCATTGAGCGCTCGCGGCTTGCGCATCGACGAGCCCAACAGTGCTCGGCAGCCCTGGACCATGACCGTGGACCTGCGTGCATCTAAATTTTATAAATGGTACGGTTTGAATTTTACCCTCTACGCCGATGTCCAGAACCTGTTCAACAAAAAGAACGTTTATACCGTCAATGGCTCTACTGGCAAACCCGACGTATCCGCCAACTGGGACTATTCCAAAGATTGGGTAACCCGACCGTATTATTGGGGACCCCCACGGGTGTTGCAGCTTGGGTTGAGTGTGGGATTCTAATCCGCAAAATCAGAGACGATAAACCGCAAGGAGGAACATATTATGCTTAGGAAAATAGTGTTCCTGATTTTGGCGCTAATCCTGTTCATTGGTTCATTGCCGATGTTGCAGGCTCAGGTCAAAAAGGGAATGACCAAATGGGAATATTATCAAACGCTGCGGCCAGCCCATGCCGATGTTCTAAAAGCTAAATTGGCGAAGCCGGGCGGTTTCAATGATCGCAAATACGGTCGCTTTGATGTTGGCAAGATCGGCCTGGAGATTGCCAATAACAACCGCCTCGGTTATAGCCGCGAGATGTTGACCTTTGAGTATCCGATCGGCTCGGGCATCACCTATCAATGGTGCGAAGCATTGGTGGTGGGCGGCATTTTGAACGGCCAAAAACGAGTATCCAATTCGGCGCTGGGTTGTTATGAGACCAACAATGAGAATCATTATGAGCCGCTGCCGGGCTATGACTCCGGCGTCGGCGAAAATGGTCTGGCGATGTCCAACAAGCCCAATTCCTGGGCCGCAACCTGGCCCGCCGATGTGGGGCCGATCGGCTCGATCGGCTTCCCTGGCGTCTATGAGAACGGTGATGTTGCGGCTGATGCCGAAGGCATCTGGATGGCGGTGGATGATGACCCCACCTGTCAGCAGCCGACGCCGTTGCATCTGAAGACCTATGGTCGCGCCATGCAATGGTCCAGTGTGCTGGCTGAAGACATGATCGTTTTCAAATTTTATATCACCAATACCGGCAACGACACGATCAAAGATTGCTATGTGGGTGTACATACCGATATGGATTGCCCCGAGGAAGGAAATAATGAATGGGAAGATGATTATGGGAAATTCATCTCGGTGAAAGATGATCCGATTCTGGGGAATTTTCTTTACATCTGGGACGGCGATGATAAAGCCGCCGGCTATCTGGAGAAAAAGGTGGCCTGGCAGGGATTGAAGATGCTGGAAACGCCCAGGGGAAAAGATGGCCAAGAGCTGGGGTTGACGACGCTGGCCATCGCTACCTATACGGATTTTCTGGCATTGCCCACCCAGGCGGATGTTTACAACCGCATGGCATCGGGAATTGAAAAAATAGCTAATGTGACGCCCCATGCCGGTGATTGGACCCAAACGCCAAACACCTATGGCCCGGATATCACCTCACTCCATGCCTCGGGTCCCTTTGATCTGGCACCGGGGCAGACGGTGACCTTTACCTTTGCCAATATTTTCGGCGTCAACAAAGCCGACCTATTGGCCAATGCCACGCTGTGTCAACTGCTGTACGACAAGAATTATAAAACAGCCATTCCGCCATTGCAGCCGAACGTGCGCGCCGTGGCTGGCGATCAGACCGTGATTCTGTATTGGGATGCCGAGCCGTCGGAATTTTGCATTGATCCGCTGACGGGTAACAACCGCTTTGAAGGATATCGCATATATCGGTCCACCGATCGGGGACTTACCTGGGGCGATCCGATCAATAATGCGGTGGGAGCGCTGGTGGGATATGTGCCGCTGGTGCAATGTGACCTGAACAACGGTATTGTTGGCGCCAGCATGTCCAATCCCTATTTCCATTTGGGCGATGACACGGGACTTTTTCATAAGTACGTTGATCGAAACCTGAAAAATGGGGTGGAATATTGGTATGCTGTTTGTGCCTACGATGCCGATGATATTTCAGGAACGCTGGTCATTCCCCCGATGGAAAATCCGCAACAATCCGATCCCAATAAACCGGGCGATAACACAGTTCGTGTGATTCCGCAGAGGCCACCGGCTGGCTTCCACACTGGGAATGTCGATCTGCTGCATTTGCAGGGCAACTCTACGGCCAGCATCGTGACCGAAATTCTGGATCCGTCCGCACTGATTCAAAATTCCTATAAAATTTTGATCAGCGGCAGTGATGCCGATAAGACCTTCTCGGTGTTTGATCTGGCAAAAAATGACACCATTATTCGAGGCAGTACCTTGTTTGCTGGCGAAGAGTACGTTCCTTCCTTCGATGGCCTCCGGCTCCTGGTAGTTGACGAAGAAGCCATCGCCTTTGACCCGCAGCGATCGTACTGGCATTCATTGACGACGAACGATACCTCAGCCACTAACTACAGCATTCAAATGACGCATTCGGGCAGTCCGATTCCCTGCGATTATGAAATTCGCTTCACGGCGGCTGGCGATACGGCGTTCGGTCCCAAAATTCCGGTTCCATTTGAAATCGTCAATGTAACCACGAATCAAAAGTTGGATTTTATCCTGGTGCCTTCGCCCACGGATACTACGAACGAGATGAAAAATAAATGGACCAGTGGCGATAAACTGACCCTCCGTGAAATAGTCAAACAAACGATCAAATTTACCTGGTCGATCATCCTGACCGCACCGCCGCCCAAAATGGTGGTTGTGGGCGATGATACCACCTACGAAGATATTAGCATTGCGCCGCAAACCGGTGATGTGGCGAAAATCTTCACTCGAAAGCCCCTCACCGTAGACGATATTTATGAGATCAAAACCACGCCATCATCCACGGCCGGTGCTACCAAGAAAGACCTGGATCATATCACGGTCCTTCCCAATCCATACGTGGTGACATCGTCCTACGAAACCCTGCCCTGGATCAAGGAGCTGCAGTTCCACAATCTGCCGGAAAAGTGCGAAATCAGAATTTTTACCGTTTCGGGAGAATTGGTGCAGATTCTAAAACATGAACCGGGCAGCGACGGCTATCGCGGTCCGTCGGTGGAGGCCTGGAACCTCTGGAGCTACAACGGTCAGGAGGTTGCCTTCGGCGTGTTTGTTTTTCATGTTAAAGCCGAAGGGATTGGAGAAAAGATGGGCAAGTTTGCCATTATTAAATAAATCGCGACCCAATTCAGTCAGGTTAATGGAGGATAATCATGAAGCAAAAAATGATATATACCCTGGTGTGCCTCCTGCTGATGCTATCGTTCGCCCTGGCGGGCAACGATAATACCGGCACCTCGGCGGCCAATTTTCTCAAGATTGGCGTCGGCCCGCGAGGCAATGCCCTGGGTGGTGCTTTTATCGCTCAGGTGAATGACTATTCATCATTGTACTGGAATCCAGCCGGTATAGCGAACATTAATTCGTTAGAGGTAGGCGTTGCCTATACCGATTGGCTATTAGACATGAGTCACAATTTTTTAGGCGTGGTCTATCCGCTACGCCATTACGGCGTCCTGGGTGTGAGCGTGAATTCATTATCCATGGGGGACATGGAGCAGACGACACCACTGGAACCCAACGGAACCGGTTCATATTTTTCAGCCAATGATCTGGCGCTGGGACTCTCTTTTGCCAGACAATTGACCGATCGGTTTGCGGTGGGCGTAACCGCAAAATTCATCCACGAGTCGGTTAGCTTTTCCTCGGCCAGTACCTTTGCCATCGATGCTGGCACCCAATTCAATACCGGTTATCATGGCTTGCGCATTGGCATGAGCATCACCAATTTCGGTGGCAAAATGACGCTGAAAGGTACCGATCAGATGACCAAAACGGACATCGATGAAGTGATCGAGGGGAATCCCATGAAAGAGGCTCGGCTGGAAACTGAAGGCTGGAGCATTCCTCTTGTCTTTCGTTTCGGCTTGTCCATGGATGTGCTCAATGCGGCCAATAATCGTCTGACCTGCAATCTCGACTTTAACGATCCCAGGGATAACAGCCCGTTTGGAACCTTTGGGGTTGAATACGGCTGGAACAATCTCGTCTTTCTCCGGGGCGGTATGATTTATCGCTCGAAGGAGTATGACTATCGCAAACTAACGCAGGCCGAAGAGCTGGATTTGATCTATGACCTTCGCTTCGCCTTTGGCGCCGGCCTGAATTTGAAATTGCCAGCCTTTGGTTCTAAAGTCAGATTGGATTATTCCTATACCGACCTGGGTATTCTCACTCAGGCGCATAGTTTTTCGTTTACCTTCGGGCTCTAATCGGCCCTGGTAAGCAAACCCTTCAGAAATAAAATTGGACGAGGCTGTAGCGCACAGGGCGATGTTGCGCTACAGCTTCATTTTTAGAAGGATCATTTGGCTCATGATCAAGAAAGTGCTTCGCCTGATAATTCTATTGACCGTCGTGGCGAATAACGGCCAGGGCCAGGATATTTTCAAAAATAGGGCCCAGGAGCAGGCCGCGTTTCGATTGATTTTATCGGATGAACTGGCAGCAATCTATGATCACATTTTTGATCCGACATTGAAGGCCGACTGGGAGACCAAATACTGGAAAGTTGTGGATCCCACTCCCACCACCGAAACGAATGAGATCTACGATCAATTTAGGAGCCGCTTTCAGGTAGCCCAGCGGCAGTATGCGAATCTGGTGGCACCGCTGTTTTTGGATGATCGCGGAAAATATTACCTGAAATATGGCGCGCCCGACGAGCAAGTGGTCTCGTCCGGGCTGGGCAAGTCATATCAGGACAATGAAACCTGGGCCTATTACCGCTTCAATTTGTATGTCGATTTTGTGGATCAGCCTGGCTATGGTTTTCGCGAAGTAATGAATTTATTGGAAGCCGTTAGTCGTGGCCCGGCTAATCAAAAAATCTCCATCGCGGCCAGCCTGTATACCGAGCGCGAACGGTTGCACCAGAAATATCTTAGCTTCCGGGAGATAGCGGATGGTAGGGCGGGCATAGCGGCTGGGTCGCGTTTTTACCAGATTGCCAATGACCTGGGCAATGAAAAAAAATTGGCGCTGGAAGCTGCTCCTCGCTCTTATTTTGACTTTAGCTTCCAACAGGAGCGACTGGAGGCTCAAATGAGCAGCACCATCTTTCGGGGTGAAGGCAAACTATCCCGGGTAGAATGCTATTATTCATTCCCATTGAATCAATTGCAATTTCAAACCGGGGCTCAAGGTCGTTTAGAAAGTCTGGTAGAAATGCAGATAACGTTTTTCGACCACAATTTTGACCGCATTTTGCAGCGGCAGGAGCGATTGATGATCATTGCGGCCAACGATGACGAGGTCCGGAGGCGTATCTACCTCAACCAGCATACTGAAGAATTGCCCGCCGGAATATACCAGGTGGTGCTGCAACTGGAAAGCCAGGCCAGCCAGCGCCTGGCCATTCTGCGCGGCCAGTTGCAGGTCCGGGATTTTTCGGGTGATTCCCTGCTGCTGAGCGACATCCAGCTCTCCCCACAAATTAAAGAGGGCGCCTTTGACCAGCGACATGCCAAACCCAACGGCATTCTGGTCGTCCCCTATATTGGAAACGCTATCCGTCGCACGAATCCCATCTATATTTACTTTGAAATCTACCATCTCGCCGTGAATCAGCAGGGGCAAACCAGGTTTCAAATCAGCTACCAGGTGCAGTCGGTTTCCGCCACAGAGACCTCTCCATTAACATCGGCCATCAAATTTATCAGCCACATGATCGGAAAAAAATCCGAAGAAAAGATCGGTAGCAGCTTTGAATCCGAGGGACAAAGCACTTTCCAGCAGGTATATTTGCAGATCGATTTTGCGAAATTTCCCCCGGGATCATGCTTATTGACCATCACGGTTACCGACCTCGAAAGTGGGGCCTCCATTTCGGGGATGAAGCGGTTGGTGTTGAAGTAAACATTGCCAGTCTTGAGATCATTAAAGTAATAGTCGCTGAGGTAATGAAAATGAGAGTGATCGGGAGGCGGGAGATCGGGACATTATCGATAGTTTGGTTGCCCAGCCCATGATTGTCATTCATAATTAGCTATCCCCAAATCATTATTACCTTAAATTCTAAAAATAAAATTATTATCAAAAAGTGCCCCCTGAAGCACACGGAAACGAACCAAAAGTGCTATTGATGATTTGCATTTCTGGTCATTTTCTGTTTTTCGTGAGCCAGGAGCTTTGAATTGCAGTCGACAAGGTTCATTTTAGCAATTTGGGCATTACGAAAATTAGGTTGGCCTCAACTATCCTCTCCCAAATAGAGTCCTCCACAAATTTATCATGCTGCGATCTCGATCCTGGTCATCTTGATTTCAATGGTGATCGCATTCCAGGCTGAGATCAAAAGATATAAAAAATTTTGTAAAACCGCACTTATTAATTGGCAGAGCTACTGACCGGTGGTTTAACTTTTCGAAATTTGTGAAGCATTCCATTTTTAAGCGACTGGTCAGTCCACCTATAACTGATCTTTTGCAAAATTTTGAAAAATTCCCTTGACATTTCAATTTTGATATATTATATTGATGTAAGAAAAGTTTCATAATTCAAATTTATGAAATAAATCTTACAGCCATTCATGGAACAACGAAAAGCCATTGAGCGCGCGATTCTGGATCTGGTGCCATCGCTGCCAGCCAATCAGAAGAAGGTGGCGGATTTTGTTCTGGAACATCTGGACCTGGTGGCGCTTCTCCCGATCAAAGAGATAGCCCAACAGGCTGCGGTCAGCGAAGCATCCATTGTGCGCTTTGCCCAACTATTGGGTTATAAAGGGTACAAAGAGCTGAAGGATGCGCTTTCGACCACGCTGAAAAACCAGCTTTCGCCTACCGAGTACTATCAATTAGCCGTCACTGAAAAAGAGAAGACCCCCGATATTTTCAAACTCGTCGCCCACAATGTGATCACCAACATCAATGATACCATCAAATCCATCGATCTCAAAACCTTTTCCAATGCTGTGGATAGCATTATTGCTGCGCAACGGATTTATTGTCTGGGCATCGAGTTATCCAACCATCTGTCGCGGTTGATGACGTTTTTGCTGCGGCAATACAGCTACGATGCCCATTATCTTTCGGTTGATTTTTTAAAGTATCGGGAACAGATCGCCTACATGACACCCAATGACCTGCTGATCGCATTCAGTTTTTCCCCCTACTCCCGAGAAACCGTGGAGGCTATTGGGTTTGCCAAGGAAAGAGGGATTCCCAGTATCGCATTTACCGATAAAAAAATCGCTCCGATCCGTGAATTTGCCACCTATTGCCTGCAAATCAAAACCGACAATATTATGTTCAGCAATTCGCTGGGCGCCATTGTGACAGTAATTAATGCCATCATCGTCGAGCTGAATTTTCGCGATAAAGAGCGAACACTGAGAGCGTTGAAAATCATAGAAGAGAATATCAAAGACGAAAGGTATTTTATTTCATGAAAGTGAACGACCGAAAACTGCTGGATTTGTTTCTGCAATTGATTCGAATTGAGAGCACCTCGTTGCATGAACGTGCGATGGCTGATTATTTGATTGACCAATTTAAAAGCTGGCAAGTTGACGTTATCGAAGACCGAGCCGGCGCGAAAATCGGAGGCAATGCTGGGAATCTGATTGTCCGGCTTGATTCCGATTCCAAACGCTCATCGCCGCTGGCGCTTCTCGCTCATATCGATACCGTGCGTTCCACGGCTGGTGTGAAGCCAATGATCGAAAACGGGGTCATTCGCTCTGATGGTTCAACCATTCTGGGTGCTGACAATCGCAGTGGTGTGGCATTGATTTTATATGTGATTTCTGAGATCCTCGAGAAAAAATTAAAGCATCGCAGCCTGGAGATCGTCTTCACGGTTGCCGAAGAACTGGGAATGCTGGGGGCGCTGGCACTGGATTTCGGACAGCTTTCAGCGAAAGAGGGATATGTCTTCGACTGTTCGGCGCGGCCGGGCAGCTATGTCGCCGAATCGCCGACCGCGTTTGATTTTCGATTAGATTGCCAGGGCCGGGCCGCGCATTCGGCAGTGGCTCCAGAAAAAGGGATCAATGCTCTTTCTATGGCGCTGGAGATCATGAACCAATTTCCAGTGGGCAGAATCAATCCCCAAACCGTGGCCAATATCGGCACCATCCACGGTGGCTCAGCCGATAACGTGGTGCCGGATCAGGTTCGTTTCACCGGCGAAATCCGGTCATTCAGCCCATCCGAAATCGAGCGGATCAAAGCCAGCCTGAATACTTCCTGCCGTTTGGTCAGCCAGAAATACGGTGGTACCTGCGAGGTCGCCTTCACGCTCAGCTTTGAAGGATATAAATTTGAGCCGCATACGCCCATCATCCAGCGGCTGCATCAGGCCATGAAGGAGTTGCAGCTTGTTCCTGATCCTATGGTCTATTCTGGCGGCAGTGATGTGAATGTGCTCAATGCCAATGGCATCCAGGCGGTGAATGTCGGCATCGGTGCCAGCAATCCCCATTCCAATGAAGAGCAGATTGCGCTGGCCGATATGGTCAAAGGCGCCGAGCTGTTATTACGATTGGTTGAAGCGGAGGAAGCATGAAAAAAATATTCGTGATTAATTTTTGCCTGATCCTATTTTTGATGGTCAGTGAATCATCGGCAAAGGAAAAAGGGCATCTGCTGATTATTGGTGGTGGCAGCAAGCCCCCCGAAGCATTAAACGAATTTGTCGCATTGAGCAAAAATGGCCCAATCCTGGTCATCACCTCTGCCAGCGGTGTGCCAGAAGAATCGGGTCCCTCTATGGTTGACCAATTAAAAAAAGCTGGCGCAAGCCAGGTGAGCTGGCTGCACATCGATAGCCCCGAGATGGCCAATGCCGATAGCGTAGTTAAAAAGATCGAATCAGCAAGCGGAATCTTTTTCACCGGTGGTGTGCAGGAGCGACTGATGCAGCGATTGGGAGCCACAAAGTCCGAGGCAGCGATTAAAGCGCTTTACTTTGATAAAGGCGGCATTATCGGCGGAACCAGTGCTGGCGCGGCCGTCATGAGCCAGGTAATGATCACCGGCAATGAACTGATCAACAAAGATACCACGGATGCTTTCACTACGATTCAGGCCAGGAATGTCGAGACGAAAATGGGATTCGGTTTCCTGGATCAGGTCATCATCGATCAGCACTTTGTGGCTCGCAAGCGTCACAATCGGCTCGTCAGTCTGGTGCTGGAAAATCCAAAGCTGGTGGGCATTGGCATTGACGAGGATACAGCGATACTAATTTATCCGAATCATAAATTCAAAGTATTTGGCAAAGGCTCCGTCGTTGTTTATGATGCGAGAAGGGCGAAATCTATTCAGGTCAATAAAAAAAGCGGACTGCTTGGGGGAAGAAATATCAGGATGGCGGTGTTGCTGGAAGGAGATGAATTTCATCTGAAACTTTAAATTCCAAAAAACAAAAAACAAATCCCAAATAATGCCCAATATTCAATTTTCAATGTCTCAAACAAGCAGTGATGGATAACAGTTAGGGACTTGAAGATTTGGAATTGAAATTTGTTTGTTATTTGGGATTTGGGTTCTGGAATTTTCGAAGTTAGAGAATATAAATCCTGCTAAAAACAGAATAGAGGGCTATGAAAGCTAAATACAATTTCAACACCCTGGTCATGATCTACGCGATTGTGATTCTGGTCGCCGGCCTCACCTGGATCGTGCCGGGCGGAGAATACCAGCGAGAGGTAAAAGACGGCCGAACGCTCGTGGTAGCGGAATCATTCAAATATGTCGATAGTCAGCCTCAGGGCATTGCTGCTATTTTGTTAGCTCCCATCAAAGGCTTCATTCAGGCGGCCCAGATCATTGCTTTTTTGTTTATCATCGGCGGAGCCTTCAATATCATTCAGACCACTGGAGCGATTGCGGGTTCGGTTCAAAAAATGGCGTTGTTCTTCTCCCGAGAAAAACATCTCCAGAAATTTTTTATCCCGGTGACCATGCTGCTGTTCTCATTGGGCGGGACGTTATTCGGCATGTGTGAAGAAACCATGCCGTTCGTGCTCATCTTTATCCCGTTGGCATTATCGCTGGGCTATGATTCCCTGGTGGGAACGGCAATCCCGTTTTTGGGCGCAGCCGCCGGCTTTGCGGGCGCAGTTTTCAACCCATTCACCGTCGGTATTGCCCAGGGAATTGCCGAGCTGCCAATGTATTCGGGCATGGAGTACCGGCTCTTTGTCTGGATTTTGAGCACCGTTTTTATGACCGCTTTCGTCATGCGCTATGCCGCGAAGATCAAGGCCAATCCCAGGCTCAGTCCCGTTTATGAAATCGATCAAGAACGAAAGCACAGCCTGCATCTGGACAACACTTCTCAAGTATCATTTAGGCTTTACCATAAACTGGTGCTTGTCGCCTTCGCGCTGGCGATGATCCTGCTGGTCTATGGCGTGCTAAAATATCACTGGTACATCAATGAGATTGCCGCGCTGTTTCTGGGCCTGGGAATCATCGCTGGATTGCTGGGGAAATTGACATTGACCGAAATAACCGACAGCATGAAAGCCGGCGCCAAAGACATGATGGGCGTGGCGTTGATCATTGCCTGCGCCAAAGCCATTTTGGTCGTGGCAACCGATGGCAAAATTCTGGATGCCATGCTCTACAGCCTCGCCAGTGTGATTACCCATTTTCACAAAATCATTGCGGCCCAGTCCATGTTCGTCACCCAGGCGATCATCAATTTCTTTGTGCATTCTGGTTCGGGTCAGGCCGCGTTGACCATGCCGGTGATGGCGCCGCTGGCCGATGTGATCGGAATTTCCCGGCAGACCGCAGTGCTGGCTTTTGTATTTGGCGAAGGCTGGATCAATCCGATTCTGCCGACATCCGGCGTGACGATGGGCGTGCTGGGACTGGCAGGCATCTCCTGGGAGAAATGGGCCAAATGGCTCTTGCCGATTCAGATTTTCTTTTTTATTTTAGCGCTGCTGCTGTTGATCCCGCCGGTGGTGTTTCATTGGCAGTGAGGGACGGTTGGCAGTCTTCAGTTGGCAGTCTTCAGTTGGCAGTCTTCAGTCGGCAGTCGGCAGTTGGCAGTCTTCAGTCAGCAGTCGGCAGTAAAAGATTAGAATAAACAGTAACCACAGGATTAAGCAAAACGGGAGGAACAGATGTCTAAGAAAATTTGGATCCTGGTTTTTGTGATGCTGCTCCCTGTCATGGCGCTCGCCCAGAACTATGGGAAGATCATGGGCAAGGTCATCGATGGCAGGACCAAAGGTGCGTTGCCAGGCGTCAATGTGATCATCGAGGGCACCATGTTGGGAGCTGCTACTGATCTGGAGGGAAAATATGTGATCCTGCAGGTTCCCCCTGGATATTATAATATCCGGGCAGATTATATGGGTTATCAATCGATTCGAGTGGAACAACTCCAGGTTCGGGCCAATCACATTGCTTATGCTGATTTCGCGCTGGAACAAAAAGCTTTGAACATGGCGGAAGTGGTGGTGATCGCCGAACGGCCCGTGGTAGAAAAGGACATTACGGCGACCGCACGCAGTGTGACCGAAAAGGACATGCAAAACATACCATCGACCACCGTGGCGGATGTGTTGGCCATGCAGCCTGGCGTGGTCAATACCGGTGGCTTGCATTTCCGTGGTGGTCGAACGGGCGAGGTCACTTATTTCATCGATGGTGTGCCGCTGAAAGACCCCCTGTTTTCGGATATTAGCTCATCGGAAGTAATCAATCGTGAAGTTATTGCCGAAATGCAGGTGATCAGCGGAACTTACAGCGCCGAGTACGGCAATTCAATGAGCGGAATTATTAATATCACCACCAAAGAAGGCGGGAATCGGCTGCGGGGTGAGCTGAATTTCAAAGGATCGGGGATTGGTCTGGAGCAGGCGAGCACTGACTATAATCGCAATGTGGTTCGAGCTACCTTAAGTGGCCCGTTCATTTTCAGCAAGACCAATTTTTTCCTGTCAGGCAATTTTGATGATCGGGATAGCTATCTCCCCTGGGGCTTCCGAACCGATCAAAATCTGTTTGCCAAAATTACCGATCGTCACCTTCGGGACTTCAAAATTTCCCTGGGCGTGAATCTGTCTCAAGGCCATCGGAAAAATTATTCGCATGCCTGGAAATATATTCCCGATCAATACTGGTACGAGCCCAAAACCAGCTCGATGTTGGGGCAGCTTGGCATTACGCATACGCTGGCTCCCAATCTCTATTACAATTTGGCGTTTTATTATAATGCCTATCGCTATAAGACCGGCGATTTTGATTATCGCACCCTGAGCCCGGCTTATCAACGGGACGCCAACAAAGAATTTTACCTGCTCAGCTATGTCTCGACTTATGAAGAAGATGATCAACAGACTTACGGCGTCAAAGGCGATGTGCTGTGGCAGGCGAACAATTTTAATGAGGTCAAAGCTGGCTTCGAGCTGCGCCAGAATCTTCTGGATCGTTTTTATATCAATGCGCCTTATTATGACGATCATATTCTGGACAATTACATCAAGCGTCCTCGGGAAGCGGCTGCCTACATTCAGGACAAGATCAATTTCTCGAGCATCATCCTGAGCGCAGGCTTGCGCTTCGATCTGACCGATCCCAATTCCGACTACTGGGAAAATCCGTATGATATCGAAGATTCCACCAAAACGACCAAAAAAGCCGACATCCATACCCAGTTCAGTCCTCGATTGGGAATTTCCTACCCTGTTTCTGAAAAGACAGTTTTTCATTTTGGCTATGGTCACTATTTCCAGCGACCCGAATATCAATTTATCTACAAGACCATTGCTCGCGATAATGCCGAAGGTCTGTATGATGCCAATAAAGATGGCAGGATCGACTATGCCGATAATATACTGATGAATCTGCGCAGTGGCAATGGCCGTTTTGGCAATCCCAATTTAAAGCCCGAGAAGACCATCACCTACGAGTTCGGCCTGAGCCATCAACTCTTTGATGATTATCTGCTGAATGTTTCGGTATATAGCAAGCGCATCACCAATTACGTTGGGGCAAGGACATTTTTTGCCGCGGATAAACCCGAATATTGGGAGACATTTTCGCTGCACATCAACGAGGATTTTGCTTACAACAATGGCTTTGAGATTCAATTCCGCAAGCTGCGAGGCAAAAATATCTTCGGTGAGATCAATTATCGCTATGCTGTGGATGAGGGCAGCAGCTCAGGTCCATTGGAACGGGTCGGCGTCGAGGAAGCCAATCGCCAATCTCTGAAGTTTTTCCCATTGGACTTCGATCAGCGTCATACCATCAATGCGTACCTGACATTTCAATTTAATAAAAGTGAAGGACCGAAACTGGCTGGAATTCCATTTCTTGAAGGGTTGCGTGCCTCGCTGCTGTTTCAGTATGGCAGTGGCTTGCCATATACCAGAGGCACTCGTGGCGCTACCGAACCGTATGAGATCAATAACGAGCGATTGCCAGAAAATTGGACGTTCGATCTGAAAGTCGATCGTGATATTGATGTGGGTGCCTTTCGAGTGACGCCCTATCTTGAAATTTACAATTTGACGAATCGCAGGAATGTAGTTTACGTCGATCCATACACAGGCAAACCCGATTTCAGCTATGGTCATACGTATGAGTATGCCGCGAATCCGCTAAACTGGGGAGCGCCACGCATCATTTATCTTGGTCTGATCATGAAATATTAATTCAGTATGGTTTAACCAGCCCTTGACCGCGAATTTCGCGAATTTAAGCTAATTGATTTTATTGTGCCATAATTATATACTTCGAAGTCGCGAAATTAGAAAGATTTGCCCCAGGCAGGTCATTACCGTAAATTGATCTGACGAAGGGAGATTAGCCGAATTAGCGGTGCTCCGATTGCACTCTTAAATTAGAGGTGAATAATCATGGTTCAAAAAAATAAAATAATCATCGTGCTATTTGTCATCAGTGCCCTGCTGGTGATAAACGTAAATTCCGATGCCCTGGCTGGCTTGAAGGATCGAGCGTTTGCGACCCACAATGTCGGCAAAGTGGGCTATTTTACAACTAACATCGGACAGTTCTACCCGTATGGGGGTCAGTTCGAAAAAACATTGGAATACCCGATAAACTCCGGGCATATCTGTATGTATCGGCAATGTCTGATGATCGGAGTGCCCGTGAATGTTATCAGTGCGGCGGACGGGCGCTTCGAGGAATTCGATGCGGTCGGCGGTTACAATGCGGGCAAAGCTGAGATCGCCATGAGCGATAAAGTGAAAACCTGGCCCGTTGATGCCAGCGGCGTCCCCTATTGGCCTGTCAAGGATGCCCAGGGCAATCCGGTCATTCGATCGCAGCAGGATAGCTATTGCGTGTATAGCGACTCGACGAACTGGCGCTATTACAACAATAAAGAAAAAGATAAACTGCTGGATCTGCGGGTGCATCAGTCGATCTGGTCCTGGGGTGTTCCCGATGCGGATAAATTTGTGATCTTAAAATTTGAGATCGAAAATAAAAGCAGCCAGCCTTACCAGAATATGTATTTCAATTATTATTCTGATCTCGATATCGGCGGTATTGCCAATGAGGCCAATGAATGGGCGGATGACTGCATCAATTTTGACAAAGATCGGGAACTGGTCTATTTTTATGATTCCGATAATTACAGCAATGATTGGGGAGCTCCGGATCCATTTCTTTCTGGGGTTACTTTTTTAAAGACTCCGAATGGGCAAGGCATTACCGATTGGCACTGGATCGACGTCACCATTGATGAAGTGGCAGTGAACAATGCAAGCTGGGATTCGGTGAGCTATTACCTGATGAGCAGCGACACCATGTTTTTTCATAATAGCTCGAAATATAAAGTAGCCAATTATTTTCATTTGGGACCCAATCCCATCGACGGTACGCATTACGATGATCCCAATACCACAAGAATTACCGATGCCACCGGGAAATTGGTCGGTGGCGCTATGGTTGCCTATATCTGCAACGGTCCTTTCGATGTGCCGCCGGGAGAAAAAGTTGAAATTATTGTTGGTGTGATGGTCGGTGATAATGAAGACGATATCCTGAACGTTACCGACAAGATCTGGGAATATTATGAAAATGACTTCAATATTGCCACCATCCCGGCGCCTGATTTGGCCGCCGAAGTCGGAGATCGAACCGTCAAGCTTTATTGGAGCAATCGTCTCGATGTCGAATATTTCAATCCGGTCACGCCTGATTCTGCCAACGATTTAGAGGGATATATCATTTATAAAACCACGGATCCGAGTCTGAGCAATTGGACCGTACTGGATACTGTTGCCATGCAATTTAAGGGTGAAACTTCGGTCAGGCCGCGGGCTTATGAATCTGTCGACAATAATGTTTACAACGGCTTTCGCTATTTTTACAACCTGTGCGCCTATCGCAAGACACCTGCGGGTAAGGTCGAGCAGTCTGTTGTGTTGGCGGATTTGAGCAATATCGATAACACACCCAATGCGGTTGTGGTGGTCCCGATGACCACCCCGGCACAGACCCAAGCTGATGTCGATCGCATCAAAGTTGTGCCCAATCCATACATCGTATCGGCGGCCTGGGATGAAGCGCGGCTGGGAAATTCCCCGTTTGGCGAGCCGATCCGCAACCTGGCGTTCGAGCATTTGCCATCGCCGTGCACGATCAAGATTTTTACTGTGGATGGCGACCTGGTACAGACCATCGAGCATACCAGCAATTCCGGCAGGGAGGAGTGGAACTTGCTCTCATCGGAGCGACGGCCGGTGGCATCGGGCATTTATTTCTATCATGTCAAATCCAGGTTGGGCGAAGAAGTTGGCAGATTTGCTGTCATCAGGTAAGCGGTTAACCGCCTGCGAAGGTTATGGACCTTCGCAAGGCTCAAAATGATTATTCAGGTTAAAATAGCAGAGGAACGGACATGAAAAAATTAATCATACTATTTGCCATTTCCATTTGCCTGGCTCTGAATGCGATGGTTTTTAGCCAGGGAAATTTGGGTCAATCGGGCGCCAACTTTTTGCAGATCGCCGTGGAACCCAGAGGCGCTGCGCTGGGTGGCGCCATTACCGCGATCACCGATGGCGCTGCGGCGTTGTATTGGAATCCCGCCGGTGCAATTCACACCAAAAATCTGGATATCAATTTTTCCCACACCAACTGGTTCCTCGACACCAAATTGATGTATGTGGGCGTCGTGAAAAATCTGAATCGCATTGGCGCCATTGGCATTTCGTTCACGTCGTTTTATATGGATGAACTGGAAGTCACCACGGTCTATGATAGCGAAGGCCAGAATTCGGGCACCTGGGATGCGGGCGATCTGGCGGTGGGGTTGTCCTACGCTCGCTCGCTGACCGATCGGTTTACGTTTGGAGTCACGGCCAAATTGGTACGTGAGGAAATATGGAATCTCAGCTCCTCGCAGCTTGCCTTCGATGTGGGCTCGCTATACCGGACCGATTTCCTCAATTTGCGATTGGGAATGGCGGTGCGCAATTTTTCCGGCAAGATGAAATTCGACGGCGCTGCCATTGACCAGCGGATTCAAGAGGAAGTAGATCGAGGACTGTCCAACAATCCTCGCATCGAGCGTTTGACGCCTGAATTTCGTCTGCCTCAGGTCTTTCAACTGGGCGTTGCCTTCGATCCAATCTCAATGGAATCGGGCAGCTTGACGTTGTTAGCCGATGTCACCGTTCCCAGCGATAACCAGGAGCTGCTGGTCTTTGGCGCTGAATATCAGTTCCAGAATTTTGCTTTCATTCGAGGCGCCTATCGCGTCGATAATGAGAGCGGTGATTTCTCTGTTGGTGGCGGTCTGAATTTAAACGTCGCTGGCTTCAACTCTCGCTTTGATTATTCCTATTCGACCATGGGCGTGCTGGGTAATGTCCATCGATTTGGATTGGGATTGGCATTGAAGTAGGACAGGTTGGCAACCTGTCCTACAAGATTTGTTTAAAAAGATAATCATGCCCAACGGATAGATGAAACCAACGGATTTTCATTCGTTGGGTAGTTTCTATCCTTTGGACAAGTTGGCAACTTGTCCTACAAGTCGACATAAATCCTTCCTAAGATTTCGAACCTTCGGAAGGGTCTGTTCCAAAAGATAATCATGCCCAACAGATATATAAATCCAGCGGATTTTCATCCGTTGGATTGTTTCAATCCGTTGGGAAAAAGTTTTTATCTTTAAAATAACGAAACCAATCATCACAAATTTAAGGAGGGTTTGATTTATGAAAAAGTTACTACTTTGCATCGTCACCATGTTGTTGTTGTTGCCTGTGTCGGGAATGGCACAGAATTATCAGCTATTCAACACCACCAACAGCAGCCTGCCCTACAACCCAATTTACTGCATTGATTTTGATCGCAACGGCAACATCTGGTTCGGCGGGCAGCGCAATGCGGCGACAGGCATCGCCAATGTCTCGAAGCTGAGCCGTGATCTATCGAAATGGACGGTGTTTCAGCCGGCGGAGCTGGCATTGGATCAGTTGGAGGATCGGGTGTTCTACGCGGCAGTGGATGATCAGAACACCAAATGGTTCTGTACGCACTACGGCGTATCATATCTGAAAGCCGATGGGACAGCAGGCTATGTGGATTTCACCAAGGATAAATACACCCGCACGGTGGAGACAGATAGCAAAGGGAATGTATATATCAGCGTTCGGGAAACCAATCGAGCCGATTCGCGGATTTATGTCAGCTCGGATCATGGTGCCAATTGGACGGCATGGGGCCTACCCGATATTGGCTTTAGTTTAGACCCTTCGGCGGCACGACCGGAGATTTACGATTTGCGGGAGGATTCCAGAGGCCAGTTGTGGCTTTGTACCTGGTACGGCGTGACCTATCGCAAGCTGGATGGAACGTGGGGATGCATGACACCATTGGAAGGCAAATTCACCTACTGTATGACCATCGATCCCAATGACCATCTCTGGGTGCCAAATAATGACACCCGAGAGCTGTACGAGATTCGACCTGATGAAACCATCGTCACCCACGATTCTACCCAGATCGCAGCCTTGCGATATACGATCAATGATCTGGAGTCAGATTTCAATGGTCATCTCTGGCTGGCAACCAACGGCGGCGGCTTGATCCAGTTAATGCCCGATTATGGCACTTTCAATCAATTTAATGTGGCAACCACCGGCGGCAAGATCCCTCAGGACAATTTGACCCATCTGGAGATTAAGGACAATGTGATCTGGGTTTCCACTGCCGACCAGGGGATTGTCCGAATTGAGGGTTTAATCGAAACGGGAGCGGATTATTTATTCAACACCGACAACAGCGGTTTGCCATACAATCCGATTTACTGCATTGATTTTGATCGCAACGGCAACATCTGGTTCGGCGGGCAGCGCAATGCGGCGACAGGCATCGCCAATGTCTCGAAGCTGAGCCGTGATCTATCGAAATGGACGGTGTTTCAGCCGGCGGAGCTGGCATTGGATCAGTTGGAGGATCGGGTGTTCTACGCGGCAGTGGATGATCAGAACACCAAATGGTTCTGTACGCACTACGGCGTATCATATCTGAAAGCCGATGGGACAGCAGGCTATGTGGATTTCACCAAGGATAAATACACCCGCACGGTGGAGACAGATAGCAAAGGGAATGTATATATCAGCGTTCGGGAAACCAATCGAGCCGATTCGCGGATTTATGTCAGCTCGGATCATGGTGCCAATTGGACGGCATGGGGCCTATCCGATATTGGCTTTAGTTTAGACCCTTCGGCGGCACGACCGGAGATATACGATTTGCGAGAGGATTCCCGAGGGCAGTTGTGGATTTGCACCTGGTATGGCGTGACCTATCGCAAGCTGGATGGGACCTGGAAGTGCTTCTCTGCAATTGAAGGCCAATACACCTATTGCATGACCATGGATCCCAACGATCATGTCTGGGTGCCGAATAACGACACCCGGGAGTTGTACGAGATTTTGCCTGATGAGACAATCATCACTCACGATTCCACTAAGATTGCTGCATTGCGCTATCCGATCAATGATCTGGAAGCGGATTGCAACGGCAATCTCTGGTTGGCGACCAACGGCGGCGGTTTGATCAAGCTAATGCCCGATGGCAGTTTCCAGCAGTTCAATGCGGCTACCACGGCCGGCAAGATTCCCCAGGACAATTTGACCCACCTGGAGATCAAGAACAACGTGATCTGGGCTTCGACGGCGGATCAGGGCATCGTACGATTGGCGAATTTAATCAATCTGGCGCCGACTTCAGTCTTCGATCGCTCGCTTGACCCGAAGACGCCAACGGATTTTGCGCTGCTGGCCAACTATCCCAATCCGTTTAATCCCACCACCACCATTCGATTCGACCTCAATCAGAATGCCAGAGTCGAATTGGCGATTTACAACACACGCGGTGAGTTGATCAAAGTTATCGCCGCTGGCAATTATCCCGCTGGCTCGCATTCGGCGATATGGGATGGCCGGGATCGGAACGACCGATTGGTTCCCTCGGGAATTTATCTGTATCAATTAAAAACCGGCGACATGACCATGAGTCGCAAAATGACCCTGCTAAAATAAAATGGCATGGGAAATGGATTCAAAATCTAAAAATCATAAACAGCCCTCATTGTTGATCAGTATCATTCCACTGATAACAATGGGGCTGTTTCTGGGCATCGGGTATGGTGTCTTGAAAATCAGGGCTGAGGTGCTATTGATCGGCTCCGCCGCCATTGCCGGTATCCTGGCGAAATGGCTCGGCTTCACCTGGAGGGAGCTGGAGCAGGGCATCGTCGAATCGATCAAACAGGCCATGCCCGCTATGTTGATCGTCATCTGCGTCGGCCTGTTGATCGGCTCGTGGATCGCTTCGGGCACCATCCCCATGCTGATCTTTTATGGTTTAAAAATTATTTCTCCCAAATACTTTCTATTTACTGCCTGCCTGGTGTGCAGCCTGATCTCGCTGGTCACCGGGACTTCGTGGGGGACGGTAGGCACGATTGGAATTGCGTTCATTGGCATCGCCCAGGGGCTGGGCATTCCGCTGGGACCAGCGGCTGGAGCAATCGTGGCCGGCGCCTATTTCGGCGACAAAATTTCGCCCTTTTCGGATACCACCAATCTCGCGCCCATTGCTGCCAAAAGCAATTTATTCGATCATGTCCGCCATTTGCTCTGGACCACCACGCCCGCCTGGCTTATCGGCATGATCATCTACTTTTTTGTCGGACTGAAATTCCAGGGAGGATCGTTGCCCCAGCAGCAAATCGATACCATTCTGGGGACGCTGCAAACTAATTTCCGCTTTCATGTTCTGCTGTTGTTGCCGCCAATCGTGATTTTGTTTTTTGCGATCCGCAAATTGCCAACCATACCGGGCATGGTGGCTGCCTCGGCATTGGCTTCGGTATTGGCGCTAATTTTTCAAAACGGTTCATTTCAGGATATTTTGAACGCCATGACGGTTGGCTATACCGCCAATACTGGCGTTGCAGAAATTGACAAATTGCTCACCCGCGGCGGCATGATGAGCATGATGGGCGTAACGCTCATCGCCTTTTGTGCGTTTGCCTTTGCCGGTATCGTGCAAAAAGCGGGCATGCTCAATGTGATTCTGGATCACCTGCTGCGCGTGGTTAAAAGCACGGGGTCACTGATCGCCAGCGTCGTGGGCAGTTGTGGCATCGTGGCCTTGATGACGGGCAGTTCGTTTCTTTCCATCATCGTACCGGGCGAGCTATTTGCCCCGGCTTTTAAAAAACGAAATTTAGCTGCTAAAAATTTATCACGCACCACCGAGGATTCGGGCACCGTGGTCGTCCCGCTGATCCCCTGGAGCATGGCAGGAATTTATATGTCCGGAACCCTGGGCGTAGCCACACTGGACTATGCGCCCTGGGCGGTTATGTGCTACCTGGGAATTGTTTTCGCTTTGATTTATGGCTTCACCGGCTTTGCCATCGCCCCGAAAATTCGAGAGGATGAGACGATTCCCGGGAGCTAATACTCAAATTTGTATTTACCGCAAAGACGCTGAGACACCATGCGAAGAAATCAAACGATTTCAGCCAGGTATTTTATTATTATCTTTTGGTCTTAAAAGCCACTTTGAGAAATTTCCATTTTGAAGAAATCTTTGGGTCTTTGCGGCGCATCTTTCAAATGAGAGCGATTTAATGAAGGATTTTTTTATGCTGCAAAAACTTCTTTGGATCATATTTGTCGTCATCATACCATTCAATCTGCTGGCCCAGGGTTCGCTGTTACTCGTCGGCGGCGGCGGAGAAGATTATCGGGATTGGTCCGATGAACCGTACCGCTGGTTCGTGCAGCAGGCGGATTCGGGCAAGATCATCAATATCGATGTCGATGCCGTGAGCGATTGGTATCCGCAGTACTTCAAGTCGTTCGGGGCTGATCCAACCTCTGAAGCATTTCGCATATCCAATAAAACAGTGGCTAATGATTCCGCCACCTATTTCAAACTCATCTCGGCCAGCGGAATTTTCATGGAAGGCGGCGACCAGTGGGAATATGTGGATACCTGGCAGGGAACGTTGGTGGAAGATGCCATTCATTACGTGTTCAATCACGGCGGAGCCATCGGTGGCACCAGCGCCGGACTGGCCGTGCTGGGTGAAGTGGTTTTTGACGCCAAATTTGGCACCGCCTATCCCGAAGATGTCGCCTACAATCCGTACCATTCACGGGTGCACATGACCGATGATTTTTTGAAAATTCTACCCAATGTCATTACCGATTCCCATTTCCATCCCCGGGGCCGACTGGCGCGGCTGGTTCCCATGTTAGCCCGCCGCATTGTCGATAATGGACAGACTGATCTGATGGGCGTCGGCGTGTGTGAAAATACGGCCATGGGCATTGATTCGCACGGCAATGGCAAAGTCTTCGGCGATGCCACGGTGACCGTCATTTACAAGAGTGACGACTCAGTGATCGATTGCATCGCCGGGCAGCCCGTCACCTTTACGAACATCGTTTATCATCATCTCACCCGCGGCGCTGTGTTCAATTTTAAAACCAGGACTTTGGTCGATCCTGGTCCGTTTTTGCAGCCCGTGTCGAATTATCAAATCAATAATCAATTTACTCCTCTTACATTGAGCGGGATCGATGACAAAGTCCCAAGCCTGGGCAGTCTAATAATTGGCGGACTGACCTCATCCGATCTGGCCGCCTGGCGAGGACAGCTCACTCAGTCCGCTGGCGAAAACAAAGTCCCCAATTCGGTGATCATCCATAAACTGCTCTGGGAGAACGCCCGTAACGAAACCTACTATCACGAGAATCGCTGGGTCGGCGGCATGTGGGGCATTGCTGACAAGCCTGGCTATCGAGCCATCTATTTGAATGGTGACAAAGACAACTCCCAGTTCGATGCGACGGCTGAAATTTCCGACCAGGGTATTCTTTCGGTTAAAAAGGGGATCGTGTACATTCTGGACACCAACGGCATGACCCACCAATGCGTCAGTTACACCCGTACCGGCAATCGGGCCACCAACTATCGCGGCCTGGTCAACGCTCGACTGCACTGCTTGAAAGTCGGGGACGAATTTAATTTAAACGTCGAAGCGACAAAAGTCAAGGATGAAAAATCTAATCGACCCATCGAATTGTTCAATCTTGATCAAAATTATCCCAATCCGTTTAATGCGCATACGACAATTGCATTTTCATTGCCCGGCGCTTCGTTTGTAAGGTTGCAAATTTTTAATTCCACGGGCGAAGTAATTGCCACGTTGGTCTCCCAAAAACTATTTGCAGGGACTTATCAATACGCCTGGGATGCATCCGAATTCGCCAGCGGAGTTTATGTGTATCGGATCGAAGTGGATGGAGTTTTACAATCCAGGAAATTGGTTGTGTTGCGTTAAAACCAAATCAGCTTTTTCCTCTGATTTGCAGAAACAGTTAATAACTGGATTCCACATCCCACTCTCATAGAGCAATCTTAGAAAAACTATTTCGCTGAATTTTGGATTTTATCTGAAGCCGTCTTACCGCTTGACATTATAGGATTAGTTTTGTATATTTAGGCTGTTAAAAAATAATTTACTTAATTTCAAGGAGGTTACTATGTCAAGAAAAGCTACCACAATCATGCTGTGTCTGTTGCTAATTCTGGGCGTTTATTTGAATCAGACGCAGGCGCAAATCACCTTTGATACTGGCAAAATCGGCGTCAGATTGAGCAACGCCGGCAGCATTCGGCTCTATGCCCCATCCAGCAGTGACGCGCGACAGCTTGACCGAATCAACATCATCGCCGCATTATCGGAAAAGGCGGTGTGCGATTATAATGAGGATCAGGACGCTGTGGTGCCAGCATATCAAGTGACCCCGCCAACCCTGGCGGATATCGAAGCCGTTGCCGTTTACGACAATAGTTATTCCAATTTGCCACCGGATGTGACTTTTAAGGTGCATGTCTATGCCTGGAATAACAAACCGTATCTTATTGCTCGATACACGGTGATCAATGACTCCTCAAAGGAAGTTACGCTTTATCTGGGCCTCGTGACGGTACCCCGCATTGCTGGCAATTATGGTGGCGAGACCAATAAATATAACGCCGACCATCGCATTGCCTATTGCTATCGTGAGGGCGAAACGCCTCATGCTGGTTTTCGGTTATTATCCAAAGAGCCCTATTCCTATCACGCCCTGGATTGGTCCGTCTATTCGCCGGCCGATCCCAGTTCCGATGCGGCTACTGACTCCACCCGTTATCACATGACCGCCGACCCCGGTTTTGATACGACCATGACCGCTGGCGGTGATGGCTCGATTTATAGCCTCAATGCCGGCGCCTACACCATTGCCGCTGGCGATTCGGTTACGCTGACTTATGCAATTGGTTATGCTGACGTCGAAAGCGAACTGTTCGCCGTGGCGGATTCGGCCCAAAAGAAGTACGATAATGTCCTGGTCTCAGTTGAACCAGCAACTGATTCGAGATTGCCAAAATCGTTATCATTGCGACAAAATTACCCCAATCCGTTCAATCCCACGACCACAATTCAATTCGAGCTCAACAACAATGCCAATATCAAATTGGCTGTTTATAACTTGCAGGGACAGTTGGTCAAGGTCATCGCTGCGGGCGATTTTAAAGCGGGCTCGCATCTCGCCGTCTGGGATGGGAAGGATAATCTGGGGAGAGAAGTTGGCTCCGGGATTTATATTTATCGACTGAACGCGGAGAAAGCAACGCTGAGCAAAAAGATGTTGCTGGTGCGTTAATCGCAGCATTGTAGGACAGGATGCCATCCTGTCCTACAGCTCATTAACAAATATCGTGAGGCTGGAAAAAATGAAAAGAACAATTATATTCCTGCTGTTCCTGTTGCCCGTGAGCCTCATGGCTGGCGTCACTGGTAAGCTGGCGGGAACCATAACTGATGCCAATACGGGCGAACCACTGGCTGGCGCTAATATTCAGATCGCTGGCACTTCTCTGGGGGCAGCATCCGATTTGAAAGGCCGCTTTGTCATTCTCAATATTCCACCCGGCACGGTAAATCTCAAAGCCAATTATATTGGCTATGAACCCGTAACGATTTCCGATGTAAAAATTATCGTTGATCAAACCACAGTGCTATCGATCAAGCTCAAGCAATCGGTGCTCGATCTGGCCCAGGAGGTTGTCGTTGTGGCCGAACGACCCCTGATTCAAAAGGATCTCACCAGCTCCAGCTCGGTCATGCGTCGCGATGAGATCGAAGGCTTGCCGGTGTCCGATTTTGGGGATGTGCTTGCTTTGCAAGCTGGCGTCACGGATCAAGAGGGTAGCCTCCATATTCGCGGTGGCCGTTCCAATGAACTGGCATTTATGATCGATGGCATGTATGTCCAGGATCCGCTGCTGGGTCGCATGATCACCCAGATCAATAACGATGCCATTCAAGAGATGAGCCTGCTGAGCGGTACTTTCAATGCAGAGTACGGCAATGCCTTGAGTGGCGTGGTCAACATTGTGACGCGGGATGGCGGAGAACAACATAGCGGCAGTTTCGAAGCGCGAACCAGTCAGTTCGGTATTGATCGCTATGACCAATTGGGCGAATCAAGAATTAATGGCAATCTGGGTGGGCCGCTGTTTACCAAAAAGATCAAATATTTTATTTCCGGTGAAAAAAATGATTGGGGCAGCTATTTGCCGTTCGGCTATGATCGCAGCCTGACCCTGTTCAACAAATTTTCCTTTAATTTGTCACCCAATTTTAAACTCGTCCTTTCCAACCGCGGCAGCAAAGGCAAACGCCAAAATTACAACCATGATTTCAAGTACATTCCCGAGCAATATCAGCGCAGCCGACGGCAGAGCTGGCAAACGGTGCTGACCGCCACCCATACGCTGAACACCAACGTGTTCTATGACCTCCGCGCATCTTATTTAGAGCAAAAGTACTATTCCGGCGTGGATAAAGATACGTCAGAGTATTTATCCACCACCCAGCGGGAATATCTCAGCACTGCGGGCAACGGCTATGAATTCTGGCAAAAAGCCGACCCCTTGGAAATAATCGATAGCCGCACCAAAACCGCGGATTTCAAAGGCGACATGGTCTGGCAGGCAGGCAAAATCAACGAACTCAAACTGGGCTTGCAATACAAAAAACATTGGCTCAAGCTGTTTAGCATTTATGATCCCAAACGAAATTTTCCCTATATCAACGACTACCAAATTCAACCCTTTGAGGCCGCCGCCTATTTTCAAGACAAAATCGAATTTCCGTTCTTGATTATCAACGTCGGGCTGCGCTATGATTATTTCAACGCCAATGCCAATTTCCGCCAGGATCCCCTGAACACGCAATCGTCGCTGGTTAAGGTGAAATCCCGGTCGCAATGGAGCCCACGTATCGGAATCGCCCATCCGGTTTCGGAAAAAACCAAGCTGCATTTTGCTTACGGGCATTTCTTTCAAAACCCGGAATACCAATATCTGTTCGAAAATCAGCAGTACGATTTGAATGTCCGGGAGCCATTGTTCGGTCAGCCCAGCCTCGATGCGGAGCGGACCATTGCGTATGAAGTCGGACTCTCCCATCAATTTTCCGATCGCATCGCTGCTCATTTTACGGCTTATTATAAAGACGTCACCGGCTTGATCGGTACTCGCTATTACGAGGCCTTCATGGGCAACACCGGCCGCTATGTCGGCTATACGGTGTACATCAATGAAGATTACGCCAACATGAAGGGGTTCGAGATCAATGTCGATATGCGACCCGGCAAATATCTCTCCGGCGGACTGAGCTATACCTTCCTGATCGCAAAAGGGAGCGCCTCTTCGGAGACTGAACAATACCCCGGCACTCAGGAATCGACCAGATTGTATTTCCTGAATTTTGACCAGCGACATAATTTGAGCCTGGAGGCGATTTTCAGAATTCCCAAAAACGAAGGACCGGTTGTCCTCGGCCGTCGCCCGCTGGCAAATACCGATTACAGTGTGATATTGAAAGCCAGCTCCGGCTTTCCCTATACGCCCACTGGCAGGGATATTGGCTTCGTGGAGCGAAATTCCCTCCGTATGCCCGGCCGTTACAGCATCGATCTGGAAGTTGGCAAAGAAGTTTTGATCGCCAAAAATATCAAGATTCGGGCCTTTGCCGAAATATTGAACCTGACCGACCACCGCAATATCCTCTATGTGTATGGAGACACCGGCGAACCCGATTTTACCTTTGTCGGCGGCCATTCCCAGGAATACATGAGAGACCCCTCCAATTATGGTCCGCCTCGCAGCATTCGGTTGGGGATGGGATTGAGGTTTTAGGTCATCAGTTTATTAGGTCCTGAGAAGCTCAATTCTTGGTCAGGGAGCAAAGACTTTATAGCTCTCAGAAAAGAAACACGAATTCATTTCTGTGGGATCGCATTTCTGTGGGAGAGAGTTTATTGCTTTTTGATCCTGGCTTTGCCAGGCTGGGGGATTGATGAATAAAATAAATTGGGGGCACTGTTTTAATTCCGATTTATTCAGTCCAAGTCATTTCACAAAAAAAGCAAAGTCGATCAATCATGATCTCAGACTCTATCAAACTGCCAACCATTGGCTGGCGACTGGCAACTGCTGACTGCTGACTGGCAACTGTCGACTGCTGACTTTTGACGTTTCATGCTTAAAATAACGGTGATATATGATGAAAAAAATAATTGCAATTCTTCAGGCAATTTTAATCCTGGCGCCGGTGATTTTCGCCCAGGAGGTCTTTAAAGAGAGCGACAAAGACGCGCAAGATAGCTACATTGAGAAACCGAGTGGCGTTGAGGATCGCGCCGGTGGGACGCACAATGCCAGCAATATCGGGCTGTTTTTTGAGAATCGTGGGAAGCTCTATCCAAGAAGACTGACGCAGGGCCCGTCGGGCGAATTTCCCATCGGCTCTGCGAAACACTATATCTATCGCATCAATCCCATGGTTGCAATTCCCGGCAATGTCATTCAAGGCCGATTCACTACCAATGAGGAATGGGAAGCCGTCGGTGGCTATCACAATCGTGAATATGCCAAAATTGCCTTTAGCGACAATCCCAATTCCTGGCCCCCAACCATCGGTTGGCCGGTCAAGGATGCCGCTGGCAATCCGATCTTCAAATCCGATCAGGATAGCTATTGTGTTTATGACGATGCCAAGAACTCGGTCAAAGTGCTGGGAATCACTGTCGCCCAGACCGGCTATGCGTATGGTGTCAAATTTGCCCAGAATCTCATTTTCTTCAAATTCGAAATCATCAATCGGGGGACCCAGGATCTGGATAGCCTCTATTTTGCCATGTATTGCGACATGGATATCGGCAACGTCAGCGGCGGTGTGCCCGAATATCTCGACGATCGCCTGGATTTTGATAGGCAGAACAATTTCCTCTATTTTTTTGATGACGGCAAATCCGACGAATGGCCTGGGGGCGTGACTGGTTTTTTCGGCGTTGCCATGCTCAAAACGCCAGCGGTCGCTGGTAAAGAATTGGGCGTCACCGACATGCATTATAATCTCTACGATGATGACCGCGATGACGACAGCTTGCAGTATGCGATTCTATCCAGCAATCCCAATTGGATCAAGCCGGCTTCCCTGGTTCCGAAATTCTTTCACACCGGCAACAGCGGCAGCATTCATTATGACGATCCGGCGACGATTCCGGCTTCCGGCCTGGACATTCTGGGAACCATCAGCTCTGGCCCATACCACCTGCCCGTCGGCGATACCCTGACATTCTATACTGCTCTGGTCGCTGGAAACAATAAAGAAGATCTCTTTGCTTCGCTGGCAACGGCCCAACGGGTGCTGGCTTTCGACTTCGAGATCAGCAAGCCACCAAAAACGCCAACCCTCAGCGCCTTTGCCGGCGATGGCTTTGTCACCCTGTTCTGGAATGACATCGCCGAGCTTTCCAAAGATAACTATTCCGGTCAATACGATTTCGAAGGCTATCGGATTTATAAGAGCCTGGATAAAGGCCTGCATTGGGACCAATGGGATCGCAATGTGGATCCATCGGTGGGTGAGAATCCAGTTCCCATCGCCCAGTTCGATATCATCAACAACCGGGGCCTGGATACGGGTCTCCAATACAGCTACACCGATACCACGGTGGAGAATGGTTTTGAATATTGGTACACCATCACGGCTTACGATCGCGGGGATGAATCGGTGGAAAGCCTGGAAAGTCCCCGCGGCAATTCGCCTGACGCCATCAATACAGTGGCCGTGATTCCCAAATCGAAAGCTACCGGCCGGACTCCCGTCTCAGCCGCTGAGGTGCAACATCTGGGCCAGGGCAAATCCAATTACGTGCTCGATGTCGAGCCCATCGATCAGGATTCGTTGGGAGATCGCGAATACGTGGTGAAATTCACCTATGTTCAGCGGACACTCCAGGGCACATTGAAAACGCGGATCATTCCGATTATTACCGATTCGTCCAAAACCGAAGCCAAACGGTACGGTATCGAATTCATTTCACCCACGGCCTTTCATCTCATCGATCTGAACACCGGGGATTATATTGGCTCCGATCCGCGCAATTATCGTTCCGGGACGACCTATTCGCTCAACGCCGGCATGAAAATAAAGGTTGAAGATCCAGATCCCGGTGCGGCCCCAGAATATTTGCCCAAAGCTGGCGATTATCTGACCTACAATTATGCGATTTATGTCATTCGCAACAATCAGGACACGGTCATTGCGCCCCAGCCTTTCTTGTTCAGCAAACAGCATGCGACCACCGACGGGGTGATCTTTCACCTGAGGCCACCCGACCTGATCCAGAGCGTTTCCCGGGTCGGCGGAACCGATAAACTGGTTCTGACTTTTTCGGTATTTGATGAGAGCCTGGTGAAAAACAATACCTACCTGATTTCCGTTTCCCAAAATGGTTTTGATCCGGCGGGCAAAGCTTTCGTTTCGTTGCTGATCACCTATTCTGCCGGCAATTCCGTCACGATTGACACGCTCTACAATTTGGACACGTTCGAATTCGATGGCCTTCGCGGTCGGATCGAATTTGAACCGAACGCTCCCCCCGGGCCTGGCAATGCGTTTGCTGTGGCGACCGTGGTGCCAATCATGCCCAACATTCGGGATGCCTATCGCTTCAAAATCAAAGGTGCAGCGATCGAGCCAGTGCGCGCGCAAAGCGAGCTGGAGAAAATTCGCGTGGTGCCCAATCCTTATCTGGTCTCGTCACTGTATGAACCTGAATTCGGCGAACTGCGCCGGGAACCGATTCGACAGATTCAGTTCATTAACCTGCCGCAGCAGTGCACTATTTATATTTTCACCATTGCTGGGGATCGGGTCAAAACCATTGCGCACAATGCCACTCACGGCACCGAAACCTGGGACCTGCGCGCCGAGGGAGGCCGGGAGATCGCTTCGGGCGTGTATCTTTATATCGTAAAAACCAGAGAGGCCCAATACAAGAGTACTTTTGCAGTAATCAAATAGTTCGGGAGTGGCGAACCAACGAGTCAAGGAAAATATAAAATAACAATCGCCAAACTTCAAATCCCAGACAATATCGAATGTTCAATATTCAACGCCAGTTTTTTCTATTGCCTTTGTCTGAGGGTTGGAAAATTGAAATCTTGAATTTGATAGTTGAAATTTGGAAATTATTCACATGTTTCTTATGAGCAAATGAAGTAAATAAAAAGCAGGTGAGTAAATATGAAAAAAACAAATCTGGTCGCAATAATTACCTTGCTCTGGGCACTTCAATTGATCGCTCAGAATCCTAACCTGGGAACCAGCGGCGCCCAATTTTTGAAGATACCGATCAGTGCCCGGGCTGCCGGAATGGGGGGCGCCTATGTCGGCATCTGTCATGATGCCACTTCGGTATTCTGGAATCCGGCCGGTATTGCTCAGGCAAAAACCCATTCCGCCCATTTTTCGCACACCAGATGGTTCGACACCTTCAATGTCAATGCAGCCAGCTACATCTATAATGCCGGCGCGTTCGGGGCATTTGCCGCCAGCATGGTATCCCTGGGAATGGCCGAAATGGAGGTGACCACTGAATTCGCGCCCAATGGGAATGGTCGTTTCTTCGATGCCATGGATTTGGCCCTGGGCCTGACCTATGCCAGAAATTTGACGGATCGTTTTCGGGTCGGCTTGACGGCAAGATATATTCAACAGCGCATCTGGAACGAAACGGCAACTGGCATCTCGTTCGATGTGGGCACGCAGTATCAGTTGGACTTCAAACATCTAACCCTGGCGATGAGCATGACCAATTTTGGCCCGGATATGAAATTCGATGGTCCCGATCTCAAAGTCACCTATGATGATCATCCCAATTTTCCCAATCGCCTGGTTCCGACCCGGCTGGAGACCGAAACCTACCCGCTGCCGCTCAATTTCGAGTTTGGCATCGCTATGGATATTTTTACCACCCAATTTGCCCGAGCGGTGGTGGCCATCGATGCCGTTCACCCCAACGATAATCGCGAGCGAATTCATTTTGGGACTGAGGTTTCGTTCTACGATCGCCTGTTTTTCCGCGGCGGCTACAAGCTGAACCATGATGACGAACAATACAATTTGGGCTGCGGTATTACCGCTTTTGTTTCGGGAATTCTGCTGGGCGTGGACTATGCCTATTCCGTCTATGATATTTTGTCAGACGTGCATCGGGTGTCGTTTGGGGTGAATTTTTGAGAATCCTATTACCAGATGATCGTCACCAGCTTTTTAGCAGATGGAAAGTCGTCCCTGACTTTTCGGACAGCATGTTGCTGGCCAGGCTCCGTCTTTAAAAACCTTTTGATAGCAGCATGGCAATGGCCCTGGAATTATGTGGAAGACGGCTTGCGGGAGGCCTATCGTGGCGGCTATGATGAAATCATCTTTTGTGGCTTTGCCTTTGATCCCGAAGCCCAGGCTGCTATCGAAGCCAATCCCCATCCCAAACTGAAGGCGCATCTGTCGCACATTCGTCTTGATGTGATTTTGAAAGATGCTGAAGGCGGCGATCTGCTCAAAACCACTGCCTCCAGCCAGTTATTCACTGTATTTGGTGAGCCAGATATTGAATTGACAAAAGACGGCGATGAAGTTATTAGAAAATTATTAGGCGTGGATGTGTGCGATCCGATTGAAGGTACGGTGCATTCAGAAAATGCCAGCAAGGTAGCCGCCTGGTTCATCGATACCGATTACGATGGTCGAACGTTCTGCATCGTCCAGGCATTTTTCCCGAATAAAGACGCCTGGAAAAAATTAGAGCGAGCGTTGAAAGGAAAATTAGACGAAGATCGGTTTGATCTGCTGACGGGACAGGTTTCCCTGCCGTTCAAATCTGGCAAGCACAAGAAAGCCGCCGTGAAAGTGATTGATCAGCGAGGGAATGAGGTGATGCGGGTGGTGAAGCTGGATGGGAAGTATTGATTGGAGAGAGAAAAGATGGAGTCCACCTCAGAGGTGGACTCCATCTCGGCTGAACCAGATGAACCAGAGAAAGATGGACTCCACCTGCGAGGTGGAGTCCATCTTTCGGAAAGGAGCAAACATGGAACTTTATCAAGGCTACTATTACCACATTTACAATCGAACGAACAACAAAGAAATCGCTTTCAAGTATCCCGAAAATTACCTTTATTTCTTGAAAAAATACCGAGATTATTTGGTTTCGCTGATAGATACCCTGGCCTATTGCTTGATGCCCACGCACTTTCATTTTTTGGTTTATATCGTTTCAGCAGATATTTCAAAAATTCAGAAGAACATCGGCATCTGGTTAAGCTCATATACCAAAGCGATTAACAAGCGCTACAAACGCCACGGCAGTTTATTTTAGCATCACACCAAAGCGGTGTTGATCCACAGCGATAATTATTTGACCACTGCTGCCGCCTATATTCATCAAAACCCTGTTGTTTCAGGCTTGGTCGATAAACTTGAAGATTGGACTTATTCCAGTTATCAGGATTATATTGGAATGAGAAAAGGAACATTACCCAAAACCGAAGTTATCAGAAATCAATTTTCATCTCTGGAAGAGTTTATCGCCTTTTCGAATCAGCGAATTTGTGATGATGATTTGAGTGCGATTGTTTAGTATGAGAGAATAGGCCAGATGGACTCCACCTGCGAGGTGGAGTCCATCTGGTATTTGCATCGGAGCATAGGTCAGATGGACTCCATCTGCAAGATGGAGTCCATCTGACTCGTTCCAAAACAAAAAGGACAAAAATGAAAACTCCACAACGACATTTAGCCGTCGACGAACCCATTATCAACACTCCTTTCGAAGAGCCCACCCAATATTGGGTCTACGATTCTACCTCAGGCTTGCCTGTAAAAGCCCCAGGCCGTCGACCAGCGCATTATTACTTCCGCAGCCGCCGCCGTGTGGATGCGGCTCAAACCAGCATGTTTGCCGAGGAAGAAATGGTCGAACTGGGAGAAGTGAATAAAATTAGAGATCAAGTACGCAAGTGGCGAGAGGGAGGGTATAAAGGCACCAGTCAGGTGACACGGCAGCTATTGCGCCACTGGACTGCGCCAGAGCGGGAGCGCAGATTATTTTTTTGTCAGATCGAAGCAGCCGAAACCATCATCTGGCTCAATGAAATTCACAAGCCTTGCCAGCACAATACTGCTGTTCCACCAGACATCCCGCTGGAAGATAATTTCCCACCATTGAAGCGTCAATGTATAAAAATGGCGACAGGCAGCGGTAAGACCGTGGTTATGGCGATGCTGGCAGCCTGGTCGATTTTGAATAAAGTGCATAATCGAAATGCCACGTGGTGCTCGAATGCAATTCTGGTTGTGTGCCCCAATTTGACGATCAGGGAACGGCTGGGTGGTACTGCAAGAAAAAGATGGAGTCCGTCTCTGTCATAAACCCAGAACGCGCCGATGAAGAAATAAAAATAACCCAGCAGAAAAATGAGCCAGGGCGCTCGAGCAC